>NZ_CP170445.1:0-601061 GCF_042473625.1 Kineococcus sp. DHX-1 | reverse complement strand
TCGCGAGCCGGTCCGGCGTCCGGCCCTGCGCGGCCTGGACGACGATCTCGGCCGAGGACTTCCCGATCCCCTTGAGGTCGGTGAGCGTGCCCGCCGCGAGGCGGGTGTCGAACTCGTGGGTTTCCAGGGCGAGCAGGACGGCAGCGGCCTTGCGGAACGCCTCCACCCGGAAACTGCTGGCCTGTTCCCTCTCGAGCAGGAACGCGGTGCGGCGCAACGCCTGCACGGGGTCCACGGCGGTTCCTCCCAGCTACCGGATGCGGGTCGACCCCCCACTCTGCACCATCGGTGTGTGACCCGCCTGCGCCGCGTCTCGGTGTCCTCCCCCGGTTTCTCCCGGCGGCGGCGGGGCAGGGGCTGGTCGTACCTCGACACCGCCGGGGAACGCATCGCCGACCCGGACGTGATCGCCCGGATCAGCGCGCTGGCGATCCCCCCGGCGTACACCGACGTGTGGATCTGCCCGTTCCCGAACGGGCACCTGCAGGCCGTCGGCACGGACGACCGGGGCCGGCGCCAGTACCGCTACCACGAGCAGTGGCGGCTGGAGCAGGACCGGGCCAAGCACGACCGCGTGCTCGAGGTCGCCGCGCGGCTGCCCGCGGCCCGCGAACGCGTCACGGCCCTGCTGGCCACCGACGGCCTGAGCCGGGAGCGCGTGCTGGCGGCCGCCTTCCGCCTGCTGGACCTGGGGTTCTTCCGGGTGGGCGGGGACTCCTACGCCGAGGAGAACGGCTCGTACGGCCTCGCGACGCTGCGCCGCGACCACGTCCACCAGCGCGGCCAGGAACTCGTGTTCTCGTATGTGGCGAAGTCGGGCAAGGACCGCACGGCCGTGATCGCCGACCCCGCCGTCCGCGACGTCGTGCGCTCGCTCAAGCGCCGTCGTGGCGGCGGGGAGGACCTCCTGGTGTGGAAGGAGCGCGGCCGCTGGCACGACGTGACCTCCGAGGACGTCAACGGGTTCCTGCACGAGACGATCGGACCGGACGTCAGCGCCAAGGACTTCCGGACGTGGCACGCCACGGTGCTCGCCGCCGTCGCCCTGGCGGTGTCGCTGCCCGTCGCCGGCACCCCGACGGCCCGCAAGCGCGCCGTCACCCGGGCCTGCGCCGAGGTCTCGGCCTACCTGGGCAACACCCCGAGCGTGTGCCGCAGCAGCTACGTCGACCCGCGCGTCATCGACCTCTTCGGCGACGGGGTGACCATCGCGCCCGTCCTGGACGACCTCGGGGCGGACGCCTCGTTCGGACACCCCGCCACGCACGGGCTGGTGGAGCGGGCCGTGCAGGACCTGCTGCACACCGACCCCGCCGCCGTCACCCACTCGATCGCGCGCGGACGGGTGCCGCACCTGACCTCACCCCGGCTGTCGGTGCCCGGTGGCCACCGGGCGGCGTGACGCAGCACCCCGGCGCGTCCCCTATGCTGGACGGGCTCCGGCAGCAGTGCCAGGGCGCCACGCCCCCATCGTTTAGTGGCCTAGGACGCCGCCCTTTCAAGGCGGTAGCACGGGTTCGAATCCCGTTGGGGGTACGAGCGGGCCCCCGGCCCGGGAGGTGGTCACGACCACCGCGCGGATCGGGTAAGGTCTTCTCTGCAAGCGCACGACGGCAAGACAAGCAGTACAGCAAGGCCTCTCTGAGGCCCCGTAGCGCAGTTGGTTAGCGCGCCGCCCTGTCACGGCGGAGGTCGCGGGTTCGAGTCCCGTCGGGGTCGCTCGTCGTGCCGGTTCATCCGGCCCGGCACGGCCAGGTAGCTCAGTTGGTAGAGCGTCCGACTGAAAATCGGAAGGTCAGCGGTTCGACCCCGCTCCTGGCCACCTGGAAGCAGCTTCCGAAGGGCCCTGGTGCACAGCACCGGGGCCCTTCGCCGTTCTCCCACGTCGTTCCCGGGGACGGCGGCTACCCTCCTGCCGTGCCCGCGATCCCGAGCCCCGTCGTCCTCGCCCCCGCCGTCCTCGGCGGCTACGCCGTCGGCCGCTCGACGGGGAACCGGAAGCTCGCCGGGATCGCCCTGGTGGCCGGCCTCGGCGCCGTCGTCCCCCGCTGGGCCGCCGGGTCGCCCGTCCTGGCCGCCGCGCTCACCGCCGGCACGGTCGGCCTCGTCGGGCTCTCGCACCCGCTGTCGCGCCGGACCGGCCCCTGGCCCGCCGTGCTCACGACGACCGCGGCGGCCGCCGCCCTCGCCGCGGTCGGGGACCGGCTCACGTCGCGGTGACGCTCAGAGCTGCCGTGCGGTGAGGTCCCGGACCTCGGCGTAGCGCTCCCGGACGCCCGCGACCGGGTCCGCCTCGAACGTCTCGGACGGCCCGAGGGTCCACGCCGGGGGCGCGTCGCCACCGGCGAGGACCCACGCGGCCTGCCGGGCGGCACCGTCCGCGACGTACTCCCCCGGGGCCGGCACGACGACCGGACGCCCCAGGACCGCGGGCGCCAGGACCCGCACGGCCTCCGACCGCGCGCCGCCGCCGACCAGGACGACCCGGCCGATCGTGCAGCCCTGCGCCTCGAGGGCGTCCAGGCCGTCCGCGAGCCCGCACAGCAACCCCTCCACGGTCGCCCGGGCGAGGTGGGCGGGCGTCGAGGTCGCGAGCGTGAGGCCGTGCAGCGCACCCGTGGCGTCCGGGCGCACGGGGGTGCGCTCACCCTCCAGGTAGGGCACGAGGACGAGGCCCCCGCTGCCCGCGGGCGCGGACAGGGCCAGCCGGGACAGCTCGGCGTGGTCGACGCCGAGCATCCGCGCGGCGGCGTCGAGGACCCGCGCCGCGTTGAGGGTGCAGACGAGCGGCAGGTAACGGCCCGTGGCGTCGGCGAACCCCGCCACGAGGCCGCTGGGGTCGTGCGTGGGCACCTCGCTGACGACGCTGACGACCCCGGAGGTCCCGATGGACACGACGACGTCACCGACCTGCGCACCGACGCCCAGCGCGGCGGCCATGTTGTCGCCCGTCCCGGGGCCGAGGCGGGCGCCGCGGGACAGGGCCGAAGCGCTCTGCCCGGCGACCTCCGCGGGGCCGAGGAGGTCCGGCAGCGACGGGACGGCGCCGAACGCGCGCTCCAGCAGGTCGGTCCGGTAGGTGCCGTCGGCGGGGGCGAAGTAGCCCGTCCCGCTCGCGTCACCGCGGTCGGTCACCAGGCGCGCGGAACCGCCGCCGGCGAGCCGGTGGGTCAGCCAGTCGTGCGGCAGGCAGACGGCGGCGGTGCGGGCGACCGCGTCCGGCTCGTGCTCGGCGATCCAGCGCAGCTTGGTGATGGTCAGCGACGCGACGAGGACGCTGCCGACCTGCTCGGCCCAGGCCCCCGGCCCGCCCAGCTCGGCGGTGAGCGCCTCGGCCGCGGCGGCGGACCGGCCGTCGTTCCAGAGCAGCGCCGGGCGGACGACCTCCCCGGCCTCGTCGAGCAGGACGGCGCCGTGCTGCTGGGCCCCGACCGCGAGGGCGTCGACGTCGTCGAGGCCGCCGGCGTCCGCCACGGCCTCCTCCAGGGCGCGCCACCAGTGCGCCGGGTCCACCTCGGTCCCGTCGGGGTGGGAGGCGCGGCCGGACCGCAGCAGCTCCCCCGTCGCCGCGTCGCGGACGACGACCTTGCACGACTGGGTCGAGGAGTCGATCCCGGCGACGACACCCGCGTTCACACCTGCACCAGCGCTGGTCATGGGCCCACCCAACACCATGGCGGAACTCCGCTGGACGACCCCCGTGGGCCGTCCGGGGTGCCACGTCGCGACCGGGATGCCGGAACGTCTGCAGAACATGTACCGTTGGGGGCACGGAGAGATGACAGCTGCTCCGGGGTCAGCACTGACTGCCCCGGCCGACGCGCGAGGGGGTCGACGCCATGGGGCGCGGCCGTCAGAAGGCCAAGCAGACGAAGGTCGCTCGGGAGCTGAAGTACTTCAGCCCCGACACCGACTACAACGCTCTGCAACGTGAGCTTCACGGGCCCGACCCGTACCGCCAGACGGGGCGGCCTGCCGCCCCCGAGGCGCCGGAGTCTGACGTGGAAGACGACGACTCGGACGACAACCCCGAGGACTGGTCGAAGTACACCGCCACGGACGACTACGACGACTGGACGTCCAAGCGCCGGGCTTGACCCGACGCGCGCACGACCGGTCCGCGCAGTAGCTCGCGGCCTACCCGCACGAGGCGTGGCGTTCCCCCGGTCTCACCAGCCCTGGTGAGTCCCCCGGAGGAGCGCCACGCCTCCTGCGATCCCCTTGCCGTTGCTCACGCCGTCCTCTTCGGTCCGCTGCCGGACCTCACCGCAGACCCACGCCGGGATCCCCGCCTGCTCGACGGTGTCCACGACGGCCTGCGCCTGATCGGCCGCCACCACCGCGATCATCCCCACCCCGAGGTTCAGGGTGCGCTCGAGGTCGTCGGCCGGCACCTGCCCGAGGTCCCGCACCACGGAGAACACCGCGCCCGGCGTCCACGTCGAACGGTCGACCTCGGCGGTCACGTCGGCGGGCAGGCAGCGCGCCAGGTTCGCGGCCAGACCACCGCCGGTGACGTGGCTCATGGCGTGCACCCCACCGGTCGCCAGCGTCGCGAGCGCGGGCCGGGCGTAGATGCGGGTCGGGACGAGCAGCTCCTCGCCGAGCGTGCGGCCGAACTCCTCCACGTGCCGGTCGTAGACCCAGCCGGCGTCGGCGACGACGCGGCGGACGAGCGAGTACCCGTTGGAGTGCAGACCGGACGAGGCCATCGCGACGAGGACGTCCCCGGCGCGGACCTTCTCGGGCCCCAGCAGCTCGTCGGCCTCGACGACACCGGTCACGGCACCGGCGACGTCGTACTCCTCGGCGCCCAGCAGCCCCGGGTGCTCGGCGGTCTCACCGCCCACGAGGGCGACCCCGGCCTCCTCGCACGCACGGGCGATGCCCGCGACGATCGCGGCCATGCGCTCGGGCACGACGCGACCGCAGGCGATGTAGTCCGTCATGAACAGCGGGGTGGCCCCGCAGACCACGATGTCGTCGACGACCATCCCGACGAGGTCGGCGCCGATGGTGTCGTGCACGTCCACGGCCTGGGCGACGGCCACCTTCGTCCCGACGCCGTCGGTGCTCGTGGCGAGCAGCGGCCGGCGGTAGTCCTTCAGCACGGACACGTCGTAGAGCCCGGCGAAGCCGCCGAACCCGCCGACCACCTCCGGGCCCTGCGTGCGGGCGACGGACGCCTTCATGAGCTCGACGGCGCGGTCGCCCGCGACGACGTCGACGCCCGCGGAGGCGTAGGTCGTTCCACTCACTGCTGAGCTCCCTCGGGGGTGTCGTGCTGGTGCCGGGTGACGGGGGTGATGGGGATGCGCGGCTTGTCCATCGAGCGCTCGCCGAGCCGGTCGAGGTCGTTGAGCGGCACGGGGTACTCCCCCGTGAAGCACGCCGAGCACAGCCGTTCGGTCGGCTGCTCGGTCGCCGCGATCATGCCCTCGGCGGAGATGTAGCCGAGGGAGTCCGCACCGATGCTCTGCGCGATGTCCTCGACGGTCAGGCCGTTGGCGATGAGTTCGGCGCGGGTGGCGAAGTCGATGCCGTAGAAGCACGGCCACTTCACCGGCGGCGAGGAGATCCGCACGTGGATCTCGGCCGCCCCGGCCTCGCGCAGCATCCGGATGAGGGCCCGCTGGGTGTTGCCGCGCACGATCGAGTCGTCGACGACGACGAGCCGCTTGCCGGCGACGACGTGCTTGAGCGGGTTGAGCTTGAGCCGGATGCCGAGCTGGCGGATGGTCTGGCTGGGCTGGATGAACGTCCGGCCCACGTAGGAGTTCTTGACCATGCCCTGGCCGTAGGGGATGCCGGACTCCTCGGCGTAGCCGATGGCCGCGGGCGTCCCCGACTCCGGGGTCGGGATGACGAGGTCCGCGTCCACGGGGTGCTCGCGGGCCAGGACCCGGCCCATCTCCACGCGCGACTCCTGGACGACCTTGCCGTTGATGGAGGTGTCCGGGCGGGCGAGGTAGACGTACTCGAAGACGCAGCCCTTGGGCTTGGCCTCGGCGAACCGGGTGCTGCGCAGTCCGTCCGCGTCGATCGCGATGAGCTCGCCGGGCTCGATCTCGCGGACGAAGCTCGCGCCGCAGATGTCGAGCGCGGGGGTCTCCGACGCCACGACCCAGCCGCGGTCGAGGCGGCCGAGGACGAGCGGTCGGATGCCCTGCGGGTCGCGCGCGGCGTAGAGCGTGTGCTCGTCCATGAAGACGAGGGAGAACGCGCCCTGCACGTGCGGGAGCACCTCGGCGGCCGTCGCCTCGAGCGTGTGGTCGGGGTCGCCGGCGAACAGCGCCGTGAGGATCGCGGTGTCGGTCGTGTTCCCGCGGGCGATCTCGCTGGGCGAGGGACGACCGCGCAGCGGCGGCTGCGGGGCGCTGGGGTAGCGCTCGGCCAGCATGTCGCGCAGCGCGAACTGGTTCGTCAGGTTGCCGTTGTGGGCGAGCGCCACCGTGCCGCCGGCGGTGTCGCCGAGCGTGGGCTGGGCGTTCTGCCAGCCGCCGCCACCGGTCGTGGAGTAGCGGGCGTGACCGACGGCGATGTGCCCCTGCAGGGACTCCAGCGCCGACTCGTCGAAGACTTGGGACACCAGCCCGGTGTCCTTGAAGACGAGGATCTGCTCGCCGTTGCTCACGGCGATGCCGGCCGCCTCCTGCCCCCGGTGCTGCAGGGCGTAGAGGCCGTAGAAGGTGAGCTTGGAGACTTCCTCACCCGGCGCCCAGACCCCGAAGACGCCGCACGCGTCCTGGGGGCCCTTCTCGCCGGGGAGCAGGTCGTGGTTCAGACGTCCGTCACCGCGGGCCACGGCTCGAGTGTGTCACACCCCGGAGCGCTTGCGGCTCCGCCGACGGGGTTGCGCCCGGGTCCCGGTGCGCCGGTCGGCGAGGACCGCGACGAGGGCTCCCAGCAGGACCAGGACGAGCCCGAGCGAGCAGAACAGGTACCCGAAGAGGGCCTGCTGGGAGTACCCGTCCGAGGGCGGGGTGCTGATCGCGATCGCCCCCGAGACGACGAAGGCGAGGAGCAGACCCGTCAGGGCGAAGGCCCGGAAGCGGGGGGCGCGACGGCGCGTGACCTGCACGAACGCCGTCCCCTCGCGCTCCTCCTCGCGTTCGGGAGCCTCGGGGGCCGGGTCCTGGGCGGGTTCGCTCACGGGGAGAACGCTACGGGCTCAGAGGGGCACCGGCGGCACGAGGGGCAGCAGCTCCCCCAGGTCCGTCCGCTGGCCGCTGGCCTGCACCCGGCCGGCCGCGCGGGCGTCGTCGAACGCCAGGCTCCCGGTGGCCAGGGCGATCCACGTGGGCCCGTCCATTTCGACGACGGCGGGCGGGGTGCCGCGGGTGTGCCGAGGTCCGGCGATGACCTGGACGGCCGCGAACGGGGGCACCCGCACCTCGACGCTGCCGCCGGGGTAGCGGGCGGCGAGCTCCTCCAGGCAGTACCGGACGGCGGTCGCGAGCGCGGGCCGGGCCGGCTTGCCGCCCTCGGCCAGGACCGCCGTCACCGCGCGGACGGCGGCGAGGCCCTCGGTGGGATCGGTACGTCGACGCGGTGGCACCGGCTCATGCTCGCACCCGCCCCGTCGTGCGCAGCGCGAGCGCCACCGCGGCGAGCAGGAGCAGGACCACCCCCGCCAGGACCGGCACCGAGACGGCGAAGGCGACCCCGGCGCTCGAGCTGACCCCGACGGCGAGCGCCGGCACGGCCATGCCGAGGTAGCCGGCGAGGAACACCCCGGCCGTGGCCTCCCCGCGGGCTCCGTCGGGGGCCAGGGCGACGGCCGTCGCGAGGGCGCCCTTGAGCAGCGCGCCGACCCCGGCACCGGCGACGACCCCACCGCCGACGAAGAGCACGACGGAGGCCGCGAGGACCCCCGCGCCCAGGACGAGCACCCCGGCCGACGTCAGGACGAGCCCGAGCCGCAGCTGGTGGTCGGGGTGCAGCCGGGTGAGCAGCACCTGGCTCAGCGCGGCGGCCCCGAAGACCGCGAAGGCGGTCGCCCCGCCGGGGACGGCGCCGGCGTGGCCGAGCGTGGACAGGACCGAGGGCGCCAGGGAGCTGAAGAGGCCCAGGACCGCGAACAACCCGAAGGAGGCGAGCGCGGCGGCGAGGTAGCGGCCGCGGGCCTGGCGCGGCACGGCGACGCGCTGCACCCGGTAGGGCCGGTGCTCCGCCCGGGTCTCGGGGGCGACGGTCTCGGGGACGGTCCGCACCGCGAGGGCCAGGACGACCAGCAGGGCCAGGAAGAGCACGTGCGGGACGCGCAGCGGGTCGCCGAGGTGCCCGACGAGGAACCCCGCGAGCAGTGACCCGAGCCCGAGGCCGCCGAGGTTGGCGGCGGTCGCGACGACGGCGGCCGTCCCGGGCCGGGTCGAGGGCGTCCGGCCGTGCAGCTCGGCGAGCCAGGCCGTCGCCGTCGGGGTCACGGCGCCGACCGCGAGACCGGTGAGGACGCGGGCCACGACGAGGACGACGACGTCGGGGGTGAGGACCAGCAGCAGGGCCGCCACGGCCTCGAGGGCGAGCGCCGGGACGAGGATCCGACGCCGGCCCAGGTGGTCCGACAGGTGCCCGACGGTGAACAGGCTGAGGGCCACCCCGGCCGCGTAGACGGCGAAGGCGACGGTCACCACCACGGTCGGCAGCCCGTCGCGCTCGCGGTACAGGGCCCACAGCGGGGTGGGCACGGTGGCGAAGGCCATGGCCGTCGCGAAGGCGGCGGCGACGAGGACGAAGCCCACCCGGTGACGGCGGGTCGCGGGGGTCGTCCTGCCGGTCCGGGGGCGGTCGGTGCTGGTCGTGGTCACGAGGGCTGCAACGTGGGGCGGGATTCGACCTTCCGGTCCATCGGTGGGCGGTGGGAGCATCCATCGGGCTGAGCGATGGGAGGCCAGGTGGAACTCGGACAGCTGGAGACGTTCCTCGCGGTCGTCGAGACCGGGACGATCAGCGCGGCCGCCCGCCGGCTGGGTTCGGCCCAGTCGACGGTCAGCACCGTCGTGCGCGGTCTGGAGGACGACCTCGGCGTCGCGCTCTTCACCCGGACGTCGCGGCGGGCCGTCCTCACAGATGCCGGCCGGGCGCTGCTGCCGGAGGCGCGGCGGCTGCTCGCGGGGGCGGCCGAGGCGCGGACCGCGGTCCGCGAGGCGGACGCGGGACCCGCCGGGCCGCTGACCGTCGGCGTCGTCACGACGATGCACCCCGTCGACCTGCCCTCGCTGCTGAGCGCCTTCACCACCGCCCACCCGCGGGTGTCGGTGTCCATGCGCGTCGTGGCGGACGGGTCCCGCGGGTTGCTGCGCGCGCTGGTCGAGGGCGAGCTCGACGTCGCGTTCCTGTCCTGGCCGTTCCGGCCGCCGGGCAGCGTCGAGCTGCGGCCACTGGTCCGGACCCCGTTCCGGCTCCTCGTCCCCGCCGCCCACCCGGCACCGTCGGCCCGGCAGGTAGCGCTCGCCGACCTCGCCGGGGAGCGGTGGGTCGACGGGCCGCCGGGGTTCGGCAACCGGCTGCTCGTCGACGCCGCGTTCGACCGGGTCGGCGCGCGGCGGACCGTGGCCGTGGAGGTCCCGGACGTCTCGACGTTCCCCGCCTACGTCGCCGCCGGTCTCGGGATGGCCTTCGTCCCCGGGACCGTGCCGGTGCCGCCGGGAGTGCGCGAACTGGCCCTGGAGGAACCGCCGCCGCCGTGGTCGCTCGCCCTCGCGACGCGACGCGCCACCCCGGACCGGCCGGTCCGGCGGGCCGTCGAGGCGTTCGTCGAGGAGGTGCGGGTCAGCACTCGGGGACGGTGACCCCGGCGGTCGTCCACGCCGGCGGGTGGTCACGAGAACTCCTGCACCGGTCGTCGACCTCCCCGCTCGACGGGGAGGTCCAGATCGGTGGACCGCGGAACCCCGTCGCTAGGATCGGCGCCGTCACGCCCCCGGCGATGGAGTGTTGAGATGACCGTGGAACTCCGCGCCCTGGAGCGCGACGACCTGCGCTTCGTGCACCGGCTGAACAACGACTCGTCGGTCATGACCTACTGGTTCGACGAACCCTTCGAGTCGCTGGCCGAACTCACGGACATCTACGACCGCCACATCCACGACAACCGCGAACGCAGGTTCGTCGTCGAGACTGGGGGCGCGGACCGGGTGCAGGTGGGGATCGTCGAACTCGTCGAGATCGAGCCGGTGCACCTCACCGCGGAGTTCCAGATCATCGTGGCGCCCGACCACCAGGGGAAGGGCTACGCGTCGACCGCCACGGACCTCGCGCTGCGCTACGCCTTCGCGACCCTCAACCTGCACAAGGTGTACCTCATCGTCGACGTGGAGAACGCCGGGGCGATCCACGTCTACGAGAAGAACGGGTTCGCCGTGGAGGGGACGCTGCGGGAGGAGTTCTTCGCCGCCGGTCGCTACCGCAACGCCTTCCGCATGGGCATCCTGCAGCGCGACTACCTGGAGAAGACCGCCTGATCGACGCCGCAGGCCCTGCGGCGCAGCAGGAACCGTTCGGCCGTCGGTGCCGGGCGGGCCGGTCGTACGGCATACCTGCGACTTGTCGGACCGCCTCGGCGGCGAGCCGTCGAACGTCCTGCCCACCGTGGTCGAGGACGCCGCGGACCTGTGCTCTCCTCGCCGCGCGCCGTCGAGGCGTCTGGCGAGGAGGTGCGGGGTCAGCACTCGGGGACGTTGACCCCCACGGTCACGGGCCGGGCTCCCCGCCCGACGACCGTCAGGGCGAGTCCGCCGAGCGAGGTCTCCTTGTACTCCGAGCGCATGTGCGCGCCCGTCTGCCGCATCGTCGCGATCGCGGTGTCGAGGCTCACGACGTGGCTGCCGTCGCCGCGCATGGCGGTGCGGGCCGCGTGGATCGCCGTGGTCGCGCCGACCGCGTTGCGTTCGATGCAGGGGATCTGGACGAGCCCGCCGACGGGGTCGCACGTGAGGCCGAGGTGGTGCTCGACCGCGATCTCGGCCGCGTTCTCGACCTGTTCGGGCGTTCCGCCCAGGACGGCCGCGAGGCCGGCGGCGGCCATCGCGCTGGCCGATCCGACCTCCCCCTGGCAGCCGACCTCGGCCCCGGAGATCGACCCGGTCTCCTTCAGGACGATCCCGATGCCGCCGGCGGCGAGCAGGAACCGCACGGTCCCGGCGTCGTCCGCGCCCGGCACGAAGCGGCGGTAGAAGTGCAGGACGGCCGGGACGATGCCCGCGGCCCCGTTCGTCGGGGCCGTCACGACGCGGCCGCCCGCGGCGTTCTCCTCGTTGACGGCCAGGGCGAACAGGCTCACCCAGTCCATCGCGTGCAGGGCGTCGTCGGAGGAGTTCCCCTCCTCGGCGAGCAGCTGGGCGTGCAGGCGCGGCGCGCGGCGGCGGACGCCGAGCCCGCCGGGCAGGACGCCGTCGGTGACGAGGCCGTGGTCCACGCAGGCCGCCATCGCCGCGAAGATGCGCAGCAGGCCGGCGTCCACCTCGGCGGCCGGACGCAGGCTCTCCTCGTTGCGCCGCACCAGGTCCGCGACGCCGAGCCCGGTGCTGCGGCAGTGCTCGAGGAGTTCGGCACCGGTGCGGAACGCGTGCGGCAACCCCGCCCCCGTCCCCACCACGGGGGCGTCGGGTTCGAGCGGGTGGTTCCGGACGAAACCCCCGCCGACGGAGTACGACGTCCGCTCGGCGACGACGTCACCGGCGGCGTCGCGCGCGGTGAACACCATCCCGTTGGGGTGGGCGGGCAGCGACTGCACCAGGAGCCGGACGTCGGCGTCCGGGTCGAAGGCCACGCGGTGGGCACCCAGCAGCGGGAGTTCACGCTCCCGGGCGACCGCGGCCAGCCGCGCCTCGACGGCGTCGGGGTCGACGAGTTCGGGGCGCTCGCCCAGCAGGCCCAGGACGACGGCCCGGTCGCTGCCGTGCCCGCGGCCGGTGGCGCCCAGGGACCCGTGCAGGTCCACGGTCACCGAGGCCACGCGACCCAGGTCCCCGGCGGCCTGCACGTCCTCGGCGAAGGCGAGCGCCGCCCGCATCGGGCCGACGGTGTGCGAGCTCGACGGACCGATGCCGATCGAGAACATGTCGAAGACGGACAGCGGAGTGCTCACGGGTCAGCGCTCCCGGCGGTAGAAGGGCAGGGCGACGACCTCGACCGGCAGCTCGGTCCCACGCACGTCCACGCCGAGGCGTGTCCCCGGCTCCGCCAGCGCCGCGTCCACGTACGCCATCGCGACGGGGTGGCCGAGGGTCGGCGAGAGCGCCCCGCTCGTGACCTCCCCCACGGCCTGGCCCCCGGCCACGACGGCGTACCCGGCGCGCGGGGCCCGGCGACCCTCACCGCGCAGACCCACGAGGACGCGGGCGGGCGGTTCCTGCGCCAGGCGCTGCAGGGCCTCGAGCCCGACGGCGCCGGGCTCCTTGTCCAGGACGACGACGCGGCCCAGCCCGGCGGCGAAGGGAGTCACGTCCTGGCTCAGCTCGTGCCCGTACAGGGGCATCCCGGCCTCGAGGCGGAGGGTGTCGCGGCAGGCCAGGCCCGCAGGGACCCCGCCGTGCTCGCGGGTCGCGGCGAGCAGGGCGTCCCACACCTCGCGCGTGCGCTCGACAGGCACGAACACCTCGAACCCGTCCTCACCGGTGTACCCGGTGCGGGCCAGCAGGACCTCGACCCCGGCCAGCACCGCGGTCACCGAGCGGTAGTACCGCAGCGTCGCGAGGTCCACCCCGGGCGCGGGGTCCAGCAGCGGACCGACGATCGCGACGGACGCGGGACCCTGCACGGCGACCAGGCCCCAGCGGGCCGTCTCGTCGGCGACGTGGGCGTCGAACGGCCGGGCGCGGTCGGCCAGGGCGACGACGACGGGTTCGACGTTCGCGGCGTTGGCCACGACGAGGAACTCCTCCTCGCCCAGGCGGTAGGTGACGAGGTCGTCCACGATCCCGCCCTCGTGGTCCACGACCATCCCGTAGGCGGCCCGGCCGACGGCCATCGTCGAGGGCCGGCCGACGAGGGCGGCGTCCAGGGCGCGGCCGGCCTCGGGACCGGTGACACGGATCTCGCCCATGTGCGAGAGGTCGAAGAGCCCGGCGCTCGTGCGCACGGCCTTGTGCTCGGCGAGGTCGGAGGCGTAGCGCAGCGGCATCGACCAGCCGGCGAAGTCGGTGAACGACGCGCCCAGATCGGCGTGGGCCTGCGCCAGCGGGCTCGCGGCGGGGGTGGTGACCGGGGTGGTGCTGGTGCTCACGGGGCTCCTCTCGTCACGACCGCGCGTCGCGGCCGAGCTGACCCCCTCTGTCGTGGAACCTGAGAGCTTCACCGTGACGCATTGCGCGTCAACGGCTTTCCCCGTCGGTGAGGACCGGAGCGGTCCTGCTTTCCAGAGCGGCCTGCCCGTGGCGGTACGTGGACCTGAGAGGTTCCGGGGTGGTTGCTCCTTCGGTGCCCGCCGCGGACGGCGGGGCTCTCCCGCCGGGGCGGAGCGGCCGAGTGTTCAGTTGTCCCGGACAGCGTGGCACACGCGGAGCCCGACGGGGCTTTTACGGCACACGGACCCTGCCGATGAGGACGGTTGAACGTCTCATCCCCACCCCTGCGGAAGGTCCCCCGTGTCCCGAGTGCTCCCCGTCACGATCGCCGGAGCGTCCGGCTGCCTGGCCGTCGCGGCGGCCGCGGCGACCGACCTGCCGGGTCTGGCCACCGCCGCCCTGGCCGCCCTCGCGGCGGGCGGGACGGCGGCGCTCGGGGCGCGCGCCGGCCGGTACGAGCGCGAGGCGCAGGACGCCGCCCGCCGGGACGCGGCCCGCCTGCGGTCCGGTGACCTCACCGGGTCGGCGGGGGCGGACCCCGAACTGCGGGCGGCGCTCGCAGCCCTCGGTGAGCGGCTCCGTCCGCTCACCGGGTCGGTCGACCTGCTGGGCATCGCGGGCTCGGAGATGGACGTCGCGGGACGGACCATCGCCGACGGCGCCCGGGACACGACCGACTCCGCGGCCCGCATCGCCGCCGCCAGCGACGAGGTGTCGGCGAAGGTCTCGACGATGGCCGCGGCCGGTGAGCAGATGCAGGCCGCCATCGCGGAGATCTCCCGCAGCGCCAACCAGGCCGTCGAGACCGCCGGCCACGGCGTGCAGGCCGTGACCTCGGCGGAGACGACGATCTCGGCGCTGGAGGAGTCCAGCGCCCGCGTCGGGGACGTCGTCAAGACGATCACCGCCATCGCCGACCAGACCAACCTGCTGGCCCTCAACGCCACCATCGAGGCCGCCCGCGCCGGCGAGACCGGCAAGGGGTTCGCCGTCGTGGCCGGCGAGGTCAAGGAGCTCGCGCAGCAGACGGCCCGCGCGACCGAGGAGATCGGCGCGACCGTGGCGCAGATCCAGGGCGACACGGCCTCGGCGATCGAGGCCATCCGCGTCGTGCGCGGCCTCATCGACTCCATCAGCGAGTACCAGCACACCATCGCCTCGGCGGTGGAGGAGCAGAACGTCACCACGCACGACCTCAACGCCTCCACGTCCGAGGTGGCCCGCCAGGCCGAGTCGATCGCGTCCTCGGTGGCCGTCGTCCACGAGCGCGCCGCGGCGACCTCGACGGCCGCCTCGCGCAGCCACCTGGCGGTCTCGGAGGTGAAGCGGCTCGTGGGCCGCCTGCAGACCACGGTGCTGGACCTGACGCTGCCCGCCGCCGTCGAGGAACCCGGCAGCTACCGGATCGCCTGGGACCGTGCGGGCAACCGCCTCGAGATGACGATGGTCGGCCTCTGGGACGTCGAGCTCGCCCGGGCGTACGCCGCCGAGCTCATCGCCGCCATCCGCGAGAACCGCCCCGGCTGGACCGTCGTCTGCACGATGAGCGAGCTGGGCCCGACGACGCCGGAGGTGCAGCGGCTCATCGAGAGCACGATGGCCGAGGCCGTCGCCCAGCGGATGACGTTCGCGGTCATCGTCCTGGACAACCCCCTCGTCGCGATGCAGATGCAGCGCTCGTCCGAGGCGCAGGGCGCGCCGATCGCCTACGCCGCCTCGCACGCGGAGGCGCTGGCCGTCCTGGGGACTAGAGCTCCCCGGTGAGGAACTGGGCGCGGCCGTGACCGAAGGACCAGTCCGCGTCCCCGTTCTCCACGATCGACACCACGACGTCGCTGCCGGCCGTACCCACGGCCTCGAGGTTGCGCACGAGCAGCCGGTGGAACGCGACCTTCTGCTCCTGCGGGCGGGCGCGGCTCGTCACCTGCAGCAGGACGACACCGTCGGTCCGGACGATGCCGAGTCCGGTGTCGTGGACGACGAGCTCACCCGCGGGGTGCTGGTGCACGACCTGGTACCGGTCCCCGTGGGGGACCTCGAACGCCTCCACGACGGCCGCGTGGGCGGCGTCGAGCAGAGCGGTCAGTTCCGCCGGGGACCGGCCGGCGACGACGTCGAAGCGGAGCAGGGGCACGGGAACCTCCTCGGAGTTTGTCCTGTCATTGTGACATGCCAGGACCTCTCGGTGCATCCGTCGTCCCACGCACGACGAGGCGGGGTTCCACCACCACGTCACGGTGGTCACCACGGTCGGCCCCCTCGAGCCGCTCGACGGCGAGGCCGACGGCCTCGCGCGCCTGGCCGCCCGGGTCCTGACCGACCGACGTGAGCTGCACGTGCCCGAGCCGGGCGAGAGGGCTGTCGTCGTAGCCGGTCACCGAGACCTGCTGCGGCACGGACACTCCTGCCCGCGCGAGGACATCGAGGACACCGAGGGCGACCCGGTCGTTCGCGGCCACGACCGCCGTGGCGGACATCCCCTCCGCCAGCAGCCGGTGCGCGGCCCGGACCCCGGCCTCCTCGTCGAACCCCGCCTCGAGGGTGCGGGCCCGCACCCCGAACTCCGCCGCCGCGGCCTCGAAACCGGCGCGGCGGTCGGCCGCGATGTCGCCGGACCCCCCGGAGACGTGGACGAGGTCGCGGTGGCCGAGCGCCACGAGGTGCTCGACGACGAGTCGCAACCCCCGTTCGTCGGAGGCGCGCACGACGTCCGGCCCGGCCCCCGGTCCGCTGCGGGAGCGGCGCCCCAGGACGACCGTGGGCACACGGGCGTCCCAGTCCCGCAGCTCTCCCGCCCCGACCTCGGGGCCGAGCAGCAGCAGCGCCTCGCACCGGGAGTCCAGGAGCGTCTCGACCGCCACCCGCTCCCCCCGGGTCCGCGTCACCGGCGCGAGGACGAGTTCGTACCCGGCGTCCTCGGCCGCGGACTGCAGCTCCTCGACGAGTTCGGCGTGGAAGGCGTTGCGGACGGTCATCGTCACCCCCAGCAGGCGCGTGCGGCGCAGGGCGAGCGAACTGGCCGCCCGGTTCGGGCGGTAGCCGAGCTCTTCGGCGGCCCGCAGCACACGCGCCGTCGTCTCGGCGCTCGGGCCGGGGGCTCCCCGCAGCGCCAGCGAGACCATCCCCTTGGAGATGCCGGCCCGGGCGGCCACGTCGGTGATGGTCGGGCGGCCGGTCGGGCCCTGCGGCACGGGTTCCTCCTGCGACGGCTTGACACCGGAACGTGTCGAACCGATTCTAGTCGACGTCGTTCAAACCGGTTTGAAAGCCGACCGCGCACCGACGACGGTGCGTGCCGCCGCCCTCCCGGAAGGCCCTCATGTCCTCCCCCAGCTCGCGTCCCCTCGGCGTCGCCGTCATCGGTGCCGGCATGGCCGGCCGCGCCCACCTCGCCGGCTACCGCGCCGCCTCCACCCTCACCGGCGGCCCCTACGGCGAGGGCCTGCCGGCCGTCCGACTCGTCGCCGTGGCCGACGCGCACGCCCCCTTCGCCGAGGCGGCCGCGGTCCGCTACGGCTACGAGCGGGCCGAGACGTCCTGGCAGGCCGTCGCCGAGGCCGACGACGTCGACGCCGTCAGCGTGGTCGTCGCCAACCACCTGCACCGCGAGATCGTCGAGGGCCTGCTGGCCGCCGGCAAGCACGTCCTGTGCGAGAAGCCGCTGGCCCCCTCGGTCGCCGACGCCGAGGCGATGGTCGCCGCGGCCGCGCAGCACCCCGGGCAGGTCGCCGCCGTCGGTTTCACCTTCCGCCGCTCTCCCGCGGTCAACGGTCTGCGCGAACAGGTGCTGAACGGTCACCTCGGCGCGGTCCGGCACTTCAACGGCCGCTACTGGTGCGACTACGCCGCCAACCCGAACGCGCCGATCAGCTGGCGCTACCAGGGCGGGCTGGGCTCCGGGGCGCTGGCCGACATCGGCAGCCACCTCGTGGACCTCGGCGAGTTCTTCTGCGGGCCGCTGGAGTCGGTGCGCGGCACCGTCTTCTCCCAGGTCACCACGCGCCGGCCGAAGCCGGTCGGCGCGGTCGTCGGGCACGCCCTGGCCGAGGTCGGCACCGAGTTCGAGGACGTCGAGAACGAGGACCTGGTGACCTTCACCGCCACCTTCGCCGGCGGCGCGACGGGTACCTTCTCGGTGTCGCGCATCGCGCACGGCCTGCCCAACGGCCTCGGCTTCGAGATCTTCACCGAGAACGGCGCGGGCGCCTTCGACCTCAACCGCACGGGAGAGTTCACCATCGCCGACGCGACGGCGCCGGACGTCGTCAACGGCTACCGGCAGGTCCTCGTGGGTCCCGGGCACCCCTACGTCGCCGGTGGTCTGCCGATGGACTTCCCCAGCGTCGGGCACGGCCAGAGCGACTTCTTCACCTTCCAGTGCCGCGCGTTCCTCAACGAGGTCGCCGGCGGGGTCGGCACCCCGATCGGGGACCTCCCCGTGGTGCCGCCGATGACCCACGGCCTGCACAACCTCCGCGTGCTGGACGCGGTCACCCGGGCCGCGGCCGGCACGGGCGAGACCGTCCCCGTCGACTGACCCCGCCTGTCCCCCGCCTGACCCCTGCCACCACGAACCCGGAGACAGCGATGAAGCTCGGCGTCTACAACGCGATCCTGCACGACCGCCCCCTGCCGCAGGCCCTGGAGGTCGTCGCCGGCCTGGGACTGACCGGCATCGAACTGAACTCCGGGGGCTTCCTGCCGCCGGTGCACATCCCGACCTTCGACGACATCCTCGTCAGCGACACCGCCCGCGACGACTTCCTGGGGATCTTCGAGGGAACGGGCGTCTCGGTCGCCGGCCTCAACTGCAACGGCAACCCGTTGCACCCCAACCCGGTCATCGGCGACAAGCACGCCGAGGACGTCCGCCGCTCGGTGCGGCTGGCCCACCGCCTGGGTCAGCACCGCGTCGTCACGATGTCCGGCCTGCCCGGCGCCGACGCCGCGGCGGTCCACCCGACCTGGGTCGTCAACGCGTGGAACTCCCGCGACCTCGACATCATCGAGCACCAGTGGTCCGTCGCCGTGCCGTTCTGGACGGAGGTCGACGCCCTCGCCCGCGACCACGACGTCAAGGTCGCCCTCGAACTGCACCCGCAGAACGTCGCCTTCAACCCGGCGAACCTGCGCGAACTCGTCGAACGCACCGGCGCCACGCACGTCGGGGTGGAACTCGACGCCTCGCACCTGTTCTGGCAGCAGATGGACCCCGTCGCCGTCGTCCGTGACCTCGGCCCGCTGGTGTTCCACGCCGCGGCCAAGGACGTGCGGATCAACCCGGCCGCCGCGGTCTACGGCGTGCTGGACAACCGGTTCCGCCGCCTCGATCCGTCGGAGGACCGCACGAACCTCGGCGGGGACGAGTGGGTCAACGAGTGGCCGAAGGACTCCGCGTGGGACTTCGTCGCGCTCGGCAAGGGCCACGACGTCGCGTTCTGGGCGGAGTTCCTGCGCGCCCTGCACGAGGTCGACCCCGACATGGTCTGCAACATCGAGCACGAGGACGTCTCGCTCGGCCGCGTCGAGGGCCTGCAGGTCGCCGCCGGCGTCCTGCTCGAGGCCGCGCGGGTGGCGGGGGTCTGAGCGGGGGGCGGGGACGCCGGAGGTCGAGCCGCGCGAGAGGCTGTCGTCATGACGGTCGACGACGCCCCGACGATCCCCGCCACCGGACGGGCCGACGCGGTCCACGCCTGGTCGCTGGACCGCACGTTGCAGCACCTGCCCCTGCTCGACCTGCCCGAGCAGCTGCGGCTGCGCGGGTACCGGACGGTGCAGCTGTGCCACTTCCACCTGCCCCACCGCGACGCCGGGTACCTCGGGGAGCTGCGCGCCGCCCTCGCCACGGCGGACGTCGCGCTCGACGCGCTCCTCGTCGACGACGGGGACCTGACCCACCCCGACGAGGGCCCCCGGCACGAGGCGTGGATCTCCGACTGGGTCCGCGACGCCGAGGTCCTCGGCGCCCGGCGCGCCCGGGTCGTCGCCGGGAAGACCCGCACGGACACCGCGCAGCGGGACAGCTCGCAGGCCCTGGGCCGCATCGCCGCGCGGGCCGGCTCCGTCCGCGTCGTCACCGAGAACTGGTTCGACGTGACCGCCGACGCGGCCGACGTGACCGCGGTCCTGGAACCCCTCGACGACGCCGTGGGCCTGCTCGTGGACCTCGGGAACTGGACGGGCCCCGGCAAGTACGCCGAGCTGGCCGCCGTGACGCGCTTCGCCGAGACCTGCCACGCCAAGGCGCACTGGCACGGGGCGGCGATCGACGCCGAGGACTACCGCCGCAGCGTGTCCACCGTCCTCGAGCACGGGTACACCGGGCCGTTCTGCCTCGTCTACGACGCGGACGACGCCGACGAGTGGGCCGGGCTCGACGTGCAGCGAGGCATCGTCCGCGAGCTGCTCGCGTGAGGCTGGCCGTCGCCGGGGGCACCGGCACGGTCGGTCGCCTCGTCGTCGAGGCGGCCCGTTCCCGCGGGCACGACGTGGTCGTCCTGTCGCGCGCCGCCGGCGTCGACGTCACGTCCGGCTCCCGGGTGGACGAAGCACTGGCGGGCGTCGACGCGGTCGTCGACGTCACGTCCACCGCGACGCGCTCCGCAGCGGCGTCCGAGGCGTTCTTCCGGTCGGTCACGACAGCACTGCTCGACGCCGGGCAGCGGTCCGGAGTCGGGCACCACCTCGTCCTGTCGATCGTCGGTGCGGCCCAGGCCCCGCACGGCTACTACGCGGGCAAGGCCCTCCAGGAAGGCCTCGTCACCGGCGGTCCCGTGCCGTGGACGCTCCTGCGGACCACGCAGTTCCACGAGTTCGCGCGGCAGGTGCTGGGCCAGGCCCGGATCGGTCCCGTCGACCTCGTCCCCGTCATGCGGTCCGCACCCGTGGCCGCCGCGGAGGTCGCCGACCGGATCGTGGACCTCCTCGAGGCCGGCCCCGCAGGACGGGTGCGCGACCTCGCCGGTCCGGAGGAACTACGGATGGTCGACATGGTGCGGGCGTACGCCCGGGCGACCGGGCGCCACGGGCGCGTCGTCGCCGTCCCGCTGCCCGGGGGTTTCGGCCGCGCGCTGCGCGACGGCACCGTGCTGCCCGGACCCGACACCGACCGCGGGACGCAGACGTTCTCCACGTGGCTCGACCGGCTCGGCTGACGGGGCCGGCCGGGGACGACGCAACCCCGGCGAGCAGGTGCTCGCCGGGGTTGCGTCGTGGAGGGGCTCAGGTCAGCGCGTGCCGGCCTCGGCGTACTTCGACACCGCGTCGATGTTCGAGGAGTCGATGAACGCGGGACCGGTCAGCACGGCCTCGCCCCCGCCGATGGTGTTCCCGTTCGTCAGGTACAGCCAGAGGGAGTCGATCGCCTCGTACCCCTGCAGGTAGGGCTGCTGGTCGATCGCCCACTCCACGGTGCCGCTCTTGATCGCCGCGACGAGTTCGGCGTTGGTGTCGAACGTGTCGATCTTCGCCTTGCTGCCGGCCTCCTTCACCGAGTCCACCGCGATGAGCGCGAACGGCGCGCCGAGGGTCACGACGTGGTCGATGCTGGAGTCCTGCTGCAACTTGGCGGTGATGGTCGACTGCGTCGCGGCCGAGTCCGTCCCGTTGACGTAGATGTTCTCGACCGACCCGGCCGACCCGAGGCCGTCCTTGATGGCCTTGCAGCGGTCCTCGAGCTGGGACTGTCCCTGGGCCTGGATCACGCAGAGGACCTTCTTGGCCCCCTCCTCGGCGAGCCGCGCACCGCCGGCCTTGCCCGCGATGGTCTCGTCCTGGCCGAAGTAGCCGATGAGCTTCTGCTGCTTCCAGTCGTTGTACCCGGCGTTGAGGCCGATGACCGGTATCTTCGCCGCCTCCGCGTTGGCGATGGCCGAGGTGAGCGCGCTGGCGTTCGGCATGGTCACGGCGATGGCGTCGACCTTGGCGTCGACCGCGTTCTGGATGAGCGTCGCCTGCTGGGAGGCGTTGTCGTTGTTGACGTACTGCAGGTCGATGTTGTCCTTCTTGGCCGCGGCCTCGGCGCCCTTGCGGACGATGTCCCAGAAGGTGTCACCGGCGGCCGCGTGGGTCACGAGGGTGATCTTGTACTTCGGGGTGTTCGCCGCCTGTCCACCGCCGGCGCTGTCGTCGCTGCTGTCCTGCGCGCCACCGGTGCTGCTGCAGGCCGCGAGGCCCAGTGCCGCCACCGCCAGCGCGGCGGCGGTGCGGAACCCTGCACGGGAGCTCTTCATGTGCTTTCCCATCCTCGTCGACAGGTGCCGTCCGCACGGTGCGGAAACGGCGCTCGGAACCGGTCTCGTGGGGAGCCGGTGGTGGTGCGAGTGGTGTGTGTCGTGGTGGTCTCAGGGGCGGGGACCGAGGTCGATGACGACTCGCTCCCCGGTCTTGAGGGACTGCACGCCGGCAGCGCACACGGCGGCCGCGGCGTACCCGTCCCAGACGCCCGGGCCGTCGACGTTCGTCCCGGCGCGGACCGCGTCGACCCAGCGCTGGAACTCCACGTCGTAGGCGGCACCGAAGCGCTCCTTGAAGTCCTTCGGGATCGATCCGCCCCAGCCGCGGCCGGACTGGGTGACCATGCCCTGGGGCAGGCCGATCCGGGCCTGCCCCTTCTCGGCGACGAGCTCGGTGCGGACCTCGTACCCGAACGTCGTGTTGACGAAGATCTCGACGTCCACCAGGACACCGGACTCGGTCTCCATGATCACGAACTGGGGGTCCAGCAGGCCCGCGGGGGCCGAGGTCGTGGAGCGCGGCGCGATGACCCGGATGGCCACGACCTCCTCCCCCGTCAGGTAGCGCACGACGTCGACCTCGTGCACGACGGAGTCGAGCATGAGCATCTCGGAGGAGAAGTTCGGCGGGGTCGTGGCGTTGCGGTGCGCGCAGTGCAGGAACAGCGGCGCGCCGTACTCACCGGAGGCGATGAGCGCGCGCAACTGCTGGTACCCCGCGTCGAAGCGGCGCATGAAGCCGACCTGCACGAGCTGACGCCCGAGAGCCGCCTCCGCCTCGACGATCCGGCGCGACGTCTCCGGTGTCGTCGTCAGCGGCTTCTCGCACAGGACCGGCTTGCCGGCCTCGAGCGCGAGCAGGACCAGGTCCTCGTGGGTGAACCCCGGGGTCGCGATGACCAGGGCGTCCACCTCGGGGTCGACGATCGCGGCCTTCGGGTCGTGGATCGCCCGGACGCCGAACTCGGCGGCGACGGCGTCGGTGCGGGCCGCGTCGACGTCGCTGACCGCCACCAGTTCCGCGCCCGCCGTCAGCGTCGCCAGCCGGCGGGCGTGGTCCTGGCCCATCATGCCGACCCCGAGCACCGCGACCCGGACCGGACGGGACCGGTCGTACCCCTGCCGCGCGCTGTCCGGGCTGAGGGCGGTCGTGCTGCTCGTGGTGCTCATGACGGTCTCGCTCCAGTTCTCTCGGGTCGTCGACTCAGTTGGTCGTGGCGTTCGTCGCCGCGGTGACGGAGGACAGCTCGTGGCTCAGGGCCTCCAGCTCCGCACCCCCGGCCATCTCGTTGGTGAGGCGGTCGAGGGTGATGTCGGCCCGGGAGGAGTCCAGGGACACGTTGCCGCGGTTGAGGATGACGAAGTGGTTGCCCACCAGGTACGCGTGGTGGGGGTTGTGGGTGATGAAGATGACGCCCAGCCCGGCGTCACGCGCCTTGGCGACGTACTTCAGGACCACCCCGGACTGCTTGACGCCCAGGGCGGCCGTCGGCTCGTCGAGGATGAGCACCTTGGCGCCGAAGTAGATGGCCCGGGCGATGGCGATGCACTGCCGCTGACCACCCGAGAGCGCCCCCACCGGACGGTCGAGGTCGGGCACCGAGATGCCCATCTTCGTCAGTTCCTCCCCGGTGATCTGGATCATCCGCTTCACGTCGAGCCGGGCGAACGGCCCCCACCCGGTCAGCAACTCCTGGCCGAGGAAGAAGTTGCGCCAGATCGACATGAGCGGCACGAGGGCCAGGTCCTGGTAGACGGTGGCGATCCCCCGGTCCAGCGACTCGCGCGGGGAGGAGAACGACACCTCCTCCCCGTTCACCGTGAGGACGCCGTCGGTGTGGGTGTGCAGCCCGGCGATGATCTTGATGAGGGTCGACTTGCCGGCGCCGTTGTCGCCGAGCACGCAGGTGATCTCCCCCTGCCGCACCGACAGCGACACCCCGCGCAGGGCGTGGACGTTGCCGTAGCGCTTGCCGACGTCCTTCAGGGACAGGATCTCGGTGTTCGGAGTGAGCGTGTTCACCGCTTGGCCGCCTGGTTCTTCACGACGAGGTTGACGACGGTCGCGATGACGAGCATCGCGCCGAGGAACAGCTTGTTCCAGTCCGCCTGCCAGCCGGCGTACACGATGCCGTTGGTGACGACGCCGTAGATCAGCGCACCGATGGCCGCGCCGATCGCCGAGCCGTACCCACCGGTCATGAGGCACCCGCCGACGACCGCGGCGATGATGTAGTACAGCTCGTTGCCGACGCCGTTGCCGGACTGGACGTTGGAGTAGGCGAAGAGGTTGTGCATGCCCAGCAGCCACGCCGTGAACCCGACACCCATGAAGAGACCGATCTTGGTCTTCTTCACCGGGACCCCGACGGCACGGGCCGCGACCGGATCACCGCCGGAGGCGAAGATCCAGTTGCCGACGCGGGTGCGCAGCAGGATCCACGTCGCCACGACGACGAGCACGAGCCAGAAGATGATGGGCACCCGCAGGCCGTTGCCGACGGGCAGCGTGTAGTTGAAGAACGCCTTCGCGGAGTCGAAGCCGGCCATGTCCGAGATGGTCGGCGACGACACGCCCCCGGAGACGACCTTGGTGACGCCGAGGTTCAGACCGGTCAGCATGAAGAACGACCCGAGCGTGATGATGAAGCTCGGCAGACCCGTCCGGACGAACAACCACCCGTTGAACAGGCCCACCGCCAGAGCGACGACGAGAGCGGCGAGAACCCCGACCCACACGTTGAGGTGCAACTGGAAGGCGAAGGTCGACGCCGTCAGCGACGCGGTCGTGACCGCGACCCCGGCGGAGAGGTCGAACTCCCCGCCGATCATCAGCAGCGCGACGCTGACGGCCATGATGCCGATGGTCGAGCTGGAGTACAGGACCGTCAGCAGGCTGGCCCCGGACCGCAGCGTCGGCGCGACGACGAGGAACAGGACGAACAGTGCGACGGCCCCGATGAGCGACCCGATCTCGGGTCGCGACAGGACCACCGACAGCAACGGCCGGGTGCTCACGCGGTCGTCGGCCGAGGTGGCCCGGCCTCCCGCGTGGGTGGTGGCAGCCGGGGCAGCGGGCCCTTCGGCCGCGTCACCACCGGCCTTGGTGCGAATCTCCATCGATCCGTCCTCTCGTGAGGTCGCCGTGCCGAACCCGGCGTTCTAGCGGCAGGAGTTGAGGTACGTGCGGGTGCGGGTCGCGATGGGCAGCGGCTTGTCGAACGCCACCGGGTACAGGTCCTGCTCCACGATCGCGAAGATGTCGCGGCCCAGGCCCTCGAGCGCGTCGAGGATGGGAGGCATGGCCGGGACGCCCTGCGGCGGTTCCACCATCGCGCCGAGCGCGACGGCCTCGCCGAAGGGCAGGTCCTCCGCCTTGACCTTGGCCACGACCGCCGGGTCGACCTGCTTGAGGTGGACGTAGGCGATGCGGTCGGGGTGGTCGGCGATGATCTTGAGGTTGTCCCCGCCGGAGTAGGCGACGTGGCCGGTGTCGAGGCAGAGCTTGACGACGTCGGGGTCGGTGATCTCGAGGAACCGGTCGACCTCGGCGTGGGTGTCGATGTGGGTGTCGGCGTGGGAGTGGACCGCCACCTGCAGGCCGTACCCGTTGCGGACGTCGCGCCCGAGGCGGTCCATGCCGGCGGCGAGCCGCGCCCAGCCCTCCTCGTCGAGCTCGCGGGGTTCGATCTGCTCGCCGGTCTTGTCGCTGCGCCACTGTCCGGGGATGACGACGAGGTGCGTGCCCCCCAAGGCCTGGGTGAGCTTGGCGACCTGCTCGACCTGCGCCCACGCCTCGTCGTAGTGGTCCGGGCGGTGCAGCGCGGCGAAGATCGTGCCGGCGGACACCTTCAGGCGGCGCTTCTCGAGCTCGTCGGACAGTTCCGCCGGGTCGGTGGGCAGGTAGCCGTAGGGGCCGAGCTCGATCCACTCGTACCCGGCGTCGACGACCTCGTCGAGGAAGCGGGATGCGGGGGTCTGCAGCTCGTCGTCGGCGAACCAGACGCCCCAGGAGTCGGGGGCGGTGCCGATGGTGATGGAGCGGCCCATGGGGAACTTCCTCCACGTCCTCGTGTGTGTCCTCGGGAGAGCGCCGCCGGCCCGGGCGGGGGCGGGCGACTGCGAGAACTCTGGCGCAGACGGGCGGGAACTGTCAAGAGATTGTCGTTACATTCTGACGTCAGCGACCCCGTCAGGGGCGGACGCAGGACGACCTCCCCGGCAGGTGCCGGGGAGGTCGTGGGCTGGGCGTGTCAGAGGAGCGGGCGCTGGGCCTGCTTCTTGCCCTCGTACCAGGTGCGGGCCGTGCGGGTGGACTCCAGGTGCGAGACCTCCGAGACCGGCACGTCCCACCAGCCGCCACCGTCGGGCGCCTCGGAGTACAGGTCGGTCTCGACGTGCACGACGGTCGACTCGCTCGACGCCTTGGCGTCCTGCAACGCCTCCACGAGTTCCTTGCGGGTCTCCACGCGGACCGTGCGCACGCCCAGGCTGGCGGCGTTCGCCGCGAGGTCCACGGGCAGCTTGTCGCCCTCCAGACGCCCCTCGGGCGTCCGGCGCCGGTACTTCGTGCCGTACCGCTGGGACCCGTGCTGCTCCGACAACGCCCCGATCGAGGCGAACCCGTGGTTCTGCAGCAGCACGACGATGACCTTGACGCCTTCCTGGACGGCGGTCACGAGTTCGGTCGGCATCATCAGGTAGGACCCGTCCCCGACCGTGATGAACACGTCGCGGTCGGGCGCCGCGAGGGCGACACCGATCCCGCCGGGGATCTCGTAGCCCATGCAGGAGTAGCCGTACTCCACGTGGTACTGCTTCGGGTCGCGGCTGCGCCACATGCAGTGCAGGTCCCCGGGCAGCGAGCCCGCGGCGCACACCACGACGTCGCGGTCCTCGGCCACCTCGTCGACCGCACCGATGACCTCGGCCTGGGCCAGGAGCCCCGTGCGCTCGCCGATGCCGGAGTGGAAGAACGACTCGACGACCTCGTCCCACTCCCGGTTCAGGCGGCCGGCCCGCTCGCGGTAGGCGTCGGGCGTGGAGAAGTCCGCCAGCGCCGCGGTGAGCGCCTCGAGGGCGACCTTCGCGTCCGCCTGCACGGGGACGCCCGCGTGCTTGACGGCGTCGATCGCCGCCACGTTGACGTTGACGAACTTCACGCCGGGGTTCTGGAACGCCGTGCGCGAGGCCGTCGTGAAGTCGGAGTACCGCGTCCCGACCCCGATGACGACGTCGGCCTCGGCGGCGATCTCGTTGGCCGCCGTCGTGCCGGTGGACCCGATGGCCCCCAGGGAGAGCGGGTGGTCGTAGCGGATGGCACCCTTGCCGGCCTGAGACTGCCCGACGGGGATGCCGGTCGCCTCCACGAACGTCTTCAGCGCCTCGGTGGCCTCGGAGTACACGACCCCGCCGCCGGCGACGAGCAGCGGCGCCTTGGCCGTGCGGATGAGGGCCGCGGCCTCGTCGACCGCGACCTGCTCCGGCACGGGCCGGGCGATGCGCCAGGTGCGCTCCCGGAACAGTTCGACGGGGAACTCCCACGCCTCGGCCTGCAGGTCCTCGGGCAGGCAGATCGTCGCGGCGCCCGTCTCGGCCGGGTCCGTCAGCACACGCATCGCGCCCAGGAGGGCCGACGGCAGCTGCTCGGGCCGCCACACGCGGTCGAAGAACTTCGACAGCGGCCGGAACGCGTCGTTGACCGACACGTCGTAGCCGTAGGGCTGCTCGAGCTCCTGCAGCACGGGCGAGGCGACGCGCGTGGCGAAGACGTCGCTCGGCAGCAGCAGCACGGGGATGCGGTTGATCGTCGCGAGCGCCGCACCGGTCAGCATGTTCGAGGACCCCGGACCCACCGAGGCCGTCACGGCCAGGGTCTGGAGGCGGTCCTGCTGACGGGCGTAGCCGACGGCCGCGTGCACCATGGCCTGCTCGTTGCGGCCGGTCATGTACGGGACCCGCGCGGGAGGCGTCCACCCGTCGCCGAGGGCCCCCTCCTCCGCTTCGAGCAGGGCCTGTCCGACACCGGCCACGTTGCCGTGGCCGAAGATGCCGAACACCCCGCCGAAGAACGGGCGGCGGACGCCGTCGCGCTCGGAGAACTGGGCCTGGAGGAAGCGGACGACGGCCTGCGAGACCGTCAGCCGGACCGTCTGCACGGCCGGGTTCGGGGGGACTGCGCTCATCGGGTTCTCTCAGTTCTCGGCGGTGTCCGGTGCGATCACTTCGGGGCGGAGTAGAACGGTAGCCGCGCGTCGACGCGCTGCCCGTCCCAGGTCGACCGCACCCAGCCGTGGGCGGGGTCGTCGCAGATCTTCCAGGCCCGCTCCTCCTCGGGTCCGGCCATGACGTTCAGGTAGTACATGTCGTACGCCGGGGAGGCGATCGACGGGCCGTGCCAGCCGTGCGGGATGAGCACGACGTCGCCGGAGTGCACCTCTTCGAGCACCTCGATCGGGCGGTCGGGGTCCTGGTCGTCGCCGTACACCTGCTGGATCCCCACGCCGCCGGGGACGGTCGGGACCCCCTCCGGCGCCAGCGCGCGGAACTCGTAGTAGTAGACCTCCTCGAGTTCGCTCTCGACGTCGCTCGTGCGGTCGTGCCGGTGCGGCGGGTAGGACGACCAGTTCCCGCCGGGGGTGAGCACCTCGCAGGCGATGAGCTTGTCGGTCTCGAACGCCGCGGGGGTGGCGAAGTTGTTGACCTGCCGGCTGGCCTGACCGGCGCCCCGCAGTTCCACGGGGACGCCGGCGGCCGGGCCGTAGCGGGCAGGCAGGCGGCGCGACGCCCGTGCGCCCGGGAACGAGAACACGCCGCCTGCGGCACTGTGGATCGTCAGCTCGCTGTCGCGGCCGACGTAGGCGAAGTCGGTGACGCCGTCGAACACGCTCGTCCGACCGGCCAGCTCGAACTCCTCGCCACCCTCGACGCGGACGGTGCACGCACCGGACAGGGGCAGGACGAGGACCTCGTCCTCCCCCGTCGCGATCGTGCGCGAGGCGCCGGGAGCCAGCGTCAGGACGCGCAGGCTGGAGTAGCCCCAGCCCGCCGACTCCGGGGTGACGACGAGGTCGAAGCCGTCGGCCGCCGACGACCCCGCGGGGACGTACAGGTCCTGGTCGCTCACGTCGCCCCTCACCGCACCAGCGAGACGGCGGTCTTGACCGCGGCCTCGACGTCGCCGTCCGGCGGGTAGAGCAGCGTCCGGCCCACGGTGAGCCCGCGGACGGACGGCAGCGCCAGCGCCTTGCGCCACGTCGCGAACGTCTCCTCCGGCGAGGTCGCCGGGTCCCCGCCGAGCAGCAGCGTCGGGAACGTCGTGGACTCCATGACGCGTTCCATGTCGTCCACCACGGGGATCTTCAGCCACGTGTACGCGGTCGTGCGGCCCAGGGCCTGCGCGACGTTGATGGACTTGACGACGCCCTCGGCGGTCAGGTCGTGCACGACCTTGCCGCCCCGGTTGCTGGACCAGAACGGCTCGATGAGCGCGACGAGCTTGCGCGCGGCCAGTTCGCTGATCGCGTCGGCCGAGGCCGTGAGCGTGGGCAGGGTGCCGGCGTCGTCGAGCGCGATGCGCGTGAGGAACTTGCCGCCGTCGAGGTTCATGTCCTCGATGGCCTGCGCGTCGTACCCGGTGAACCGGTCGTCGAGCTCGAAGCTGGCGCCCTGCAGGCCGCCGCGGTTCATCGACCCGAAGACGACCTTGCCCTCCAGCGCCCCGAGCAGCGTGAGGTCCTCGATGATGTCCGCCGAGCCGAGCAGACCGTCGACCCCGGGGACGGCCAGCGCCACCCGGAGGCGTTCGAGGAGTTCGACGCGGTCGGCCATCGCCATGGGGTTCGACCCGACGCCGTTGGCGCCGCGGGCGGGGTGGTCGGCGGCGACGACCATGAGTCGGCCGTCGCCCTCGAGCAGCGGGCGCCGGCGGCGGGCGCGGGAGAGTTCGAGGATGCGCTCGGGGTGGCGGGCGCGGATCTCGGCGACCTCGGCCAGGTCGCGCGCGAAACCGGTCTGCGGGTCAGGCACGGGACGCGACCTCCTCGAGCAGGGCCTCCACCTCGGTGGTGGTCGGCATGGCGGTGGAGCACTCGCGGCGGGTGGCCACGATGGCGCCGGCGGCGTTGGCGAAGCGCAGGATGCGCTCGAGCTCCCAGCCGGAGAGCAGCCCGTGCACGAGGGCCCCGCCGAAACCGTCCCCGGCCCCGAGGCCGTTGATGACGGACACCGGCGTGGGCGGCACCTCGACGAACTCGGTCGGGCCGCCGTCGGCGCGGGTCGCGCCCAGGACGCCCTTCGGGCCCTGCTTGACGATCGCGATCTCGACGCCGGCGTCCAGCAGCGCCTCGGCGGCGCGGCGGGGTTCGGTCTCGCCGACGGCGACCTCGCACTCCTCCTTGTTGCCGACGGCGACGGTCACGTGCGGCAGGGCCTTGCGGACCTGCTCGGTGGCCAGTTCGGGGGAATCCCAGAACATCGGGCGGTAGTCGAGGTCGAGGACCGTGAACCGGCGGCGCTCGCGCGCCTCCCAGGCCGCGAAGTGCGCCCCGCGGCTGGGTTCCTCCGACAGGCCGGTCACCGTCGCCCAGAACACCCCGGCCGCGCGGATCGCGTCGAGGTCCAGCTCGTCGGCGCGGATCTGCAGGTCCGGCGCGGTGGGCAGCCGGTAGAACAGCAGCGGGAAGTGGTCCGGCGGGTACATCTCGCAGAAGGCCAGCGGCGTGTTGAGGCCGTCGACCGCCGAGACGAACCGGTCGGAGACGCCGAACTCCGCCAGCGCCTTGTGGATGAACGTGCCGAAGGCGTCGTTGCCGGTGCGGGTGACGACGGCCGCGGACCGGCCGTGCCGGGCGGCGGCCACGGCGACGTTGGTCGCGCTGCCGCCCAGGTACTTGCCGAAGGTCTCGACGTCCTCGAGGCCCACGTTGTCCTGCAGCGGGTACAGGTCGACGCCGACCCGTCCCATGGTCACCACGTCCAGCGCGGCCGTGCTGCTCACGCGAGGTCCTCCCAGTCCGGTGGTCAAGGCCGAGTTGTGCGAGCCGATCCGGGCCGCAGCGGCGCGGAGGCTGGTCCGAGCGTGCTCCGTCGCCCACGGCCCTGTCAAGCTTTGTCAGGACAAATGTACCTCCTGACGTGCGGACCTCCTCCCGGCTACGATGGCGCGACGGCGGAGCGTCGACGTGGCCGGCCCGCCCACCGGACCCCAGGAGCAGCAGTGAACGACCTGTTCGTCGACCTCGACCGGTCGAGTCCCGTCCCCCTGTACTTCCAGGTGGCGCGGCAGATCGAGCAGGCGATCGAGCACGGCAAGCTGCCGCCGGGGTCCCGGCTCGACAACGAGATCCACCTCGCCGACAAGCTGGGCCTGTCCCGCCCGACCATGCGCCGGGCGATCCAGCAGCTCGTCGACAAGGGCCTCCTCGTCCGCAAGCGCGGCGTCGGGACGCAGGTCGTCCACGGGCAGGTGACGCGTCCGGTCGAGCTGACGAGCCTGCACGACGACCTCGTGCAGTCCGGGCAGCTCCCCGCGACGCAGGTGCTGCTGCACGAGATCAGCAGCGCTGCCGACGACGTCGCCGGCAGCCTGGCCATCAGCCCGGGCACGCCCGTCCTGCACCTGCGCCGTCTGCGGCTGTCCGGCGGGGAACCCCTCGCGCTGCTCGAGAACTGGCTGCCCGCGCCGTACACGGACCTGTCGGCCGAGGCCCTCACCGAACGCGGCATGTACCAGCTGCTGCGCAGCCGGGGCGTCGGGATGCGGGTCGCGCGCCAGCGCATCGGCGCCCGCCGGGGCAGCGCGGAGGAGTGCACGCTGCTCGACGAGCGCCGCGGCGCCCCGCTGCTGACGATGGAGCGGACCACGCACGACGACTCCGGTCGCGTCGTGGAGTACGGCCGGCACGTCTACCGCGCCAGCCGGTACGCGTTCGAGGTCACGCTCGTCGACCGCTGACGAGCGCGACCTCGCACGACGCGCCGGGGGGTCAGGCGAACTCGCGGACCTCCTTGTCGAAGATGCGGCCCGTCGTGACCGCCTCCTCGAGCTCCTCCAGCGTGCGGCCGCGCGTCTCGGGCACCTGGGTCCTGACGAACACCAGGGCCAGCAGGTTGATGACGGCGAAGCCGAAGAAGCAGCCGGTGATGCCGACGGCGCTCACGAGCGTGGGGAAGTACAGGCCGAGGAACGCGTTCGTCAGCCACAGCACGAACACCGACGTGCCCATCCCGAACGCCCGCATCTTCAGCGGGAAGATCTCCGACAGCGTGACCCAGACGGCCACGTTGAGGAACGTCTGCATGGACCCGACGAAGGCGACGACGAGGACGAGGATCACCCACGGGCGCAACGGGTTGCCCACGGGCAGCACGAGCGAGCCGATGCCGATGAGCAGGTGGCACACCGTGGTGAGGGTGAACCCGATGATGAACGTCTTGCGGCGGCTGAAGCTGTCCATCATCCGCAGGGCGATGAACGCGCCGACGACGGCGATGACGCCGGGCGCGATGTTGACGATCAACGCCGTGCTCTGGTCGAAGCCCGCCTCGCGCAGGATCGACTGGCCGTAGTACATGATCGAGTTGATGCCGGTGAGCTGCTGGGCCACGCCCAGGCCGATGCCCACGAGCAGGATGCGGCGCAGCCAGCGGTTCGACAGCACGCTGCGCCAGTCGAGGTCCTGGCGCTTGGAGTCGGCGTGGGTGACACCGGCGATCTGGCGGGCCTCCAGCTCGGCGCGACCCTCGGGCCGGACCTGGCGCAGGACCTCGACGGCCTCGTCGAAGTGGCCGTGGTCGATGAGCCAGCGGGGGGACTCGGGCACCCGCAGCATCCCGATGAACAACGCTGCGGCCGGGATCGTCACGACCGCGAGCATGATCCGCCAGACCCCGCCGTACTCGCCCCAGACGTTGCCGACGACCGCGTTGATCACGAAGGCCGCGAGCTGACCGACGACGATCATCATCTCGTTGCGGCCCGAGAGGGATCCGCGGATCTCGTAGGGCGCGAGCTCGGCGAGGAACACCGGCACGACCGTCGACGCGGCGCCCACCGCGAGACCGAGCAGCACGCGGCCGACGACCATGACCTCGAAGGCCGGGGCGAAGACGCAGACGAGGGCGCCGAAGAAGAAGAACCCCGACATGAGCAGGATCGTCTTGCGCCGCCCCCAGGCGTCCGAGAGCCGGCCGCCGCTGATCGCGCCGACGGCCGCACCGAAGAGCAGCGAGCTCGTGACCACGCCCTCGGTGAAGTCCGTGAGACCGAGCTCGGCCTTCATGGGTTCCAGCGCACCGTTGATGACGCTGGTGTCGTACCCGAAGAGCAGGCCGCCGAAGGTGGCGACGAGGGCCACGACCCCGAGGCGGGACCGGTAGGGCCCGGGCGTCAGGGGCGGGAGGGCGTCGCGCAGACCGGCACCGGGCGAGCCGGGCTGACCGTGGGAGGTGGACACGTGAACTCCTTCGTCCGTCCGGGTTCACCGCGGTTCATCGACGGTGACGGCACCGGGAACCGTAGGTGGCGGTGGTAAGCATGTCAAGACAAAGCCACCTCACGCGGGCCTCCGGGCCCTCGGGCAGGATGGGCGGGTGAGCGACGACGAGACCCCGCGGGACCTGCTGGACCGGCTGACGGCCGACGAGGACCGCCTCGTCCTCGACCGCTTCGACGAGGACGACGCCTGGCGCCTCGGCGTCGCGCTCGTCACCCGGGCCCGCGCGGCCGACCTGCCCGTCGCCGTCGCGATCCGCCGCAACGGCCAGCGCCTCTTCCACGCCGCCCTGCCCGGGTCGGCCGCGGACAACGACGACTGGTTGCAGCGCAAGATGGACGTCGTCGACCGCTACAACCGCTCCTCCTGGTACGTGGGCACCCGGTTCCGCGTCGAGGGGGGCGACTTCGACGTCGACGCGCGTCGTGACCCCCGCGCGTTCGCCGCGCACGGCGGGGCCTTCCCGCTGCGGGTGCGCGGGGTCGGGGTCGTCGGGTCGGTCGCGGTGTCCGGGCTGCCGCAGGCCGACGACCACGCCCTCGTCGTCGAGGTGCTGACGGAGTTCCTCTCGGCCCCCTAGGTTCGATCCGTGACAGTGGGGGACACGGACACGGACACGACGGACACGACGCCCGGTGGCCGCGTCCCGCGACGGCTGCGGGTCGCGGTGTGGTTGCTGGCCGCCGCCGCGTTCCTCCTGCCGCTGTTCGGGACGGTGGCCGCGGCGCACGTCCTCACCGGCGGCGTCGACGCGCAGTACTTCGGCAGCTACGACGCCGAGGGGAACCTGTCCCCGGACACCTCGAGCGTGACGCTGGACCAGCGCTGGCGGGTGCTGGACTACCTCGTGCCGCCGGACCGCGTCCTGCTCGGTCCGGTCGTGGTGGTCCTGCTCCTGACCGGCCTGCACCTCGCCGGCCGCGGGAGACCCGCCCTGGCGACGGGCGCCCGGTACCTCGCGGCCGCAGCCGCCGCGGTCGCGGTGCTCTTCACCCTCGCCGTGGGCGTGGTGCCGCTCGTGCTCCGGGAGCGAGCGAGCGGGGCGGAGGGGCCGGGCTTCGGCGGCGGACCCGACCCGTGGGCGCTGCTCGTCGGGTCGGCGGGCGTCCTCGTCTTCCTCGTCGGCGCCGCCGCCCTGGGGGCGGTGGTGCTCCTGCGCCCCCGCCGCGCCTCCACCACCGAGCCGTGGGCGGAACCGGCGGTCGCATGCGGACCCCTCGCCCCGTCGGCGGCCCCCGCCCACGAGGCAGCCACCGGGCCGGAACCCGTCGCGGCACCAGAGCCCGTCGCGGCCGCGGAGCCTCTCCCGGCTCCGCAACCGCCCGCCGTCCCGCGCCTGTCGGAGGAGGACCGCGCGTGGTACCGCCGTCCCACCCCGTGACCGCCTGGTGGTTCCGCGGGGCGGTGCTCGTGGCGGCCGCGCCCTTGCTCGCCGCCGTGACCGTCACCGCCGTCGTCTTCCAGGACGACGACACCGTCCGGAGCCTGAACGGCACCGTTCCCGGAGAACCCCTGCGGCTGCTGGACCGCTGGCACGCGACGCAGACGTTCGGCCAGTCCGGGTGGCCCGCCGTCCTGACGGCTGTCGCCTGCGTGGCCCTGGCGTTCGCGGCCGTGAGCGGCCGTCCCCGGCACCTCGCACCCCCGGAGAGCCGACTCGTCCTCACGGGACTGGCCCTCGTCTGCGGTGCCTGGGCCCTGGGGACGACGACGCTCACGGCGTGGTTCCAGGTCACCCACCCTCGCGGGGTGGCCAGCGCCGGCTACGAGCTCCTCCTGCCCCAGTGGGCCCTCGACACCGGGCAAGGACTCTTCGCGGTGGTCGTCGCCGGCGCCGCCGTGCTGTGGTGCCGCCGGTCCCCGTCGGAGGGCTCGGACGAGGGGGACCTCGAGGACGTGGGCGTGCCTGCGCGCGCCGAGTGAGCTGGTGCCGCGTTCCGGGTTCAGACGAGCGGGTCGTCGAGTACGCGGGCGAGCGTGCGCGCGCCGAGTGAGCTCATGCCCGGGTGGGTGTCCACGTAGTACCAGACGAGTCCGACCGCCTGGACGAACGCCCACGCCTGGCCCCGCACCCAGTCCAGCTCCTCACCGCCGCAGGCGGTCCGGAACACCTCACGGGCGGGACGGTCGAAGAGGTGCCAGCCGGCGAGGAGGTCGAGCGCGGGATCGGCGGGGCCCAGACCACCGACGTCGAGGACGGCGGTGAGGCGCCCCGCGTCGTCGAGGAGGAGGTTCCCGGGGACGAGGTCGCCGTGGGTGACGACGTCCGCGGACACGTGCGGCAGCGCGCGCAGCCGGGACCACAGGCCCCGCAGGGCGGGCACGTCGAGCAGGTCCTCGCTGCGCTGCAGGCACTCCGCGACCCAGGCGTCGTGCCGGTGCAGGTCGCCCCCACGTCCTGCACTGGCGAACCGCCGGCCGTGCAGGGGCAGCGCACGGACCCCGCGCACGAACTCGGCGAGGTCGCGGGCCAGTCCCTCGGAGGCGGCCGTGTCGACGCCGTCGGCGGGGGTCCCGGGCAGCAGGCGCAGCACCGTCCAGCCGAACGGGAAACCCTCCCCGGGCTCGCCCGTCGCGACGACCTCCGGGGTGGCGAACCGGGTGCGACCGGACAGCTCGCCCGCCGCCGCGCGTTCGCCGTCCAGGCCCGCGGCGGCCTCCGCGCGCAACGGCAGGCGCACCAGCAGGTCCTCGTCGTCGCCGGTCAGGGCGAACACGGCGTTCTCGGTCCCCCGACCGGGCAGGGGTTCCAGTCGCCGCCCCCGCCAGGCGGGGAACTGCTCGTCGACGAGCCGACGCACGAGGGTGGTCGGGACGTCCACCTCGTCCGGGTGCATCCGGGCGCGCCGCTGGTCGCTCACGCGCGCACCGCCGCCCGGACCAGCTCGGGGTCCACGGCGTAGCGGGCTCCGAACCCGGTGTCGGGCACCGCGAGGCGCCGGGCCGAGAGGTGCACGTCCGCGACCCCGGTCCGGGCCACGAGGTCGGGCACGCGGTCCGGACGCACTCCCCCGCCGGCCATGACGGTCAGGCGCCCCGCGGCCGCCGCGACGGCCCGGGCGAGGCGGTCGGTCCCGTCGTGCGCCGACGCGGCCCCGCCGGAGGTGAGGACCCGGTCGGCCCCGGCCGTCACGAGCGCCTCGACGTTCCCCTCGACGTCGGGGTGCACGTCGAAACCCCGGTGCGCGGTGAGCTGGGCGTCACCGGCGAGCTCACGCAACGCCTGCAGCGCAACGGTGTCGAACCGACCGTCCGGCCGCAGCGGCCCGACGACCAGGCCGGCCGCCCCGGCGTCGAGGACGAGCCGGCCGTCCCGCAGGACCGCGGCGAGGTCGTCCTCGTCGTGGACGAAGTCGCCGGGCCGGGGCCGCAGCAGGACGTGCACCCCCACCGGGCCGGCCGCCGCGACCACCCGCTCGACGAGCCCGGGCGAGGGGGTCAGCCCGCCCACCTCGAGGGCGACGCAGAGTTCGAGGCGGTGGGCACCCGCCGCGCGGGCGACGCGTGCCCCCTGCGGGTCGGTGACGGCGATCTCGACGGTCGGCACGACCCCAGCCTGCCGGAGGGGACGCGTCAGGCGAAGTAGCTCCCCCCGGCGAAGTCGTCGGCGAGGGTCGGGCCGGCCGGTTCCCACCCGAGGAGGGCGCGGGTGCGGTCGTTCGTGGCGGAGACGTCCTGCCCGAAGAAGGACCCGATCCACCCGAGTTCCTCGCCGGCCCGCGCCGGGTCGACGGAGTCCACGGGCAGGCCGAGGCCGCGGCCGATGGCGGCGGCGACGTCCCGGGTGGGGACACCCTCCTCGGCGACGACGTGCAGGACGCTGCCCGCCGGTGCCCCCTCCACCGCGAGGCGGACGGCCCGGGCGGCGTCGGTGACGTGCACGGCGGCCCAGCGGTGACCACCGTCCCCCACGTACCCCGAAGCGCCGCGAGCTCGGGCCGCGGCGACGAGGGCGGCGACGAACCCGTGGTCCCCCGCGCCGTGGACGGTGGGGGCGAACCGCGCGACCAGGGGCCGGACGCCGCGCTCGGCGAAGTCCAGGGCGAGGCGCTCGGCCCCACCGCGGGCGGAGTCCGGACCGACCGCCGGGTTGACGTCGGTCTCGGCGACGGGGCGGCCCAGCCCGAACCCGGCCAGGCCGCCCGCGATCAGCAACGGACGGCCGGAACCGGTCAGCACGTCGCCGATCGTCTGCACAGCAGCCCGTTCGGCGGCGTTGCTGACCTCGGGGCGGGCGAAGTCGTGCTTGTTGGCGAGGTGCACGGTGCCGTCGGTCGACGCCGCGCCGCGCCGCAGCGCGTCGAGGTCGTCGAGGTCACCGCGCAGGACGCCGACGCCCTTGGCGGCGAGCGCCGCGGCGGAGGCGTCGGAACGGGCCAGGCCGAGGACCTCGTGGCCGGTGGCGAGGAACTCCTCGACGGTGTGGGAACCGATCCAGCCGGACGCACCGGTGACGAAGACGCGCATGGGAGAACCTCCAGCAGTGATGTCAGGACGTGACATCACGGTAGACCCGATGTCAGGATCTGTCATCACCTAGGATGGGGTCATGGCGAGGTGGGCACCGGGAGCGCGCGGACGGCTGCAGGCCGCCGCGCTCGACCTCTTCGTCGAACAGGGCTACGACGAGACGACCGTCTCGCAGATCGCGACCCGGGCGGGCGTGACCGACCGGACGTTCTTCCGGCACTTCAGCGACAAGCGCGAATCGCTCTTCGCCGGCGGCGACCAGCTCGTCGGACTGTTCACCGGCGCGGTCGAACGGTCCGCGGCGCAGGACCCGGTGGAGCTCGCGGCGGACGCCCTGGCCGCGAGCGCGGAGTTCTTCCCCGACGAGCGTCGCGAGTGGTCCCGGACGCGGACGGCCGTCGTCCTGGCCAACCCCGCCCTCGCCGAACGCGAACAGCTGAAGATGGTGACGATCGCCCAGGCCCTGGCCCAGGCGCTGCGCGAGCGAGGGGTTCCCGACCCGGCGGCGACGTTGCTCGGGCGGTCGACGATCACGGTGTTCCAGGTCGCCTTCGAGCGGTGGATCCTCGACGGTGAGGACCGTTCGATGGCGGACCTGCTGCAGGACACGTTGTCCGCCCTGCGGCGGACGCTCGCCCCGCAGCACTGACCCGCGCGGAGGGGTTCCCTCCGCGCGGGTCGCCGGCTGACGTCAGCCGAAGTGGCGAGGCAGCGTCGCCGTGTGCGCGTCCCGCAGCTCCGCGACGGACACGGAGAACCGGCCCTGGACGTCCAGCGCCGGCTCCTGCCTGTCGTCCCCGGCGTCGGTGACGCCGATGCGCAGGTGCGCCAGCCCCCGGGCGGTGCACATGTCGGTGAACCGCACCTCCTCCTCACGCGGCACGGACACGATCGCCCGCCCCGCCGACTCGGAGAACAGAGCGGTGAACACGTCGATGCCGTCCCGGTCCAGGAGTTCGTCCAGTCCGACCCGCACGCCGACGCCGTAGCGCAGCACGGACTCCACGAGCGCCTGCGCCAGTCCGCCGTCCGACAGGTCGTGCGCGGCGTCGACGAGGCCGTCGCGCGAGCACTGCACGAGGACGTCGGCCAGCAGCTTCTCGTGCTGCAGGTCCAGCGCCGGGGGCAGGCCCCCGAGGTGGCCGTGCTCGGCCCACGCCCACTCCGAACCGCCCAGCTCGTCGCGGGTGGTCCCGAGCAGGAACACGCTCTGCCCCGCCTCCCGCCACCCCGACGGGGTGCGGCGCCGGACGTCGTCGAGGACGCCCAGCACACCGATGACGGGCGTCGGCAGCACCGCGGAGTTCAACCCGTCGTCGCCGGTCTGGTTGTACAGCGAGACGTTCCCGCCCGTGACGGGGACCCCGAGTTCCTCGCAGGCCAGCGCCAGGCCCTGCACGGCCTCGGCGAACTGCCACATGACCCCGGAGTCCTCGGGCGAACCGAAGTTCAGGCAGTCGGTGACGGCCAGGGGTTCCGCCCCGGCCGCGGCGACGTTCCGGTACGCCTCGGCCAGCGACAGCGCCGCCCCCGTGCGCGGGTCGAGCCGGGCGAACCGGCCGTTGCCGTCCAGAGACAGCGCGACCCCGAGGTTGGTCTCCTCGTCGACGCGCACGACGCCCGCGTCGTCGGGGGTCGCGAGCGCCGTCCCGCCCATGACGTAGCGGTCGTACTGGTCGGTGACCCAGGCGCGCGAGGACAGGTTCGGCGACCCCACCATGCGCAGCAGGGTGGCGCGCAGTTCCTCGTCCGTGGCCGGCCGCGGCAGGCGGTCGGGGGTGTCGGCCTGCAGCGCGTCCTGCGACTCCGGGCGCGCGTAGGGCCGCTCGTACACCGGGCCGTCGTGCGCGACCGTGCGCGGCGGGACGTCGACGACGGTCTCGCCGTGCCACTGCACGACGAGGTGCTCGCCGTCGGTGACCTCACCGAGCACCGCGGCCTCGACGTCCCACTTCGCGGTCACCGCGAGGAACGCGTCGATGTTCGCCGGGGTGACGACGGCCATCATGCGTTCCTGCGACTCGCTCATGAGGATCTCCTCGGGCGAGAGCGAGGGGTCGCGCAGCGGGACGCGGTCGAGGTGGACCAGCATCCCGCCGTCACCGGCCGAGGCCAGTTCGCTCGTGGCGCAGGACAACCCGGCACCGCCGAGGTCCTGGATCCCCTCGACCAGGCCGGCGTGGAACAGGTCCAGGCAGCACTCGATGAGCACCTTCTCCTGGAACGGGTCCCCCACCTGGACGGCCGGCCGCTTGGACGGACCGGTCGCGTCGAACGTCTCGCTGGCCAGCACCGAGACACCGCCGATGCCGTCGCCGCCCGTGCGGGCGCCGAACAGCACGACGAGGTTGCCCACACCGCGGGCGTTCGCCAGGTGCAGGTCCTCGTGCTTCATCGCGCCGATGCACAGCGCGTTGACGAGCGGGTTGCCCTGGTACGTCGGGTCGAACACGACCTCGCCACCGATGTTCGGCAGGCCGATGCAGTTGCCGTAGCCGCCGACACCGGAGACGACCCCCGGCACGACGCGGGCGGTGTCGGGGTGGTCGATCGCCCCGAACCGCAACGAGTCCATGACCGCGATCGGCCGCGCACCCATCGCCATGATGTCGCGGATGATCCCGCCGACGCCCGTGGCCGCACCCTGGTACGGCTCGATGTAGCTGGGGTGGTTGTGCGACTCCACCTTGAAGGTCACGGCCCAGCCCTGGCCGATGTCGACGACGCCGGCGTTCTCGCCGATGCCGACCATCAGGTGTTCCCGCATGGCCTCGGTGACGTGGTCGCCGAAGGTGCGCAGGTGGACCTTGGAGCTCTTGTAGGAGCAGTGCTCGCTCCACATGACCGAGTACATGGCCAGTTCCGCACCCGTCGGGCGGCGGTCGAGGATCTCGCGGATCCGCTCGTACTCGTCGGCCTTGAGCCCGAGTTCCTTCCAGGGCTGCGGGTGGTCCGGCGTCTGCGCGGCCCGGGTGACGGTGTCCAGGGCGGTGCTCACGCGATCGCCTCCAGACCGGCGCTCAGCACGGAGGTGAACAGGCCCAGCCCGTCCAGCCCGGGACCGAACAGCTCCTCGACGGCGTGCTCGGGGTGCGGCATGAGCCCGACCACGTTGCCGCGGTCGTTGCTGATGCCGGCGATGTCGCGCAGGGACCCGTTGGGGTTGCCGTCGAGGTAGCGGAAGACCACGCGGCCCTCCCCCTCGAGGCGGTCCAGCGTCGCGGTGTCGGCGACGAACCCGCCCTCACCGTTCTTCAGCGGGACGGTGATCTCCTGGCCCGCGGTGAAGGACGACGTCCACGCCGTGCCGGTCTGCTCGACCCGCAGGCGCTGGTCCTTGCAGACGAACTTCTGGTGGTCGTTGCGGACGAGCGCCCCCGGCAGCAGGTGCGACTCGCACAGCACCTGGAAGCCGTTGCAGATGCCCAGGACGGGCATCCCGCCCTCGGCGGCGCGCACGACCTCGGTCATCACGGGGGCGAACCGGGCGATGGCCCCGCAGCGCAGGTAGTCGCCGTAGGAGAAGCCCCCGGGCAGGACCACCGCGTCGACACCGCGCAGGTCGGCGTCGGCGTGCCACAGCGCGACGGCCTCGCCGCCGGCCAGGGTCACGGCGCGACGGGCGTCGCCGTCGTCGAGGGAGCCGGGGAAGGTGACGACGCCGACCTTCACGCCTGCGCCCCCGCGGTGTCCTCGGTGGCCTCGCGGACGCTGACGACGTCCTCGATCACCGGGTTGGACAGCAGGGTCTCGGCGGCCTTGCGCGCCTGCTCGAGGACCTCGGGGGTGACGTCCCCCGCGACCTCGAGCTCGAAGCGCTTGCCCTGGCGGACGCTGGTGAAGAGGTCGAACCCCAGCCGCGGGAGGGCGCCGACGACGGCCTTCCCCTGCGGGTCGAGGATCTCGGGTTTCGGCATGACGTCGATGACGACGCGGCCCATGCGCGGCGCTCCTTCGGGGAGGGGGATCGGCGACCCCCAGGCTACCGCCGCTCAAGGTCGGGCCCGTCCGTGCCGAGGTGAGGACGTGGAGACCGCCTCGACCCCGCCGCGGGGACCCCGCCGTCCCAGTGCCTCGGTGCTGCTGGACAGCGGGATCTTCGTGCTCGGCCTGGGCGTCCTCGTCGGGGCCCTGCACGCCTGGTGGGCCGCCGGAGCCGACCCGCGGCTGGCCGCGGCGCTCGCCGTCACCCTGCCGCTGGGCTGGGTCCTGACGCGCTTCCCGCTCATGGTCACCGGCGGCGCCTCCGGCATCCACGTGCCCTTCGCCCCCGTCGTCCTCTTCTACCTGCTCGTCGTCCTCCCGCCGCCGGTCGCGCTGGCGGCGTGGGCGCTCACCGCGGTGCCGGCCTACTTCGTCGACCGGCGGCCGTGGCAGAGCCGCGTCTTCAACGCCGGGTCCTCGATGGTGTCGAGCCTGCTGGCCGTCCTCGTCGTCGGCGCCCTGGCGCCCGCCCGGCCGGTCGACCCCCGGATGCTCCTGGCGGTGCTGGCCGGGGCCACGACCTACTTCGCCACCGACACCGTCCTGTCCGCGGTCTCGATCGCCGTCGAGCGCCGCCGCGCGGTGCTGGCCGAGCTGGCCGAACCCGGCGCCCTCGTCGGCGGCGGGCTCTTCCTCCTCGTCGCCGCGCTGGGGTTCCTCGCGGGGGCCGTGCGGCACGACATGCCGGGCTGGGTCGCGGCCCTCACCCTGCTGCCGAGCATGGCCGTCGTCGTCGCGGCCTGGGCCTGGCGGCGGGCCCACGAGAGCCGACGGCAGCAGCGCGCCCTGTTCGAGGCGGCCGTGCGCATCCACGCCGTCACCAGCGTCGAGGAGCTGCTGCGGGCCGTCGAGGCGCACGGGACTGCCCTCGTCTCCGGGGGACGGCTCGAGGTGCGGTCCCGGCCGCCGGTCGAGCACGAGGTCGGCTGCGAGCTCGGCGACGACCCCCGCCGCTGGCTCGTCGCGGCCCGGCCGACCAGCCGGTACGCCGAGCAGTTCGACGAGGTCGCCCTGGCCTCCCTCGGGTCCCTCGCCGCGGCCGCGCTGCTGCGCGTGCGGCTGGCCGCCGAGACCGAACGGCTCGCCCTCGTCGACCCCCTCACCGGGCTGGCCAACCGCCGGGCGTTCACGACGCGCCTGGAGGAGACCGTCGAGGACGGCACCGACGGTGCCGCCGTCGCCGTGCTGTTCGTCGACCTCGACGGGTTCAAGGCCGTCAACGACACCCTCGGGCACGCCGCCGGCGACGAGCTGCTCACCGAGAGCGCCCGACGCCTGCTGGACGCTGCGGGCCCCGACGGGTTCGTCGCCCGGCTCGGCGGCGACGAGTTCGCGGTCGTGCTGCCCGACCTGTTCCCCGGCGCGGTCGACGACACGGCCGAGGCCGTCGTCACCGCCCTGCGCGCGCCGTTCCTGCTGAGCGCCGGACCGGCGACCATCAGCGCGAGCGTCGGAGTCACGGCCTCCGAGCCGGGCGACGACGCCGACACGCTGCTGTCGCGCGCCGACGCGGCCATGTACGTCGCGAAGAGAGCTGGTGGAGGTCGCAGCGTCCTGGGCGTCTGAGGCGACCGGCGAGGGCAGCCTGGACGGGTGTCCAGTCCACGCCGTCGTGCCGTCCTCGCCGGGGTGGGCGCCGTCGCCCTCGGGGGCGCCGGGGTCCTCGCCCTCGACGAGCCGTTGCGCTCCTCCCTGGAGTCCTCCCGCCCGGTGTCCTCGGCGCGTCGCCGGCTCGGCCTCGGACAGGTCGACGCGACCGTCCCCTCCGCCGGGGGGACCGGCCCCGTCTACGCGACCTTCGCCTCCGCCGCCCGCGGGCGGGACGTCACGTGGGGGTGGGCCGGCCCGCCCGGACGCCCGGCGCGGGGCCTGCCAGTCCTCCTGGTCCTGCACGGCCGTGCCGTCGACGCGCACGCCGCCTTCACCCAGCTGGGGATGCACGAGTTCCTGGCCGCCCACGTCGCCGCCGGCGGGCCACCGCTGGCCGTGGTGAGCGTCGACGGCGGCTCGACGTACTGGCACCCCCGGGCCGACGGGGACGACCCGCTCGCCATGCTCACCGGCGAGCTGTGGCCGCGCCTGACCGAGGCGGGCTTCGACCTCACGCGGTGGGCCGTGGCGGGCTGGTCGATGGGCGGGTACGGAGCGCTGCTGCTGGCCCGCGAGGCCACGGCGGGGCGGTTCACCCCGGGTGGGACGCTCGTGGCCGCGGCCGCCGGCAGCCCCGCCCTCTTCGCCTCGGCCGGGGCCACGTCGGCCGGGTCCTTCGACGGCCCCGACGACTGGCACCGCTACAGCGACCTCGTGCGCGAGCCGGGGACCGGCGGCGTCGCGCTGTCGGTGTCGTGCGGGCGGGACGACCCGTTCCGGGAGCAGACGGAGCGCTACCGGGACGCCTGCAGCCCCACCCCCGCGGGCGGGATCGGCGACGGCGCCCACACCACCGGGTACTAACGCAGCCTGGTGCCGGACTGGCTGCGCCTGGCCGGCACCGCGCTCACGGCCTGAACCCCGGAGGTCACCGGACCTCGAGCTCGTCCAGGTCCTCCAGGGCGCAGCTGACGGCGGCGACGCGGTCCCGGCCCGCGGCCCCCCGGGCCGCCAGCACGCCCTCGGCCAGGACGGCGGCCGCCGTCATCGCGGCGGCGTAGCTGTCGAAGGCGCCGGGCCCGTCGACCGGGACCGCGAACCGGTGCGCCACCGGCGCCGCCGGAGGCCCGGCGGCGGGATCGGTGAACAGGACCGACGGCACCCCCTGCGCGTGCGCCAGCCGCAGGGCCGCCGCCGCGTGCTGGGTGCGGCGGCGGAAGGCGACGACCACGACCGCGTCCCGAGGGCCCAGGTCCGCGAACTCCTCCGCCACCGTCTGCCCCGGCTGCGGGGCGAGCACGACGTCGGGCCGGGCCTGCAGGAGCTGCTCGCGCAGGTGCAGGGCCACCGGGAAGCTGTTGCGCCACCCCACCACGAGGACGCGGCGGGCCCGGGCGACGAGCCGCGCGCACGCGGTGAGGTCCACGCGCGCCAGGGCCTCGGCCGTGCGGGCGAGGTTCGCCGTGTCGTGCTCGACGTGCAGGGCCGCCGGCCCCGCCGCGCTCGGCGGCAACCCGCCCGTCGGGACCCCCCGTGCCCGCGCCGACCGCGCCGCCGTCCGGGCCTGCGCGAAGGACCCGAACCCGAGCCGGCGGACGAACCGGCTCACCGAGGCCTTGGAGGCACCGGCCGCACCGGCGAGTTCCGTCGTCGTCCACGCCGCGAGGTCGTCATCGTCCCGTTCGAGCAGCAGCTGCGCGATCTGGCGCTCGACCGGGCTGAGCTCGCTCCAGGACCGTTCGATGCGCTCGCGGATCCCGTCCTCGTCCACGGCCCGCTCACCCGTTCCCGTGCGTCCGCGCCACGTCGAGGACGGCGGCCTCGAACGCGTCGAGCCCCACCGCGACGTCGGCGAGCGTCACCCGTTCGTCCGGGGCGTGGCTGACACCGTCCTCGCAGCGCACGAACACCATCGCCACCGGGGTCACGGCGGCGACCGCCATCGCGTCGTGGCCCGCCCGCGACCACAGGCGCAGGGGTTCGGCGTCCCCCGTCACCGCGATGCCGGCCGCCACCGACCGCTGCAGCGCCTCGTCGCAGTAGACACCCGGCGCGGAGTGCACCTCGGTCAGCTCGAGCGTCAGACCCCGTGCAGCGCAGGCTCGCTCAGCGACCGCGCGGATCTCCTCGACGAGGACGTCCCGGTCGGCGTCGTGCTCGTCGCGCACGTCGAGGGAGAACTCGACGAGCCCGGGCACGACGTTGACGCCGCCGGGGAAGGCCTGCAACCGGCCGACCGTGGCGATGCCGTCGCGCTCCTTGGCCAGGCGTTCGACGGCGAGCACGACCTCCGACGCACCGACGAGCGCGTCCCGGCGCCGCGGGTAGGGGGTTCCACCCGCGTGCCGGGCCTCGCCCACGACGCGGCCGGTGAACCGGCGGGCGCCCGCGATGGAGGTGACGACGCCGAGCGCGCGGTCGGCGGCCTCCAGGTGCGGCCCCTGCTCGATGTGGAGTTCGAGGTAGCCGAGGAGTTCCTCCGGCCGGCGGGCGGCCTCGCCGATCCGGGCCGGGTCCAGGCCGAACGCCTCCGCGGCCTGCCGGACGGTCGTCCCGGCCGCGTCGGTGCGGTCCCACCACTCCTCGCGCCACGCCCCGGCGACGGCCGAACTCCCCATGAGCGCCGTGGAGAACCGCGTGCCCTCCTCGTCGGAGAACGCCACGGCCTCGAGGGCGAACGGCAGTTCCGCGGCACGTGGCGCGAGCCGGCGCACGACCTCGAGGGCGCTGAGGACCCCGAGGATCCCGTCGTAGCGGCCGGCGTCGGGCACGGTGTCGAGGTGGGAGCCGAGGACGAGCGCCGGTAGCCCCGGTTCCTGCCCCTCGACCCGCCCCCAGAGGTTCCCGGCCTGGTCGACCCGGGTGTCCAGACCGAGTTCGGCCATCCACCCCGCGACGACCGCGTTGACCCGCGCGTGCTCGGGCGAGAGGTGCACCCGCTCGACGCCGTCCGGCGTGGCGGACACCGCCGCCAGGTCGTCGCAGCGGTCGAGGACGCGCTGGGCGTCGGTCGTGGGCACCTGGGCACCCATCAGGCGTAGACCTCCTGCGCCGCAGCGCACCCCGCGCCGGCACCGACCCGCGCGCCGTGCCGGCGCAGCACCTGTTCCAGGGCGGCGAGCGTCACGAGGACGGCGTCCTTGCGGGCGTTGTAACCCATCGACCCGATGCGCCAGACGCGGCCGGCGAGGGGCCCGAAGCTGGTGCCGATCTCGATGCCGTAGTCGTGCAGCAGTTCGGCGCGGACGGCGTCACCGTCGACCCCGGCCGGGATCTCGACGGCCACGACGTTGTGCATCTTGTGCACGACGTCGCCGAACACCTCCAGGCCCAGGGCCTGGACGCCGGCGAGGACGGCCTCCCCGTGCAACCGGTGTCGGGCGATCGAGTTCCCGATCCCCTCCTCGAGCAGGAGCCGGGCGCACTCGCGCGCGCCGTAGAGCATCGTCGTGGCCTCGGTGTGGTGGTTCAGCCGCTTCTCGCCCCAGTAGTCCAGGACCATCCCGAGGTCGAAGTAGTTCGAGCGGATGCGCACGGGCGCGGGCGCCGCGTCCTCGTCGTCGGAGCGCAGACCGGCCTCGACGCTGCGGCGGCCGTCGACGACGGCCACGGCCCGCGGTGACAACGACAGCGGAGCGCTGCCGGAGGGGCCCCCCAGGCACTTCTGCAGCCCCGCCGTCGTCGCGTCGACCTCCCACGCGTCCATCTCGAAGGCGTTGCCGCCCAGCGAGGCCGTGCAGTCGACGTAGAGCAGGGCACCGTGCCGGTGGCACACCTCCCCCACCCCTTCGAGCGGCTGGTTCATGGTCGTGGAGGTGTCGCCCTGCACCATCGCGACGAGGTGCGGCCGGACCTCGCGGACGGCCTGCTCGATCGCCTCGAGCGTGAACACCTCGCCCCAGGGGACCTCGCGGACGTGGACCTCGGCGCCGCACCGCTCCGCGATCTCGCGCAGCAGGTGGCCGAAGCGGCCGAACACGGGGACGAGGACCCGGTCGCCGGGGTGGACGAGGGAGACGAGGGCCGCCTCGATGCCGGCACGGCTGGTGCCGTCGACCAGGACCGTCGCCTCGTTGCGGGTGCGGAACACCTCGCGGTAGAGCGCCTGGGTCTCGTTCATGTAGGCCGTCATCGCCGGGTCGTACTGGCCGACGAGCTGCGCGGACATGGCCCGCAGGACCCGCGGGTCGACCGTGATCGGGCCGGGCCCCATGAGCAGGCGCGGCGGCGGGGCCACGGGAGCTCCCACGGCCGTCCGCAGCAGCGCCTCGTCCACCGTCGTCACCGGGACCTCCACCTCACGAGCCGCCTGTTCCACGAGGTCGAGTCTATGCAACGATCGTTCCACCGCGCCAGAGCCCCGGGAGGCCCGCTTGACCGTCCACCTGCTCCCCTCGACGCCGCGCACCGTCCGCTGGGGCGACCTGCCCTGCGCGGGCGACCCCTCCGTCCTGACGGTCGACCCCGGCGACGTCGTCGTGGTGGACACCGTCAGCCACGAGGGGATCCTCGAGGACCAGGGCCGGGACCCGCTGGCGTTCTTCACCGCGCGCGGCGTGCCCGCGGACGCCGTCCTGGCCGACGCGGTGGAGATCGCGCGCACGGTCGAGCACGACCCGCTGCGGCAGGGCCCCCACGTCGTCACCGGTCCGGTCCACGTGCGCGGCGCCCGCCCCGGGGACGTGCTGTCGGTGACCGTCGAGGAGCTCGTCCTGCGCGCCGACCACGGCGTCGTGAGCAACCGCCACGGGCGCGGCGCCCTGCCCGGGGAGTTCCCGCGCGACGGGCAGGACGTCGTCTCGGTCCTCGCCCGCGTCGAGACGGACCCGCGAACGGGGACGCGCTGCGGCGCCATGCCCGTCGCCGAGGGGTCGGCGGCCCGCGTCCGGTTCCCGCTCCGTCCGTTCCTCGGCCTCGTCGGTGTCGGCACGCACGGTCCGGAGCACCTCCACTCGGTTCCCCCGGGGATGCACGGCGGGAACCTCGACGTCTCCGTCCTCGGCGCGGGGTCGACGCTGCACCTGCCGGTCCAGGTGGAGGGCGCCCTGTTCCACACCGGCGACCCGCACTACGCCCAGGGCGACGGCGAGGTCGCGCTCACGGCGTTCGAGGCCCCGCTGCGCGCGCGGCTGCGGCTCGACCTCGTGCCCGAGGCCGCGGTGCGCGTCCGCGACGTGCTGTGGGGCGAGACCCCGGAGTTCCTCGTCCCCATCGGCCTCGACGTCGACCTCGACGAGGCCGCGCGCCGCGCCGTGCGCACGGCCGTCGCGCTCCTCGTCGACCTCGGGATGGACCCGGCCCACGCCCTCGCGTACCTGTCCGCGGCCGGCGACTTCGCCGTCTCCCAGGTCGTCGACCGTGTCAGCGGAGTCCACGGGCTCATCCGCAAGGCCGATCTCGCCGACCTCACCGAGCGCCCCGCCCCCGCCCCCGCCCCTCGGGATCGTTGACGCATCCGGCTCGACCCAGGAGCTCGTTGACGCTACGAGCTCGTCTTCGCGGGGCGGCTCGGCTCGACGCCGCGTGAGCTCGTCGACGCACCCGGCTCAACCCGCGAGCCGGTTGCTGGAGCCAGCGCGCAGCGCTGGACAACGATCCCAACCGCCGGGGGCCGCCCGGAACGTGCGGCGCGGGAAACGCGGGACGCCCCGGTCCGCGCGGTGCGGGCCGGGGCGTCCTGGTGCTGCGCGATGGTCAGCGAAGGTCGAAGCGGTCGAGCTCCATGACCTTCTGCCACGCCGCGGCGAAGTGCTGCACGAACAGTTCCTTCGCGTCGTCGGCCGAGTAGACCTCGACGATGCCGCGCAGGATGGAGTTCGAGTTGAACACCAGGTCGACGGCGGTGGCCGTGCGGGTGACGTTGCCGTCGGAGTCCAGGCCCTCGTAGACGCCCTCGGCCTCGGTGGCGGTCCGCCACTGCACACCCAGGTCCAGCAGGTTCTTGAAGAAGTCCTGCGAGAGGACGCCCGGGGTGTCGGTGAAGACACCGTGCTGCACACCACCGGTGTTCGCACCCAGCACGCGCAGGCCGCCGACGAGGACGGTCATCTCCTTCGCGGTCAGGTCGAGCATCGCGGCGCGGTCCAGCAGCAGGGTCTCCGGCGCCAGCTTGCTGCCGGGCTTCACCCAGTTGCGGAACCCGTCGGCGCGGGGCTCGAGCCAGCGGAAGTTCTCGACGTCCGTCTGCTCCTGGGAGGCGTCGGTGCGGCCGGGCGAGAACGGCACGGTGACCGAGACGCCGGCGTCCTGCGCCGCCTTCTCCACCGCGGCGGTCCCACCGAGGACGATGAGGTCGGCGAGGGAGACCTTCGCGCCCGTCGCCGACTCGAACTCGTCCTTGACGCGCTCGAGGACGGGCAGGACGTCGCGGACGCCCTCGTTGACCGCCCAGCCGAGCTGCGGCTCCAGCCGCAGACGGGCACCGTTGGCCCCGCCGCGCTTGTCGGTGCTGCGGAACGACGCCGCCGACGACCAGGCGGTGTGGACGAGCTGGGAGACGCTCAGCCCGGAGGACAGGAGGCGCTGCTTGAGGTCGGCGATCTGCGCCTCGCCCACGAGCTCGTGGTCGACGGCCGGCGTCGGGTCCTGCCAGATGAGTTCCTCGGCCGGGACGTCCGGGCCCAGGTAGCGGCTGCGCGGACCCATGTCGCGGTGCAGCAGCTTGAACCAGGCGCGGGCGTACTGGTCGGCGAAGTGCTCGGGGTTCTCGTAGAACCGCTTGGAGATCTCGTGGTAGACCGGGTCCGCCATGAGGGCCAGGTCGCTCGTGAGCATCATCGGGGCGTTGCGCTTGCCCTCGATGTGCGCGTCGGGCACGAGGTCGGCGGCCGCCGGGTCCTTCGGCTTCCACTGCTTGGCGCCGGCCGGGCTCGTGGTGAGTTCCCACTCGTAGGCGAACATCGTCTCGAAGTAGGTGTTGTCCCACTGCGTCGGCGTGGGGGTCCACGCGCCCTCGAGGCCACTGGTGGTGGTGTCCGCACCCTTGCCGGTGCCGTGCTGGTTCTTCCAGCCGAGGCCGTTGCCGTGGACGGGGCAGCCCTCGGGCTCCGGGCCGACGAGTTCGGGGTTCCCCGCACCGTGGGTCTTGCCGAAGGTGTGGCCACCCGCGACGAGCGCGACGGTCTCCTCGTCGTTCATGCCCATGCGGCCGAACGTCACGCGGATGTCGTGGGCGGAACCCAGCGGGTCGGGCTGACCCTTCGGGCCCTCGGGGTTGACGTAGATGAGGCCCATCGTGACGGCGGCGAGGTCGCCCTCGTCGAGGTCGAGGGGGTTGTCCTCGGCGTAGCGCTCGTCACCGAGCCAGGTGTCCTCCGGACCCCAGAAGACCTCGGACGGCTGCCAGTTGTCGGCGCGGCCGAAGGCGAACCCGAAGGTCTTCAGGCCCATGTCGTCGTGCGCGACGTTGCCGGCCAGGACGAGCAGGTCGGCCCAGGAGATCTTGCGGCCGTACTTCTGCTTGACCGGCAGCAGCAGGCGGCGGGCCTTGTCGAGGTTGGCGTTGTCGGGCCAGCTGTTCAGCGGCGCGAAGCGCTGACCGCCCTCGCCGCCGCCACCGCGGCCGTCGGCGATGCGGTAGGTGCCCGCGGCGTGCCAGGACATGCGGATGAACAGCGGGCCGTAGTGGCCCCAGTCCGCCGGCCACCAGTCCTGGGAGGTGTGCATGACCTCGGCGACGTCGCGCTTGAGCGCCTCGACGTCGAGCGTCGCGAACTCGGCCGCGTAGTCGAAGTCCTCGCCCAGCGGGTCGGAGTCCCGCGACGGCTTGTTCAGGACCGACAGGTCGATCTGGTTCGGCCACCAGTCCTGCACGGTGCGGGGGCGGCCACCCGTGGCGGGCGTCGGCGACTTGATCGCCGGGTTCTCGCTCTCGGTGGTGGACGCGGTCTGCGCCTTGTCCTGGGTCTTGTCTCGGGCGTTGTCGAGTTCGGTCACGTCACGCTTCTCTCTGCTGGAGGACGACCGGTTCGGAGGGGTCTGAGGGCTCGGAGGAGGACGCCGCGGCCGTCGCGCAGGACCGGCACCGGCCCCAGTAGATGACCTCGGCCTCGTCGACGTCGAAGCCGTCGACGACGGGAGGGTGCAGGCACGGCGCCTGCCCGGTGGCGCAGTCGACGTCGCTGATGGAGCCGCACACGCGGCACACCAGGTGGTGGTGGTTGTCGTCGACGCGCGCTTCGTAGCGCGCCACCGAACCCTGCGGCTGGATGCGCCGCACCAGACCGTGGTCGGTCAGGACGCGCAGCACGTCGTAGACCGCCTGGTGCGACACACCGTCCGCCCGGGACCGCGCGGCGGCGATCAACGCCTCCGTGTCGCCGTGCGGCAGGGCGTGCACGGCGTCGAGGACGGCCAGGCGCGGCCGGGTCACCCGCAGACCGGCGGCGCGCAGCACCCGCTCGAGGTCCTGGGTCGATGGCACACCGTCATCCTGACCCCTGGACTTGAACGAGTCAAGACCAGGGGGTGTCCTCCTCGTGCCGGGCGTCAGACGAGCCGCATCGCCTCGGTCAGCGTCGTGCGCAGGACCCGCTCGATCTCGTCGAACTCGGCCTGGCCGCACGTCAAGGGCGGCGCGACCTGGATGACCGGTTCACCGCGGTCGTCGGGACGGCAGTACAGGCCGTTGCGGAACAGCGCCCCCGGCAGGAACTGCTTGATGAGCGTCTCGCGCTCGGCCGGCCCGAAGGTCTCCTTCGTCGCCTTGTCCTTGACGAGCTCGACGGCCCAGAAGTACCCGTCACCGCGGACGTCGCCGACGATGTCGAGGTCGAGCAGCTTGCGCATCGTGGCCCCGAGCGCCTGCTCGTTGTCCAGGACGTTCTGGTTCAGCCCCTCGCGCTCGAAGATGTCGAGGTTGGCCAGGGACACGGCCGCGGAGACCGGGTGGCCGGCGAAGGTGTAGCCGTGCGGGAAGAAGTTCTTGCCCTGCAGGAACGGCTCCATGATGCGGTCCGTCGCGATCATCGCCCCGATGGGACCGTAGCCCGAGCTCATGCCCTTGGCGCACGTGATGATGTCGGGCTGGTAGCCGAACTTCTCCGCCGCGAACATCGTCCCGTGCCGGCCGAAGCCGCAGATGACCTCGTCGGAGACGAGCAGCACGTCGTGCCGGTCGCAGATCTCCCGCACCCGCTGGAAGTACCCGGGGGGCGGGGTGAAGCAGCCGCCGGAGTTCTGCACGGGTTCGAGCACGACGGCCGCGACGGTGTCGGCGCCCTCGAAGAGGATGGCCTCCTCGATGCGGTCGGCGGCCCAGCGCCCGAACTCGACGGGATCGGTCGGCGCACCCATCCGCTCGGCGCGGTAGATGTTGGTGTTCGGCACCCGGAACCCACCGGGGGTCAGCGGCTCGAAGGCCTGCTTCATGGCCGGCAGCCCGGTGATCGCGAGCGCCCCCTGCGGGGTGCCGTGGTAGGCGGTCGCCCGCGAGATGACCTTGTGCTTCAGGGACTTGCCCGTCAGCTTGAAGAACTGCTTGGCCACCTTCCAGGCGCTCTCGACGGCCTCGCCGCCGCCGGTGGTGAAGAACACGCGGTTGAGGTCGCCCGGGGCGTACCCCGCGATGCGGTCCGCCAGTTCGAGCGCGGGTTCGGTGGCGTACCCCCAGACGGGGAAGAACGCGAGCTCGCGGGCCTGCTTGGCCATGACCTCGGCGAGTTCCTCGCGCCCGTGCCCGACCTGGACGACGAACAACCCGGAGAGGCCGTCGAGCACCTCGTGGCCCTGGTCGTCCCAGATGCGGGCGCCCCGGCCCTTGACGATGACGGGCGCCGGCTTGTCCTGGTATGCGCCCATGCGGGCGAAGTGCATCCACAGGTGGTCGCGGGCCGCCTCGGTGAGGTCGGAGGCCCCGGTCCCCACCACGGTCTGCTCGGTCACGGTCATGTCCGGTCCTCCTCGACTCCCCGGTCCGCCTCGCGGCGCCCACCGGCAGGACGGGCGCCCGGCCGATCCTCCCACCCTGGTCCTGGGAACCCGCTGAGGACAGCGACGGAACGTCGGCGGACTGCCTCCGGAGCCGACGGACCGTCGTAGGCTCCGCGGGTGCTGACCGTGGCCGACGTCCTCGCCCTGCCCGTCCTCGCGGCCGGTGGTCCGCGGGTCCGCACGGGGCAGGACCGGCTCGACGTCCCCGTGCGGTGGGTGCACGTCACCGAGCAGGTCGACGTGGCCGGGCTGCTCGGCGGTGGCGAGCTGCTGCTGACCACCGGGATGGGTTGGGCCGACGCGGACTTCGACGCCGAGGGCTACACCGCCTCGCTCGTGGAGGCCGGCGTGGTCGCGGTCGTGGTCGAGCTGACCGAGCACCTCGGGCGGGTGCCTCCTGACCTGGTCCGGGCGGCGCGCGCCGCGCAGCTGCCCCTCGTCGAGCTGCACCGCGTCGTCCGCTTCGTCGAGGTGACCGAACAGGTGCACGGGCGGTTGCTGCACGAGCAGTACGACCGGCTGCGGTTCGCCGAGCGGGTGCACGCGACGTTCGCCTCCCTCGGCCTGGTCGGGACACGGGTGGAGGAGGTGCTGGACCGGGCCGCCGGGCTGCTCGGCGGCCCCGTCGTCCTCGAGGACCTCGCGCACCGCGTCGTGGCGCACGTGGCGCAGCCGGTCGGGACGGCCGAGCTGCTCGTGGACTGGTCCCGGCGGTCCCGGCGCGGGCCGGAGACGCAGGGGTGGGTCGTCGTGCCGGCCGGTGCGCCCGGTCAGCGCTGGGGCCGGCTCGTCGCCCCCGGCCCGCACGCCGCGCCGGACCCGCTGCTCGTGCTCGACCGGGCCGCCGAGGCGCTCACCGTCGTGCGGCTGCTGTCCGGCGGGCCCGCCGACGACGAGGACCTGGCCCGACGCGCCCACGACGACCTCGTCCGCGACCTCCTGCGCGCGCGCCGGGACGACGAGCCGGCCCTGCGGCAACGGCTGCGGGCGCTGGGGTTGAGCCCCCGCACGGGGTTCGCGGCGGCCGCGGTCGTCGGCGCGGAACGGCCGGCGGTCTCCGCAGCGCTCGCGCGGACGCGGTCGGCGGGGCTGACCGGGATGGTCGGCCGGACCGAAGGGACGGGAGAGGTGGTCGGGGTGCTCCTCGTGGGCGCACCCCGGGTCGTCACCGCCGCCCTGGACCGGCTGGCCACGGCCCTGCCCGAGGGCGCCACGCTCGGGACCGCGGAACCGGTCGCCGACCTGCACGCCACCCGTGAGGGGTTCGCCGAGGCCCGGCACGTCGCCGAGGTGGCCGCCGCGTCCCCGCACCGGACGCCGGGACGGGTCCACCGCACCGCCGACCTGGGCGTGCGCGGTCTGCTCTGGCGCCTGCGCGGGGACGCCCGGCTGACCGCCTTCGCCGAGGCCCAGCTCGCGCCGCTGTTCGAGACCCCCGACGACCTCGCGCTGCTGACGGACCACCTGCAGGTCAACGGGTCCATGACGCGGCTGGCGGAGCGGCTGCACCTGTCCCGCCCGGCGACGTACGGCCGGGTGGACCGGCTGGCACGACGGCTGGGCCGCGACCTGGAGGACCCCGAGGTGCGCCTCGGGCTGCACCTGGCTCTCCTCAGCCTGCCGGGGCCCGCACCTCGGGACGCGTGAGGAGTTCCCCGGCCGGGACCTGCGGGTCGACCTCCGCGCCACGGCGCCACGTCGAGCGGACGAGGCCGGTGAGCGTCCGGCCCGCGTACGGGGAGACGGGGTTGCGGTGCTGCAGCGCGGCGGGGTCGACGACCCACTCGGCGTCCGGCGCGAACACCGAGAAGTCGGCGACGCACCCGGTGGCGAGCCGGCCGCGGTCGGTGAGCCCGACGAGGTCCGCCGTCGCCGTCGCCATCCACCCGACGACGGTCGGCAGGGGGACGCCGCGCCTGCGGGCGGCGGTCCAGACGACGGGCAGCCCCAGCTGGACGGACGCGATCCCGCCCCAGGCCGCGCCGAAGTCGCCCTCGTCGAGGCGCTTGAGCTCGGCGGTGCACGGCGAGTGGTCCGACACGACGCAGTCGACCGTGCCGTCGAGCAGCCCCCGCCACAGGGCGTCCTGCTCGGCGCGGTCGCGGATCGGCGGGCAGCACTTGAACGTCGTGTCGCCGTCGGGGACCTCGTCCGCGGCGAGCGCGAGGTAGTGCGGGCACGTCTCGACGGTGATCCGGGTGCCGACGGCCTTCGCGGCCCGCACCTCGGCCAGACCGGCCGCGGACGACAGGTGCACGACGTGGACCCGGGCCCCCGCGCGAGCGGCGGCCTCCGCGACCGTGCGGACGGCGGACGCCTCCGCGGACGGGGGTCGCGAGGCCACGAACTCCGCGAACGACGGACCCCCGTCGTGCGGGGTCAGCCCCTCCCCGTCCTCGGCGTGCACGAGGAGCAGGCCGTCGATGCGGGCGAGCTCGGCCAGCGCGTCCCGCAGGCCCGCGGCGTCCAGCGGCGGGAACTCGGGGACGCCGGAGTCGAGCAGGAAGCACTTGACGCCGAAGACCCCCGCGTCGTGCAGCGGGGCGAGCTGGTCGGCGTTCCCCGGGACGGCACCGCCCCAGAACCCCACGTCGACCACGCACTGACCCTGCGCCGCAGCGCGCTTGACCGCCAGAGCGTCCGGGTCCACCGTCGCGGGGATGCTGTTGAGCGGCATGTCGACGATCGTCGTGACCCCGCCGGCGGCGGCGGCCCGCGTCGCGGAGGCGAAACCCTCCCACTCGGTCCGGCCGGGTTCGTTGACGTGGACGTGCGGGTCCACGAGCCCGGGCAGCAGCACCTCGTCCGTCCCCAGGACGACCTCCCGCGCGGGCTGGCCCCAGACGTGGTCCCGGGCTTCGACCCCGACGATCCGGCCGTCGGAGATCCCCAGCGACACCGCGCGTTCCGTCCCGTCCACGACCGCGCGTTCCGCGCGCACCACCAGGTCAACCACCGATCGCTCCTCCCACGTCGTGGACTGCTCTCCACACCCGGTCCGCCGACATCGGCAACGCGCGCAACCGTACGCCGACGGCGTCCCGGACCGCGTTCGCCAGCGCCGCGGCGACGGGGTTGTACGGCGCCTCGCTCATCGACTTCGCCCCGAGCGGGCCGACCGTGTCGTACGTGTCCGCGAACAGCACCTCGGTGTCGGGGACGTCGTCGAGGCGGGGCACGTAGTACTCGCGCAGGGACGCCGTCGGGCTGGACCCGTCGGGGTCGACGCGGACCTCCTCGAAGAGGGCGGAACCGATGGCCTGCGCGACCCCGCCCTCCACCTGACCGCGCAACTGGCCGGGGTTCAGGACCGTGCCGGCGTCGACGGCCTGCACCGACCGCAGGACGCGGACGAGACCGGTCACGGTGTCGACGGCCACGCGGAAACCCTGGACGGTGAACGCCACCGACCGGACGGCGGCGTCGTCCCCCGCCTCGGCGGACGGGACGGTGCCGCTGCGGCGCAACGACTCCGCGTGAACGGCCGAGAGCGGGACCCGCACGTCCCCGGCGACCGCCTCGCCCGGGTGCAGTTCCACCTCCGCGGTCTCGACCCCGAGGAGCCGCGCCGCGACGGTGCGGACCTGACCGGCGACGTCCCGGCAGGCGAGGTGCAGCGCCTTGCCCGCCACGACCGACCCGGCGGAACCGAACGCACCGGTGTCGTGCCGGACGGCGTCGGTGTCGCTCTGCCGCAGGTGCACGCGGTCCACGCTCGTGCCCAGCGCCGTCACCGCGAGCTGGTGGTGGACGGTCGTGGTGCCGTTGCCGAACTCGGCGGTGCCCACGTCGAGGTCCCAGTCGCCGTCGGCGCGCAGGGTCACGCGCACGTCGGCGAAGTGTCCACGCGGGGGCGTCGTGGCGATCATCGCCAGCGCCATCCCCTCACCCGTCCGCCACTGCGGGCCCGGCGCCGGCTCCCCCGCGTCCCGGGCGAGGGCGTCCTGGACGAGGTCGAGGCACTGGTCCAGACCGTAGCTGCCGTAGCGCAACCCGTCGTCGCCCTCGGAACCGTCGGCCGGCAGCGAGGTCGCGACGAACGGGTCCCCCGGGACCACGACGTTGCGGCGGCGCAGGTCGAACGGGTCCATCCCGAGTTCCCGGGCGAGGTCGTCGAGCGCCGACTCCAGGGCGAACACCACCTGCCCCAGGCCGTACCCGCGGAAGGCTCCGGAGGGGACGGTGTGGGTGTAGACGGCCCGGGCGTCGACGCGCTTGTTCGCGCACCGGTACGTCGCCAGGCTCTCGTGGCAGGAGTGGTACATGACCCCCGGGGAGTGGTTCCCGTAGGCGCCCGCGTCGGACAGGACGTCCACGGCGAGCGCGGTGAGGGTTCCGTCGCGACGGGCCCCCAGGCGCACCCCGACGCGGAACGGGTGCCGGGTCGGCAGGTGCCGCAACGTGTCCTCGCGCGTGGTCTCGTGGACGACGGGCCGGCCGAGGCGGAGGACCGCGAGGCCGACGAGGTCCTCGACGAGCATCTCCTGCTTGCCGCCGAAACCCCCGCCGACGCGGGCGGTGAGGACGCGGACCCGGTCGCGCCCGAGGCCGAGCACGCGGGCGAGCTCGTCGCGGACGAGGAACGGCACCTGGGTGCTGCTGCGGACGACGAGCCGGCCGTCCTCGTCGGGCCAGCCGACGGCCGCGTGGGTCTCCAGGGCGACGTGCGAGACGCGCTGGGTGCGCCACGTGCCGGACACCGTGACGTCGGCGGTGGCCAGGGCGGCCTCGACGTCTCCGACGCCGCCGTGCAGTTCCGCGACGAGGTTGCGCTGCGGATCGGCGATGCGGGACACCGCGGCGTCCTTGTCACCGTGGACGAGGGGAGCACCGCGTTCCAGGGCGCTCTCGGGGTCGAGGACGGCCGGGAGCACCTCGTAGTCCACGACGAGCCGGCGCAGCCCCTCCTGCGCGGTCGCGAGGTCGTCGGCGACCACGGCGGCCACCCGCTGACCGTGGAAGCGGAGCACCGGGTCCAGGACGAGGGTGTCGTCGGGGTCGTCGAGGCGGTTCTCGTGCCGGCCGGTGGAGAACAGGACCGCGGGGGCGTCCTCGGGGGTGAGCACGAGCCGCACTCCCGGCAGCGCCTGCGCCGCAGCGGTGTCGATGCGGAGGACCCGGGCGTGCGCGTGCGGGCTGCGCAGCACCGCGAGGTGCAGGGTCCCGGGGGGCAGCGCGTCGAGGGTGAACGGTTCGGCGCCGCTGACGATCCGGCCGGCCGCGGGAGCCGCGACCGTGCGCCCCACGGACCCCGTCGCCACGGCCGGGTCCACCGTCGTGCCCGTGACGGCCTCACGGATGGCGCGGTACCCCGTGCACCGGCAGAGGTTCCCCTTGAGGTGCTCTCCGAGGTCGTCGTGCTGCTCGGCGGTGAGGGCGGAGGCCGTGACGACCATCCCCGCAGTGCAGAAGCCGCACTGGAACCCGGCGGCGTCGACGAACCGCTGCTGGACCTCGCCCAGCCGCTCGGGGGTTCCGAGCCCGGCGACGGTCGTCACCTCCCGGCCGGCCGCCCGCAACGCGGGGTACAGGCAGGAGTGGACGGGGGCCGCGTCGACGAGCACCGTGCAGGCGCCGCAGTCGCCGGAGTCGCAGCCCTTCTTGACCTCGACGTGGCTGGTCTCGCGCAGCAGGGTGCGCAGGCACTGCCCGGGTCGGGGATCGACCTCGCGGGGGTTCCCGTTGACAGTGATCTTCACGACGGTCCCCCGCTCAGTTCCTCGACCACGTCGGCCGCGAACCGCAGGGTCGTCGCACGCCGCCAGTCCGGCGCCCCGTGGACGTCGTCGAACCAGCGACCGGCCACGACCTCCTCGACGTCGGCGACGACCCGCCCGGCGTCCGGCACCTCGCGGTAGCGCAGCACGTGCGGCCGCGGGGTCGACGCGGTGACGGCGAGCACGAAACCCCCGTCGGGGTCTCGTCGCCCGACGACGAGCGTCGCGGACCGCCCGAGCCGCGCGATCGAAGCCCGGCGGAACGCCGTCGTGCCCCGCAACGCGGTCGCCGGCAGGTGGATCGACCGGAGCACCTCCCCGGGAGCCAGCGCGGTCGTCCGGTCCCCCGTGACGAACTCCTCGACGGGCAGCCGGCGGACCCCGCCGTCGGCGGCCCACAGCTCGGCGGTCCCGTCGAGGGCGACGGCGAGCGAGGTCACGGCCCCCGCGGGCAGCGCGGCGCACACGTTCCCGCCGACCGTCGCCACGGACCGCACCTTGAACGACGCCAGCAGCGCGCGGACGCACTGCCGCACGAGGGGGCGGGCCCGCCAGTCGGCCGGGAACGGCACCGACTCCAGCGCTCCCACGGGGCAGGTCGCGGCGAGCTCGATCCCCGCGGTCGAGACGGTGGAGGGTTCCCAGCCCAGCGTCGTCAGGTCGACGAGCGTCCGCAGGTGCGGTTGCGGGACGGAGAACAACCACGTCCCGCCGGCGACGACGGCCGTCGCCGGGTTCCCGTCGTGCGCGTGGCGCAAGGCGACGGCGTCGGTGACGGGCAGGAACTCCGTCACGGTGTTCAGGTCCACGGACGACGCCTCAGTAGTCGATCCGCTGGACGCTCGCGAGCCAGGCGTCGAAGGGAGCGGGGGCGGTCGGGTTCCGCTGCTGCTGCACCGGGACCGTCCACTCGCTGCGGGGAGTTTCGAACAGCTCGTAGAACGCGCGGTCGTCGAAGCCGCCCCGCGCCGCGTCGTGCCGGTCGGCCGCGAAGAGCACGCGGTCGACGCGCGCCCACAGCGAGGACGCCAGGCACATGGGGCACGGTTCGCAACTGGAGTACAGCGTCGTCCCCGCGAGGCTGAACGTGCCCAGCGCCGCGCAGGCCGCGCGGATCGCCTGCACCTCCGCGTGGGCGGTCGGGTCGTTCTGGGCCGTCACGCGGTTCACCCCGGTCGCCACGACGAGACCGTCGCGGACGACCACGGCCCCGAAGGGTCCGCCGCCGGCGGCGACGTTCTCGACCGCCAGCCGGACGGCGAGGTCGAGGTGGTCCGCGTCGGTCCGCTGGGTCTCCAGCTCCACGGCGCTCACCGTTCCCACGCCAGCGGGGCGGCCGGGGCGGTGTCGTCCGCGACGACGGCCTGGATGAGGCCGTAGGGCCGGTCGTCGGCGTGGAACACCTCGCCGGCGTTCTCGACCCCGAACCGCTGCAGGTCGTAGAGGAAGTGGTGCTTGTTCGGCGCGGCCAGCCGGACCTCGACGACGCCCGGCACGGTCTCGACGGCCGCCTTCCCCATGTGCCACAACGTCTGCTGCAACGCGAGGGAGTGCACCGTGGCGAACTGCTCGACGAGCACGGCGCGGACCGCGTCGTGGGCGGCGTCGAAGTCGAACCCGTCCGCCAGGCAGGTCGCGTCGTAGCGCCACTGCGCGACGAGCGAGGTGGCCATGACGCGGTCCTCGGTGGGTTCCAACGTCGTGTAGCCGTCGACGAGGAAGTCCTTGAACGCCGACCCCGTGGACTTCAGCAGCGTCAGGTCCTTCAGCCCGGCGACGACGTGCACCTCACGGTCCACGCCGCTGCCGGAGACGGTGACGGCGGCGGTCCGCACCTCCCCGCCCGCCCGCACCCACGTGTGGTCGTGCTCGCGTCCGGCGACGACGGCACGTTCCCAGCGGTAGGAGTCCACGTCGATGCGGGCTCCCGTGACGGGTCCGGTCTCGTCGACGAAGTGGCGGGCGAGGTCGAGGGCGTACGCCTCGACGGCGACGATCCCCTTCGCCATGCCCTGCCCGGCCGGGCCCTCCTTGGCGAAGGCGTAGATCGTGTTCTTCTGCGAGTCGGTCGGCAGGACCTTGCTCTGGTCGCCGGAGAGGTAGGCGTCGGCGAAGTCGCCGCGCAGCGTCGAGGTGACGTTGAGGTCGACGATCTCGTGCCGGGGGGTGTCGCGCTGGAACCGCACGACGCGGTTCTCCGCCTTCCCGTACTGGTGACCCGCCAGGACGACGGCCATGTTCTCAGCTCCCTCGGTAGGTGGAGTAGGCGAAGGGGGACAGCAGGAGGGGGACGTGCAGGTGCGCACGACCGGGGGTGACGGCGAAGGCGACGACCACCTCGGGGTGGAACGTCTCCCGGCCCGCCCCGGCGAACCAGTCGCCGGTGGCGAACCGCAGCCGGTACGTCCCGGGGGCGAGGTCCTCGGCGAGGCGGGCCCGGCCGTCGGCGTCGGTGACACCCGTCGCGACGGGCTTCCCGTCGGCGGTGACCTCCAGGGCGATCCCTGCCGCGGGGGTTCCCGTGACGGCGTCGAGGACGTGGGTGGACAGGCTGGTCACGCGTCCTCACCCAGGAGGCGACGCAGGCGCAGGACGGTGATGGCGGCGAGTTCCCGGCGCAGCACCTGCCGTTCCGTCGCCGGGTCGTTCTCCAGGCGCTGCTCGAGCAGGGCCAGGAGTTCGTCCGCGGAACGCCCCGTGGCGAAGACGAGGTAGACGTGTCCGAAGCGTTCCTCGTACCGGCGGTTCCCCTCGGCGAGGCGGCGCAGGACGTCCTCGTCGGCGGCGAGGGCGCCGGCCTGCTCGCGGCGGGAGGTCGCGCTCTCGCTGCGCTCCCCGATGCGCGGGTGGGCGGCCAGGGCGGCGTCGACGTCCTGCTCGGAGGTCGCGGCGAGATCCGTGGCCGCGGTCGAGAGCAGCGTCTCGACGGAGCCGAACGGTCGCGCCGCGGCGACGCGCGCGGCCCAGGCGGGGGCGTCGCAGCAGGTGCGCAGGACCCCCTCGCAGCGGGGGGCGTCCAGCGCCTCGAGTTCGATGAGCTGCACTGCGGTCCGTTCGTCGTGGTGGTCGTGTGCTGTGCTGGCCCCGTGCAGGTCACGGGAGTGGTGCTCGCGGCCGGGGCGGGGCGCCGGATGGGCACGCCGAAGGGACTGCTGCGCCGCCGGGACGGGACGTCCTGGGCCGCAGCGGCCGCCGGCCTGCTGGCCGCCGCGGGGTGCGACCCGGTGCTCGTCACCGTGGGAGCGCAGGCCGACCGCGTCCGCGCGACGCTGCCGCCCGGCGTGCGGGCGGTCGAGGTGCCGGACTGGGACCTCGGCCCGGGAGCCGGCGTCCGGCGGGCTCTGGCGGAGCCGGCGGCGAGGGCTGCCGACGCCGTCCTGCTGCTGCTCGTCGACCTCCCGCACGTCGACCTCGTGGGGGTGCGGTCGGTGCTGGAGCTCGCCTCCCGGGACGCGGTGGTCCGGGCCGTCGACGGCGGCCGTCCGGGCCACCCGGTCCTGGTCGGCCGGAACCACGTCGACGCCGCAGCCGCGGCCTGTACCGGCGGTTCCGGGTTGCGGGAGTTCCTGGCCGGCGCGGACGTGCAGCGGGTAGCCGTCAGGGGTTCCACCGCCGACGTGGACACCCCGAGCGACCTGCCCTGACCCGCCCGTCACGCGCAGACCTCCGCAGCGCCCGCGACGACGGCCGCGAACGGCTCGTGGTGGATCCGCCCCCGGGTGTCGCGCAGCGGTCGGCCCGTCCCCCCACCCCGGAGGGCGACGACCTCGGCGGCGATCGACACGGCGGTCTCCTGCGGGGTGCGGGCCCCCAGGTCCAGGCCGATGGGTGAGCGCAGGCGCGCCAAGGCGTCCTCACCGACCCCGTTCTCGCGCAGTCGGTCCAGCCGCTCCGCGTGGGTGCGGCGCGAGCCCATGGCCCCGACGACCCCGGCGGGCCCGCGGAGAGCCACCTCGAGCAGGGGGACGTCGAACTTCGGGTCGTGGGTCAGGACGGTGAGCACCGTCGACTCCCCGACCGTGGTCCGCTCCAGGTAGCGGTGCGGCCAGTCGACGACGACCTCGTGCGCGTCGGGGAACCGCGCGGCGGTCGCGAACGCCGGCCGGGCGTCGCACACCGTGACGTGGAACCCGAGGAAGGCCGCGAGGCGCGTGAGGGCCGCGGCGACGTCGACGGCACCGAAGACGATCCAGCGCGGTGCGGGGGCGAACACCTCGACGAGCACCTCGAGGTCGTCGCCGCGCTGCCCGCCGTCCGCTCCGAGGCGCAGCAGCCCGGAGGCGCCGGCCGCGAGCCGGCCGCGGGCGGCGTCCACGACCGCGGCGTCCAACCGCGCCGAGCCCAGGGATCCGCTGTGCCCCAGCTCGTCGAGCACGACCTGACGGGCGGGCCCCGACGCCAGGACGGTCACGAGCGCCACCGGGCGGCGCGCGTCCGCCGCCGTCAGCACGGTCTGCAGCACGTCCTGGTCGGCGAGGGCGACGCGGACCTCGATCGTGCCGCCGCACGTCAGCCCGGGGGCGAAGGGGTCGTCCTGCGCCGTCCCGTACCGGGCCTGCCGGGTGCGGCCGTCCGCCAGCACCTCGCAGGCGAGGTCGTGGACGGCGGACTCGACGCAGCCGCCGGAGACGCTGCCGACGACCTCTCCGGGCGTGCCGTCGGGTTCCGCCACGACGGCCAGGCAGGCGCCCAGCGCCCGCGGCGCGGAACCGTCGGTCCGCACGACCGTCGCCACGGCCACCCGCCGCCCCCGCTGCAGCCGCTCGAGCGCCGCGCGCAGGACGGCGACGCCCTCAGCCACGGCGTCCCGATCCGGCCGCGGGGCCCCACGTCGCGAGGACGAGGGTCTCGACGATGCTCACGAGCGTGTAGAGGAGGATCGACGTGAAGGTGACGACGACGACGATCGACCACACGAGGTTGTACTGGACCTGGCTGTTGGCGCGGAAGATCTCGGCGCCCATCCCCGTGCCGGAGAACAGCCACTCGTAGAGCATGGCGCCGATGACCGCGCCGGGGACGGAGATCCGCAGGGCCGCGAACAGGTTCGGCAGCGCGCTGGGGATCGCCACCTTGCGCAGGGCCGTCCACTTCGTCCCGCCGTTCACGCGCACGACGTCGACGGCCTGCGGCGAGGCCGACCGCAACCCGGTGGCCGCGTTGACGAGCACGGGGAAGAACACGACGACACCGCCGATGGCGGCCTGACCGCCCAGCCCGCGGCCGAAGACGATCCCGATGAGGGGGGCCATCGCGACGAGGGGCACCGAGCGCAGCAGCATCGCCAGCGGCATGAACACGAACTCCAGCGGCCGGAACACCGTGAAGGCGGCGGCCACCGCGACGGCGGCGACGACGCCGGTCACGAAACCCGTCACGGAGTCGGTGAGCGTGATGAGCAGCGCGGCCTGGATCGCGGCGCGGTTCTCGGCGGCCTTGGGGACGGTGACGAGGTAGTCGTAGACGTCCTGGGGCCGCTTCCCGACGAAGGAGTCCACCTGGAACAGCGCCAGCAGGGCGTACCACGCGGCCACGAGGACGACGGTCGAGATGACGAGGGTGAGGACCGAGACGCCGATGCGCCGGCCGACGGCCGCGGCGAGCGACGCGCTGCTGCGGTTCTCGTGCACCTCGGCCGCCGGACGGGCGGGGGCCGGAACGGTGGTGGCCATCAGAGGTCCCCTCCCTTCACACCGGTGGACGACCACGGGGTCACCAACCGGGCCAGCAGTCCGATGAGCAGGTACCCGGCACCGGCGACGGCGCCGCTGAGCAGCGCGAGCCCCCAGATCTGCGCGTACTGCAGGTTGGTCTGGGCGGAGACGATGAGGATCCCGAGACCGGAGTCGACACCCCCGAAGTACTCCCCGAGCACGGCGCCGAGGAAGGACGCCGGTGCGGCCAGCTTGAGCGCGGCGAAGACGTTGGGCAGGGCGGCGATGAGCCGCACCTTGACCAGGGCCGTCCACTTCGTGCCGCCGTAGGCGCGGACGACGTCGAGAGCGGCCTGGTCCGCGGCCCGCAGGCCCAGCAGGCACCCGACGACCGAGGTGAAGACGACGCTCATGGCCGCGAGGAAGACGGACGTGACGCGGGACTCCGGCGGGGACACGATGAGGACGATGGGCCCGATGGCGGTGAGCGGGATGCAGTAGGAGATGACGGCGACCTGGTTGGCCGCCCCCTCCAGGGGCGGGACGAGCAGGACGACCACCGCGATGGCGATGGCGATGAGGTTCCCCCACACCCACCCCTGCGCGGCGGACGCCGTCGTGATGGAGATGTTGGTCCAGTAGTTCTCGAACCCGTTGCGGTGCAGCTGCTCGACCACGGCCCAGGGCGTCGGGACGATGCCTCCGGTGGAGGAGAAGACGCCGATGACGCTCCACACGACGAGGACGAGCACGGCACCGACGACACCGCCGGCCCACGGGGGCAGGTCGCGCCACGACCGGCGGGCGGCACCGGTCGTCACCTGCTCCGGCGCTGCGGTGACGGCCGCCATCAGTGGTCCTCCCCGGACCCCTGCGCCCCCACGCGCCCGCCGCCGAAGAGGATCTCCGAGAGGCGGTCGTGGTAGGCGTGGAACTCCGGCGTGCGCATCATCTCCGGCGTCCGGGGCCGGGGCAGGTCGATCTCGACGACCTCGACGACCCGGCCCGGGCGAGGGCTCATGACGGCGACGACGTCGGAGAGGAAGATCGCCTCGCTGATGCCGTGCGTGACCATGAGCGTCGTCGCGGGCTTCTCCGTCCAGATCCGCAGGAGCTCGACGTTCAGCCGTTGCCGGGTCATGTCGTCCAGGGCCCCGAACGGTTCGTCGAGCAGCATGACGCTCGGCTGCACGACGAGGCAGCGGGCGATGGACACGCGCTGGCGCATCCCGCCGGACAGCTGCGCCGGCTTGGCCTTCTCGAACCCCTTGAGCCCGACGAGGCCGATGAGGTCGTCGACCAGCCCGGGGTCCGGTCGCACCCCCGCCACCTCGAGGGGCAGCCGGATGTTCTGCGCCACGGTCCGCCAGGGCAGCAAGGCGGAGTCCTGGAAGGCGACCCCCAGCTCGTGCCCGCGCTGCAGCTCCCGGGTGGTCTGCCCGTTGACGAGCGCCTGCCCACCCGACGGGGTCTCGAGCCCGGCGAGGATCCGCAGGATGGTCGACTTCCCGCACCCGGACGGGCCCAGCAGGGACAGGAAGGCGTCCTTGCGGGTGCCCAGGTCGGTCTTCTCCAGGGCCAGGACGCTCTTGCGGCCCAGGTCGAACCGCTTGGTCAGGCCCTGCAGGTTGAACCCGGTCGCGGCCTCCGGGTGGCCCGCGGGGTCGGTCGTCGCCGCCAGTGTGCTGCGTGACGAGCCGACGGACACGGACGGCAGGGGCGGGGCGGCCAGGTCGGTCGGAGGTTCCTGGGACACGGGGTCTGCCTTCCGGGTGCGGGACGAGGTAGGGGTGCGGCGGCGATCTGTCGGGGTCAGCCCGTGATGAGGTCGGGGTTCTCCTCGTAGACCTCCTTGAGGAGGGACAGGTCGAACAGGTCGTCGGCCTTGATGCTCGTGCCCATCTGCTCGAGGGCCTTGATGTTCTCCTCGATCAGCTCGTCGGTCATGGTGAACAGACCGTTCTTCTTCGTGTCGTCGGAGACGACGAGGGTGTTCTGCGCCTCAGCCTCCTTCGTCTGCTCCTCCAGGTCGAGCTTCTGGTCCTTGCCGTAGGTGTTGACGGCCAGCGCCGCCGACCCGGCCGGGTCCTTGACGGCGTCGGTCCAGCCGCGGATCTCGGCCTTGAGGAACGCCTTGAGGAAGTCCTTCTTGTCGTCGATCGTCGACTGCAGGACGGTGAAGGTCTCGGCGACCACGGGCAGGCCGTTGTCGGCGAAGCCCAGGGTGACCGGGACGATCTGCTGGCCGTCGACCTGACGCGCCGCGAGGAGGATCGGCTCGTTCGTCAGGTAGGCCATGAACGCGTCGACCTCCTTGGAGACGACGACGGACGGGTCGTACTGCACCGGGACGATCTCGAAGGAGGACTTGTCGATCCCGTTGGCCTTGCAGAACCCGTCGAAGATCTGCTCGTTGCCACCGGTCTGGATGCCGATCTTCTTCCCGGCCAGGTCGGCGATGCTGCGGACGGGCTTGCCCTGCTCCATCGAGACGAGGCAGAACGGGTTCTTCTGGAAGGTCGTGCCGATGATCTTCAGCGGGGCCTGCTCGTTGACGATCGCCGGTCCGGTCAGCGTCGGGGAGGACAGGCCGACGTGCGCCTTGCGGGAGAGGACCATCGCCTCGGCCGCCGTCCCGGCGCTGCCGCCGGCGAGCAGGTTGACCTTCGAGAAGCCGGCCTCGGTGTAGTAGCCCTTGCTGTCGGCGAAGTACTCGCCCGCGAACTCGATGTTCTTGATCCAGGAGAGCTGGATGCTGAGGTCGCCCAGGCTCCCCGACCCGCCCGAGGCCGAACCGGTCGAGGACCCCGCGTCGGCGCCGCCGCACGCCGCGAGGGCGCCCAGGCCGGCGGCACCGAGGACGCCGAGGCCCGCACCCCGCAGGAGCGTGCGGCGGTGCAGGGCGGGACCGGCGGGACGCGGGCGGGGGGAGAGGTTCATGCGCAGCTCCGGGGTGAGAGCCCGCCGTCGCGTCGTGCGGACGGGCGGGGGACGGGTGGGCCGCGGTGGGACACGGCCTGCCCAGGTACTGAAGCACCCGTGCGCGGCGGGCTTGTCACGTCCGTGTGAACCCCGTGTTACGAGACCCGGCCCGTGTGACGTTCGTGTGACCCGGCCCGGGAACGGCGTCCGTCCGTGGTCTCATGTGAACCACTCGGTTCAACGGAAGGAGTTCCCCACCGTGCGCACGATGCACCTGGGCGTCTTCGAGGTCGCCGCGCCGCAGGTCGGCGGGACCCTCTCGTGGTCGCACCCCTACAGCGGTTCCGAACGGCACCGCGAACAGCAGCACTGGATCGACGTGGCCCAGCTGCTCGAGGCCGCGGGGTTCGACTTCCTGTTCTTCGCCGACGGCTACGGCTACCCCACCGTGGGCGGCGACCTGCCGGCGGCCGCCGCCCGGGGCGGCCTGAACTTCTCCGGCCTGGACCCGATGTTCCTCATCCCGACCCTCGCCCACCACACGTCGCGACTGGGTTTCGTCGTGACGAGTTCCACGGGTGTGGACCACCCCGTCGCCACGGCCCGCCGCTTCGCGACCCTCGACCACCTCACCGGCGGCCGCGTCGGGTGGAACGTCGTCACGGGCGCCTCGCAGGACACGATCGCGGCCCTGTTCGGCCACGAGCGCATGACGGCCCACGACACGCGCTACGAGATCGCCCGGGAGTACGTCGACCTCTGCCTGCAGCTCTGGGAGGGGTGCTGGGAGGACGCTGCCCTCGTGGAGGACAAGGAGTCCGGCGTCTTCGCCGACCGCGACCGGTTGCACCGCGTCGAGCACGTGGGCAAGCACTTCCGCACGTCCGGGTTCTTCACCGTCCCGCCGTCGCCGCAGCGCACCCCGGTGCTGTTCCAGGCCGGGACGTCCACCGCCGGGCGGGAGTTCGCCGCCGGTCAGGCCGAGTGCGTCTTCCTGCAGGGCACGACGATGCCGCACACGGCGGCGAACGTCGCCGACATCCGCGCCCGGGCCGCCGCCCACGGCCGCGACCCGGAGTCGGTGAAGGTCCTCGTGGGGGCGACGGTCACCGTCGCCGCGACGCACGAGGAGGCCCTGGCGCGCCGCGCGGAGTTCGAGGCGATGCAGACCGACGAGGTCGCCGCCGTGATCTACGCTGGGAACACCGGGATCGACCTCACGGCCCTGGACCCCGACCGTCCCCTGTCGCAGGTGCTGGAGGGAGGCGACGGCAAGGTCGGCCAGATGGGCCAGAGCAACATCGACCGGTTCCGGCGGCCGGACGGCAGCTGGCCGCTCGTGCGCGAGGTGCTGGACGAGCTGCGGGGCCGTGGGACGCGCGGCTTCACGGTGGTCGGTGACCCGCTGGAGGTGGCCGACCAGCTCGAGGAGCTCATGGACGTCACCGGCGTCGACGGCTTCCTCCTGGAGGCGATCTTCTCCCCCGGTGACCACGTCCTGTTCTGCGACCTCGTCGTCCCGGAGCTGCGCCGCCGCGGTCGGCTGCCGGCCGAGGCCGACCGCGCCCCCGGGTCCGGGACCCTGCGGGAGCGTCTGGGCGCTGCCTCCGCCCGGCTGGCCGCCGACCACCCGGGCAGCCGTCACGTCCTGGAGCCCGCCCCCGCGTGATCCAGGGCGCGGGCGCAGAACGCGTCCAGCGCCTGGCGCTGGACGCGTTCCACGGTCCGCAGGTCCTGGGTGAGGATCAGCGTCATCTGCAACCCGCGCCACAGGGCCACGAGTTCGGTGGCCAGCGCCTCGGCGACCCCGCGCGGCAACCCCTCGCGGCGCAACCGTGCCGCGGCGGGCCGGTGCCAGGCGGCGATGTCGCCCATCAGCTCGGAGTACCCGGGCTGCCGGGTGACCTGACCGAACACCTCGAAGAACAACCGGAGGAAGGGCAGGTTGTGCGGGGCGGCGATCTCGTCCCACACGGCCTGCAGGTCCGTCCGCAGGGCGCCCGAACCGTGCTCCAGGCCGGCCCAGGCGTTCTCGAACCCCGGGAAGTGGTCGCGGGCGACGGCCTGCAGGGCCTCCCTCACGAGCTGCTCCCGGCTGCCGAAGTAGTACAACAGCATCCGGTTGTTCGACCCGGCCGCGCGGGCCAGCCCACGCAGGGTCGAGGACGTCACCCCGTGGGCGAGCAGGTGCGCGGCCACCAGGTGCAGCAACCGTTCCCGTTCGCTCACCGCCCCAGACTAGCCACAGGAGAGAACGCCGTGCGCGACCTCGCGACCCTGCCCAAGGCCCACTTGCACCTGCACCTCGAGGGGGCGATGCGCCCGGAGACGCTGGCGGAGTTCGCCCGCGAGGCCGGGGACGTCGCTCCCCCCGTCCGCGGGTACACCACGTTCCCCGAGTTCGTGCAGATGTACGACGGGGCCGTGAGCTTCGTCCGCACCCGCGAGCAGCTCGCCCGGGTCGTGCGCGAGGTCGTGCAGGACGCCGCGGCGTCCGGCGCGGTGTGGATCGAGGCGCAGGCCAACCCGATGTTCTACGTGCCGCAGTTCGGCACGCCGGAGGAGGTCACGGAGTTCATGGTCCGGACGGGCCGGGAGGAGGCCGAGCGACTGGGCATCGGGTTCGGTCTCATGCTCGTGGCCATCCGCAACCTGCCGCCGGCCGACGCCGAGGCCCTGGCCGAGCTCGCCGCGGGTTTCGCCGGCCGCGGGGTCGTCTCGTTCGGGCTCGCCGCGGACGAGGCGCTCTTCGGTCCCGCCCCGTTCGCCCGGGCCTTCACGATCGCCCGTGAGGCCGGTCTCGTCGCCGCTCCCCACGCCGGGGAGCTGCGCGGACCCGACAGCGTCCGCGAGGCGCTCGACCTGCTGGGGGCGCGACGGATCCAGCACGGCGTGCGGGCGGTGGAGGACCCCGACCTGGTCCGCCGGCTCGCGGACGAGGGGACCGTCCTGGACGTCTGCCCGAGTTCCAACGTGGCGTTGTGGGTGGTCCCGGAGATGGGCGCCCACCCGCTGCCGGCCCTGCTCGAGGCCGGCGTCCGCTGCTCGCTCAACGGCGACGACCCGCTGCTGTTCGGACCCGGCCTGCTGGAGGAGTACGAGACCGCCCGCACGGCGATCGGCCTCAGCGACGAGCAGCTCGCCGCCGTGGCCCGCGCCTCGCTCGAGGGGGCGGCGGCGCCCGCGGAGTTCGTCAGCGCGCAGCTGGCCGCGGTCGACGCCTGGTTGTCCTGAGCCCCGCGTCCGCGACGGCCGGTTCCGGCCGTGCGCGGACGTGGGCCGCGAGGTGGTCGTGGTGCTCGCGTGCCGCGCCGAGGAGCCCGTCCACGTCACCGGCGGCGAAGGCGGTGAGCATCCGTTCGTGGTCGCCGTGCAGCCGGTCGGCCTCGTCCGCGTCGAGGTCCTCCATGGGCCGGTACGGCTCGGTCAGGTCCCAGACGCGGGCGAACACCCCGAGCAGGCGCGGCATGGCCGACGGCCGGGTGAGCGCGTCGTGGAACGCGCGGCTCTGCCGGTGGTACCCGCGCTCGTCACCCGCCGCGGCGGCCGCGCGCAGCGCCTCGTGGGCAGCCCGCGCCGCCGCCACGTCGCCGGGACCCCCGGTGCGCACCGCCACCCGCAGGGCGGCGAGTTCGAGGGTGCTGCGCACCTCGACGAGTTCGGCCAGCTCCCCCGGGGCGAGCCGGGCCACCGTGTACCCGCGGCGGGGCAGGTGGTCGACGAGCCCCTCACCCACGAGGGTCATGAGGGCTTCGCGGACGGGGATCCGGCTGACGTCGTGGGCCGCGGCGAGGACGTCCAGCTCGAGCACGGCACCGGGCGCCACGAGCCCGGACACGATGTCCCGTCGGATGGCGTCCAGCACCGGTCGTGTCACCCGGTGATCCTCCCAGGGGACGTCAACGGCCAGCCGCGCACCGCCTTGGGCCGCGGGGCTGCGTAGCTGCGGACCTTGGAGGTCGAGAGGCCGAGGGCGACCAGGGACTCGGCGAGCCGCGTCGCGGCCGCCACCCCGTCGACGACGGGGACGGGGAGCGCCTGCGCCAGCGCCGAGTGCAACCCCGACATCCCCGCGCAGCCGAGGACGACGACCTCGGCCCCGTCCTCGACGAGGCGCTCGGCCTGGGCGGTGAAGGCCTTGGCGGTCAGTTCCGGATCGGTCTCGAGTTCCAGCACCGGCAGGTCGACGCTGCGCACCCCGCTGCACCGGCCGGCCAGGCCGGCGAGCAGCAACCGGTCGGAGATGGCCGGCACGGCCCGGTCCAGGCTCGTGACGACGCCGTACGTGCGACCGAGCAGGCAGGCCGTCTGCGCGGCCGCCTCGGTGATGTCGACGACGGGGACGTCCAGGACGTCCTGCAGGGCGTCGCGGCCGACCTCGCCGAAACCGGCGTGCACGACGGCGTCGAACGGCCCGTGGAACTGCTGGACGGCGTCGAGCACCCCGACCGCCGACAGGTGGCTCTCGTAGTTCGACTCCACCGAGGCCGGGCCGAACCGCGGGGTGAGCGGAACCACCGTCGTCCCCGACGACACCGCGGCGCGCGCTGCGGCCGCGATGACGTCGGTGACGGCCCGCGTGGTGTTGACGTTGACGACCAGGATCGTGGTCATCAGCCGCGGACGTCCACCGCGGGGGCCGGGATGGAGTTCTTCAGCGCGACGTACAGCCCGAAGGCCAGACCGGCGCCGATGAACCAGCTGAAGCTCGCGGCGGTGGCGCCGGCGAAGAAGACCACGCAGATCGCGACGACCGCCCCGACGGCCGTGGCCCCGACGGCGACCGGGTTCCAGCCCTTGACGTAGTGGTACGCGCCGGAGGGGTCCATCGTGAACAGGTCGTCGACCCGGATCTGCTGCTTCTTCACGAGGTAGTGGTCGGCGATGAGGACCCCGTACAGCGGGCCGATGAAGGCGCCGAGGGTGTCGAGCGTGTAGTGGATGGTCTCCGGGGAGCTGTACAGGTTCCACGGGGTGATGAGCACGGACCCGACCGCGGCGATCATGCCACCCGTGCGCCAGCTGATCTTCTGCGGCGCGACGTGGGAGAAGTCGAACGCGGGCGAGACGAAGTTCGCGACGATGTTGATGCCGATGGTGGCGACCATGAAGGTGAGGCAACCGAGGACGGCGACGGTGATGTTGTCGAGGCGGTACACGGTCTCGACGGGGTCGGTGATGAGCTCACCGTAGACGGGCACGGTCGCCGACGCCGTGAGGACGCACAGCACGGCGAACACGAGGAAGTTCACCGGCAGGCCGAGGAAGTTCCCCTTGCGGACGGCCGCCATCGACCGGCCGTACCGGGCGAAGTCGCCGTAGTTCAGCATGGGGCCGGAGAAGTAGGAGACGACGAGCGCGACCGCGGAGACCATGACGCCCAGGGCGCCCAGGCCCGAGTGCTCGATCGAGCCGAGGTTCAGCGAGACGTTCGAGAACCCGCCGGCCTCGGTGATCAGGTACGCGGCGAGGGCGAACATCACGACGTAGACGGCCGGGCCGCAGAAGTCGATGAACTTCCGGATCGCGTCCATCCCCCGCCAGAACACCAGGGCCTGCAGCACCCACATCGTGCCGAACGCGGCCCACCCCAGCGTGGACAGGCCGAGGAAACCGTGCTGCGCCACCTGCGCGTAGGGCGCCCACCCGGGCTCGATCTTCAGCGCGAGCAGGACGAGGGCGTTGGAGGCGAGGAACGTCTGGATGCCGTACCAGGCGACCGCGATGAGCCCGCGGACGACGGCGGGGACGTTCGCGCCCCGGACCCCGAACGCGACGCGCGAGACGACCGGGTAGGGAACCCCCGTCTCCTGGCTCGGCCGGGCCACGAGGTTGCAGAGGAAGTACACGATGACGATGCCGACGAGCAGGGCGACGAGCACCTGCCAGGCGGCCAAGCCGAGGGCGAACAGGCTGCCGGCCGTGACGTAGCCGCCGACGCTGTGCACGTCGGACATCCAGAACGCGAAGAAGTTGTAGGACGTCCAGCCCTGGCGCTCCAGCGGGGCGAGGTCGGAGTTCGTCAGGCGCGGGTCGTACCCGTCCTTGACGAGCCCGGCGCCGGCGGCGTTCGAGACGGCGGTGATGTGGGGTCCGGCGGGTCCTGCCCCGGCGCGGGCGACCTCGGTCATGGCGTCTCCTGCTGGCCTCGTGGATGGCGGTCGTGGGTGGCTCCGACCACGCTAGGCAGCTCAGGTTTCACCGTTGTTTCCCCGGCGATATATCTGACGAGGGTCCCGGCTGTCGTCGGACGCGGGGCGCGAGTAGGTTCGGCGACCATGCGGATCACGCACTACGGCCACTCGTGCCTGCTCGTCGAGACGGGCGCCGCCCGGGTCCTGCTGGACCCGGGGAGCTTCAGCCACGGCTTCGAGGAACTCGAGGGCCTCGACGCCGTGGTCGTCACCCACGCCCACCCCGACCACGTCGACGTGGAACGGTTGCCGGCCCTGCTCGAGGCGAACGACGGTGCGCTGCTGCGGGCCGAACCGGCGACGGCTGCCTCCCTGTCCGAGTCCGGCATCGACGCCGCGGCCCTGCACGCCGGAGACTCCGTCGAGGTGGCCGGCGTGCGGATCACCGGGGCCGGCGGGCGGCACGCCGTCATCCACGCCGACGTCCCGCGGATCGGCAACGTCGGCGTCCTGCTGTCGGCCGAGGGCGAGCCGACGCTGTTCCACCCCGGCGACTCCTACGAGGCCGTGCCCGCGGGCGTGGACGTCCTGGCCGTGCCGGTCAACGCCCCGTGGGCCGCGCTCAAGGAGACGGTCGACTTCATCCGCGCCGTGGGGGCCTCGGCGGGTCTGGCCATCCACGACGGTCTGCTGGCCGCGCCCGGACGCGCGGTCTACGGCAACCAGGTGCGGGCGCTCGGCGGGCTCGACGTCCGCGAGAGCGACGGCACGACCCCCCTGGAGTTCTAGCCCGCGAGGGCGGCGAGCAGTTCCCGGGGGTCGAAGACGACCCGGATGCGGTCGATGCCGTCCGGGCCGACGCGCATCCGGTTCACGACCGGGAACGGCTCGACACCCGGCAGCCGCGTGCGCAGCACGAACCACGTGACGGCCTCGTCGCCGGTGACGAGCAGGTGCTCGACGGCCACCTCGTCGAGGAAGGCCCGGCGCATCCCGAGCAGTCCCGCCACGCACTCGTCGGGTCCGTGGGCGGCGCCCATCGGCCCGCGGAACGTGACGCCGGGCGCGAACAGCGGGCGCAGCGCCTCCTCGTCCCCGGCGTTCCAGCCGTCGAAGTAGGCGGTGGCGTGGTCCCTGACACTCGCGGTGGTGGTCACGCCTCCACCCTGACGCGACCCGACCCATACGTCCAAGACCAGTTGGGCGTCGCAGCCATACGATGTCGTGATGGACCTGCGGGCGCTGGAGCACTTCGTCGCCGTCGTCGACGAGGGGGGTTTCACGCGGGCGGCCGAGCGCCTGCGCGTCGCCCAGCCCGGGGTGAGCGCCCAGGTGCGGGGGCTGGAACGGGAGCTGGGCGCGGCCCTCTTCGAGCGGCACGCCCGCGGCGCGACGCTGACCCCGGCGGGCGAGACCGCGCTGCCGCACGCACGCGCGGCCCTGGCTGCTGCGGCGGCCGTCGGCGAGAGCGTCGCCGAGCTGTCGGGACTGCTCCGCGGCCGACTCGCCATCGGCATCCTGCTGTCCAGCAACGGGATGGGCATGCCGGCGACGCTGCGCACCTTCCGCGAGCGCGCCCCCGCCGTCGAGGTGCGCGTGGTCGAGGCGGATCCCGAGACCCTGATCGCCCGGTTGCGTGACGGGAGCCTCGACGTGGCCTGGACCGCGACGGCGGGCCCGTTGCCGGACGACCTGACCGGCCACCTCGTGAGCTCCGAACCCCTCGCCGCGCTCGTCCCCTCGGGGCACCGCTGGGCCCGGCGGCGCACCGTCGACCTCACCGACCTGTGCGCCGAACCGCTGCTCGTGGCCCCTCCCGGTGGCGCGGTCCGCGGAGCGCTCGAGGCGGCGAGCGCCGGCCTCGGCCTGCGGCCCCGGGTCGCGGTCGAGGCGAACTCCCCGGTGCTGCTCGCGGCGCTGGCCCGCGAGGGGCTCGGCGTCGCGGTGGTGCCCGCGTCCGCGCCGGTCGCGGACGGCGTGCACGCGCTGCGCATCGTGCGACCCGTCCCCGCCGGCCGGGTCAGCGTGGCGTGGCGCCGGGCCAACCCCTCCCCCGCCCTGCGCGCGTTCACGGCCCTGGTCCGCACCGGCGGCACCCGCGCCTGAGGTGCCGGCCGCCGGACGGGAGGATGTCCCGGTGCCCAGCAGCCCTGTCCTGTTCCTCGCCGAGATCCAGCCCGACGGCGCCACGACGTTCAGCCCGGCCGACGCCTCGGCCCCGCACGTGCGGGTCGACGACCTCGGGGTGACGCGCGGGGACGGGATCTTCGAGTCGGTCGCCGTCGTCGACGGGCACCCGCAGAGCCTGCGGCACCACCTCGACCGGTTCGCGCGGTCCGCGGCCCTGCTGGACCTGCCCGCGCCCGACACGACGGCCTGGGCACGGGCCGTCGCGGACGCCGCCGCGGCGCACCCGCCGGCCCCCGAACTCCTGGCCAAGCTCGTCCTGACCCGTGGGGTCGAGGGCGGCGACGTGCCGACCGGGTGGGTGCACGTGTTCCCCGCCCACGACTACGGCACCCAGCGCACGGCCGGGATCGACGTCCTCGTCCTGGAGCGGGCCTACCCCAGCGACGTCGTGACGCGGGCGCCGTGGCTCCTGCAGGGGGCCAAGACGCTGTCGTACGCCCTGAACACGGCGTCGCAGCGGTACGCCCGGTCGCAGGGGGCGGACGACGTCGTCTTCGTCTCCAGCGACGGCGACGTCCTGGAGGGTCCGAACTCGACCGTGCTCGCGCGGTTCGCCGACCGCTGGGTCACGCCACCGCCGGAGCTGGGGATCCTCGACGGTACGACGGCCGGGCGGGCGTTCGCCTGGGCCGCCGCACGCGGCGACCGGACCGAGGTCGCCCGCCTGCGGGTCGACGACCTGCGCGTCGCCGACGCCGTCTGGCTCTTGTCGAGCGGACGGCTGTCGGCCCCCGTCCGCAGCCTCGACGGCGTCCCGCGTCCCACCGACGCGGCCCTGCAGGCCGAGCTCCTGCACCACCTGCTGACGGTCCACGACTGACCCGGACGGTCGCCGCGAACCGTTGCGCTGATCTGACCATCAGCATTCCGCATTGTCAGGTTTGCTGTTACCTTCGCCGTCGTCCGGCACCCTTCGGCGTGGAAGGTCCCCCATGGCAGACACCGCGGTCCCGTCCCCCAGCACCTACCGGCTCACGACCCGCACCCTCGTCGCCGCCGCCGGCGGCATCTTCGTCGCGCAGGTGGCGCTGGCGATGCCGGCCGTCCTCAACGGCCTGTTCCAGCAGGACCTGGGCACGAGCGCGTCCCAGCTGACCTGGATCTCCGACGCGTACTTCGTGCCCGTCGCCCTCTTCACCCTCGCGTTCGGCGTCCTCGGCGACCTGCACGGCCGGCGGCGGCTGCTGCTGGGCGGTGCCGCCGTGCTCGCCGTCGGCGAGGTCGCCGGCCTGCTCACGCCGGTCTCGGGCGACCAGGGCCTGCGCGTGGGCTGGCTGCTCACCGCGCAGGTGCTCTGCGGCCTCGGCGCGGCCGCGATCATGCCGACGTCGCTGGCCATGGTGGCCGCCGGCACGCACACCGCCCGGGAACGCAGCCGCGCCATCGGAGTGTGGGCCGCGGCCCTGGCGACGGGCAGCTTCGTCTCCCCCGTCGTCGGCGGGTTCCTCGCGAAGTTCGCCTTCCGCGGTTCGGAGACCGGCAGCTGGCGGTGGGCGTTCCTCGCCGCGGCCGTCCTCGCGGTCGTCAGCCTGGTCCTCACCGCACGACTGGCGGAGGAGTCGAGCTCGCCGGAGGGCCGGTCGATGGACTGGCCGGGTCAGGCGGCGATCTCGGTGGCGCTGTTCTGCCTGCTGTTCGGCACCATCCAGGGTTCCTCCAGCGGCTGGGGCAGCCCCCTGGTCGTCGGCGCGTACGTCGTCTCCCTGGTCGCGTTCGTCGCGTTCGTGCGGATCGAGCGCCGTTCGCCGTCACCGCTGGTCCGGCTCGACCTCTTCGCCGGACGGGGTTTCTCGCTGACCGCGCTCGCGACCGTCGTCGGGATGTTCGGGTACCTGGGCTGCGCCTACTCCTCGAGCATCCGGTTGTCCGCCATCCAGGGTTTCTCCCCGCTGACGACGTCCATCGCGTTCGTGCTGCTCAACGGTTCGACCCTCGTCTTCGCGCGCCCGGTCTCGCACCTCATGGAGCGCTGGGGCGCGCGCTGGACGATGGTCACGGGGTTCGGCCTCATGGCCGTCGGCTGCTTCTGGGCGGCCGCCGTCCCCGCGTCGACGATGTCCGTCGCGCTCATCGCCGCGCCCGTCGCGGTCGTCGGCCTCGGGTTCGCCCTCGCGCTGAACGCCGTGTCGGCGGCCGCCGTCGACGCCGCCCCGCCGCACCTGGCCGGGATGGCCGGCGGGACCGCGAGCCTGCTGCGCGACTTCGGCTTCACCCTGGGCCCGGCCGTCATCGGGTCGATCGCGCTGTCGCGGGCCGCGGACAGCATCGCCGAGCGCCTCGCCTCGGACGCCTCGCTGCGCCAGGCCCTCGCCGCCTTCTCCGCCGCCCCCGACACCGCGACGGGTGCCCAGAAGGCCGCCCTCGAAGCCGCCGTCGGGGCCGTGCAGTCCGGGCCGCTGGGCGCCAACGCCGTGCCGGGGAGCATCGAGGTGAACGGGACGTCGGTGCCCTTCAACCCGCTCAAGGACGTCGCCTTCGCCGCCCTCGACCACGCCTACTCGTTCGGCTACGTGGTCTGCGGGATCGCGACCCTCGTCGCCGCGGTCATCGCCGTCCTCGCCGTCAGCACCCCCACTCGCCCTGTCGAGGAGGCCGCCCTCCCCGCCCACGCGTGACGCTCGGTCACCAGCGCGGCGCCGCCGGGGGTGTCGTTGACGCTTCGCGCCCGTAGGTTCGGCGCGAAGCGTCAACGACCCACCCCCCGAAGGGCGCGGTGACTACAGCCCGTAGCTCTCGAGGAGCCGCAGCCACACCTCGCTGACCGTCGGGTAGGCGGGGACGGCGTGCCACAGGCGTTCCAGCGGCACCTCCCCCACGATCGCCACGGTCGCCGCGTGCAGCAGCTCGGCGACGTCCTGGCCGACGAACGTCACACCGACGACGACGCGGCGCCGCTCGTCGACGACCATCCGCGCCTTGCCCGTGTACCCGTCGGCGAGGAGGGAGGCACCGGCGACGTTCCCGATCTCGTAGTCGACGACCTTCACGTCCATCCCGGCCTCGCGGGCCTGCGCGGCGGTCAGCCCGACCTGCGCGACCTCGGGGTCGGTGAACACGACCTGCGGGACGGCGTGGTGGTCGGCCGTGGCGGTGTACTTCGACCACGCCGGGGTCTCGACGGGGCCGGCGGCGCGGGCGGCGATGACGTCGCCGGTGGCACGGGCGTCGTACTTGCCCTGGTGCGTGAGCTTCACGCGTCCGGAGACGTCGCCCGTGGCGTACAGCCACGCCCCGTCGACGCCCGCGACGAGGCCGGTGTCGTCGACCTCCAGGGACCCGCCGTCCTCGAGCCCGACGGTCTCCAGCCCGATCCCGGAGGTCGCGGGTCGACGGCCGGTCGCGACGAGGAACTCGTCCGCCTCGACGACGGAGGAGTCGGACAGCTCGACGCGCACCGCACCGTCCCGGGTGACGCGCGTCGGCGAGACGCCCAGCCGGACGTCGACACCGTCGGCGCGCAGGGCCTCCGCGACGAGCTCACCGGCGAAGTCCTCCTGGCCACCGAGCAGCCCGCTGCGCGCGAGGAGCGTGACGGTCGAGCCGAGCCGGGCCCACGCCTGCGCGAGCTCCACCCCGACGACACCCCCGCCGAGGACGACGAGCCGGCCGGGGACCTCCCGGGCGCTCGTCGCCTCGCGCGAGGTCCACGGGGACGCGTCCGCCAGCCCGGGGACGTCGGGCAGCACGGGCACCGACCCCGTGGCGAGGACGACGGCCTGCCGCACGGCGATCGACGTCGTCGTGCCGTCGGTGCCGGTGACCTCGACGCGGCGCGGGCCCGTCAGGCGGGCGCTCCCTCGCAGGAGCGTCAGTCCCGCCGAGTCCAGCCACTGCGCCTGCGAGGAGTCGTCCCAGCCGCTCGTGAACGAGGTGCGCCGCGCCAGCACCTTCGCCGCGTCGAGCCCGCCGGTGACGGCCTCGGCCGCACCGGGCAGCCGCTGCGCCGCGGCCAGGGCGTGCCCGGACCGCAGCAGCGCCTTGCTGGGCATGCACGCCCAGTACGAGCACTCCCCGCCGACCAGCTCCTTCTCGACCACGACGACGTCGAGTCCGGTGCGGGCCGCACGGTCGGCGACGTTCTCGCCCACCGCCCCCGCCCCGACGACCACCACGTCGACGGTCTGGTCCACCTCGCGCGCGGCCTGCGCCGCCTCCTGTCCTGTGCTCACGACCGCGACGCTACGGCCCGGGCGTGGGTGCGGCGAGGGGGGCGGCGGTGTGGTGTGATCGTCGGGTGGGTCGACGCACGGTGGAGTTCAACGCCTCCCCCCGCCCGACGCTGGGCGTGGAGTGGGAGATGGTCCTGGTGGACCGCCGCACGCGCGACCTCGCGTCCCGGGCCTCGGAGGTGCTCGAGGCGGTGGACCGGGAGGCCTCGCCCACGGGTCCTCGGGTCACCAAGGAGCTGCTCCGGAACACCCTGGAGGCCGTCACCGGCGTCTGCGACACCGTCGCGGAGGTCACCGAGGACCTGACGACGACGATCGACGCCGTCCGCCGCGTCACCGACCCGCTCGGCCTGGACCTCATGTGCGCGGGGACCCACCCCTTCGCCCGCTGGGACGAGCAGCTCGTCACGGCCGACGACCGGTACGCCGAACTGCTGGAGCGCACGCAGTGGTGGGGCCGGCAGATGCTCATCTGGGGCGTCCACGTCCACGTCGGCGTGAACTCAGTCCACAAGGTGCTGCCGATCCTCAACACCCTGCTGAACCACTACCCGCACCTGCAGGCGCTCTCGGCGAGCTCCCCGTACTGGACGGGGTTCGACACCGGCTACGCCAGCAACCGCGCGCAGATGTTCCAGCAGCTGCCGACGGCGGGTCTGCCGTTCCAGTTCGGGGCGTGGGGGGAGTTCGAGGAGTACGTCGACGACATGCTCGTCACAGGCGTCATCGACGGCCTGTCCGACGTGCGCTGGGACATCCGCCCCTCCCCCCGGTTCGGCACGATCGAGGTCCGGGTGTGCGACGGGACGCCGACGCTGCGGGAACTGCGCGGTCTGGTCGCGTTCATCCACACCCTCGTGGTGCACCTCGACGAGCGGCTCGAGGCCGGTGAGCAGTTGCCGACGATGCCCCCGTGGCACGTGCAGGAGAACAAGTGGCGGGCCGCCCGCTACGGCCTCGACGCCGAGGTCATCGTCGACGCGGCGGGCCGCGAACGACTCGTCACGGACGACCTGGACGAGTGGCTGAACCGCCTCGAACCCGTCGCCCGACGGCTGGAGTGCGCCGACGAACTCGCCCTCGTCGCGGAGATCCCGCGACGGGGGGCGAGCTACCAGCGGCAGCGGGCGACGTACGAGGCCGCGTGCGCGCGCGGGGACGAGAAACCCCTGCACGCCGTCGTCGACTCCCTCGTCGCGGAACTGCGCGAGGGCTGAACCAGGGCTGGCTCAGGCCAGCGCGGCCGCCAGCGTGGTGCTCGGCAGGCCGTGCGCCGCAGCGACTTCGGGGCTGACGAGTTCCCCGGCGTGCGTCGAGAGCCCGTGCGCGAGCGCGGCGTCGGCGGCGAGAGCGGCCTTCCAGCCGGAGTTCGCGAGCTTGGCGACGTAGGGCAGCGTCGCGTTCGTCAGCGCGTAGGTCGACGTGTGCGGGACGGCGCCCGGCATGTTCGCGACGCAGTAGAACACCGACCCGTGCACGGTGAACGTCGGGTCGTCGTGCGTGGTGGGGCGGGAGTCCTCGAAGCAGCCGCCCTGGTCGATCGCGATGTCGACGAGGACCGATCCCGGGCGCATCTGCGCGACGAGGTCGTTGCTGACGAGCTTGGGTGCGCGCGCCCCCGGGACGAGCACGGCACCGATGACGAGGTCGGCGCTGCGGACGGCGCGCTGGAGCTCGTAGGAGTTCGAGACGATCGTGCGCACCGCGCCGCCGAACCGGGCGTCCACTTCGCGCAGCTTCGGGATCGACAGGTCGAGGACGGTCACCTCGGCGCCCATGCCCAGCGCGATCTGCGCGGCGTTCTGCCCGGACACCCCGGCCCCGATGACGACGACGTCGGCGCCGCGGACGCCGGGAACCCCACCCATGAGGACCCCACGCCCACCGGCGGCCCGCATGAGGGAGTAGGCGCCGACCTGCGGCGCGAGCCGCCCGGCGACCTCGCTCATGGGGGCCAGCAGCGGCAGCGAGCGGTCGGGCAGCTGCACGGTCTCGTACGCGATGGCCGTCGTGCCGGAGGCGAGGAGGGCGTCGGTGCACTCACGCGATGCCGCGAGGTGCAGGTAGGTGAACAGGACCTGGTCCCGGCGGAGGCGGTGGTGCTCCGAGGCGATCGGCTCCTTGACCTTCAGCAGCAGGTCGGCGGCGCCCCAGACCTCCTCGACGTCGTCGAGCACCTTGGCGCCGGCGGCCTCGTACTCGGCGTCGGGCAGGGAACTGCCCGCACCGGCGCCGGCCTGGACGAGCACCTCGTGCCCGTGCCCGACGAGTTCGTGCACGCCGGCCGGGGTCAGGGCGACGCGGTACTCGCGGTTCTTCACCTCGGTGGGGACGCCGATGCGCATGGTGCTCACTCCTCGTCGATGCGGGCCTTCTGCCGTCCAGCGTGAACACGGTTCGACGAGAGGGCAAGCAAGGTGCAGGAGATTCGTGCAAGGCTGTTCCGGTGGAAGATCCTTCGAGAGGCACGGCGGATGGCCCGGTCCAGCCGAAGAAGCTGCAACGGGTCGTCGACCCTGTCGACCGGGCGATCCTGCACGTCCTGGCCGAGGACGCGCGGATCACCAACGCGGCACTGGCCCAGCGCGTCGGCATCGCCGCGTCGACGTGCCTGCTGCGCGTGCGCGCCCTGCGCGAGTCGGGCGTCATCCGCGGTTTCCACGCCGACGTGGACCCCGCCGCCCTCGGCCTGGACCTGCAGGCGATGATCGCCGTCAAGCTCGCCGCGCACGCGCGCGGGAGCATGGGCCCCTTCGTGGCGCGGATGCGCCGTCAGCCGGAGGTCCTCGACGTGTACTTCGTGGCGGGGGCCGACGACTACCTGCTGCACGTCGCCGTCGAGAGCACCGCGGCGCTGCGCGACTTCGTCGCCGAGCACCTCTCCCGCGACCCCGACGTCGGCCTCACGGAGACGAGCCTGATCTTCGAGCACACCCGCGCCGCCGGCCGTTCCTGACCCTCCCCGGCACCCTCCCCGACCGCGGCCCCTCAGGTGGGGCTGACGACGCAGGAGGTCGCCGTGGGGGCCGGCAGGGGGGCGCCGGTGAGGGGTCCGAGGGGTCCGTCCGGGGGACAGACGGCGTCGACGACGAGCAGTCCGTACCGCCGCCAGGCCCCCGGGAGCTCGTCGCGGGAGCGGTCGGCGATGGAGCCGATCATGGAGGTGACGGCCGGGACGTCCTGGCCCGTGAAGCCCTGTCGCACAGCACCTTCGGCCCGGGCACGGTCGACGACCCCCTCGACGACCCGGTGCAGGCGCTCGCGCAGTTCCGCCGCCTGCTGCGTCTGGGGGGCAGCCCGCAGCACGGCGGTGGACAGGGCCCGGTCGCTGGCCCGCAGCTCCATGGCCCCCAGGAGGTAGGAGCGCAGCGCCTGACGGCCCGTGGGCTCGGCGAGCGCCCGCTCGGCCAGGCCGACGAGCGTCTCGTACTTCGCGGCGAGCAGGCCGCCGAGCAGGGCGTCCTTGTCCGGGAAGCGCCGGTAGACCGTCCCGACGCCGACGCCCGCGGCCTCGGCGACGTCGTGCAGCGTGACGTCGAGCCCGCGCTCGGCGAAGAGACGACGGGCGGCGTCGACGATGAGGGCGCGGTTGCGGACGGCGTCGGCGCGCAACGGACGGTCGGTGGTCGTGCTCACGCCGTCGAGGATACGCCGGACCGGGAACAAGTGGACGCGTCGCGTCCGTTTGCGTGTAGGCTGCTGGAAGTGGACGCGAGACGTCCGCTTCAGTCGGCTCGAACCACCCGCCGGCACCTCGACCACCTGGAGAACTCCATGAGCTCCACCCCCTCCGCGCGCACCGGACCGGCCCCCGACGCAGCGCCCTCGACGCCGTCGACGCCCGCAGCCCCGCAGCACCGGGCCGTCCGCGACCACCGCTGGGTCGTCCTGGCGGTCATCGGCATCGCCCAGCTCGCCGTCGTCCTCGACGCGACCATCGTCAACATCGCCCTGCCCTCGGCCCAGCAGCAGCTGGGGTTCGCCGACGACCAGCGGCAGTGGATCGTCACGGCGTACTCGCTCGCGTTCGGCTCGCTCCTCCTGCTCGGCGGCCGGCTCGGGGACCTGTTCGGCCGCAAGAACCTGTTCGTCCTCGGCCTGGCGGGTTTCGCGGCGGCCTCCGTCGTCGGCGGGCTCGCGCAGGACTTCTCCCAGCTCGTGGCGGCGCGTGCGCTGCAGGGCGTGTTCGGCGCGCTCCTCGCCCCGTCCGCGCTCGCGCTGCTCACGACCACCTTCACCGACCCGGCCGAACGTGCCCGCGCCTTCGGCGTCTTCGGCGCCATCGCCGGCTCCGGCGCCGCGACGGGCGTCCTGCTCGGCGGCGTGCTCACCGAGTACACCTCGTGGCGCTGGTGCCTGTACGTCAACGTCGTCTTCGCCGTCCTGGGCGTCGTCGGGGCGCTGCTGTTCATGCCGAAGCAGGCGCGGGGTCCCCGCCCGCGTCTCGACCTCGTCGGCACGGTCACCATCACGCTCGGCCTCGTCGGCATCGTCTACGGGTTCTCCTCCGCCGAGACCGACGGGTGGTCGGACCCCGTGACCATCGCCTCGCTGGTGGCCGGGGTCGTGCTCGTCGCGCTGTTCGTCCTCGTCGAGTCCCGGGTCTCGCACCCGCTGCTGCCGTTGCGGATCGTGCGCGACCGCGACCGCGGCGGCGCGCTCACGGCCATCGGCCTCGTGGGTGTGGCGATGTTCGGGATCTTCCTGTTCCTGACCTACTACCTGACGCAGACGCTCGGTTTCTCCTCCCTCGAGACCGGGTTGTCGTTCCTGCCGATGCCCCTGTCGATCATGACCGCGGCGACGCAGATCACCCCGCGCCTGCTGCCGCGGGTCGGGCCGAAGGTGCTGCTGCGCACCGGAGGTCTGGTCGCCGCGGCCGGCATCCTCCTCTTCCTGCGCACGGACGTGGACAGCACCTGGGCCGGCACCGTCCTGCCCGCCCTCGTCGTCACCGGCCTGGGCATGGGGCTGACCATCTCCTCGGCCATGAACACCGCGACCAGCGGGGTGGCGCGCGAGGACGCGGGCGCGGCGAGCGCGAGCGTGAACACGTTCCAGCAGATCGGCGGGTCGATCGGCACCGCCCTGCTGTCCACGGTGTTCGCCAGTTCCGTGCGCGGCGCCGGGGGGACTCCCGCCGAGGCCGTTCTCCACGGGTACCACGTCGCGTTCGCCGGCGGCGCCCTCGCGGTGCTGCTCGTCGCGGTCGTCTCCGCGACCCTCGTCAACCGCCACTCGGTGCGGCAGGAACGCCTGGCCGGCATCGCCGCGATCCCCGCGCCGAGCACCGCGCACTGAGGCCCGGGGAACCGCTCAGGACGCCTCGGTGAGGATCCGGTCGACGTCGTCGAGGACACGGCGACCGCCGAGCGGGCCGACCCCGGAGATCCAGTACGAGGTGTCGACGACGTGCACCGCTCCGAACGCGTCGGCGTTCCCCGCGACGAGGGCCGGGACCGCCGCCGGGTCGTCGAGGGACCCGGGGTCGGCCGGCACGAACAGGTGGTCGGCCGCGGCCTCCGGGACCCTCTCGGCCGACAGGTCGACCTGGATGCCACCACCCCAGTCGCGGTCCGGGAGGTCCAGGCCGGTGCACTCCAGCGCACTGCCGGCGAAGGACGTCGGCCCGTAGAGGCTGAACGTGCCGCCGTCGCGGGGGCGCAGCAGGTTCGCCGTCACCGGGGCCGAGCCCGCCGCACCGAGGCCGTGCTCCTGCGCCACCTCGGCGCACCGCGCGTCGAACCCGTCGAGGAGCTGCGCGGCCTGGTCGGACTTGCCGAGGGCCTCCCCCACGAGGCGGACGTTGTCCTGCCAGGGGTCGGACTGGGAGGCCATGAAGACGGTGGGCGCGATGCGGCTCAGCGCCTCGTAGAGCTGCCCGTGGCGGGTCTGCGTGCCGAGCACCAGGTCCGGGCGCAGCGCCGCGATCGCCTCGAGGTCGGGTTCGGGGACGGTGCCGACCGGCTCCACGGCGTCCCCCACCTCCAGGTAGGCGGGCACCCCCGTGACGTTGCTCGCCACGGCCGCCCCGACGGGCGTCGTCCCGAGCGCGACGGCGGTGTCGAGCTGGACGGGTTCGAGCACGACGACGCGCTGCGGGGCGGCCGGCACCTGCGTCCGCCCCCGCGCGTGCTCGACGACCCGTTCCGCCGCAGCCGATCCGTCGCTGGATGCGGCGGAGGGGGCGGGGGCGGACGTCGACGCCGAGCACCCCGCGAGGAGCAGGCCGGCGGACAGGACGAGGGCGAGGCTCGGTCGGCGCATGAAGGTGAGCCTATCCTCATCGTGATCAGTGGAACGCACGCGCCACGACGGGCAGGACGACCGTCATGGCGAGGGCGTTGAGCACCATCGCGGCGCTGGACCACCCGCCCGCCGTGTCCGACTCGGCCAGGGCGCGCGACGTGCCGATGCCGTGCGACACCATGCCGATCGCGAACCCCCGGGCGCGCGGGTCGACGACCCGGACGCGGTCGAGGAGCCACGGCCCGACCGTCGCACCCAACACGCCCGAGACGAGCGTGAGCACGACCGCCAGGGTCGTGCTGGCCCCGATCGTCTGACCGAGGGTCAGCGCGACGGGCGTGGTGACCGACCGCGGCAACGTCGTCAGGACCAGCGCGTCGGAGGCCCCCCACAGTTCGAGGGCGGCCACGGTGACGGCGACGCTGACGGCGCCGGTGGCCAGGAGCGCGAGGAGGACGGCCCCGCGGTCGGCGAGGAGGGCGCGGCCGGACCGCAGCAGCGGGAGCGCGAGGGCCACGGTGGCGGGTCCGAGCAGGAGGGTGAGCACCGACACCGACGCGAGGTACTCGTCGTAGCCGATGCCCAGCACCTCCAGGGCGACCGCCACGACGACCATCGCGACGAGCACCGGCGCCAGCAACGCGGGCCGGCCCAACCGTCGGTGCAGTTCCCCCGCCCCCAGGTAGGCGCCGAGCGTGAGGAACAGCCCGAAACCCGGAGCGTGCACGAGCGCGTTCACACGCTGACCCTGCGGCGCAACAGCTTCTGGAGCAGGGTGCCGGCCACGACCAACCCCGCGGCGAACGACCCCACGACGGCCAGGGCGAGCGGGCCGGCGTTCTGCACCAGCGTCGACAGCTGCGTCAGCGCCCCCACCCCGGGAGGGACGAAGAGGAGCTGCAGGTGCTTCAGCAGCGGCGCGCCCGCCGGTTCGGCCCGAGCGACCACACCCCGCCACCGGGCCCCCAGGGCCAGGAGCGCGGCGAGGCCGACGACCGCCCCGGGGACCGGGAGACCCGTGAGGTCGACGAGGACCGTGCCGGCCAGCTGCAACCCGAGCAGCAGGGCCAGGCCGGCGAGGACGGCCGGGACGTGGGCGCCCCAGCCACGGGCGGACGCCGACGGCGGCGACGGGTCTGCGGGCACCGCCCCAGGGTGCCAGCCGGTCAGGGCCTCGTCAGCGGCTGCGCTCGCGCTCGATCAGCTCGAGGAGCGCCTGCGGGGGCAGGGCCCGGCGCACCTGGCGCAGGTCCTCGGCGACGAGGGTGAGCGGGCAGTCGACGCCGAGACGCTGGAGTTCCGCGGCCACCGAGCGGGGCAGCACCTCGTCCGGCGCGAGGGACAGGAGCTGCTCACGACGGCCCCGGGGGAGGCGGTCCCACCACGTCAGCACCGTCGCCGACGTGGTGTCCAGACCGGTACCGAGGACCGTATCCGCTTCCGGCGCAGGGGTCGTGGCGGGTCGGGGTTCGGGGGCCAGGAGCGTCATGCGCGCCACTGTCCTCCCCCACCCCGGTGATCGCCTCTCGACCACCGGCCGTCCGGGGGACGACGCTCAGGCGACGTCCCGGACGAGCTGGACGATCCACGGCCAGACGTCGCGGGCGCTGTCCACGGCCGCGTCCCCGGTGGCCAGCAACGGCCACAGCGAGGCGAGGAGCGCCAGCAGGACGGCGACGACCACGAGGGTCCAGCCGAGCCGGCCGACCGACGTCCGGTACGCCGCGAGGACGCACGCCGCGGCCAGCAGCACCCCGAGGACCACCACGGCGGTGATGCTCGCGTACGGCACCTGCAGGAGGGGGCCGGCGGCGGCCGCGGCCCCCACGAGGCCGAGGACGGGACCGAGCACGAGCAGCAGGACCAGGACGACGAGCACCGCACCGGTGGACGCGCGGACGACGCGAGGCCGGCGGGAGACGGGGTAGCGGGACGCGGAGGCTCGGGTGCGGTACACGGTCTTCTCCTTCGGTGCGCTGCAGGGACTGCGGACGGCAGAGGGGGCGGGGTCGGTGGACCCCGCCCCCCCCGCGCGGTGGGGTCAGTGCGCCTCGACCGGGGCGGGCGGCGCGGTCGGCTTCAGGAGCCGGTCGTAGAGGACCGCGGCGACCAGACCGCCGACGACCGGGGCGATCAGGTAGAGCCACAGGGACGTCGTCGTGCCGGAGACGACGGCGGGACCGAAGGCGCGGGCGGGGTTCACGGCACCCCCGGTGATCGGCCCGGCGATGAAGATGGCGGTCGCCAGGGCGGCACCGACGGCGAGGGGGGCCAGCCCGCCCGGGACGCGCTCGTCGGTGGCCACGGAGATCACCACGAGCACCAGCACGAAGGTGACGACGGCCTCGACGAAGAAGGCCTGACCCGTCCCGACCCCCTGGGCCGGAACGGTGGCGGACAGGGCGACGACCTCCCGGCCGCTGCCCGCGTAGACGCCCCACGCGGCGAGGGACCCGAGGACACCGCCGAGCAGCTGCGCCACCACGTAGGCCGGCACGGCGCGCCAGGGGAACTTCCGGGTGACCGCGAGCGACAGCGTCACGGCGGGGTTCAGGTGGCAGCCGGAGACGTGGCCCAGCGTGGCGGCCATCGCGGCGAGGGCGATGCCGAAGGCCAGGACGACGGCCACGAGCTCGTACACGGCGTCGGCACGACCGGCACCGATCGCCGTGGCCGTGCCGGCGAGGACCAGGACGAACGTGCCGACGACCTCGGCGGTCGCCGACCGCACCAACCGGGTCCCGGGGCTGCTGCCGAACAGGCCCTGCGGGTTCTCCTCGGCGCGGTCGCTGCGACGGACGTCGAGGTGGTCGGAGGAACTGCGAGTGGTCACGGGAACTCCTCTTCCGGGGTTCGGGATGTCATGGTTCTGACGGTGGTTCCAGGACGGGGTCCAGTTCGTCCGTGGGCCGGGTTCCGGCAGGTCAGTGGGACGGTCCTGCTGCAGGGACGTGCACGTCGGTGACGCGCACGTCCACCTCGCGGACGCGCAGGTCCGTCATGCGTTCCACGGCGGCGGAGACCTCGCGGCGGACACCCGCAGCGACCTCGTCGACGGAGGCGCCGAACTCAACGGTCAGCTCGACCGTGACCGCCGCCTCACGCTCCCCGACGAGGACGCTCACGCCGCGGTCGGCGTGCTTCCCCTCCAGCGCACCGTGTTCGGGGTCGTCCTCGGGGTCGTCGACCCCGGTGGCACCCAGGACCTGCGGCAGTCCCCGCCCCACCCCGTCCCTCACCCCGTCGAGGGCGCGCACCAGCGCGCCGTCGAGCGGGCCACCGAGACGGTGCACTCCGGGAACGCCCGCCGCAGCGATGCCCGCGATCGTGGCGACGACGGTGTCCGTCATCGTCGTGCGGGGGGTGCGGGAGGTGGCTGCGGAGTTCGCGGCACCGGGGCCCGAGAGGCCCGCACCCCCAGCGGCAGGACGGTCCGCGACGACCGGGACGACGGTCCCGAGCTCGGGAGCGGTTGCGGGGCGGGCGGTCTCGTCGGTCACGGTTTCCTCCCTCTCGGTCGGCGGCGCTTCCGCCTGACGGGTGGACGACGCCGTGTGAGAGCGCATCCCACGGGGAACGTCACGGGCCCCGCGGTGTGACGTGCACCACAACTACTGCCCGGCAGGGTGCGTGACGCACGTCACACGGATCGGGCCGTGACGTTTCCCGGGACCCACGCTCCAACCCGTCGTGAGCGCAACCGACCGGTCGCACCGAGACGACCGGCCCCTCACCCGGAGCACAGGAGGAACCATGGCTGACACCGCCACCACGCCCCGTCCCACCACTGCGGGCACCACGGGCACCGGCGCCGGTCGGGGGGCGGCCGGTCTGGGCAGCGACCACGGCGCCACCACCATCGCCGACACCGTCGTCTCCAAGATCGCCGGCATCGCCGCACGCGACATCTCCGGCGTCCACGCCCTCGGCGGCGGCGCCGCCCGCGCCGTCGGCGCCCTGCGCGAGCGCATCCCCGGCGGCCGCACCAACCACTCCCAGGGCGTCTCCGTCGAGGTCGGCGAACGCCAGGCCGCCGTCGACATCGAACTCATCGCCGAGTACGGCGTCCCCATCGCCGACCTCGCCTCCGCCGTGCGCCGCAACGTCGTCAGCTCCGTCGAGCGCATGACCGGGCTGCAGGTCACCGAGGTGAACATCGAGGTCTCGGACATCCACCTGCCCGAGGACGACGACCAGGACGACGAGAAGCACGTCACCCGCGTGCAGTGACCCACCGCCGGCGGACCGCCGGCACGCACGGACCCCCACCGGCACCCGCCGGTGGTCGCCCCGGAGAATCCGAGACGAGGAGAGTTCCATGAGCATCGCCGACAAGGTCGAGAACGCCGCCGAGAAGCTGGCCGGGCAGGCCAAGGAAGCCGTCGGGAAGGCCACGGACAACGAGGAGCTGGAGGCGGAGGGCCAGAAGGACCAGGCCTCGGCGTCGACCAAGCAGTTCGGTGAGGACGTCAAGGACGCGTTCAAGCGCTGACGACCGCTGAGCACGAGGGGCCGGACGGGAACGTCCGGCCCCTCGGCGTTCCTACCGGTCCGCGCGGCGCAGCCGGGCCAGGTCGGCGTTGACCAGCCCGAGCAGCGCGAGGTCCACCACGAGCCCGGCCGTCGCCGCGAACTGCGAGACGGCGAAGAGGAACACCTGCGTCAGCAGCAGGGACGTCAGCACGGAGCGCTGGAACGACTCCACGGCTGCCCGGCGGCCACGCCGGCGCCCCTGCCACAACCCGGTCGCGGTGAACACGGTCGAGGCTCCCGCCCCCACCAGGACTCCGCCGACCGCCACCCCGTGCGGGGTCCGGCTCAGCACGAGCTCGGCGAGCACCGCGAGGGCCCACGCGATCTGCGCCAGCAGCAGGACCCCCATGACGGGGAGGGCGAACCGCGAGGACGCCAGCCGGGTGAAACCCTCGCCGACGCGTTGCCACAGCTCCTCGAACCGTTGCGGGACCGCCGGTGTGCGCGTCTCCACGCGTTCCAGCAGGTCCCGCACCTCGGCGACGCCCTGGACGTCCCCGGGGTGGGTCAGGCCGTCGAGGGAGTGCAGCACCTCGGCCCGACGTTGCGCGGACAACCGACCCGCGAGCCCGTCCACCAGCACGTGGGCCGCGTTCGCGACCCGTTCGGCGTCCGACAGCGGGACGCGTCGTCGCCAGAAGTGCGCACCGACGACGAAACCCGTGAAGACCACGTACATGATCGCCGCCGACGGGGCGAAGAAGTAGTCGTTGTCGGACGTGACGAACTTGCCGACCTCGTCGATGAACAAGCCGAAGCCCACCCCGCCGAGCAGGGCCGCGAGGGGACGCGGACCGGGCCCGACGTAGGAGAACTGCAACCACATCGCCGCCAGCATGAGCAGCCCGCCCGGCAGGACGTGCGCCACGTGCAGCCCCGTGTCGCCACCGATCTGCGGGTAGCCGGTCAGCGCGAGGTAGAGCCGCGTCAGCAGGATCGTCGACACGCCCGCGACGACGAAGGTCGTGAGGTGCTGGACAGCCTTGGTGGCGCGGACGAGGCGGAGCCCGCGGGAAGCCGGGCTCACCCCGCGAACGTCTGCCCGGTGAGCCGTTCGTACGCCTCGACGTACCGCGAGCGGGTGCGCTCGACCACCTCGGCGGGCAGTTCCGGCGGCGCCTCGACGCCGTTCCGGTCCCACCCCGACGCCGGGGACGTCAGCCAGTCGCGCACGAACTGCTTGTCGAAGCTGGGCTGAGCCCGACCGGGTTCCCAGGTCTCCGCGGGCCAGAACCGGGACGAGTCGGGGGTGAGGACCTCGTCGCCGAGGACGGTGACCCCGTCGGCGCGGCCGAACTCGAGCTTGGTGTCGGCCAGGACGATCCCGCGGTCACGGGCGACGCCCTCGGCCCGGCGGTACACCGCGAGGGTGAGGTCGCGCAGTTCCGCGGCCGCGTCGGCGCCGACGGTCGCGGCCACGTGCTCGAAGGTGACGTTCTCGTCGTGCTCGCCCAGTTCCGCCTTCGTCGCCGGCGTGAACACCGGTTCGGCCAGCCGCGACCCGTCGACGAGGCCGGGGGGCAGCGGGACACCGCACACCGAGGAGCTCTGCCGGTACTCCACGAGGCCGGAGCCGGTGAGGTACCCACGGGCGACGCACTCGACCGGGAACATGTCCAGCCGCCGGCACACCATGGCGCGACCGGCCACCGCGGCCGGCACGTCCGTGGACACGACGTGGTGCGGCACGAGGTCGGTCAGCTGCTCGAACCACCACAGGGACAGGGCGGTGAGGACCTTGCCCTTGTCGGGGATCGGCGTCGGCAGGACGTGGTCGTAGGCGGAGATGCGGTCGCTGGCCACGACGAGGACCGTGCCGTCGCCGGCCCGTTCCGAACCCTCGGCGGGTTCGTAGAGGTCGCGGACCTTGCCGGAGTAGCGGTGGGTCCAGCCCTCGAGCTCGACGACGCTCACGCCTGCGCCCCCGTCGTCCCGTTCGCGGCCGCCAGGGCGATGTCCCGGCGGAACCGGCCCCCCTCGAGGTCGAGCAGCTCGACGGCCTCGTAGGCGCTGGCGCGGGCGGCGTGCAGGTCCGCCCCCGTCCCGACGACGGACAGCACCCGACCGCCGGAACTCACGATGCCCGTCCCGTCGGGTGCGGGCGACGTCCCGGCGTGCAGGACGGCGGCCCCGCCCACGGCCTCGGCGGCGTCCAGACCCCGCAGGGTCCCGCCGGTGACGGGCGCCTCCGGGTAGCCCGGGGCGGCGAGCACGACGGTGACGGCGGCCTCCTCGCGCCAGCGCAGGTCGGGCTGGGTGTCGAGGGTGCCCGTGGCGCAGGCGTTGAGGACGGTGCTGAGCGGTGTCGCCAGCCGGGCCAGGACGACCTGGGTCTCGGGGTCGCCGAAGCGGGCGTTGAACTCGATGACGCGCGTCCCCCGGGAGGTGAGCGCGAGGCCGCAGTACAAGACCCCGGAGAACGGCGTGCCGCGGCGGGCCATCTCGACGACGACCGGGCGGGCGACGCGCTCGACGACCTCGTCCGCGAGACCGGCGGGCGCCCACGGCAGCGGCGAGTAGGCGCCCATGCCGCCGGTGTTCGGGCCCTCGTCGCCGTCGAGCGCGCGCTTGAAGTCCTGGGCCGGGGCGAGCGCCACCACCGAGGTGCCGTCGGTGAGGCAGAACACGCTCACCTCGGGACCGTCGAGGAACTCCTCCACGACGACCGGTCCGTGCGCCAGGCACGTGCGGGCGTGAGCGAGGGCCGCCTCGCGGTCGGACGTCACGACGACGCCCTTGCCCGCGGCGAGGCCGTCGTCCTTGACGACGTGCGGGGCGCCGAACGCGTCGAGCGCGGCGGCGACCTCCTCCTCCGTCGTGCACAGGTGCGCCATGGCCGTCGGCACACCGGCCGCGGCCATCACCTCCTTGGCGAAGGCCTTGGAGCCCTCCAGACGGGCCGCCTCCGCCGACGGCCCGAAGACGGGGATGCCGGCGGCGCGCACCGCGTCGGCGACCCCCGCCACCAGCGGGGCCTCGGGCCCCACGACGACGAGGTCGGCCCCGAGCCGGCCGGCGAGCGCCGCGACGGCGTCGGGGTCGGTCGCGTCGACGGGCTCGACGGGGGCGACGAGCGCGATGCCGGCGTTGCCCGGGGCCGCGACGACGCGGTCCACCCCCGGGTCGTCGAGCAGGGCGCGGACGAGGGCGTGCTCACGGGCACCGGAGCCGATGACGAGGACCTCCACGGGCACCGAGGGTAGAGGTTGCGCGGCGGCTCCCCCGACCGTGCGTCCGCCGCGCGGCGGGGACCGGGTGCGGCAGGATCGGGCCGTGCCCCGCACGATCCCCTTCGCGCTCAGCCTCCGCCGCCGGCTCCGGACCGGCTGGCAGCGCTGGCAGGGCTCGTGGTGGCAGATCGTGCAGTGCGGTCTCGGCGCCGGCACCGCGTGGTTGCTGGCCCAGGCGTTGTGGGACCAGCAGTACCCCGTCTTCGCCTGCGTCGCCGTCGTCGTGTGCCTCGGGGTGCAGAACAACCAGCGACTGCGGCGGGTCGGGGAACTGGGCGTCGGGGTGACCATCGGGGTCATCTTCGGGACGCTCATCGTGCACCTCGTCGGCCGCGGGCCGGTGCAGATCACGGCGATCGTGGTGGCCGCGATGTTCATCGCCCGGTTCCTGGACTCGGGCATCCTGCTCGTCAACCAGGCGGCGCTGCAGGCGTGCTTCATCGTGGCCTACCCGCCGATGGCGGGGAGCACGGGCGGGGCCAGGTGGCTGGACGCGATGACGGGCGTGGTCGTCGCGCTGGGGGTGGCGGCCCTGCTGCCACCTGACCCTCGCCGCGACGTGCGGGGCAGGGCGCGGGCCTACGCCGGGCAGCTCGCCGACCTCCTGGAGGACGCGGCCGACGCCGTCCGCGAGCACGACGCGGCCAAGGCCGAGGAGGTGCTGTCCCGGGCGCGCAGCACGCAGACCGAGCTCGACGGCTGGTCGCAGTCGGTCAACGCCGGCCAGGAGGTGCACCGCTTGTCCCCCCTGCGGCGGCGGGGGCGCAGCGAGATCGTGCAGCAGAAGAAGCTGCAGGCCGGGATGGACCGCGCGACCCGCAACGTGCGGGTCGCCCTGCGCCGGGTGGCGACCGCGCTGAAGTACGACGAGCAGCTGCCGGACTCCCTCGCGGGGGCCTTCGAGCAGCTCGCGGCCGCCGTGCGCTCGACCGGTGAACCGGCCTACCCCGGGGAGAACCGGCCGCCGGCCGTCGCGGGGTTGCAGGAGCTCGCGGTCACGCTGGGCCCCCGCACGCTGGGCGCCGAGTCGCTGTCGGCGACGGTCGTCGTGGCGCAGCTGCGCTCGACGGTGGTCGACCTCCTGCAGGCCCAGGGCGTGGGCGCCGCCGAGGCGCACCGCCTGCTGCCGCACTGAGCGTCACCGTCGGGGATGATGGGGACCATGAACGCTCCCGCGCACGAGCCCCTCGCGATCGAGTCCGCGAACCCCGCCGAGGCCGGCGGTCCGGTCTGCGGGTACGCCCGCGCGATCGCCGTCCTCGTCCTGGCCCTCGCCGTCCTCGGCGCGATCCCCGGGATCACCTCGAACTACTCGCAGATGGGGTTCTACTCCTCCGAGGCGAACCTGTTCGGGCTGTTCCGCACGTCGGCCGTCGTCATCGCGGTGCAGGTGCTCTTCGGCCTGGCGATCCTCGCCTTCTCGGGGTCGCCGCGGCAGGCGCACAAGGTCGTCGTCTGGGTGGCGCTGGCCTACCTGGCCGCGGGCCTGGGCGGCGCCGGGCTGATGGTGAACGCCTCCCGCACCGACCTGCCCGTCAACGCGGCCAGCAACTGGCTGCACCTGGCCCTGTTCGTCGTGATCCTCGCGGGCGCGTGGCGGAGCCGGAAGAAGCACGTCGAGGAGCTGGGCGTCTTCTGAGCCGGCCTCGCCTGCAGGCCGTCGTCCTCGACCTCGACGGCACCCTCTTCGACCACCGCGGCGCCTCGCGCGCCGCGGTGGAGGACTGGGTCCGGGCGAGCGGCGTGGACCCCGGCCCGGGGCTGCAGGACGCCTGGCACGACGCCGAGGAGCGCCACCACCGCGCGTGGCGCGACGGCCTCGTCGACCACGACGAGCACCGCCGCCGCCGGCTGCGGGAGTTCCTGCCCCTGCTGGACCGTCCGGTCGGCGACGACGCCGTCCTGGACGCGCAGTTCCACGACGAGTACCTGGTGCGCTACCGCTCGCACTGGAGGGGTTTCGACGACGTCGAGGACGCGCTCGAGGCCGTCACCGCGGCCGGCCTGCGGGTCGCCCTCCTCACCAACGGCGTGCCGGAGCAGCAGCACGCCAAGCTCGAGGCCCTCGGGCTGACGGGCCGCGTCGGTCCCGTCCTGACGGCGGGTGAGCTGGGCCGGGCCAAACCCCGTCCGGAGGTGTTCCACGCCGCGTGCGCGGCCGTCGGCGCCGACCCCGCGCGCACGCTGCACGTCGGCGACGACCACCCCGTCGACGTCGTCGGCGCCCGCGCAGCGGGGTTGCGGGCCGTGCACCTGGACCGGCACGCGGAGGGGCCCACTGACGAACCGGAGCGGATGACGTCGTTGCGGGAGCTGGGCGCGTTCCTGGCCTGACCCCGGCGCGCTCGGCTCACGCGTGCCGCGGCAACCCCCGTCCGCGCAGCCGCGCGACGCCGACCGCCGCCAGCAGCGTCACCCCGGGAACCGCGGCCTGCAGCGGCGGGGCGAAGAGCAGCCCCAGGACCGCCGTGGACGACTCCGACGTCAGGACGTCCGACAGGAGCCACACCGTGAGCGCCACGAGCAGCACGTCCCCGACCACGACCGTGCCCGCTCCCCCGCGCCAGTGCCGGCGCACCGACAGGCCGCCGGCGACCGCGGCGGCGAAGGGTGCCACCGCCCACACCGTCCAGACGACGGTGAAGGTCACCATCGCGGCGCTCTCCGTCGCGACGTCCCAGCTGGTGAGGTGACCCGACACCGCCAGCGTCGTCGTCGCCCCGACGACGGGCAGACCCAGGAGCGCGAGCAGCAGCGGGTCGCGCCGGGCGCGGGGGCCGGGGGCGGTCGTGGGCACGACCCCACCGTGCCAGTCCCATCTCCTCCGCGCGGCCGAACCGGCACGACAGGACGACCGCAGGAGGACGGCAGAGGGAGGATGACGGGGTGCACCTGAGCGTCGACCGCGACAGCGTCGCCATGGGCGACGACGCCCTCCCCCACCGCCGCACCCTCGAGGTCGCCGACGACGTGAGCGTCGCCGAGCTCCTGCAGACCACCCGGCCGGACGTCTCGGCGCCCGACACGTGGACGTGGGTGTGCCACTGGAACGGGGTGCCGTTCGCGGTGTGGTCCTCCGGGCGCGGGGGACGCGTGTGGGACGAGCGGTACCGCACGGTGGCGGACCTGCCGACCCGCGACGGGACACCGGAACTGTTCCACGCCTACTGGACGCAGGTGGACTCCGACTGGCTGCTGGACCGGCTCCGGGCGGGCGAGCCGCTCGACCGCCGCGCCCTGGAACGGCAGTGGGCCCCGGTCGCGGCCGAACGCCGGGAACGGGAGCTGCGGGAGCGCGAACGGACGGCCGTCGAGCGACTGCTGGACGCCGAGACCGTCGACGCCCTGGCCGCGTTCGGGGCCGACGTCGACCTGCACACCGACACCGTCTGCCGGTTCCGGGTCGGCGACGGGACGTGGGTCGCGCGCCGGATCGACACCATGACCCTCGTCGACGACCCGCGGGGACGGCGCGGGAGCCTTCGTCCCGTCTCCGTGGCGCAGCTCTGGCTCGTCGCAGCCGTCGCCCGCGAGGTGGGGGGTTTCGAGGCGTTCACCGCACCGCTGGTCCCCTCCGACGTCCGGACCTCTCCCGGCCTGTGGTCGATCACCCGGACGGTCCAGGGACGGCAGGAACTGGCGCAGCAGCACCGGCCCGAGGACGTCGAGTGGTTCCGTGCGGTGCTGGGGCGGACGGTCGCCGAGGTGGTCGCGGCGTACCGGTCCCCGAGGCCGCGCCGGCGGTCGTGGCCCCGGTGGCGGCGGGGCGCTGTCCGCCGCGACCCGCCGCCCCTCAGCCCTTGACGGCCCCGTCGCTCAACCCGGCGACGAGGTACTTCTGGGCGACGAAGGCGATGACGACCACCGGCAGGGTCAGCAGGAGCGAGGCCGCGCCGGCCTGCTGCAGCATGGGCAGCGTCTGCCCCAGCTGCGTCGCGATGAACACCGGGACCGTCTTGGACGCGCTGTCCGTCAGCACCAGCGCCGTCAGGTACTCCTGGAAGGCGAAGAGGAACACGAAGATCCCCGCCGTCAGGATCCCCGGGCGCATCAACGGGATCATCACCCGCCACAGCATCCCGATCCGGGTGCAGCCGTCGATCATCGCCGCCTCGTCCAGTTCCCGGGGGATCTCGGCGAAGAAGTTGCGCAGGAGCCAGATGGTGAACGGCTGGTTGATCGCGACCAGGGCCACGGCCACAGCGAACGTCGTGTCGTAGATCCCCAGCGCCCGGCTGATGTCGTACATCGGCAGGACGACGGAGAAGCGGGGCAGGGCCCGGAAGACCAGGGCCAGGACGAGCAGGAACGCCGAGACGTACGTGGGGAACCGCGACAGCCCGTACGCGGCGGGAACCCCGATGACCAGCGCGATGACCGTCGAGACGGCCGCCACCGCGAGGGTGTTCACGAGGTAGTCGGCGAAGTAGGTCGTCTGCCACAGGTCGGTGAACGCCTTCAGCGTCGGCGTGTACCCCGAGAACACGGGCGGGTTGGAGAAGGCGACGTCCGTGGGTTTGGTGACCGACAACGTCATCCACAGGAACGGCGCGAGCATGACGACGCAGACGACGCCGAGCAGGACGCCGGTCACCACCGGGCGCTTGCGAGGGATGGAACGCCGGACCACGGGTGCGCCGACGACGCGTCCCCCGTCCAGCCCCGTGCTCGCGCTCACCGCGCCACCTTCGCTTCCCGGAAGATCCCGCGGATGAACGGGACGAGCATGACGAGGATCAGGCCGATGGTCAGCACGTTGACGGCGCTGCCCAGCCCGAGGTCCTGCGCGCCGTTGGCGAAGGCCACGGAGTAGACGTACATCATGATCGACTCGTTGCCGATGGCCGCCGCCTGCGGCGACAGGGGGATGAGGCTGTCGAACGTCCGCAGCACGTCCATGATCGAGATGAGGGTCACGAAACCCAGCACGCCCCGGATGGTCGGGATGATGACGTGCACGTGGGTCTGCAGGGACGAGGCGCCGTCGAGGGTCGCGGCTTCCCGCAGTTCCGTGGGCACCGACTGCAGCGCCGCCAGGACGATGAGCATCGCGAACGGCAGCATGTGCCACACGGTGTTCGAGGTGACGAGCAGGGCGTTGGGCACCTGGTCGGTGAACCACAGGACGGGCGACCCGCCGAGGGCCTCGACGAACCGGTTGACGAGCCCGCCGAAGTTGTCGTCGAAGAGCCAGGAGTACGCCACGGCCCCGACGAGGTTCGGCAGGACGTAGGACACCAGCATGATCCCCAGGACGATCGGTCGGGACGTCGTCAGCCTGTTCACGCCGATCGCGGTGAGGTACCCGAACACGAGCAGGAGAACGGTGGCGAGCACCGTGATCGCGACGGTGAACAGCACCGCGCGGCCGAACCGGGGGTCGGTCAGGGCCGTGGCGAAGTTCGCCAGCCCCACGAACGTCCCCGGGGTGCCGTACCGCACGCTCTCCAGGCTCCACTGCACGGTCCGCACCAGCGGCACCACCAGCAGGCCGACCATGACGACCAGGCTGGGCGTGAAGAGCGACCAGAACTCACGGGGTTTCACGAGCGACCTCCCCGCCGGCGGGTGCGCCGGCCGGGGGTCCTGCGCCCGCTCAGCCGGCCACGCCCTGGGCCGCGGTCTGCATCTGCGCCGCACCGGCGTCGACGGAGACCTGGCCGTTCAGCACCTGCGCGAGGATCGGCGTGATCGCGTTGCTCACGTCCGCCAGGACCGGGGAGACGACCGGCGGCATGGTGGAGGCGATGGACTCGTTGGCCGCCGCGCCGTAGGGGGAGTTCTCGTTGGTGACGAGACCCTCGCGCGCCGGGTAGGCCGCCGGGACCGACGCCTTGGAGGCGTCCTCGCTCACCGAGGAGGCCATCATCGAGAACAGCACGTCGTGGTCGAGCTCGGTGTTCGCCGGGATCGACCAGCCGTCGATGGACAGGCGGCTGTAGCTGTAGGGCGCGTCCGCGGTCACCTTCGGGGCGCCGGCGAACGCGAAGTCCTCGGAGAACCTGCTGTTCTCGGCCAGGGTCAGGTCGTTCATCCGGCCCGAGAACATGACGGCCATGGCCGCGGTGCCGTTGAACAGCTGCTGCTGGACCTTCGGCTGGTCGAAGGTCGTCACCTGCGGGTCGGTGTAGGGCTTCAGGCTCAGCATCGCCTGCATCGCCTGCCGGGCCTGGGGCGTGTCGAGCGTGACCTTGCCGTCGGCGTCGACGAAGTCGGCGCCGAGGGAGTTCATCGTCGCCTCCAGGCTCGTCGTCACGTCGGCCGTGGCCAGCTAGGGCAAGGCGATCGGGTACTGCATCTGGCCGCTGGCCTGGATGGCCTGCGCCGCGGCGACCATGTCGTCGAACGTCTTCGGCGCCTGCAGGCCGAGCTGCTCGAAGACGTCGGAACGGTAGGCCAGGACGAACATCTGCGCCTGCATCGGCACGGCGTAGAGCTTGCCGTCGTAGGACATCCCCTGGCGCATGGACTCGCTGAGGCCGTCCAGGTCGTACTTCTCGGAGTACTTCGCGTAGAGGTCGTCCAGCGGGACGAGCTTCTCGTCCTCGGCCAGGGACGGGATGACGAAACCGTAGGTCTCGAGGATGTCGTAGGTCCCGGTGTCACCGGCGAGCGTGGCGGTGGTCTTGGTGACCTGGCCGCCGAAGTCGATGGGGTCGTGCTTGACCGTGACGGGGTCCTTCGTGCAGCTGGAGACCATGGTGTCGGTGAAGGGGTCGATGGCCGAGGAGTTGTACGCCAGGACGTTCACCGTGGTGTCGGACTTCGGCGCCTCGTAGTCGCAGGCGACGGAGGTGGCGTTGTCGTTGCCGACACGGCTGCCTGCACCGCAGCCGGTCACGACGAGGGCGCCGCTGAGGGCTGTGGCGAGGAGGGTCAGAACCCTGTGGCGCGAGGACATGCCCCGACCTTATCCGCGGATGCGCACAGCGCTCCCCCAAGTCCTGGAGGGTTCGCTCACAGGGCCGGGGGCCGGTCAGAGGGGCAGGTCGTAGTAGTCCTCCGTCTGCACCCTGCGGAAACCCACCGACGTGTAGAGCCCGAGCGCCCGGTCGTTGTCGACGGCGACCTCGAGGCGCACGGACGTGGCGCCCTCGTCGAAGAACGCGCGGCTCACCCGGCGCAGCACGTCGCGGCCGATGCCGCGGCCCTGGAACTCCGGCGCGACGGCGAAACCGTAGACGCCGCCGGAACTCCCGTCGCGCGGTCGCCGCAGGGTTCCGACGACGACCCCGTCGTGCTCCACGACGAGCGTCGCGCCCCCGGCGAAACCCGCCTCCAGGTGGGTCGGGGCCTGACCGAAGGCGGCGGTCAGCAACTCCGCCAGCACCTCGAGGTCGGCGGTCGTCGCGGCGCGCAGGGTGGTGCGCGGGTCCTCGGCGGCGGGCGGGGGCGGTGCGTCCAGGCGCAGCGCGTGCTCGGAGTGCTCGAGCGGCGCACCGAGGCGTCGTGCGAGGTGGTGTCCCGCCTCCGACGGGCGCGGCACGATGAGCAGGGCCTGGGAGAAACCCCGGTCCCGGCAGACCTGGACGGCCGCCTCGAGCAGCGCCGTGCCGATGCCCCGGCCGCGCGCGTCGGGGTCGACCATGCCGACGAGCTCGACGGTGCGTCCGTCCCAGGAGTCGAAGCCGACGTACCCGTCGGCGCGCCCGTCGGGGGCGGTCCAGAGGAGATCCGTCGTCGGGCCCTCGCCGGGGTCGGAGGCGCGGGCACGCAGGTCCTCCCACTCGATCTTGAGCCGGCCGCCGTCGTGCGCGACGACGCGCCGCTCGAGGTCGGCGACGGCACTCAGGTCGTCGGGGGTCAGGTGGGTCCGGGGGTGCAGCACGCCGCCAGTCGACCGTGGCGGGGGCGACCGGTCAAACGGCTTTCCCGCCCGCCGGCACGGGTGCACACGTCCACAGGGTGGCGAAGTGGTTGGCCCGGGCGGGGGTCGGTTCCCTACCATCGACGGCGATGGAGAGCGAACCCACCGTCCTGTCCCGCCGGGGCGAGACGATCACCCTGGACGCCGAGCACGTCGGCGACGTGCACCGGCACAGCGCGTTCAGCCTGTGGGACGACGTCGAGACCCCCGACGACCCGGACCCGCGCACCCAGGTGCGGGCGGTCGGCGAACCGGTGCCCCTGCGGCGCGCCGACCTCGACGACGTCACCCGCGCCGAGACCGAGGCGCTCACGACGCTGGCGGGTGCCGTCGACCACGCGTGCCTGGAACGGTTGCTGCCGCAGGTCGACGTCGAGGACGTCGCCCCGGACGCGCTGGCCGGCTGGCTCGTCGAGGCCACGCAGTCCGTGAGCGAGGCCTCGGCGTCGGTGGACAGCCCGTCCGCGTACCTCGACGCCGAGCTGCGCCGCCACGCGGGACTGCGCCTCATCGGCGGCCGCCGCCGGACGGTCGACGCGGGGTGGTGCGAGGCGGACGTGCAGTTCACCTCCCGCCGGCAGCGGCCCTGGTACGCGGTGGTCGCGGACGAGCAGCTCACGGGCCTGCGCGGGTACCTGCAGGTCAGCCTGACGTCCGTCGACTTCGGGGCCGAGGAGTTCCTCACGGCGAGCGCCGTCTTCGGCTACTCCCCGCGGATCAGCCTGCACCCCGGCCACGTGCGGATCGCGCGCATCGGCGCCTGAGGGCTGCTCAGGACGTCGGGACGCGCGGGCCGGGCGGGACGCGCGGGCCGGGCGGTGCGTCCGGCCCCAGGTCGGCGAGCAGGTCGCCGTCGCGCGCGTAGCGCTCCCCGACCTCCTCCAACGTCAGCTGCCGCAACGTGTCCGCGTCGGCGAGTTCGTCCCACGTGCGGGGGGCCGCGGCGCAGGGGCGCTCCCGCCCGCGCGGGGAGTACGGGGCCACGGTCGTCTTGGCGGAGTTGTTCTGGCTCCAGTCCAGCAGCACCTTGCCCCCGCGCAGGACCTTCGTCATCCGGCTCACGACGAGGTCGGGACGGTCCTTCTCCAGCCCCTGGGCGAGGCGGTGGGCGTAGGAGCGCAGCACGTCGGCGTCCTGCTCGCCGCTGACGGGTGCGTAGAGCTGCATGCCCTTCGACCCGGACGTCACGGGGAGGCACTCCAGCCCGTCGGCGGCGAGCCGTTCGCGGACCGCGAGCGCCACCTCGGCGCACTCGGCGAGACCCGCGCCCTCCCCCGGGTCGAGGTCGACGACCAGGCGGTCGGGGTGGCGGACGCCGCCGCGCGGCCCCACGCGCCACTGCGGAACGTGCAGTTCCAGCGCGGCGAGGTTCACCAGCCAGACGAGCCCTGCGAGGTCCTCGACGAGCGGGTAGAGGATCTTCTCGCGGTTCTTCGTGCTGCCGGGGGCGTCGAGCTCGACGGTGCGCACCCAGTCCGGCATGCCGCGCGGGACGTTCTTCTCGAAGAAGGACGACGAGGCGACGCCGTCGGGCCAGCGCTTGCGGGTCAGCGGACGCTGGTGGAGCTGGGTGAGCAGGGCGGGCGCGACGGTCGTGACGTAGGTCAGGACCTCGGCCTTGGTGGTCCCCGTGGAGGGGTAGAGCACCTTCTCCAGGCGCCGCAGCCGCAGCCGCCGTCCGTCCACCTCGACGACGGTGTCCTCGCCCTCGCTCTTCCCGGCGCTCCTGGTGGCCATCGGCTACTCCTCGCGGACGTCGGACGGGTCGAGGTCGCCGCGCAGTCCGCGCAGCGTGGGCTGGCGCAGGCGCCCACCGGTCGTGCGGCCGAGGTGGCGGACCTCGACGACGGCGACGGGTGCGGTGAAGGTGGCGCCCTTGGCGTCGACGCGCGGCACGTCCACGACGGGCTCGGCCACCTCGTGACCCGTCAGCCGGGCTCGCAGCTCCTCCTCCAGCGCAGTGCTGAGACCGCTCCCGGCCCGCCCGACGAACCGGAGCCGGCCGTCTGCCGCGGGGACCGCGAGCAGCAGTGCCCCCATCCGCTGCGAGGACCCCTCGGTGGGGCGCCAGCCGACGACGAGGCAGGCCTGGTGACGCCGGTGGGCGTGCTTGACCCAGTCGGGGCTGCGGCGTCCCGGTTGGTAGACGGACGTCCGGCGCTTGGCGACGACCCCTTCGAGGCCCTGCTCCAGCGTCGCGGCCAGCAACGACCGCGCGTCGGGGTAGACGGGTGAGACCTGCCACGCGCTGCCCGAGGGCGGCAGCCGGTCGAGGGACTCGCGGCGTTCCTGCCACGGCCGGTCCAGCAGACCGACGCCGTACAGGCGCAGGACGTCGAAGGCCATGAGCGTGACGGGGGTGCGACGCGCGGCGAGGGCGGCCGAGCGGGCGTCCTGGACGTGCATCCGCTCGGCCAGCGCCGCGAAGGACGGCAGGCCGTCCTGCAGGGCGACGACCTCGCCGTCGAGGAGGACGTCGGCGTGGGCGTCGGCGAGGTCGACGAGGTCGGGGAACGTGACCGTGACGTCCCGCCCGGTGCGCGAGCGCAGTGAGACCCGGCCTTCGTGGACGTCGGCGAGGACGCGCATGCCGTCCCACTTCACCTCGTACGCCCAGCGGTCGCCGTCCGTGGGCACCTCGGCGGCCGGCGCGGCGGTCGCCAGCATCGGGAGCACGGTTCCCACTCTGCTGGGACCGGAGCCACCGGGCCAGTGGGGGCCCGGCGGTTCCCACCGCACCTGACGTTGGTTAGGCTGCCCTCACATCTATCGAGGGGTTGTGGGGATGAGCGCGCAGACGGACGACCGGACGGACCAGCGCACGGACGAGCGCACGGACGAGGTGCGGGTCGCGCGCCGGGAGGCGGCACGGGCTTCGTACACCTTGTTCCGGGTCCGCGTGGCCGCCGTGGAACGCCTGGGCACCAGCTTCGTCCGCCTGACGATGACGTCCCCGGACCTCGCCCGCTTCGGGGCGGCGGGGTACGACCAGCGCTTCAAGGTCCTGCTGTTCCCCCGCCCGTTCGAGGACTACGGGGTGCCGGAGGGCGACTGGTACACGTGGTGGCGCGAACTGCCGGACGAGGTCCGGCCCGTCATGAGGACGTACACGGTGCGGGCGTTCCGGCCGGCGACGGCCGCCGCTGACGCGGAGATCGACGTCGACTTCGTCCTGCACGGGATCGACGACGGCGCGGGGCACGCAGGACCGGCGTCCCGCTGGGCCGCCGGCGCCGCCGTCGGTGACGAGGTGGTCCTCGTCGGGCCGGACGCACCGGGCACCGGTCGCATGTGGGGTGTGGAGTGGGCTCCGCCCACCGAGGCCCGCACGCTGCTGCTGGCCGGCGACGAGACGGCGGTGCCGGCCGTGTCCGCGGTGCTGGAGCAGTTGCCCGCCGGCATCACGGTGACCGCCCTGCTCGAGGTTCCGGACGCGGGCGACATCCTGCACCTGCGCTCGGACGCCGACCTGACGGTGGAGTGGCTGCCGCGCAACGGCGACCACGCCGCGGGCGACCTCCTGCAGCGCCGGGTCCACGACGTCGCCTCGGCCCTGGTGGACCAGGTGCGGGCGGAGGACCTGACCGGCCAGGGCACCGACCAGGACGGCGAGGACGAGGACGGGATCCTCTGGGACGTCCCCGAGAACGCCGAGGCCGCGGGCCCGGAGTGCCTCTACGCGTGGTTGGCCGGGGAGTCGGGCGTCGTCAAGGCGCTGCGGCGCCACCTCGTGCGCGAGGTCGGCGTCCCCCGGTCCTCGGTGGCCTTCATGGGGTACTGGCGTGCCGGGCGTGCCGAGGGTGAGTGAGGATCGGACCGTGCGGAACCCCTTCAAGCGCGGCACCGAGCGTCCTGCCGGTGGCCGTCGCCAGCGACGCGGTGTGGTGCAGCGCGTCGAACGGCTGACCCCGGAAATGGTGCGCGTCGTCCTCGGCGGCGAGGACCTCGCGGACTTCGGCGTCGAGCAGGCCGACTCGTACGTGAAGCTGGTGTTCCCCCTCCCCGGCGTGAGCTACCCCGAACCCTTCGACGTCGCCGCGGTGCGTGCGGAACGTCCCCGGGCGGAATGGCCCGCGCAGCGCACCTACACCGTGCGCGCGGTGGCCGACGGGGAGGTGACGATCGACTTCGTCGTCCACGGCGACGAAGGGATCGCCGGCCCCTGGGCCGCCGCCGCCCGGCCGGGTGACGAGGTCTGGATGCTCGGGCCCGGGGGCGCCTACACACCGTCCGCCGACGCCCCGTGGCACCTGCTCGTCGGCGACGCGAGCGCGCTGCCCGCGATCTCGGCGTCCCTGGAGCACGTGCCCGCCGGGGCGACCGCGGTCGCCGTCGTCGAGGTGCACTCCCCCGCCGAGGAACTGCCCCTGACCTGCCCGGGCGACCTGCGGCTGCACTGGGTCCACCGGTCGGCCCCGGACCCCGAGGCGATCGTGCAGTTCCTGAGCTCCCTGGACCTGCCCGTGGGAGCCCCGCACGCCTTCGTCCACGGGGAGGCGGACACCGTGCGCGCCGTGCGCCGGTGGGCGCGCACCGACCTGGGCGTCACCCGGGAACTGCTGTCGGCGTCGGGGTACTGGCGACGCGGCCGCACCGAGGACGGGTGGCGCGAGGAGAAGCGCGACTGGGTCGCGGCCACCGAGACGGACGACGCGAGCGCCGGCGTCTGAGGTCCTCGACGGTCAGGTGAGGGCATAGCCGAGCACCGCCACGGTGCCCTCCGCGGGCCGGACGACCGTCTCCACGGCGGAGTCCCCTGCGGCCACCGTGAGGTCGCGGACGTCCACCACCCCGTCGGGGGCGCAGTCGAGAACCGACGACGCCTCCGCATCCACGGCCGTCGACGCCGGGCTCGACGCCGTCGTGGTGCCGGCCGCCGGCCGGGTCAGGACGGTCAGGGAACCGGTCCCGACGCACGCGACGTGGACCTGGTGCGCGCCGGCCCGGAGGAGGCCCGCAGCGGTGACGGACGTGAAACCCTGCACCTGCCACCCGTCCGGGGTGTCGGTGCCGGTCGCCTGCTGCGTCCGGCTCACGCCGACCGCGTCGTCGGGGACCTGGAACAGCTGCCCGAGCACCTCGCCGTCGTGGGCCAGCTCCGCCCGGTGGTCGCTCACCGGTGCGGGGCTCACCTGAGCGCTGCGCTCATCGTCCGGGGCGGCCCCGGCCGAGCAGCCGGCCACCAGGACGAGCACGACGGCACCGAGGACGGCCTCACGTCTGATCACGGTCGAACCATGGCAGGCGGAGGCGCTGCTGTCCGGGCGTTCTCGAACTCCTCAGGAACGCCGTCGCCGCGGCGCCCCTCGGACGAGGGTCAGTCCTGGGCTCGTTCCCAGATCAGCGCGCAGACCACCCACCAGCCCACCTGGACGACCCCCGTCCACAGCAGGACGACACCGGCCACGACCATCAGCGCCACGTCGCCGGTGGTCACGCCCGACACCAGCAGGAGCAGACCCGCCACCAGGCTGACCACCGCAGCGGACCGCATGGCGCGCAGGTGGGGGTTGGCCCCGGCGTCGTCGCCGGCGAGCGCGCGCAGCCGGGTGGACAGGGCCCGCGGGGCGTGGGAGGTCACTCGGTCATCATGGCCCCGCCACCACCGTCGCCGCAGCGCAACGCCTCTACCCTGCTTCCCGTGCGGACAGCGACGGCGCGGCTCTGGTGGCTGCACGGGTCCCCCTGCGCGGGGAAGTCGGTGACGGCGTGGGAACTCCACGCGAACCTCCTCGCCGGACAGCCCCGCGCGTACTTCGACGTCGACCAGGTCGGCATGTGCTACCCCGAGCGCGAGGACGACCCGGACCGGTACGCCCTCAAGGCCCGCAGTGCTCGCACGCTCGCCCGGCGCCTGGTGGCGGCCGGTGCGAGGACGGTCGTCGTCTCCGGCGTGCTGGACGACGCGACGGTGCGGGCTCTGCGCGCCGAGGCGTCGCACGGCATCGACGTCGCGTTCTGCCGGGTGCGGGTCAACCGCGACGAACTGGCCCGCCGGCTGCACGCCCGGTACGGCCCCGACCTCGCGGAACGCGCTCTCGACGAGGCGGAGGAGGCTGACCGGCTCGACGAGGGGCACCTGACGGTCGACAGCGGTTCGGGCCCTCCCCGGGAGGTCGCCGCGCGCGCCCTGGAGCTCCTGGCGGGAGCGAGGCCCGGTCCGCCGACGGGAGAGGACGATCCACTCCCCGCAGGGGCACCGGCACCGTCGTCCGACGGTGCCGTCGCGGTCCTCCTCTGCGGCCCGGCCGGTGTCGGGAAGTCCACCGCGGGTTTCACCCTGGTCAGCACGTTGCTGGACAGCGGGCGTCCCAGCAGCTTCCTCGACCTGCAGCAGCTGGGATTCGTGGCGGACGTGCTCAGACCGGCCGACGATCCCGGTGGCCACGGGCTCACCGCCGCGTGCGTCGCCGAGGTGTGGCGGGAACACCGCTCCAGTGGAGCGCGCGTCCTCGTCCTGAACGGGCACGTGGAGACGCGGGAGGACGTCGAGCACTACCGGGCCGCGCTGGGCGACGTACCGCTGCTCGTGGTCCGACTGCGGGCCGGGCGGAGTTCCCTCGAGGAACGACTGCGGGAACGGACCCTCGGCCTCGGACCCGCCCTGGCCGGCGACGACCTCGTCGGCGCGGACGCCGACCAGGTGCAGCGAGCCCTGGACCGAGCGCTCACCGAGCAGCGGCGTCTGGAGGACGAGGATCCTGCTGACGTCGTCGTGGACACCGACGGTGTCGCCGCCCACGCCGTCGCAGAGGAGATCGCGGCCTTGCTGGGCGGGCGGCCCGCCGAGAACTGCTGACGCGACGCGTCAGCCGTTGCCCGCCCCGGCGATCGACCACGGTTCCCGATCGCTGCGCCGAGCCAGCAGGTATCCCCAGCTGGTGGGTTCGCCAGGCGGAAACCCCTGGTCGGGATCGGTCACCGTGAACGTCGTCTGCACCGAGACGACCTGCTCGAACTGCTTCAGCTCCTCCGGACTCCACGTCGTGTCGTAGGGCACGACGTCCGGCGAGACGTCCACGTCCTGCAGACCGGGGTCCTCCCCGTTCTGCCAAGGGTCTTCCGCGGCGAAACCCGGGGTGGACAACTCGGCAGCACTCGCACCGTCCTCGCGCTGGACAGCGTCGAGGTAGGCGCGCACCACGTCCGCCGGCGCCTGCGACGCCGTGTGCTGCGCCCGCACCTCGGGCTGGGCAGTCGCGCTGGTCCCGCAGGCAGCCAACACGGCAACCGGCAGCGTCGAGACGACGACGGCAGCGGCCCGCCAGCCGGTGACCCCACGCCGCTGCTCTCGCACCGTTCCGGTCTAGCAGCCCGCGTGGTAGAGGAGCGTCGTTCCAACGACGTCCGCACGAAACGTCCCCACGTTCCGGACGGAGCAGACGCTCTGGTGGTCCTTCGGTCCGTCGAGCGCTCCCGGCCGCTGGCGGAGCCGCCCTCGAACCGATCTGCGCGTCGCCGACCGAGCGCATGCTCCGCACCGAGCACTGGCCCCGCCCGAGGAGCGACTCCCGCGGCAGTTCCGGCTGGCCGTTCGCTCGACCGGCGGGGGTACTCCGACTCAGTCCCCGAGGAGGACGTCGGCTGCCAGCTCGGTCAGGATCGCGTCGCGCTCCTGGTCGCTGGCCTCCCTCGTCGCCGACGGCGCCCAGCGCAGCTCCTCCACGAAGAGCAAATCGTCCAGTCCCGCTAGTGCGTGGAACTGGCCTTCCTGCTGGAGGGCGAGCAGTCGCGACGTCAGGTGCTCGGCTGAGACCTCCCCCGCGACCACCGGGCCAGCTCGACCGGCAACCACTCCACCCCGGCGAGTTCGCCTCCCGGCGACGCCCCGTCGACGGCGGGACCGGGCAACTCCTCGAGCACCCGCCACCACAGGTCGTCCAAACCCCAGGCGTCGGACCGGACGTGACCGGCGAGTTCCCTCAACGAGGGGGGCGTCCAGCCCCGCCACCAACCAGTGCGCTGCCAGATCGGGCAGACCACTCGTCACCACGCACCCCAGTTCACGCCCCACGCGGGCCTGCCGAACCGTCGGAAGCACCCCGGAGCCGTCCGCCGCCACCCGACGCTGTGTCTCGGTGAGGAGTTCTCGCAACCGGGCACCCGACGGGCTCCCACTGTCGGGTTGGACGTTCAGGGGCCGCCGCTCCGCCTTCCACCAGACACGCTCGCGTCGCCGACGCCTGTAACGTCCCGGCACCCGACCATCGTGGCAGGCACGAACCTGAAGTCGTCGACTGGTCGCCTCGCCGCAGCCGGGCTCACTGCCGCGCGAGCCGCTCGATGTCCTCGACGAACTCCCCCGCCACCTCGGCGGACACCGTCTTGCGCGTCACGGCGATGGCCGCGAGGTAGTGGCGCGTCTCGGGGCCTGCGGGCGCGCCGGCGCCGCCCTCGAGCGCTTCCTCCATCGCGGACTGCGAGGCGCGGCGGGCGGCGAACTCGATGTCGGCCGGCGAGAAACCGTCGCTGCGCACCACGACCTCGGCGAGAGCGATCTGGTCCCGCACCGCACTCGGGACGTAGCGCTGCCAGATCGCCTCCCGCGCCCGGGCGTCGGGCAACCCGATGGGCAGCAGGTAGTCGAAGCGGCCGTGACGCAGGAAGGCGCCGTCGAGGGACCGGATGAAGTTCGTCGCGCACACGAGCAGGCGCCCCGGGCGTTCCCGGAACGCGGGGATCAGCTTGAGGAGTTCGTTCGTGACCCCTTGCAGCGGCGACGGAGGCAAACCCCCGCGCCGGCCGGCGATCTCCTCCACCTCGTCGATGAAGACGACGACGTGCTCGAGGTCCGCGACCCGGGTGAAGGTCTCCCGCAGCGCGCCCGCCAACCCCTGGGGGTCGGCGGCGAGCCGGGAGGGGAAGACCTCGACGAACGGCCACTCCAACCGGGACGCGATGGCGCGGGCGAAGGTGGTCTTGCCGGTTCCCGGCGGCCCGAAGAGGACGACCGCACGGGGCGGCGTCACGCCGAACTGCTCCGCGAGTTCCGGTTGCGCCAGCGGCACGACGAGACGGCGTTCCAGCAGCGCCTTCTCCTGTTCCATCCCACCGATGCCGTCCCACAGACCGCGCGGCAGCAACCGCCCCCCGAGGTCGTTCAGCAACTGCACCTCCGACCGCTGCAGGGGCAACTGCCGTTCGACGTAGTGCAGGTCCTTCTTCGCGACGAAACCCTGCCGGGCGAACGCCTCGGAGGCGGCGAGGTCGTCGTTCAGCAGCGCCGAGAGCTGGGACAGGCCCGCGCCGGACATGACGCGTTCGAGTTCGGCGAGCAACCGGGCTCCGAGGTCCGGTTCACCCGAGGCCGTCCCCAGGAAGACGACCCAGCCCTGCGCGTGCGCCGCCCGGCCCACGACCGCCCCCACGATGCGTCCGCGCGAGTGGGCCACGACCGCGTAGTCCTTCTGGCACGAAGCCAGGACCTCGGCCAGCCCGTAGACGGGCTCACCCGTCGTCATCTTGGCGGCTTCCCACAGGGAGAGCACGCCCTCGACGTCGTCGGGGTGGAAGGGACGCAGGCTGACCGTCTCTGAGGACGGGTGCGGTGACTCGGACACCCCGCCACTGTGCGCGCCGGCACGCGGCCCCGGACCCGGGCTCGGGGCGCAAGAAACGCCGATCTTGACCGTCCGGGAAGGACGGCCGCTCTTCGAGACCGTCGCGTCGAAACCCGGCGTGACCACCCGTTCGGGCGCTCGAGGCGGCGGCCTCAAGGACCGAGGCGCAGGTGCCGATGAGCGGGCATGCCGAGCGTGACGCGCACGACGACGGCGGTGGGGATCGTCGCCCCGCTCCTGCTGCTGGCCGGCGGTCAGCTCCACCAGACCTCCCTGCGGGACGCCCCGACGTCGCCCGTCCCCGCCGACTGCTCCGTCACCGCCCTGTACTCCCACGGCACCGACGCGGCCGGGCTGCGAGGACTGGACGCGGTGCGCGCCGACCTCGCGCGGCAGTCGGACGCTCTCACCGCCGACGCCGAACGCGTCGACGGCGCGACGGCGCGGGACTTCCGCGCTCAGGCCTCGGCCGCGCGGGCCCTCAGCCGGCCCGACGCGCACGTCACCACCGCGCCCGGTTCCCTCCGGCTCACCGCCCACGACGACCGGGGCCGCGTCGTGGCGGTCGCGGGGTACGGACTGGCGGGACAGGTGTTCCTGGAGCCGACCCCGGCCGACGGGTACCTCCTGCAGTCGTTCACGTACTCCCTCGAACTCCCGGCCGGCCGCAGGAGCTGCGCGCACGGCGGCAGCTGAGCGATCAGGCGGGGCCCCGGAACACCCCGTCGGCATCGGCGTTGTCGGTGAACTCCTCCCAGTCCATGTTCGCGATGGACAGGTTGTTCTCCACCGACGCCATGGCCCTCGGCGCGACGCGCACCTGCCGCACCCCGTCGTCCGCCTTCTCCAGCACCAGCAGCGGCATCTCGGGAGTGGAGAACGTCGTCGCGTCGGCGACGGCCAGCAGGACGTCCGGGGGCGCGGCAGCGGCCAGGTCGTCGACCGAGGCGTGGTTCCAGCGCCGGTGTTCGACCGGGGACAGGCACGGCAGGAAACCGTCCTCGGTCGGGGTGCCCAGCGCGGCCTGGAGCGCCTCCCACTTCCCCTGGTCGGAGAAGTCGGTGCGGATCAGCAGGGACCCCCGGTCCGCCGGGAGCACCCCGGAAGCCAGGAGCGCCTCCTCCTGCGCTGCGATCTCGAAGTGCTCGGCCGCGTACTCCTCCGACACCTGACGCAGCCGCTCCTGGTCCGCCCGCTGGGCGTCCTCCTCCGTCCACCCCGGGCTCTCGCGCGCCGCGGCGGCCAGTCGCTGCCGGTTCGCCTCCTCCGCCTCGGCACCGCCGCCACCCGTGCTGACGCAGATCCAGGTGTCGCCCTCGGCCGCGTCGGGCGGAGGTTCGCACCCCGGCGGGAGTTCCCCCGACGCCGACGGACTCGCGGGGCCCGTGCTCGGGCTCGCGGCGGACGTCCTGGCCGGGTCGGTCGGTGAACTGCAGGCGGCGACTGCCACCAGCAGCACGATGAGGGGCAGGAGGCGGCGCACGTCCCCAGTGTGCCCGCGCAACTGTTCCCGGTGGGGGCGAAGCTCACACCTGCAGCAGCGCCTCGCAGACGTCGACGAGGGCGACCCGCAGCGGGTCCGCCCGCTGCGAGAACTCCCGCTGGGCGCGGGCGTACTCCGCCTTCCCCTCCGGCGTCTCGATCGCGACGGGGGTCAGGCCCATCGACGTCACGTCGTAGGGCGAGGCGCGCATGTCGAGGACACGGACGTCCTTGGCGAGCTCGAAGCAGTCCAGGAGCAGTTCGCCCGGCACGGCCGGCGACAGCTTCATGGCCCACCGGTAGAGGTCCATCGTCGCGTGCAGGCACCCCGGCTGCTCCTGCGCCGGCTGGTCCTGGCGCGTCGGCTGCAGCTCGTTGAGGGGGACGGCGGTGGGGGTGAAGAACCGGAACGCGTCGTGGTGGCTGCAGCGGATGCGGTGCGACTCCACGACGGCGTCCGTCCCGTCGTGCCCGAGTCGCAGGGGCAGGCCGGCGTGGCGGACCTGCTCAGGACGGGTCCGGTGCACCATGGCCCACTCGTGGAGTCCGAAGCACGCCAGCTGGGGGGCGCGGCCGCGGGTGGCGACGAGGACGTCGCGGGCGAGGGTGACCGTGGCGCGCCTGCGCCCGACGATCCCGGCCGCGTCGACCTGCACGCCACCGGGGACGGCGACGTAGTTGGCCCAGTCCGCCCGCTCGTCCGCCCCGGCCAGGACGACCCCGGCGCCGGGGTGCCAGCGCTGCAGCTTGCCCGGCGCCCACGCGTAGTACGTGTAGAGGAAGTCCTCGACGGGGTGCGCCTCACCCCGGGACCGCCGCTGCGCGGCCTGCCCCGTCAGCGCGGCGGCACGGTCGGCGTGCCGCCGTTCCCGTTCCCGCCACACCTCGGGGGGCAGCACCGGGGCCGCCGATGAATCCTGTGCGGGTGCCGGGTCCACCCCGTACGGTGGAACTCCGGTCTCCGGAAGGGGTACGTCATGCCGCGCGCCATCTGGAAGGGCGCTGTGTCCTTCGGTCTGGTCAACGTGCCCGTGCGGCTCTACGCCGCGACCGGCGAGCACGACATCCGCTTCCACCAGGTCCACCGTACCGACGGTGGCCGGATCAAGATGAAGCGCACCTGCTCCATCGACGGTGAAGAGGTCTCCTACGACGAGGTCGCGAAGGGCTACGAGAGCCCCGACGGCAAGCTCGTCGTCCTCAGCGACGAGGACTTCGAGGAACTGCCGGTGGCGAGCGGGCACGAGATCGACGTGCTGCAGTTCGTCCCCGTCGACCAGGTCGACCCGATGATGCTGTCCAAGCCGTACTACCTCGAACCGGAGTCGCGCGCGGCCAAGCCCTACGCGCTGCTGCGCGAGGCCCTCACCGCCACCGACCGCGTCGCCGTCGTCAAGGTCGCCCTCCGGCAGCGGGAGTCGATCGCGCTGCTGCGCGTGCGCGACAAGGCGATCGTGCTGCAGACGCTGCTGTGGCCGGACGAGATCCGTGCGGCCGAGTTCGAGGTCCTCGACGCCGACGTCGACCTGCGCCCGCAGGAGCTGACGATGGCGGCCTCCCTCGTGGAGTCCCTCGCGGGCGACTTCCACCCGGAGGAGTTCGAGGACGACTACGCCGTCGCGGTGAAGAAGCTCATCGACGCCCGGCTCGACGACGCGGACGCGGCCCCCGCCGCGCTCGCCGACGAGGACGCCGCGGGCGGCGGTGCGCGCGGCGGAGAGGTCGTCGACCTGCTCACCGCGCTCCAGCGGTCCGTCGAACGGGCCCGTGGGGGTTCCGGCACCGCCGCTCCCGCCGAGGTCGCCGACCACGCTGAGGCGGAGAAGCCCAGCCGGTCGGCGACGAAGAAGACGACCGCGAAGAAGACGGCCGCGAAGAAGACCGCAGCGAAGAAGACCGCGACGAAGCAGACCGCGGCCAAGAAGACGACCACCGGGAAGACCACCGGCAAGACGACCGCCAAGACGACGACGCGGACCCGCAAGAGCGCCTGACACCCACCCCGCCGTCCGAGGGGCGGCGGGGTGACCGATGCTTGCCCGAGGCCCCGGCCTCCGGCGTCCGCACCGTGCACGCCGGCCGACGCACGGAAGGACCGCCCCTCCTGAGCACCGACCCGCCGGACCGACCCGTCGTGCGGCGGGGTCCGATCCTCGCCGCGCTGCTGTCCGCGACGTTCATGGCCACGATCGACGCGTCCATCGTCAACGTCGCGCTCCCGACCCTCGCACGCGACCTCGACGCCTCCCCCTCGGACACCGTCTGGGTGACGACGGCGTTCCTGCTCGCGGCGGCCTGCTGCATCCCCGCGACGGCCGCCCTCGGCGACCGGGTGGGGCGGCGGCGGTTGTTCCTCCTCGGCGTCCCGTTGTTCACGCTCGCCTCCGTCGCGTGCGCGGCGGCACCGACGCTCGACCTGCTCGTGGCCGCCCGCGTCGTGCAGGGCATGGCCTCCTCGCTCGTGCTCGCCGTCCCGATCCCGGTGTTCCGCCGCGTCGTGCCGCCCGAGCGCCTCGGCAGCGTGCTCGGGCTGAACGCCATGACCGTGGCGCTGGGGACGTCCGCGGGACCGGCGCTGGGCGGGGTGCTGCTGACGGTGGCGTCCTGGCCGTGGCTGTTCCTCGTCAACGTCCCCATCGGGGCGGCCGCCACCGCCCTCGGGTGGCGCTACCTGCCGAGCGTGCCGGGACGTCAGGCCCGCTTCGACCTGCGCGGAGCGCTGCTCGTGGCGGGCGCGATCGCCGCGTTCCTCCTCGGGGTCCGCGGTCTGGGGGCCGTCGCGACGCTGCCCGTCTCGGTCGCGCTGCTGCTCGTCGGGGTCGTCGTCACCGTGCTCTTCGTCCGGGCCGAACGCCGGGCCGCCGAACCGGTCATCCCGCCCGGGTTGTTCACGCGACCCTTCTCCCTGGCGGTCGTCACGGCGACGTGCTCGTTCTTCGGGCAGGGGACGGCGTTCGTGGCGTTGCCGTTCCTCTTCCAGGAGTCGTTCGGGGACAGCGCGTTGCGCTCGGCGCTGCTGTTCACGCCGTGGCCCGCGGTCATCGTCGTGGTGGCGCCCCTCGCGGGCCGGCTCGCCGACCGCGTCTCCCCGACCCTGCTCGCCTGCGTGGGCCTGACCGTCCTGGCCGGCGGCCTGGTCTCCCTCGCCCTGCTGCCCGAGAACGCCTCCACCGTCGACGTCCTCGTGCGGACGGCGGTGTGCGGGCTCGGGTTCGCGGTGTTCCAGTCCCCGAACAACCGGGACATGATGTCGGCCGCTCCCCTGCGGCACTCGTCGTCGGCCGCGGGCGTCCTGAACCTCAACCGCACGGTGTCGCAGTCGACCGGGTCGGGGGCCGTCAGCGTGGTGTTCGTCGCGACCGGGGTCGCCGCGGGTTCGGCCGCCGCGCACTCCGACGCCGTCACGACCGTGCTGCTCCTCGGCGCCGGGGTCGTCGCGGTCGGGGCGGTGCTGGCGGCGGTGCGGTCCCGCCGGGTCGCCGCGGACTGACGATCCGGGGCCGGTGGGGGCCCCGTCCGGGACGCGCTCCCGGAACTCCGGTGGCGCAGCCCTGCCGTCACCTCGACAGTCGTCGTGTGGACCAGACGGCGTCAGACCTGCCCGGTGCGGCCGACCGCCCCGACGAACCGGAGCACGAGGTCGAGGACGCGTTCGACCGCCTCGTGGAGGAGGGCGAGGACCGGCTGCGCCGGCCCCTGTTGCCGCTGCTCAGCGTCGGTCTCCTCGGGGGCATCGACGTCGGGACCGGGCTGCTGGCCTACCTCGTCGTCAAGCACGAGACCGGGAGCGGCCTGCTCGCCGGGCTCGCCTTCTCCGTGGGTTTCGTCGCACTGCTGCTGGCCCGCAGCGAACTCTTCACCGAGAACTTCCTGGTGCCGGTGACCGCCGTCGTCGCCCGCCGCGGGACGCTCGCCCAGCTCGCCCGGCTGTGGGGAACCACGCTGCTCACCAACCTCCTCGCCGGGTGGGTCATCACCTGGATCATCATGACCGCGCTGCCCGACCTCGCGAGCACGGCGGTGGAGTCGGCCCGCCACTTCGTCGACCTCGGCGTGGGCCGGGAGTCCTTCGCCCTGGCCGTCCTCGCCGGTGCCGTCATCACCCTGATGACGCGGATGCAGCACGCGACCGAGGCCGTGGGCGTCAAGTTGGTCCCGGCCGTCCTCTTCGGTGCGCTCCTGGCCGGAACGCAACTGCTGCACAGCGTCCTGGACTCCCTGCTGATGTTCGCCGCCCTCCACGTCGGTGCGCCGTTCGGCTACGCCGACTGGGCCCGGACGGCCGCCTGGGCGGTGCTCGGCAACGTCGTCGGCGGCCTCGTCCTCGTCACCGCCGTCCGCCTGCTCCGCGTCCCCCACCGCGTCGCCGAGGAGCGCCGGTCCCAGGAGGCCTGACCCCGGTCCGACGCTGAGCGCCCCGTCCGCTACAGATGGGGGCATGGGGAACGACGGGCAGCGGACCACCCACCCCGTGGACGAGACCGGGCAGGGTGCGGGGAGCCTCGTCGGGTTCGTGCTGGCCGCCGCCGTCGTCGGTGCCCTGACGGGGCTGACGGCCGCCACCTTCCGGCTCCTGCTGACGGGCGCCGTGGGCTGGCGCGAGCGGATGACGGCCCTGTCCACGGGGCACGGACCCCTCGGCCTGGTGCTCGTCGTGGTGGGGTGCGCCGCCTGCACGACCGCGGCGGCGGCCCTGGTGCGCCGCGTCGAACCGCACGCCGAGGGCAGCGGGATCCCGCACGTGGAGGCCGTGGTCGAGGGCCGCGCCGGGCCGGGGCGCTTCCGGATCCTGCCGGTGAAGTACGTCGGCGGCCTGCTCTCGATCGGCGGGGGCGGTCTGGCCCTCGGACGCGAGGGACCGTCGGTGCAGATGGGCAGCTCCGTCGCCGTCCTGGTGTCCTCGGTCCTGCGGCGCTCGCGGTACGACCTGCGGCTCCTCGTGGCCGCCGGGGCGGCGGCGGGGCTGGCCACCGCCTTCAACGCACCCATCGCCGGCGGGGTCTTCGTGCTCGAGGAACTGCTGAAGTCGTTCCACCCCCGCGCGACGATCGCCACGCTGGTCGCGTCCGCCTCCGGTTTCGCCGTCGCCGCCCCGCTGGCCGGCGGCGCACCGGACTTCCGGGTGCCGCCCCTGGCCGACCCGCGCCTGTCGAGCGCCGGGTGGGTGCTCGCCGTCGGCGTCCTCACGGGGCTGCTCGGGGTCCTGTACAACCGCGCCGTGCTGGCCGGTCTGCACCGCGTGGACGCCAGCCGCTGGCCGGCCGAGGCGCGGGCCGCCGTCATCGGAGCGCTCGTGGGGTTGCTCGCCTGGACCGGGCCGCACCTCGTCGGCGGCGGCGACCACCTGACGCAGGAGGCCCTGCTGGGCCACGGGACGGTGACCGTCGCGCTCGGCGTGCTGGCCCTGCGCTTCGTCCTGGGGGTGGTCTCCTACGCGGCGCTCACCCCGGGAGGACTGTTCGCCCCCATGCTCGTGCTGGGGTCGCAGTGCGGCCTCCTGGTCGGTCTGGTCGCGGTGCACCTGACGCCGGGCAGCGCCCCGGAACCGGCGGCCCTGGCCCTCGTCGGTCTCGCGGCGTTCTTCACCGCCACCGTCCACGCCCCGGTGACCGGCCTCGTCCTGGCCACCGAGCTGACGGGGAGCACGAACCAGTTGTTCCCGATGCTGGGAGCGTGCGCCGTCGCCCTGCTCGTCGCCGTCGTCCTGCGGTCCCGCCCGGTGTACGACCTGCTCACCGACCGCGCCACCGCCAGGTCCGTGGCCTGACCGCCCCGGGCCCGTCGCCCCGTCGTCGCGGCTCAGCCGACCAGCAGCAGCAGCGCCGACACCACCAGGCCCACCTCGACCACGACGACGAAGATGCGCCCGACGACGCGCTTGCCGACCCACGACCCGGCCAGGGTCGCCGGTGTCAGCACGAGGCCGCGCACGAGGACCGTCGGTGTCAGCAGGTCCCCCGTGCCGTGGGCGACGAGCTTCGACACGTGCAGGGTCGGCGCGCCGGCCGCCCGTACGCGAGGAAGGACGGCGCGGTGAGCGGGCCGACGCACCCCAGCAACGCCGACCCCACCCCCGGAGGCCGCCCCGAGGGGGGTGGAGGACCGGTCGCTCGGTGGGCGCGGTGGGAACGCACGCGCCGCCACACGACGACGACGAGCAGGAACAGCCCCAGCCCGCGCTGCAGGAGGCCAGCGGAGCCTGCTGCGGCAGCGGGCGTCAGCGCGCGTCCCACCGGCCCCGTTCAGCGGCGGCGCCGCGTCGCCGCGGACTCGAACTCCCGCACGACGTCGGCCGTCGCCTCGTGCAGCTCGTCGAGGACGGCGACGACCTGGCGGAGCAGTTCCGGGGGATGACGTCGACCGAGCGCCTCGACCCGTTCACCCAGCGGCGCGAAGAACTGCCCGGCGTCCTGCGCGACGTCCGGCGGGACGCGCAGGGTGACGACGCGCCGGTCGCGGTTCTCGCGCGACCGGACGAGGAGCCCCGCCGTCTCCAGCCGGTTCAGCAGAGCCGTCGTCGCGCCCGTGCTGAGACCCACCCGCCGACCCAGCAGGGTCGGGGTCAGCGGGGCCCCCCGTTCCTGGGCGTAGAGCACCTGCCCGAACGCCTCCGCGTCGCCCACGCTCACCCCGAGACGTCGCGACAGGTGCTGCACGACGTCGGAGTTGTCCGCCGACCAGCGCCGCAGCGCGTCGACGACCTGGTCCGCCAGAGGCATCCCGTCGCGCGGACCGGGGGGTTCCGCCCCGGCCCCGCGTGTCCGTCCTGCAGCCAACCGTTCCCCACCCCTCTCGCCGCGACCGGGCGGAGCCTACCGGTTGACTCCACCGCCGAGTACCTTCACAGTGGAGAGACTCCACGATCGTGGAGCATCACCCAGGCACCGGGAGACGACAGATGGACACGACGCGCAGCCGACCGCCCCGGATCCTCGTGACGGGGGCCAGCATCGCGGGCCCCACCCTCGCCTGGGGCCTGGCCCGGTCGGGTTTCGACGTCGTCCTGCTGGAACGATCGCCGCGGCAACGCGCGACGGGCCAGAACATCGACGTCCGCGGCCTGGGCCGGGAGGTGCTGCGGCGCATGGGCGTGGAGGACACGGTCCGGCAGAACCTCACCGGGGAACAGGGCACCCGGTACGTCGACGAGCGGGGCCGGGTCTACGCGCAGATCCCGCGCGAGGAGGGTCGCGACGGCCCGACGGCCGAACTGGAGGTGCTGCGGGGCACGTTCGCGCGCATCCTCGTCGACCTCGCAGAACCCTCGGTCGACCTGCGGTACGGGGACTTCGTGACAGGGGTGGCGCAGGACGCCGACGGCGTGGACGTCGAGTTCGACAGTGGCTCGCGCGAGCGGTTCGACGCGCTGCTCGTCGCCGAGGGGCGCAGCTCCCGCACCCGGCGGTTGCTGTTCGGCCCGGAGACGACCCTGCGCGACTTCGGCGTGAGCATCACGTACGGAACCCTCGAGCGGACGGCCGCCGACGCGGACTGGTGGGACTGGTTCACCGCCACCGGCGGACGGGTCGCGTCGGTGCGCCCGGACAACCTCGGCACGGTGCGGGCGAGCTTGTCGTTCGAGTCCGAGCCCCAGGGTTTCGAGGCGCTGCCGGTCCTGTCCCAGCTCGACCTCCTGCGGGCCCGCTTCCGGGGAGCCGGGTGGCAGACGGAACGGATCCTCGACGGGTTCGCCGCGAACCCCGACGAGTTCTACACCCAGCGCATGGAGCAGGTCGTCGTCTCGTCGTGGCACCGGGGGCGGGTCGCGCTGCTCGGCGACGCGGCCTGGGGTTCGGGTCCGACCGGGATGGGGACGACGCTCGCCCTGGTCGCCGCGCACGTCCTGGCCGGGGAGCTCCACCGCACGTACGCCGACGGGGGCGAGCACCCCGGCCCCGCCTTCGCGCGGTACGAGTCCCTGCTGCGCCGGTACGCCGACAGCGCCCAGGGCCTGCCGCCGGGCGGGGCACGCCTGCTGCACCCGTCGTCGCGCGCCGGGGTGCGCGGGGTGCAGACGGTCCACCGCCTCGCCGCGACGCGGCCGTTGCGCGGGCTGGCCGAACGCACGCTCCTCACCAGCGCCCGGTCGGTGCCACGGCTGGACGAGTACCCCACCCTGCGGGCGGAACCGGCGCGGGTCTAGACGAGCGCGGCGCCGGCCGCGCGCAGTTCTGCGAACGCGACGGAGGCGTGGTCCCAGAAACTGCCCGCACGCTCGGCCTCGGCCTCGCTCCAGGCGGAGAAACCCCGCTTGAACGCCAGCACGCCGAGTTCGGCCGCGAACTGCGCCTGGACCTCCAGGACTCCCCTGTCCTGCAGCGCCAGCGCCATCGCGGCGGCCATGCCGACGCTCTTGAGGGCGTCCCGCTCCTGGAGTTCGGCGCTGGCCGCGACCGCGGCCTTGAGGCGGGGACCGAGTTCGCGGTTCGCCGGACCCATCGCGTCGCAGGCGAGTTCCAGGCCCGCGGCGACGGCGTCCAGCGGCCGGGCCCCCTCGGGCGCTGCGGCGATGCCCTCGGCGAGCAGGGCGCTGAGCGTCTCCTGCCCGGCGACGAGGAGTTCGCGCTTGTCGGGGAAGTGGCGGAAGAACGTGCTCTTGGTGACGCCGGCGCGCTCGGCGATCTGAGTCACGGTCGTCGCGTCGTACCCCTGCTCGGTGAACAGGTCGACGGCGGCGACGACCAGCCGTTCGCGGGCTCCCGGTTCCCATCGCGCCATGAGCCCAGCCTAGGCCACGGGACAACGGTCCCGTTCTGACGGGACAAGAGTCCCGTCAAGGGGTTATGGTCCTTCCACGGGACAACGGTCCCGTCACCTTGGACCTGGAGGTTCACCCATGCACGTCCTCCTCACCGGCGCCACGGGCACGATCGGTTCCGCCGTCACGGCCGAACTGCTCGCGCACGGTCACACCGTCCTCGCCCTCGCCCGCTCCGACGCCTCCGCCGACGCTGTCCGGGCCCTCGGCGCGGAACCGCTGCGCGGGTCGCTCGCCGACCTCGACGTCCTGCAGGCCGGTGCCCGCGCCGCCGACGGCGTCGTCAGCCTCGCCTTCGACCACGCGACGCCGGACGCCACCGCCCTCGCGGCCTCCGTCTCCCAGGAGGCCGCCGCCGTCGCAGCCCTCGGTGACGCCCTCGTGGACACCGGGAAACCGCTCGTCGTCGTCTCGGGGACCCCCGCCGTCCCCGGACGCGCTGCGACGGAGTCGGATCCGCTCCCCACGGAGGGGCCCGTCGCCGGCCGCGGCCGCACCGTCACCGCCGCACTGGCCCTCGCCGAGCGCGGCGTCCGGGTCTCCTCGGTGCGGATGCCCCGCACCGTGCACCACCGCGGCACCGGAGGTTTCGCCGGGCTGCTCACCGACGCGGCCCGGCGCAGCGGCGTCGCGGGGTACCCCGGCGACGGCAGTCAGCGCTGGCCCGCGGTGCACGCCCTGGACGCGGCCTCGCTCGTCCGGACCGCTCTGGAGTCGGCACCCGCCGGCACCTCCTGGCACGCCGTCGCCGACGAGGGAGACGCGGTGCGCGACATCGCCGCCGTCGTCGGGCGGCGCCTCGGCCTGCCCGTCCGGGCCGTGCCGACCGAGGAGTTCGGCCCCTTCGGACCGGTCTTCGCCGCCGACCAGTCGGCCTCCAGCGCGCACACCCGGGCGGCGCTCGGCTGGGAACCGCGGCACCCCGGCCTGCTCGCGGACCTGGAACTCCTCGAACCCTGAGGGGGTTCGCGCTCACCCGGCCTGGGAGAGCAGGTGCACGACGAGCGTGAGGTCGGGTTGGCCCGCGACCGCGAAGGACGCGTGCGGGATGTCGGAGACGCCGCGTCCGGGCAGGCGCAACCGCTTCGTCCCGCTGCGGCTCGCCCGCACGTCGTGCCGCGACCACCACTCCCTCGCCTGCGGACTCACCGCCCGCAGGTCGGCGACGAGCGGGTCGCGGCGCGGGTCGTCGGGCCGCTGGGCGACCGTCGCGCGCAGACGCGCCAGGAGGTCCTGCGCGACGGCGTCCCACTGCACCAGCACCTCCCGCGCGGCCGGGTCGGTGAACACCCACCGCGCCAGGTTCGGCGCGGGACCACCCACCAGGAGCGGGAACACCGCCGCCGCGGCCGGGTTCCACACGAGCACGTCGAACGTGCCGGTCACGACGTAGGCCGGGTCGGGGTCCAGCGCCCGGACCACCCCGGCGACGGCGACCGGGACCTCGAGCGCGGAGGGCTCCAGGGGTGGTGCCGTGAGGTCCACGACGTGACGACGCTCGGCGGCGGTGAGCTGCAGCGCCGTGGCGAGGGCGTCCAGCACCTGGCGGGAGGGGCGGACGTCGCGGCCCTGTTCGAGGTACGTGAGCCAGGTGGCGCTGATCCCCGTCAGCACGGCGAGCTCCTCCCGGCGCAGCCCGGGCGTCCGGCGGCGACCGGTGAGCGGCAGGCCCACGTCCGCGCAGGTGAGCCGTTCGCGGCGGCTGCGGAGGAACGACCCCAGTTCCCGGCGGCGCGCGGCGGCGGCGGAACGGTCCTCGACGACGGTCACCGGACCTCCCGCGGCGGTGCTCGCCTGGTACCCCGGGTACCAGGACGAAGGGATTCTGGATACCAGGCTAGACCCGGTCGACGCTGGACCGGTGAAGACCTGGTTCCTCGACGAGACGTCCTCCGACCTGCGGCGGGAGGAGGTGCCCGAGCCGGTGCTGCGACCGGGCGCCGCCCTGGTGGACGTGCTGGCCGTGCACGTCCCCGCCTACACCTCCGCGCTGACGACAGGCACCCGCGGCGACCTGCCCACGCCGATGGTCCTGGGCACCGGCGGGATCTGCCGCGTCACGGCCGTCGCCGACGACGTCTTCGGCGTCCACGTCGGCGACGTGGTCGTCAACGGCGGACTGCTCCGCTCGACCGACGTCACCCGTCCCGAGGAGTTCATCCTGTCCTGGACGGGCATCGGCGGGACCGGGGAGCGAACCCCCGACGTCGCCCGCCTGCAGGGGGTGTGGCGGGACGGCACCTTCGCCGAGCGCGCGGTCCTGCCCGCCTCGGTGCTCGTCCGGTTGCCCGGCGCCGAGGAGGACCCCCGCCCCGAACGCCTCGCCGTGCTCCCCTGGCTGGCCATCGCCGCGCAGGGGTGGGACCGCGGCGGTCAACGCCCCGGCGACGTCGTGGCCGTCCTGGGGGCCACCGGCCAGCTCGGCGGCGCGGCAGTCCTGCTCGCCCTGGCCCGCGGGGCGTCGCGCGTCGTGGCCGTGGGCCGCAACGCCGAGGCGCTGGACCGGCTGGCCGCCCTCGACACCCGCGTCGTCCCGGTCGTCCTCACCGGGGACCGCGGACGGGACGCGGCGACCGTCGCGGCTGGAGGAGCTCCCGGCGTCGTCCTCGACGCCCTCGGCGCCACCTCGAGCGCCGAACCCACCCTGACGGGTTTCGACAGCCTCGGCCCCGGGGGGACGCTCGTCCTCGTGGGCGGCGTCCGGCACGACCTGACGATCCCCTACGGCCACCTCATGCGCCGGCGCCAGACCGTCACGGGGTCCTGGATGGCCCGGCCGGAGACGCTGGCGGCGGTGTGGCGACTGGTGCACGGCGGCGTGCTCGACCTCGACGCGGTGGCGGTGGCCACGGTCGGGCTCGACGACCCCGCCGGTGCGCTGGACCTCGCGGCGCGCTCGCGCGGGCTGCAGTTCGTCGTCCTCGTCCCATGACGCCGACGGTCAGTCCCGCGCGACCCCGGGCCGGTGCCCCGGCGGCGCCGGGACCTCCTCGCCCGACACCTCGACGAGGTCGGCGACGGTGAACCGCCAGCCGCCAGGGTGGTCACGGTCGAACGCGACGAAGTGCTCACCCGTGAACGTCTCCCCGGTGTGGACCATCGTCGCGGTGAACTCCGGCGCCAGGAGTCTCCCTCGCTCGGCGCTCCGGGGCCGGACGTCATTCGGCGGGTGCGGGCGCGGGCGCCGCGCCGACCGTGCCGCGGCGGGCGCGGCGCAGACGGACGCCCCGCGGGTTCCCGGCGATGAGGGGCAGCAACCAGTGCGCCGACCGGTCGGCGTCGACGAGGACCGCCCGGACGAAGAGGCTGAGCGGCACCGCGAGCAGCGCGCCCACCGCACCGAGGGCGAAACCCCACACGACGACGGACAGGAACGTCAGCGTGGTCGACAGACCGACGGCGCCCCCGACGATGCTCGGCTGCACGAGGCCCTGGATCACGACGTTGAGGACGGTGTAGACGAGCACCACGACCAGGGCGTTGCCCGGGCCGTTGGCCAGCAGTGCGAGGAGGGCCGGCGGAGCGAGACCGAGGAAGAACCCGACGTTGGCCACGTAGTTCGTCAGGAACGACCACAACCCCCACAGCAGGGGCAGGGGGACGGCGAGCCAGTAGAGCGCCCCGACGTCGAGGACGGCCACGACCGCGCCGAACACCGTCGAGACGACGATGAAGCGACGGGTCCCGGAGGCGAACCCCACGAGGGCCGACACGAGGTCCGGGTGCGTCCACGACGCCTGCGACAGCAACCGGGGGAACACCGTCGCGTCCAGCGCCAGGAAGAAGAGCAGGAACAGCAGGAAACCCAGCGTCGACACACCGGACCCGACCTGCAGCAGGGCGCTCTCGGCCAGCCCGAGCACCCGGCCGGTGTCGACGGAGGCCAGCGCCTGCGAGATCTGCGACTGACCGATACCCACCTGCGACAACAGGTCCAGCCCTTCGCTCTGCAGCTGGGCGAACCTCGGCGCGTAGGACGGCAGGGTCGCCGCGAGCTCGTACACGGACCAGCCGACCGCCACCCCGGCTCCCAGGACGAGCCCGTAGAGCAGCAGCAGGACCACCACGACGCCGACCCAACCGGGCAGCCGGCGCTGCAGTCGGGTGCGGACCGGGTGCAGCACGAGGACGAGCACGACCCCCACCACCACGGGCCCGAGCACGCCGGAGAAGGCGCGCAGACCGGCGACGACGGCCACGACCGCGGCGAGGCCCAGCAGGAGGGTCACCGACCGCGGCCACCGCGTCGACCCGTCTCGTCCTGCGACGTCCAGCCCCTGCTCCGGCACGCTCACGCGACCTCCCCGTCCGGCACCCACCCGTCCGCCGACCGCGGCCCGGGACCATGGTGCCGCCGTCCCGGCCGGGCGCATCCGCAGACCGGCGGGGTGGGTCAGGCGTCGATCTCGACGTCGCCGAGCGGACGGCTGCAGCAGATCAGCACCTTGCCGGCGGCGATCTCCCGCGGCCGGATCCCCCCGTTGTGCTGCATGTCGACCTCGCCGGTCAGGAGCACCGTCTTGCAGGTGCCGCACATGCCCTGGCTGCAGGAGCTGGGCGGCGACATCCCCGCCCGGAAGGCCGCGTCGAGGATGAACTCGTCCGGGGCGCAGGGGAACGTGCGGCCGGACTTCGCCATCGAGACCGTGAAGGTCCCCGCGTCCGCACCCGCCGGGACGTCCGCCCCGATGGAGCCCACGTCGACGGGGTCGGTGTCGGCGAAGGCGGCCTGCGGCAGCGCCTCGAAGGTGAACGTCTCCTCGTGGTGGTGGGCGAGGTCGAACTCCAGCTCGGTGAGGATCTCCCGGACCGTCGCCATGTACCCGTCGGGGCCGCAGACGAACACCTCGCGGTCGTGCAGGTCCGGGGCGATCTCCCGCAGCGCCTCGCGCGTCAGCCGCCCCTTCCAGCCCCACCACTCCTGGCCGGGGCTGTCCTGGCTGCACACCTGCACGACGTTGACGGTCGGGAACTGGGTGGGCAGCCCCAGCAGTTCGGGCCGGAAGATGATGTCCGCCGGGCTGTGGGCGGAGTGCACGAAGACCACGTCGACGTCGGACCCGAGGTCGACGAGCGTGCGCGTCATCGAGATGAGCGGGGTGATCCCCGACCCCGCCGAGAGGAACAGGTACTTGCGCGCGGGGTGGTGGACCATGCTGAACGCCCCGAGCGGCGGGGCCGCGGACACCCGGTCCCCCACCGCCAGGTGGTCGTGCAGCCAGTTCGACACGAGCCCGCCGGGTTTGCGCTTCACCGTGATGGCGAGGCGGTGCGGCCGGGTCGGCGGGGAGGAGATCGTGTAGGACCGCTCGACGCGCTGCCCGTCGACGTCGAGGTGCAGCGTGACGAACTGCCCCGGGTCGAAGTGGAAGACCTGCGGGCCGACCGGTTCGAACCAGAAGGTCTTGACGTCGTGGGTGATCTCGCGGACACCCCCGCAGACGAGCTCGGCGACGTCGACGTCGTCGCCCCAGGCCGTGATCTCACCGGGGTGCGGGACGCCCTGCGTCTCGGTGACCGTCACGCGATCGCCTCGCGCAGCCGCGTCACGTACCAGTTCACGAACGCCTCGACGTCGTCCTCGACCATCGAGTACGGCCCCGGCACGTACCCCGGGTTCGCGCAGCCGACCTGCGTCCCGGCCACCAGGGCCCGGTCCTGGTCGTTCGTCGCGCGCCAGACCATCGTCAGCGCGTCCAGGTCGTAGTCGACGCCCTCGACCGCGTCCGGGTGCACGAGCCACGTCGTGCGCAGGGTGCTCGTCCCCGTCGACGTGGGCAGCACCGAGAACACCACGGCGTGGTCGGACAGCAGGTGGAACCAGGAGTTCGGCTGCATGTGCAGCGAGAGGTCCCCGAACGCGGCGTCCTGCACCGACCCCAGCAGCTTGGTGCAGACCGCGGCACCGTTGGGAGCGAACGACTTCCCCTCCCCGTCCAGGGGCAGGTGCGAGAGCTGGAAACCCACCTGGCGCGTGTCCAGCTCGCGGTGGTCGCGCAGCGGCAGGCCGTGGTCGGCCCGCACCTTCGCCAGCGCCTCGCCCGCCGTGACGTAGCGGTCGTACAGCGGCTTGAGGCGGGGGGTGATGTCCTCGGCCTCGTAGGCGAAGAGGGGGAAGTACGCCGTGATGAGTTCCGGGTGCCCGTCGCAGTGGTAGCACTCGCGGTTGTTCTCCATGACGAGCTTCCAGTTGCCCGCCTCCTGCAGGTCGTACGTCACCGCCACCTTGGCGCGGTCCAGCTCGTACGGCCGCAGGTGGGGTTCGAGGACCTCGGCCACGGCGTCGAAGTCCTCGGGCGCGTCCTGGGCCAGGCAGATGAACACCAGGCCGGCGAGGTTGCGGACGTGCACCGACCGCAGCGAGAAGCAGGACTTGTCGAACGTCGCCGGCTGCGACTCGGCGAACAGCAGCTTGCCGTCCACCCCGTACGTCCACCGGTGGTACGGGCAGACGATGTTCCCGACCGACCCCTGGCGTTCCGGCAGCAGCCGCGAGCCGCGGTGGCGGCACACGTTGTGGAACGCCTGCACCTGCTCGTCGTCGTCCCGCACGACGATGACCGACCAGTCCCCGACCTCGACCGTCACGAAGTCCCCGGGTTCGGGCAGTTCGGCCGCCGCCGCGACGAAGATCCAGTTGCGCCCGAAGACGACGTCCAGGTCGCGTTCGTACACCTCCTGGGAGGTGTAGAAGGGCGCCTCCAGGCTCATGCCCGGGACGCGACGGCGCACCAGCTCGTCGACGTCCTCGGGGGCCTGCTGGGCCCCCGGAGCGCTGCGGGGGGCGACGGTGTGAGCGGTCATGCTGCGCTCCCTCTCGAGGAGTTCGGTCGTGGCCGTTCCGTTCCGCATCGCGGAACGGGTGCCTCATCGCGGAACGAGTCTGGGACCGCGGAGAAGGCCGTGTCAAGCAACGCGCGGGGCGCCGGGACCGGCCGCCCGGAGACGGTCGATCACAGCGCCCCGCAACGCCTTGCGAGCCTCAGTCGTCGACGGTGACCGGCGCCTTGGAGACGTCCACCTGCACCGGTCGCGGGCTGACCGGACGCATGAGGCGGTCGGACCGGATGTCCTTGGTGATGGCGACGCACAGGGCCACCATCACGACCAGGAACGGGGTCGCGGCGATGATCGTGACGTTCTGCAGCGCCTGCAGGCCGCCGGCGTAGAGCAGGACCACGGCCACCGCCCCCGTCAGCACGCCCCACAGGGCCGTCAGCCAGCGCCGGGGTTCGTCGTCGCCGTGGCTCGACAGCGACGCCATGACGATGCTCGCCGCGTCGGCTCCCGAGACGAAGAAGATGGCGACGAGGACGACCACGAGCACGGAGGTGACGCCGGCCAGCGGGAACTGCTGCAGCAACGTGAACATCTGCGTGTTCTGGTCCGGACTGGCCAGGACGTCCAGCGCCCCGGTGAGCTGCTCGTGGATCGCGGTGCCGCCGAAGACGGAGAACCACACGAGGGAGACGAGCGTCGGGATGAGCATGACGCCCACGACGAACTCGCGGATCGTCCGGCCGCGGGAGATCTTCGCCAGGAACGCTCCGACGAAGGGCGTCCAGGAGATCCACCACGCCCAGTAGAAGATGGTCCAGCCCGACAGCCACTCCGAGCCGCCGTAGGCCCCCGTCCGCACCGACATCTCGGGCAGGTGCGCCAGGTAGTTCCCCGCCGCGTTGGGCATCAGGTCGAGGATGAACACCGTCGGGCCGACGACGAAGAGGAACAGCAGCAGGACCCCGGCGAGCACCATGTTCGTGTTCGAGAGGATCTTCACCCCGCGCTCGATGCCGCTGATGGCCGAGACCACGAAGCACAGGGTGAGGACGGCGATGATGCCGACCTGCCACGCCGTCCCGCTGCCGGCGCCGAACACCTGCGACAACCCGCCGTTGATCTGCGCGGCCCCGAGCCCCAGGCTCACGGCGGACCCGAAGATCGTCGCGAAGATGGCGAGGACGTCGATGGCGCGCGCCGCACCGGCCCCGCGGGGTCCGCGCAGCAACGGCGCGAAGGCGGCCGAAAAGCCTCCGGAGCGTCCCTTCCGGTAGCTGGAGTAGGCGAGCGCGAGGCCGACGACCGCGTAGATCGCCCACGGGTGCAGCCCCCAGTGGAACAACGCGTAGTTCATGGCCTCGCCGGCCGCGGCGTCGGTTCCGGGCTCGATGCCCGCCTCCGGCGGCGTCATGAGGTGCGTCACCGGTTCGGTGACGCCGTAGAACATCAGGCCGATGCCCATGCCCGCCGAGAACATCATGGCGATCCAGGACGCCCGCGAGTGCTCGGGCCGCTCGTCGTCGGCCCCGAGGCGGATGCGGCCCACCCGGCTGAAGGCCAGGACGAGCGCGAACACCACGAACCCCGTGGCTCCGAGGACGAACGCCCAGCCGAGGTTGCCGGTGATCCAGGACAGCGCCGTCCCGGTGCCCGAGGCCAGCCGTCCGGGGACGACCACCCCGACCACGAGGAGGACGGCCACGACCACCAGGGACGCGGCCAGCACCGGGACGTCGAGTGGCCGTCCCCGTCTGCTCGCCCCACGCTCTTCGTCGATCTCCTGCTCGATCACGAGAGGTCCTCTCCGGAGGGGGTGCCGAGCACCCGTTGGGTGGGAGTGACGCGTTGGCACGCTAGTGCGGTTGTTGCGTGATGAGCAACGAGTTCACGAGAACGCAACAGAGCGGGAACACCTGCGGAACACCGGCCCGGCCGGGCGGCGACCCGGAGGCGGTGGGAGCATCCCCGGGGACGGGACAGGGGGCCCGGACGACGGATCGGCGCACAGGAGGACGAAGGACGATGGCGACGGGACCACGGATCGTGGCCTGCCCGGTGGCGGACCTGCCGCCCGGTGAGGTGGTGCGGCTGGACCGCCCCGGACTCAGGGCACCGGTCTCGGTGTTCAACGTCGAGGGCGAGTTCTTCGCCATCGACGACACCTGCACCCACGCCGACGAGTCGCTGGCGCAGGGCTGGGTGGAGGACTGCGCCGTGGAGTGCCCCCGGCACGCCTCGGCCTTCGACCTGCGCACCGGCGTCCCGTCCAGCCCACCGGCCCTCACCCCGGTCCGGACGCACCTGGTCGAGGTCGTCGACGGGAACGTGGTCGTCGAGGTGGGCACACCCCGACCCGCCTGAGCAAGCACGGCACCTCCGACGGTCCGGACGAGGACGTCGCGTCGTCGCGACTGATATACCAGAGTGGAGACTAGGGAGGTGGCGGGAGCGCCGTCAAGGCTCAGCGGGTAACCTCGACCGCGGTGTGCCGGGAAGTCTGGTCGGCGGTCGCTGCGGCGATCTCTCCCGCTGTCGACCCCGGAAGGGCCTCGTGACCACGCCACCGAACCCCACACCCCGAAGCCGCACCCTCTTCTCCCGCGGCTCCTGGACCGAGGCCCAGCGCGTCGCCGAGGTGCTGCGCAAGGAGACCGTCGGCGGGTTGCTCCTGCTCGTCGGGACCGTGGTGGCGCTGGTCTGGGCCAACTCGCCGGCGTCGGCGTCCTACGCGGGACTGCGCGACCTCGTCATCGGTCCCCACGCCCTGCACCTGGACCTCTCGCTCGGCCAGTGGGCCGCCGACGGCCTCCTGGCGATCTTCTTCTTCATCGCCGGCCTCGAGCTCAAACGGGAGTTCGTCGCGGGTGACCTGCGCGACCCGCGGCGAGCGGTCGTGCCCGTCGTCGCCGCGGTCGGCGGCATGGCCGTCCCCGCGCTCCTCTACGCGCTCGTCACCGCCGGTGGCGGGGACGCGACGAAGGGCTGGGCGATCCCGACCGCGACGGACATCGCGTTCGCCGTGGCGGTCCTGGCCGTCATCAGCACCCACCTGCCCTCGGCGCTGCGCACCTTCCTGCTCACCCTGGCCGTCGTCGACGACCTGCTCGCCATCACGATCATCGCCGTCTTCTACACCGACCAGCTCTCCGTCGGGCCGCTGCTGGGCGCGCTGGCCGTCATCGCCGTCTTCGGGGTGCTGGTGCAGCGGCGGGTGCGGACGTGGTGGCTGCTCGTGCCGCTGGCCGTGGTCGCCTGGGCCCTCATGCACGCCTCGGGCGTGCACGCCACGGTCGCCGGCGTCCTGCTCGGCTTCACCGTGCCCGTGGTCCGCTCCCAGGCGGCGGGCGGACCCGAGGCCGGTCCCGGGCTCGCCGAGCACTTCGAGCACCGCTGGCGTCCGCTGTCGGCCGGGTTCGCGGTGCCGGTCTTCGCCTTCTTCTCGGCGGGCGTCACGGTCGGCGGGTTCTCAGGTCTCGTCGAGTCCCTGCAGGACCGCGTGGCGCTGGGGATCGTCGCAGGCCTCGTACTCGGCAAGACCGTGGGCATCCTCGGCGCGACGGCCCTGGTCTGCCGCTTCACCCGCGCACGGCTCGACAGCTCCCTGTCGTGGTGGGACGTCCTGGGAGCCGCCATGCTCGGCGGCATCGGGTTCACCGTGTCGCTGCTCATCGGCGAGCTGGCCTTCGGAGCCGGGAGCGTGCGGGACGAGCACGTCAAGGTCGGGGTGCTCACGGGGTCCCTCCTGGCCGCCGTCCTGGCCACCGTCGTCCTGCGGCTGCGCAACCGCACGTACAAGCGGCTGCACGAGCTCGAGCAGGTCGACGAGGACGGCGACGGGATCCCGGACGTCTACCAGCAGCGTCCCGCGGGCTGAGGTCAGGCGCGCCAGCCGAGGGCGGCCGAGGCGCGGTCGGCCGCGGCCACCACCGCCGGCGTGATCTCGCGCAACCGGTCGGCCGTGAGGCGGTACGAGGGGCCGGACACGCTGAGGGCCGCCAGGACCTCGCCGTCGGCCCCCCGCACGGGAGCCGCGACGGCGTTGAGCCCGACCTCGAGCTCCTCCGTCGTCGTGGCGAACCCGTCGACGGCGATCTTGTCGAGCTGCTCCTCGAGGTCGCGCCGGCGCGTCGTCGTGGCGTCCGTGTACCGGCGCAGCCGACCGGCGGTGCCCGCGGCCCGCACCGGGGCGCAGAACGCCATGAGGACCTTGCCGCTGGACGTGGCGTGCAGGGGGGTGCGCTCACCGATCCAGTTGTGGGTGACGACGGACGACGCACCGCGGACCTGGTCGACGTTGAGGGCCGCGTCGCCGTCGGCGAGGGCGACGTTGACCGTCTCCCCCGTCGTCGCCGCGAGCTCCTCGCAGGCCGCCCGGGAGCGCCGCGTGACGTCGAGCTGGTCGGTCACGGCGCCGGCGAGCCGGACGACGGCCATGCCGAGGCGGTACTTGCCGCGGTCGCCGACCTGCTCGACCAGCCCCCTCGCCTCCAGGGCCGTGACGAGGCGGAACGCGGTCGACTTGTGGACCTCGAGCCGCTGGGCGATCTCGGTGACGCCACCCTCGCCGAGCTCGGCGAGGACCTCCAGGACGGTCACCGCCCGGTCGACGGACTGCACCGGGGAGGTGCGCGCGTCGGGGGTGCCGGTCATGGCGTCATGGTCTCAGGAGGGCCGCGGATCCCGGGCCGGGGTCGTCGCCGGACCCTGCACCGGGACTGGTGTACCAGACGACGCGTAGGGTGAGGTCGTGAGCGCACCGACGACCGCCCGCGCGGGTCAGGAGACTTCTCCCGCAGCGCAGTCCCTGGCGGACGTCGCCTACGAACGCCTGCGTGACCGGCTCGTCGTGCTCGACATCCGGCCCGGTGAACCGCTGAACGACGACCTGCTGGCCAAGGAGTTCGGCGTCGGCCGCACCCCCGTCCGCGAGGCCCTCAAGCGCCTCGAGGTGGACCGGCTCGTCGTCGCCTACCCGCGCCGCGGGACCTTCGCCACGACCGTCGACATGACCGACCTGGGCCACATCTCCGAGGTCCGGCGCGCGCTCGAACCGGCGGCCGCGGCCGCCGCCGCCCGCCGTGCCGGCCCCGCGGCGCGCGAGGAGATGCGGACGCTGGCGCGGACGGTGGCGACGCTGCACGCGGCCGTCGACGGCGGTGACCTCACCCAGCGCGAGCTCATGGAGCACGACGTCGAGGTGCACCGCAGCATCTACCGGCACAGCCAGAACCCCTACCTGCAGGACGTGCTCGTCCGGCTCGACAACCTCGCCACGCGCATCTGGTGCCTCGTCCTGGACCGGCTGCCGGACTTCGCCGGGCACGTCGGTGAGCACGTGGAGCTGCTGGAGGCGATCGTCGCGGGCGACGCCGACCGCGCGGCCGAGCTCGCCCTCGCCCACGTCACGGGCTTCGAGGAGTCGGTCCGTCAGGTCCTCTGACGACCCTCGGTGCGGCTCCGACCCCGCCACCGGAGCGCCCGGTGCACAGGTGACGCACACCTCGGTGCGCACATTGTCCGCCGCAGCGGGCGGACGATGCGCCAAGATGTCGTCCGTGCGCCGCCTCGACTCCATCGATGCCCGGATCCTCCTTGCGCTGGACGAGGACCCGCGCGCGACCGTGCTCGGCCTGTCGCGCCAGCTCGGCCTGGCCCGCGGCACCGTCCAGGCCCACCTGGAACGGCTGGAGTCCGACGGTGTGCTGCACCGGTTCTCCCGGCGGCTGGCGCCCGCGGCCCTGGGCTTCTCGGTCTCGGCGTTCGTCATGATCGAGATCCACCAGGGCCAGCAGGAGGACACCCTGCGCCGGCTGCGCGAGACCCCCGAGGTCCTCGAGGTGCACGGCATCACCGGCGACGGCGACCTCATGTGCCGCATCGTCGCCCGGGACGCCGACGACCTCTACCGCGTCGGCCAGGAGGTCCTGTCCATCCCCGGTGTCGTCCGGACGAGGACCTCCCTGGCCATGCGCGAACTGGTCCCCTACCGGGTGGACCCGTTGCTCACCGACCTCGCGGACTGACGCCGGCCGCCCTCGGCCGCCCGCCCCGACCCCGGGGCAGGTGGTCGGCGGGCCGTCTGCGCCGCGTGACCGGTCCCTTCCGGCCCGTGGCCGGGCCGACCGCCAGGCCCGGCAGGCCGGACAGGGCATCCGGTCCCTGCCACGGCCGCTGGGGTGCGCTGGTCGCGGGCCGGTCGAGGACGGCCGTTCCCGGTCCCCGTCGTGCGTCCGTCCGGGTCGACCGGCTGCGCGGCAACGGGTCAGCGCCACGACCGGGCGTCTCCGCGTCCTCGGGGACGGTGTCCGTCAGCGCGACCGTCGTCGTGCGGGCCGACCGGCGACGGCCGGTGCGGGCCGCGACGATCGCGCCGATCCCGAGCAGGAGCAGGGCGATCCCGATCCCGAGCGGTTTCGCATCGGCCCCGGTGCGGGCCAGTCGCGTCACCGCGGCACCCGCCGCCTTGACCGCACTCGCCGACCCGGAGGCCGCGCGGGCGGTCGTCGCCGACCCGCTGACGGGGCGTGCCGCCGTCGCCGGGGCCGGCTGGGCCGACGAGGCCGACGAGGGAGCCGGGCTGACCGCCGCGGTCCCGGGGGCGGGTGCCCCCGGAGCGGTCGGCAGGGTCGGGTCGGTCGGCAGCGGGGCGCCGGCCGCGGACTGCGGCACCACGAAGCTGCGCACCTCGCTCGTCCCGACGGCGGTCCCGTCGGCGAGCGTCTGCACGGCGCGGATCGACGTCGTCCCCACGGGCAGCGGGCTGGCCGGCACCAGGCTCCACGTCCCGTCGGCCGCGACGAGCGCGACGCCGAGGACGTTGCCGGCGGAGTCGAGGACGGTGATCGTCGCCCCCGGCTCCCCGGTGCCCGTGATGGTCGGGCGGTTGCCCGCCAGGACCTGACCCTCCGTCGGCGTGAGGACCGTCGGCGGCGCGACGGCCGGCGTGGCGGCGGCTGCGGCCCGCAGGAGACGGACCGTCTGCGACGTCGAGCTCACCGTGGTGGTCGAGGTGTCGTCGGCGAGCAGCGTGACCGTGCGCGAGGACAGGAGACGGACGGTCCCCCGCTCCTGGGTCGTGGCCGGGGTCGAGCCCGAGCGGGTCGCGCTCTTCGTGACCATGCCCGGACCCCACTCGACGTCCTGGTGGGCCACGACGTACCGCATGCCCGTGTCGATGTCGACGTGGTCGGCGCTCCAACGGCCGTCCGCGCCCACGAGGATCTGCCCGAAGTCGTGGTCGGTGCTCGAGTTCGTCACGAGCCGGACGACGCCGCCGGGTTCACCGGTGCCGGTCACGGTCTCGTGGCCGGTGGTGTTCACCGTCAGGTCGAGCGGGGTGTCGATCTCGACCGGAGCCGGAGCGTTCGGGTCGATGGTCACCGTGGTCGTGTTCGAGGTCTTGGCGACCCCGCCCAGGACTTGGGTGGCGACGACCGTCGTGTCCCCCGTGGGCAGGTCGATGCCGGAGGGGACGACCCAGGTGCCGACCGTCGGGTCCGCGGCGCTGGCCGTGGCGACGGCGGTCCCGACGACCCGGCCGTCGAGCGTCCGCAGCGTCACGGTCGACCCGGGGGCCGCCGTGCCGGAGAACGTCGGACGGGTCCTCGGCGTCACGGTGCCCGTGATGGGCGCGGTGATGACGGGCCCCACACCGGCGGCGGCGGTGACCGTCAGCCGGTTCACGGCCGACGTCGCGCGCTTGCCGTCGGCGCTCACCTGGGTGGCCGTCAGGGCGTGCGTCCCGGTGGTGAAGGCGGTCGTGGGCGCGATGGTCCACATGCCGTTGGCGTCGGCGACGACGGTGCCGAGGACGGTCGCGCCGTCCTTGACGATGACGGTGCTGCCCGGTGCCGCGCGACCGCGGACCAGCTGGTGGCCCTGCGCCGTCACGTACCCGTCGACGGGGACCACGATGGAGGGTCCCTGCGCCGCCGGGGTGGCCGGCGCGGTGGGCGTGGTCACCGTGGGGGTGCCGGTCGGGGTGACCGTGACCGTGACGGTCGGCGTGACCACCGGCGTGCTCGTGGTCGGGACCGAGGTGGTCGGCACGGAGGTCGTCGGCACCGAGGTGGTCGGCACGGAGGTCGCGCAAACGGGTGCGCCGAGGAGGTCGCAGAGCGTTCCGGTGGGCGTGCCGGTGGGGGTGCCCGTCGGTGCGGTGGTCGGGGTGCCGGTCGGGGTCCCTGTCGGCAGGTCCGTCGGGGTCGACGTGGTGGGCGTCCCGCTCGCCGTCGGGCACAGGGCGGCCGCGCCCAGGAGGTCGCACAGACCGCTGGTCACGGTGCTGGTCGGAGTGCTGGTCGGAGTGCTCGTCGGGACCGTGGTGCTGCCCGGGTCGGTGGGGACGCCCGTGGGGGTGGTGGTGGGCGTGGTCGTCGGGGTGTCGGTCGGGGTGTCCGTGGGGCACAGCAGCCCACCGAGCACCGGGATCCCGCACACCGCACCGCTGGTCGTCGGCGACGCCGAGGCGGTGGGGACGTCCGTGGCGGTGGGGACGTCCGTGGCGGTGGGGACGTCCGTGGCGGTGGCCGTCGCGGACGGGCCCGTCGTCGCGTCCGTCGGGGACGCGGTCGTGGTCGGGGAGTCCGTCGGGCAGAGCAGCCCACCGAGCACCGGGATCCCGCACACCGCACCGCTCGTCGTCGGCGACGCCGAGGCGGTCGGGACGTCCGTGGCGGTGGCGGTGTCCGTCGGGGTACCGGTGGACGTGTCCGTGGGCGTCCCGGTGGACGTGGTGGTGGACGTGGTGGTGGACGTGGCGGTCGGCGTCGGCGTGCTCACCGGGCCGAGCGAGACGTGCAGGCCGAGGGCCGGCGCGGACGTGTTCCCCGCCGGGTCGGTCTGGACGGCGGTGAGGATCGTCAGCAGCGTCAACCCGTTGCCGCGCAAGCTCCACACCCCCTGGGCGTCGGCGTCGGCCTCGCCGACGAGGGTGCCCGTCGCGGTGCGGACGACGACGTGGGCGAAGGGTTCGGCGGTGCCCGCGACGGTCCCGGCGCCGGTGGTGTCGATCAGCGCGGACGTCACGACGGGCGGCAGGGCCGTGGTGTCGGTGGTGAACGTGACGGCCGCGGAGGCCGCGGAGACGTTGCCGAGGGCGTCGGTCTGCACCGCGGTCAGCGTGTGCGCGCCGTCCGCGAGCGCCGTGCCGGGCCGGAGGACCCAGGTGCCGTCGGCGGCCACGGGCGTGGCGGGCAGGGCGGTGCCGTCGAGCGTGACGACGACGGACCCGTTGGGCTCGGCCGTGCCGCTGACGGACGGGCGGGTGTCGCGGGTCGTCGTGCCGGCGGTGGGCGCGGTCACGGCGGGCGGCGCCGCGGAGGTGTCCACGGTGAGCTGGACGGGGGCGGGGGCGGACTCGTTGCCGGCCGCGTCGACCTGGACCACCGTCACGGTGAGCGGACCCTCGGGGGTTCCGGCGGGCAGGGCCACGGGGGTGAGGGCGAAGGTGCCGTCGGCGGCGGCCGGGGCGGTCGCCAGCTCGGTGCCGTCGGCGGCGAGGAGCCGGACGGTGGCGCCGGGCTCGGCGCCCGCACCGCTCACGGCGGGGACGGTGTCGCGCACGGCGACGGTCCCCAGCGGGGAGGCGACCGTCAGGGCGTCGGGGTCGGTGGCGTCGCTGGTCCAGCTGACGCTCGTGGGCGCCGAGGGGCGTCCGAACCGGTCGACCTGCTCGGCGGTGGCGGTGTGGCGCCCGTCGGGCAGCGTGCCGGCGGCGACGGACCACTCGCCCTGCGCGTCGGCGGTGGCCGTGCCGAGGACGCGGCCCAGCTCGTCGCGGACGGTGATGGTCGCGCCGGGGTCGGCGTCGGTCCCCGCGACGGTGACGGGCCCGTTCAGCGCGGCGTCGGGGGCGGGGGCGGTGATGGTCACCGGGGCCGGCGGGAGGGCGTCGACGGTGAAGGAGCGCTGGGTCGCGGAGGAGTTGCGGCCGTAGGGGTCCTTCGCGTTCGCGGTGAGGGTGACCGGCCCCTCGGGCAGCGCGGCGACGACGACGGCGAAGGAGCCGTCGGGGCCGGCCTGCCCGGACCCGACGTCCTGGCCGCCGACGGTGAGCGTCACGACGGAGCCGGGTTCGGCGGTGCCGGTGACGAGCGGGGTGGACGTCGTGACCGTCGTGCCGGCGGCCGGGGCGGTGACCACGGGGGCGTCGGGACGCGTCGAGTCGACGGTCAGCAGCACGGGCGCGCTGGCGTCGGAAGTGTCTGCACCGCTCGTGTGCGTGGCGGTGACGATCCAGCCGCCGTCGCCGAGGGTCACGGGCGCCGCGAACGCGCCGGTGGCGGGGTCGAGCGTGGCGGTCAGGGTGCGGGTGCTGCCGGTCGTGCCGGCCGCGGGGGCGACGACGACCGTCACGGTGTCGCCGGGGAGGGCGCCGGACACGCTGCCGCGCACCGTGTTCGCCGTCTCGAGGGACGTCCCGGTGGGCGCCGCGACGACGGGCACGCTGACGGTGTTGGCCGGTGCGGTGACGGTGTAGCGGACGGTGGTCGGCAGCGAGGTGTTCCCCGCCGCGTCGGTCTGCGCGACGGCGACGGAGTGGGGGCCGACGGCCGCGGGCAGCGTGCCGGTGACGGTCCAGCGGCCCGCGGCGTCGACCGTGGTCGTGCCGAAGGAGGTGCCGTCGACGACGACGGCGACGGTGGCGCCCGGTTCACCGGTCCCGGTCACCGACGTGGCGGTCACCGCGGCGGACGAGCCGTCCTGGGGCGTCGTGACGCCGGGAGCGGCCGGGGCCTGGGAGTCGACGGTCACGAGCACCTGGGCGGAGGTGCTCTGGTTGCCGGCCGCGTCCGCGGAGACGGCGTAGAGGGCGGAGGGGCCCTCGGGCAGGGCGCCGGCCGGGCTGAGGGTCCAGCGGCCGGAGCCGTCGGCGGCCGTCGTGCCGAGGGTCGCGCCGGCCGCGGTCAGGACGGTGACGGTCGTCCCGGCCTCGGCGGTGCCGGACACGACGGGGGCGGTGTTCCGGGTGACGGTGCCGGAGGCCGGAGCGGTGACGACCGGCGTGACGGGGGCGGTGGTGTCGGCGGTGACCGTCCAGCCGGCGGAGGCGGTCGAGGCGTTGCCGGCGGCGTCCTTCGCGGTGGCGGTGAAGGTGTTCGGGCCCTCGACGAGGGTGACGAGGAGGGTCCACGCGCCGCCGGCGTCGGCGGTGACCGGCCCGAAGGTGTCCGCGCCGCGGGAGAGGGTGACGGCGCTGCCCGGCTCGGCGGTGCCGGTGAGCTGGTACGTCGCGGTGCGCACGGGCGCGGTCGGGACGGGCGAGGTGATGACCGGCGCCGCGGGCGGGGTGCTGTCCACGGTCAGCGCGATGGCGGCGGAGGCGCCGGACGGCTGCGACCAGGCGGTCTGCGTCGCGGTGAGGGAGGTCGGGCCGTCGGGGAGGGTCGCGGTCGTCGTCCAGGTGCCGGCCGGGCCGACGGTGGCGGTGCCGACGGTGGTCGCGCCGCGCTTGAGGGTGACGGTCGCACCCGGGACGCCCGTGCCGCTGACGGCGACGGCGCCGGAGGTGTGGACGGTGCCGTCGGCGGGGGCGGTGATGACGGGGGCGGGGACGGTGCAGTCGACGCCGCCGGCGGGGGCGGCGACGGTGGTGTTGAGGGGGAAGAGGTCGACGGTGGTGGAGGTGACGGCGACTCCGAGGGCGGACACGGTCGCGGTCACGGTCAGCAGACCGGGGCTCGTGACGGACGCCGACCGGCCGTCGGTCGCCTGGACCTTGCTGGCGCCGTTGTAGGTGATGGCGAGCGTGGTCCCCGCCACGGGGGTGATGCTGCGGGAGGTGCCCTTGGCCAGGGTCAGGGGCGTGCCTCCGCCGACGCTCACGGTCGCGGGGTTGTCGGAGAAGTTCGCGACGGCTCCGCCAGGCGTCCCCGACGCGGAGACGGACGCCGTCTGGCTCGGGACGTGCACCACGACACCGCCGGTCAGCGTGACGTCGGTGGACTGGGTGGTGGACGAACCCCGCACTCCCACCCGACGGGAGGCGTCCGCGGCGGTGAAGCCCGTCGTCGTGGAGGTCTTCAGGACGCCGGTGCCGACGAGCGTGCCGACCGTGAGGCCGGCGGTCTCCGTCGTCGTCGTCGTCAGGTCGACGCTGTTCGGCAGGCAGACGGCATCTCCGGCCCAGCGGGCCCCGGCCGAGCCCTTGACGGCCTGGACGCTCAGCAGGCCTCCCGAGACGCCCGCCCCGACGCCGTTCACGACGGGCGTCGGGTTGTCGGCCGGGCCCTCCTGGTGGGCGACGGCGACGGGCACCGACAGGCCGGCGACGTTGGCGGCGAGGGTGCCGACGTCGGCGACGACGCGCCTGGTCGTGCTGGAGTCCGCCCTCCCCACCGCCAGCCCGACGCGGACGTCCGCGACGTTCAGGGTGGCGGCGGAGATCCCGACCTTGGCGAGCGTCGCGCCGCTGGTGGCCGACCACAGCGAGGAGACCGGCGAGGCGGAGGCGGCGGGGGCGAAGGGCCCGCCGAGGAGGCCGACGCCGATGGACAGCGCGACGAGGCCCGCGAGGGCGTGCCGACCGCGGGCGGCGACGGCCGCCAGCGGGACGCTCGGACGCGGCAGCACCACGACCGTGACGGGGCGCGACTGGGGCACCCGGACCACCTCACTTCCGATCCACCACGCCACGAGGACGTGACATCTAGAACTTCTAGAGGTGGTTCGGACGACGACCGTCCGGACTGGAGCGACCGGGCCGGAGGGATCTTCTAGAACGAGCGGATCCACCCGTTCGGCCCATCAAGCGCACGGTGCAGGGCCCCGGCGCGGACGGTGGGCCGCGGCGGGTACGGCAGAATCGGGCGCGTGTTGCGCTGGCTGACCTCAGGTGAATCGCACGGCCCCGCGCTGGCGGGCATCCTCGAAGGCCTCCCCGCCGGGGTCGAGGTCGACAGCGCGCAGATCCGCCAGGCGCTCGCGCGCCGCCGCCTCGGCCACGGCCGCGGCGCCCGGATGAACTTCGAGCAGGACGAGCTCGAGGTCATCGGCGGCATCCGGCACGGCCGCACCCAGGGCGGCCCGGTCGCGCTGCGCATCGGCAACAGCGAGTGGCCCCGCTGGCAGGAGGTGATGGCGGCCGACCCGGCCGACGCCGACGGCCGCCGCTACGACGAGCCCGGCCGCATCCCCGCCCGCGGCCGCGCCGCCGCGCTGACCCGCCCCCGTCCCGGGCACGCGGACCTGACCGGGATGCAGAAGTACGGCTTCCCCGACGCCCGTCCCGTCCTCGAGCGCGCTTCGGCCCGCGAGACCGCGACGCGCGTGGCGCTGGGCGAGGTGGCCCGCGCCTTCCTGGCCCAGACGGTCGGGGCGGAGGTCCTCTCCCACGTCGTCTCCATCGGCACCCAGGCGGTCGCCGAGGGCACCGTCCCCGCGCGCGGGCAGCGCGACGCCGTGGACGCCGACCCGGTGCGCTGCGCCGACCCCGAGGCCAGCGCCCGGATGGTCGCCGAGATCGACACCGCCCACGGCGAGGGCGACACCCTCGGCGGCGTCGTCGAGGTCGTCGTCCACGACCTGCCGCCGGGCCTGGGGTCCTACGTCCACTGGGACCGCAAGCTCGACGCGCGCCTGGCCGCGGCGCTCATGGGCATCCAGGCCATCAAGGGCGTCGAGGTCGGTGACGGTTTCGAGACGGCCCGCCGCCGGGGTTCGCAGGCCCACGACGAGATCGAGCGCGTCGACGGCGGCGAGGGGACCGAGGGTTTCACCGTCCGGCGCCGCACCGACCGCGCGGGCGGCCTCGAGGGCGGCATGACGAACGGCGAGGTGCTCCGCGTCCGCGCCGCCATGAAACCCATCTCGACGGTCCCCCGCGCCCTCGACACCGTGGACACCTCCTCGGGCGGTGCGGCGCAGGCGATCGCGCAGCGCTCGGACGTGTGCGCGGTCCCGGCCGCGGGCGTCGTGGCCGAGGCCATGGTCGCGCTCGTGCTCGCCGACGCCGTCGTGGAGAAGTTCGGCGGCGACAACGTCGAGCAGGTCCGGGCGAACGTCCGCAGCTACCTCGACGGCCTCGAGGTCAAGGTCGCCCCCACGGCCTGATCCGACCCGCGAGGGGTGCGTGAGTCACTGCAGCGCAGCGGTCAGGCGCATGACGTTGTCGACGTAGCGCTGCCGGAACGGGCGGCGCGCCCACTCCTGCGCCGTCAGTTCCACCGACCGGTCGCGGTAGTCGTCGACGACCGCGGCGAGGTCGGCGACGAACTGCGGTTCGAGGCCGAGCAGCGAGACCTCGTAGTCGAGGTTGAACGAGCGGATGTCCATGTTGCTGGACCCGATGACGGCCCGCTCCCCGTCCACCACGAGCACCTTGGCGTGCAGGACGGCGGGCGCGGGCAACTGGTGGATCCGCACTCCGGCGCGCAGCAACGAGGAGTAGTAGGACCGCTGCGCGTGGTGGACCATGAACTGGTCGGCCTTCTCCGAGACGAACAGTTCCACCTCGACCCCGCGGTAGGACGCGGTGGTGACCGCCTGCTCCAGACCCTCGTCGGGCACGAAGTACGGGCTGACGATCGACACCTTCCGCGTCGCGGCGTGGATGAGCGCGCAGAACATCCGCAGGTTCGGTTCGGTCGGGTAGCCCGGTCCGGACGGGACCACCTGGAACGCCCCGCGGGAACCGCCCGGGGAACTCTGCTCGGCCGCGGAGGCCACCTCCGTGAGGACCTCGCTCGTCTCGGCGAACCAGTCGGTCGCGAACACCTCCTCCAGGGACTGCACGACCGAGCCGGTGAGTTCCACGTTCAGGTCGACCCAGCGCCGGCCCGCACGGACGTGCCGGCGCCTCAGGTACCCGGGGTCGATGAGGTTCTGCGACCCGACGAAACCCGTGCGGCGGTCCACCACGACGAGCTTGCGGTGGTTGCGCAGGTCCGGCCGGCGCCAGCGACGGCGCAACGGGTCGATGGGCATCATGCGGTGCCACTCCACCCCGTCCGCGGTGAGGCGCTCGTTCATCCGCGGGTGTCCGGGGTAACCCCGGGCACCGAGGTGGTCGTAGAGGAACCGCACCCGCACCCCGCGGGCCACCGCCCGGCGCAGGGCGTCGAAGAAGGGTTCCGTCGTCGGGTCCAGGGCGGCGATGTAGAACTCCACGTGCACGGTGTGCTCGGCGCGGTCGACGGCGCGCACCAGCGCGGGCACGAACTCGTCCTCGGCCAGCAACCGCCGGTGGTCCCCCACGACGCACGGCAGGTACGTGAGCCGGCGGTTGAGCCCCAGCAGGCTGCGCAGGTGCTCATCGACGACGACGCCCTCGGGGATCAGGGGCATGTCCACGACGCTGTCGGCGATGACCTGGTTCGTCAGCTGCTGCACGTGGTGCCGGCGGCCCGCCACGTACGGGCTGCCCAGCAGGAGGAACAGGGGCAGCCCAACGACGGGCAGGAAGAGGATGAGGAGCAACCAGGCCGAGGAGGACCCGGGCCGACGGTCCTCCGGGACCGTCCCGATCGCCCACACCTTCACGGCGTAGTCGACGACGACGAGCAGCTCGCTGAGCACCGCGATCGTGGTCACCGCCGGCTCACGTGCGCGAGGCCCGGCGCGGCAGCAGGGAACGGCGTCCGGTCCCCAGCAGGATCCGGCGCAGGTCCTCGTCGGGGATGTCGCGGCACGACGCGTCGCCCAGCGGACCCACGAGCCCGGACAGGAAGAACACCACCGCGACCCGGCGTTCTGCGTCGGCGTCGGGACCGGCGAGCTGTTCCCGCAACTGGTCCCCGATCTCGCGCATCCGGGGGTAGTGCTCCTGCAGGTGCGCGATGACGGGGTCCACCGCGGCGACGACGTACAGGCGGCGGACGTCGACGATGAGGTCGACGAGACCCTCGAGCAGGACCTCGACCTGGGCCCGACGGCCGCGTCGCGCCCGGGCGGCCTCGAGGACGTCGGCCACGCGGTCGAGGAACGGGGCGACGACGCCGACGACCAGCTCGTCCTTCGTCCGGTAGTGGTAGTAGACGGCCGCCTTGGTCACCCCGACCTCGTCGGCGATCATCTGCAGCGACGTCCCGCTCACCCCGTGCTCGGAGAACAACCGGAGCGCCGCCTCGTGCAACCGCTGCCGCCCCGGCCCGGCGGGCCGAGCCTCGCCGGCCGTCGTCGTCATGGGTCTCCTCGCTCGTGGCTGTGCGCCGCGTGGGACGAACTGTATCCGTGGACGTCGGCACCGCCCGCGGTACGACTTCCGGAGGACGTCGACGGCCCTCGGAACTAGCCGATCGACTAGCGCGAACCGTTGGCGACACCCCCGCCGCCGGGGTACCGTCGATGAGCCGAACAGCACGTTCCTCGTCGCCACCGGAGCCGACGGACCCCTCCCCGCCTCCCCAAGGAGCCCGCCCGATGGCCACGCTGCTCTACCGACTCGGGCGGTTCAGCGCCCGTCGCCACTGGCTGGTGCTCGCCGTGTGGGCCGCGCTCGTGGCCGCGCTGGCCGGGCTGGCGTTCGGCCTGAACCAGACGGCCGCCAAGGACACCAGCTTCTCGATCCCGGGCACCCAGGCCAGCGACGGCCTGGACCTGCTCGAGCAGAAGTTCTCCAGCGGGGCGAACAACGCAACGGCGACCGTGGTCTTCCAGGCCCCGCAGGGCCAGACGCTGACGGCCGCGAACGCGACGGTGGTCCAGGGCGTCGTGGCCGAGGTCGGCCGCCTCGACGGGATCGCCTCGGTCACCGACCCGTTCGCCCAGCAGAGCCCGATGGTCTCGCGCGACGGCCGCATCGCCGCGGCCCGCGTCACCTTCGACGGGACCGTGGGGGACGTGACGGCCGCCCAGGCCGACGCCCTCGAGCGCGTGGCCGACCGCACGGTCGACGGCGTGCGCGTCGAGGTGACCTCGCAGGTCCAGCAGACCGAGGCCGGGCACACCAGCGAGGCCATCGGCGTCGCCGTGGCGGCCCTCGTCCTGGTCCTCACCTACGGCTCGCTCGCGGCCGCGGGCGCCAACCTGCTGACCGCGGGCCTGGGCGTCGGGTTCGGCGTCCTGGGCATCACCGCGCTCGGCAAGGTCGTCTCGCTGTCCACCACGACGCCCGCCCTGGCCGGGATGCTGGGCCTGGCCGTCGGCATCGACTACGCGCTCTTCGTCTTCGCCCGCACGCGGACCGAGCTGCGGCGCGGGGAGGAGCTCGACCTCGCGATCGCCAAGGCCACCGGCACGGCCGGGACGGCGGTCGTCTTCGCCGGCACCACCGTCGTCATCGCCCTCGTCGGCCTCTCGGTCGTGAACATCCCCTTCCTCACGCAGATGGGGCTGGCCGCGGCCGCCACGGTGGCCGTCGCCGTGCTCGTCGCCCTCACCGCGGTGCCCGCCTTCCTCAAGGTGCTCGGGATGCGCGTCCTGCCGAAGAAGGAACGCGGCCTCGACCGCGCCGGGCTGCGGGCCGTGGCCGACAGCGACGACCACGCGACGGTGGACCTCGCCGGCCGCGGGTTCCTCGGCCGCTGGGTGCGCGGTGTCACGGCCCACCCGGTGATCGCCCTGCTGCTGGCCGTCGTCGCGGTCGGGGCCGTCGCGATCCCCGTCGCCTCGATGCGCACGGCGCTGCCCTCGGCCGAGAACGCAGACCCCGCGACGTCCCAGCGCCAGGCCTACGACCTGCTCGTCGAGGGTTTCGGCCCCGGCTCGCAGTCCACACTGCTGGTCCTCGTCGACGGCAGCGACGCGTCCGCCGTCGCGACCGCGGCCGGGCAGGTGGCCACCACGGTCCAGGGCCTGCCGGACGTCGCCGCCGTCGTCCCGGCCGTCCCGTCCCAGGACGGCACCGCCCAGCTCATCACGGTCGTCCCCGCCTCGGGGCCGACCGACGAGAAGACGAGCGACCTCGTGCGGGCCATCCGGTCCGCGACCGACGACACGTCGGGCGCGAGCGTCCTCGTCACCGGCCAGACGGCCCTGGACATCGACGTCACGGACGCGCTCAACGGCGCCCTGCCCGTCTACATCGCGATCATCGTCGTGCTCGCGCTGTTCCTGCTCATCATGCTGTTCCGCTCGCTCGCGGTGCCGCTGCTGGCGACGGTCGGGTTCCTGCTCTCCCTCGGCGCCTCGCTCGGGTCCGTCGTCGCGATCTACCAGTGGGGCTGGCTGTCGGACGTCTTCCAGGTCGCCCAGCCCGGGCCGCTGCTGAGCTTCATGCCGGTGCTGGTCGTCGGCATCCTGTTCGGGCTCGCGATGGACTACCAGATGTTCCTCGTCTCGGCGATCCACGAGCAGCACGCCCACGGCCGCAGCCCGAAGGACGCGGTGCTCGCGGGGTTCCGCCGCTCGGCGCCCGTCGTCGTGGCGGCGGCGCTCATCATGTCCGGCGTGTTCGTGGGGTTCGCCACGAGCGGGGACCAGATCATCGGGTCCATCGGCATGGCGCTGACGGTCGGCGTCCTCGCCGACGCCCTCGTCGTCCGCATGGTGATCATGCCGGCGGCGCTGACCCTGCTCGGCCGGGCCGCGTGGTGGATGCCGCGCTGGATGGGCCGGCTCGTGCCGAACGTCGACGCCGAGGGCCGCGGCCTGGAGGCGATGCTTGCCCGCGAGGCCGGCGGGACCACGGCCGTCGCGACGGGGACGGCCGTCGCCGCCGCGCCCGCCGAGGTCCCGACCCCGCGCGAGGAGCGCCGGCACCCGGAGGACGCCCCGGACGGGCCTCCGCAGGGCCTGCCGGCCGAGCAGCGCGTGGAGCGGGTGCTCAACGACCTGCCGCTCGGCGTCGTGGGCCTCGTGCGGGACCCGGCGGGACGGCCGCTGGAGGGCGCGGTGCTCACCGTCACCGACCACTCCGGACGGCAGCTCGCGCGCACGGCCGCCGACGAGGTCGGGTTCTTCTCCTTGCCCCTGGAGGCCGGCGGGACGTTCGTCCTCATCGTCGCCGCGGCCGACGCCCGCCCCGTCGCGCACCTCGTGCCCGTCGCCGGGCGGACGGTGCGCCACGACGTGCGCCTCGTCGGGAGCGCCGCGCTGCACGGGGTCCTGCGGAGCGCGGACGGCCCGGTCGCCGGTGCCGTGATCACGCTGCTGGACGTCCAGGGCGCCGTGGTCGCCACCACCCGGACCGACGAGGACGGCCGGTACCGCGTCGGCGACCTCGTGGCCGGCAGCTACGTCCTGTCCGTGCTGTCCTCGAGCTTCCGGCCCGTCGCGCAGACCCTGGAGGTCGACCACGGCGGGGACGTCGAGCTGGACGTGACGCTGAGCGCCGGGGGGCGCCTGGTGGGGACGGTCGGCACGGCCGACGGCTCCCCCGTCGCCGAGGCGTCCGTGACGCTCGTCGACGAGGGCGGGTCGGTCGTGGACACCGCGACGACGGACGTGGACGGCGCCTTCGCCTTCGACGACCTCACCCGCGGCCGGTACACGCTCACCGCGGCCGGCTTCCCGCCGGTGGCGACGCCCGTCGAGGTCGCCGACGGCGGCCACCGCGAGGTCGAGGTGCGCCTCGGCCACGCCGCCCAGCGCGACCCGGACGGCGCCGCCCGCTCCTGATTCACCCCCACCCACCCCGTGGCAAACGCTTTTTCCGCCCTTCAGGAGCCGCTACCGAGGGCGGAAGGTGTGTTTTCCGCCCTCGGTTGAACCCAGGGTTGACGCCGTCGTCAACCCTGGGTTCACTGCTGTCGTGGACGAGGTGCGCGAGGCGGTGCAGGACGACGAGTGGTTCGCCGTGCTGACCCACCGACTGCCCTACGACCCGGCCGCACCCGCCGTCGCCGACCGCCTGCAGCGGTGCACCTCCCCCGCCGTCGTCGCCGCCGCCCTCGCCGACCACGGCGACGGCCTGCTGCGACAGCTCGCCGGGCAGCCGACCGACCGGGACTGGATCGCCGACTGCGGCGGGCCGCTCGGGGCCGTCCTGGTGCTCGCCGAGGTGGACGCGGCCGCGTCCGTCCTGCGTTCGCACGTGGCGGCGGCGCGGGCCGGGCTGCTCGCCGACCTCGTGCAGGACCACAGCCTCGTCGAGCTGGCCGACCTGCTGGGGGTCACCCGGCAGGCGCTGCACAAGACGTTGAAGAACCGCGGACTGTGAGGGGACGTCGATGACCCAGGAACTCATCCCGACCACCGGGAACCACCCGCTGCGGACGCGGGGCGCGGGACGAGTCCTCTACGCGGGCGGCATGTCGAGCGACTTCGCCGCCGTGCTGGTCCTGGCCCTGATGTCCTCGGGAACCGTGCGCACGCCCGACGTTGTGCAGAGCGCGTCGGTCTTCGCGGCGATCGGCCTCCAGGTCGCGGCGCGCTGGCTGCGCAGGCGGGCTTGGTGGCACGTCCCGCTGCGCGACGCCTCGCCGGTCCCGGTACCGGCGGACCTCGTCTTCTGGAGCGCGACAGCGCTCGTGCTCACCGCCGTGGCCGTGGTTCAGACGACGGGGCACCGCGGATCGTGGTCGTTCGGCGCGTGGTTCCTCGTCGCCGCCGCCCTCGTCGCCGCCTGGGTGCCTTCGGCCGACCGCCCCCAGCCCGAACCGCCGTCGGTGTGGTGGACGCGCGCCGTCCCGATGCTCGCGGCCGCCGCCGTCGTCCTCGTGCTCGCCGTCCTCACGCACCAGGCGGCTGCCGGCACCGCCGCCGTCGTCGCGGCGGTCGTCCTCGCCGTGACGGTCCTCCTGTGCCGCCGCGCGCGAGCGGCCGGGACCGGCGCTCCCTCGTCGTGAAACCCCGGTGACACCGGCACGGACGTTCCCTAGCGTGCGCGAGTGCCCGTCACCGTCCGCGCCACCACCCCGGCCGACCTCGACGTCTTCGTCGAGACCCTCCACGCCGCCTTCGCGCGGTTCCCGCCACAGCCCGAGGAGGACGGCAGCGGCGTGTTCTGGTCCGTCCTGGAGATGGAGCGGAACCTCCTCGCCGTCACCGACGACGGCCGGCCCGTGGGGACGGCCGCGGGGTACTCGTTCGAGCTGACCCTCCCCGGCGGGACCCGGGTTCCGACCACCGGGGTGACGAACGTCGGGGTCGTGCCCTCGCACCGGCGCAGCGGCACCGCGACCGCCCTGATGCGCCGGCAACTCGAGGACCTCCGCGCCCGCGGCGAGTGCGTCGCGGTGCTGCTGGCGATGGAACCGACGATCTACCGGCGTTTCGGCTACGGGCCGGCCACCTTCAGCCGCCGGGTGACGGTCACCCGGGCGCGGGCCGCGTTCGACGACCAACGGCTCGGGCCGGGAGTTCGCGACGACCGCGGCACGGTCGAGGTCGTCCGTCGACAGGACTGCGTCCCGGCCCTCGAGGAGGTCTACGAACAGCACCGGCTCGCCCGGGTCGGGGCGCTGGACCGACCCCACCGGTGGTGGGCCCGCGGCGCCGGGCACCCGCCGGTGTCCCGGGACCAGCGCTGGATCGGCCTGCACCGCAACGCCGCCGGCCGTCCTGACGGGTACGTGAGCTACTCCCTCGAGGACGGCGTCCTCACCGTCGACGAGACGATCACCGCCGACGACGTCGTGCAGGAGGTCCTCGACCGGTTCGTCCTGGGGCACGACCTCGTGCGCGAGGTGGTGTTCCCGCAGGCCCCGACCGACCACCCGTTGCGCTGGCAGCTGGTCGACCACGACGCGGTCGCCTCCAGCGGCGACGAACCCTGGTTGTGGGTCCGGGTCCTCGACGTCCCGGCCGCGCTGCGGGCCCGCGGGTGGGCCGGGAGCGGGACGCTCGTCCTGCAGGTCGAGGACCCGTTCCTGGAGGAGGTCTCCCGGTACGAGCTCACGGTCGTGGACGGCTCCGCGGAGTGCACGACGACGACGCGGGAACCCGACCTCGTGCTGGACGTCAGCGACCTGGGGTCCCTGTACCTCGGCGGTGTCCCGCCCCGGGACCTGGTGCGGGCCGGGCGCCTCCGCGCGCGAAACGAGGAGATGGTGGCCCGGGCGGAGGAGGTGTTCCGCACCGACCGGGCGCCCTGGTCGCACCACGTCTTCTGACGCGGCGCCGTCGGGCTCAGGCGGTGCGCACCATCGTCACGTGCGGGATGCCGTCCTCCTGGAACAGCTCGCCCTGCGCGACGAAACCCAAGCGGGCGTACCAGTGCTGCAGGTGCGCCTGCGCGTCGAGCACCACGTCGGAACCCTCGAGCAGTTCCAGCGCGCGTTCCATCAACCGCGCCGCGACCCCGGCACCGCGGAACTCCCGCGCCGTCGCGACACGGCCGATGCGGCCGCGGCCGTCGGCGTCGCGCAGCACGCGCAACGTCGCGGCGACGGTCCCGTCGACGTCGGCCCACACGTGGACGCAGGTGGGTTCGAGGTCCCGGCCGTCGAGTTCGGGGTAGGCGCACTCCTGCTCGACGACGAACACGTCGACGCGCAACCGCAGCAGCGCGTAGAGCACCGCGGGCGGGAGGTCGGCGAGAGCCGCCTCCCGCACCTGCAGGGAACTCATCGGCGACTCAGCCCAGGAGGTCGTGCCGGACGACGGTCTGCTCGCGGTCCGGGCCGACGCCGACGGCGCTGATCCGTGCCCCGGAGATCTGCTCGAGCGCCTCGACGTACGCCTGGGCGTTCTTCGGCAGGTCCGCCATCGACCGCGCCGAGGAGATGTCCTCGGTCCAGCCGTCGAAGTACTCGTAGACCGGCGTCGCGTGGTGGAAGTCGCTCTGCGACATGGGGATCTCGTCGTAGCGGACCCCGTCGACGTCGTACGCCACGCACACGGGGATGCGTTCCCAGCCCGTGAGGGTGTCGAGCTTGGTGAGCACGAAGTCGGTGACGCCGTTGATGCGCGCGGCGTACCGGGAGATGACCGCGTCGTACCAGCCGGTCCGGCGCGGCCTGCCCGTCGTGGTGCCGTACTCCCCGCCGTCCTGGCGCAGCTTCTCGCCGTCGGCGTCGAGCAGTTCCGTCGGGAACGGCCCCTCGCCGACGCGCGTGGTGTACGCCTTGACGACGGCGATGATCCGGTCGATGCGGTTCGGCGGGATCCCCGCGCCCGTGCAGGCGCCGGCCGCGATGGCGCTGGACGACGTCACGTACGGGTAGGTGCCGTGGTCGATGTCGAGCATCATCGCCTGCCCGGCCTCGAACAGGACGATCTCGTCGCGGTCGAGGGCGCGGGACAGTTCCAGGCTGACGTCGCGGACCATGGGCCGGACGCGCTCGGCGTAGGAGAGCAGGGTGTCCACGGTCTGGTCGACCGACACCGCGCGGCGGTTGTAGACCTTGAGCAGCAGGTGGTTCTTCTGGTCGAGCGCACCCTCGACCTTCTGCCGCAGGATCGACTCGTCGAAGAGGTCCTGGACCCGGATCCCGATGCGGTTGATCTTGTCGGCGTACGTCGGGCCGATGCCGCGGCCGGTCGTGCCGATCTTGCGCTTGCCGAGGAAGCGCTCGGTGACCTGGTCCATCACGCGGTGGTACGGCGCGATGACGTGGGCCGAGGCGGACAGCAGGAGTTTCGAGCAGTCCACCCCGCGCGCGGTGAGGGCGTCGATCTCGTGGAACAGCACCTCGAGGTCGACGACCACGCCGTTGCCGATGACGGGCGTGACACCCGGGGTGAGGATGCCGCTGGGGAGCAGGTGCAGCGCGTACTTCTCGTCGCCGACGACGACCGTGTGCCCGGCGTTGTTGCCGCCGTTGAACTTCACCACGTAGTCCACGCGTGCGCCGAGGGCGTCGGTGGCCTTGCCCTTGCCCTCGTCCCCCCACTGGGCGCCGACGAGCACGATCGCGGGCATTCAGATCCCCTGCTTCCTGGTGACGACTGTCCGGGTCCTGCACGGCCCCACGGACCACCGGCCCAGCTCAGGGGGTGGTCACCGCAGACCACGACGAGCTTACCGGGTGGTGGACCTGCGGCGACCTCCTCGTGACCCGGCCGGTGACCCGGTCGCTGTCTCAGCCCGTGAAGCGCTCGGCGAGGTGCCGTCCGAGCGCCGTCCCGGACTCCCAGGCCGTCTGCACCTTGGACCGCTCGCCCCAGGCGTCGCCGCAGACCCCGATGCCGCTCTCCTCGTCGAAGCCGAACACGGCGTCCTCGTGCTGGCGCAGCGGACTGGCGAGCGACCAGCGGTGCGCCCGGGCCCACGTGGGGGCCGGTGCCCCGCTCACGCCGAACAGGGGCCCGAGGGACTCCAGCACCGACGGGACGATGCTCGCGGGGGCGTCGAGGTGCTCGCTGGACACGTCGGGCGCGGTGTGCGCGACGAGCACCGGGGCCCCGTCACCGCGGCGCGAACCGTCGTCCGCGAGGAAGACGAGCAGGTCGGAGTCGTTGACGAAGGCCCCGTGGAAGTCGGGCCACCAGCGCTGCTCCCAGCCGGCGTACACGGCGATGCAGGGCCGCCAGTTCCACCGGGCCGACACGTCCAGCCGGGTGGCGACCATGCGCGGCAGCAGGTCGGCGGCCTGCGGGTCGGGCATGGCGAGCACGACCGCGGGGGCGCCGCGACCGTCGATGCCGGGACCGTCGTCGCCGCTGGAGACGCCCTCGACGTCGATGCCCTGCACCACGTCGAGCGGGGTCGCTCCGGGCGGTGCGACGAGGTCCTCGACGAGGCTGCGCAGCCCCGTCGGGGAGGCCCAGCGGACCGGACCCGACGAGGAGCGGGACTCCCCGCCGGACCCGTCGAGCACGGCGAACGTGTCGGTCCAGGGCCGCGCCAGGCCACGCTCCTCCCAGCCCGCGACGAGCCGGGAGAAGTCCCCGTCCCCGGAGACGGTGAAGTAGGAGGCGCCGAGGTCCACGACGCGCACGCCGCCGGTGCTCTCGACGCGGCGGCCGCTCATGCGCCCGCCGCTGCGCCGACCGCGGTCGACGACGCGCACGGGGACCCCGGCCTCGGTGAGGGCACGGGCGCAGGCGAGTCCGGAGATCCCCGCCCCCACCACCAGGACGGGACGGGCGGGGTCAACCGTCGTGACGTCGGTCACGAGGGCAGCAGTTCGCGGGCGGCGGCCGGGTCGCAGTCGTTCAGGAAGGTGGTGCAGCGCACCGCTTCCTCGGTCTCGCCGATCGTCTGCGCAGCCCGCTGCAGGGCCGCCAGCGCCCGCAGGAACCCGCGGTTCGGCTCGTGCGCCCACGGCACCGGCCCGTGCCCGCGCCACCCCGCCCGGCGCAGCGCGTCCAGCCCGCGGTGGTAGCCGGTGCGGGCGAAGGCGTACGCCGTCACCGAGTCCCCCTCGACGAGCGCGCGCTCGGCCAGCAGCGCCCACGGCAGCGACGCCGCGGGGTGGGCCGCCGCGACCGCGGCCGGGTCGGTCCCCGCCGCCAGGGCGTCGTCGACCTCGGGGTTCGCGGGCAGGTGGGTGGGCGGGGGTCCTCCGAGGAGGTTGGTGCCGGTGCTCACGCTCGGTCCTCTCCAGTGCTGATCTCGACCCAGACGATCTTGCCGCGCCGGGTGGGTGTGCTCCCCCACCGTCCCAGCGATGCGACGAGGCGCATCCCGTGGCCGCCACCGCCGTCGGGGCGCGCGTCGACGACCTGCGGCTGCTCGGGGCTGTCGTCCTCGACCTCGATGCGCAGGTGGCCCTCGAGGTCGAACAGGCGCAGGCCGATCGCGCCCCAGCCGTGCAGGACCGCGTTGGCGACGAGCTCGGAGACGACGATCTCGGCGCGCGGTCCGCAGTCCAGGCCCCAGACGGCGCAGGCGCGCAACGTCGCGTGCCGCGCCTTGCCGATCGAGGACGGTTCGGACGGCAGCTGCCAGCGACGCCGACGCGGGGTGTCGGCCGTGGGCAGCGGCTCGCCGTCGCGCTCGGACTCCTCCGGCACGCGGACCACGACGATCGCGGTGTCGTCCTCGGGTGTCTCCCCGAGGCCGGCGAGCAGCTCCTCCCCGATGCCGGCGGCGTCGCGGGCGCTGGAGCGGGCCAGCACCTCGACGAGCACCTCGAGGCCGTCGCGCATGGGCCGCGAGCGCGTTTCGATGAGGCCGTCGGTGTAGAGGACGAGGACGTCGCCCGGGGACAGCGCGCGTTCCCGGGTGGGACGCGGTCGCTCGCCCAGACCCACGAGCGTGCCCGTCGCCTCGCTGAGCACCTCGACGCGGTGGCCTGCGGACGATCCGGCCCCGGAACCGCGCCGCAGCAGCGGGGGCAGGTGCCCGGCGCTGGACCAGGCCATCTCCCAGCCGCCGTCGTCCAGGCGCTGCAGCGTCGCGTAGACGAGGGAGGCCATCCGGCCGATCCCGAGCCCGCCCGCGAGCTGGTCGACGCGCATGAGGACGCTGCCGGGGTCGTCGACGTCGTGCGCCGCGGAGCGGACGACGGAGCGGATCTGCCCCATGGCCGCGGCCGCCTCGACGTCATGCCCGACGACGTCGCCGACGACGATCCCGGCCACCGCGCTGCCGCTGCCGTCGGCCGGGGCAGGCAGCACGTCGTACCAGTCGCCGCCCACCTGCGAGTGGTCGGCGTTGGGCGCGTAGAAGGTCCAGACGTCGAGCCCGTCGATGCCGACGAGTCCCGCCGCGTCCGGCAACAGGCTGCGTTGCAACGTCTCCGCCAAGTCGTGCTCCCGTGCGTGCAGTCGAGCGTTCTCCAGCAGCAGGGCCGTCCGCGCCGCCGCACCCACCACGACGGCGCGGTCCTGCGGCGCCAGCCCGGTCGAGTGCGGACACACGACGAGCAGCCCGAGGACGTCCTGCTGCCCTCTCAACGGGACGGCGAGCGCGGACGTGCCCGCCGCGACGACCCCGGGGTCGTCGGAGTTCGTGCACATCCCGTGCAGCCACTCGGCCACCGAGCCCGGCTCCTGCGGGACGTCGCCGAGGTCGGTCAGCTCCCGCGTGCAGGCGTCCAGCAGCGGGTCGGGCGCGGCGGCCCGGCCGCGGGACAGGCGCCGGCCCAGGAGCGCGTGCAGCCGCTTGCCGTGCGCGGCGACCACCTCGAGGTGGGTGCGCCCGGACCGCTCGTGCACCCGGACGACGAGCGCACCGGCGACGAGCTGGTCGCCGAGGACGCGGGCCACGTCCTGCAGGACCCGGTCCGCGTCGGGCGGGGCGGGCGGCGTCCCCGGGTCGCGCGGCCCGTCGACCGCGTCGCCGACGACGGCGTCGAGGCGGGTGAGGACGTCGAGGCGGGCCCCCGCGGTCCGGTCCACGGCGGTGCGGCGGGTGACGTCGCTGTGCCAGGTCAGGACGTGGCAGACGGCACCGGCGCGGTCGAGGAGCGGCACGGTGCGGACGTGGTGCAGGAAGTCGGTGCCGTCGGCGCGCTGGTCCAGGACGGTCAGGGTCACCGGGTCGGGGCTGACGAGCGCGCGGTCGAGCTCGGCCAGGGCCCGCTGGTCGCGGGTGCGCACGAGGTGGTGGGCCGGCCGGTGCTCGACGTCCTCGGCCGGGACGCCCGTGGTGCGGGTCCAGGCCCCGTCGACCGCGTCGACGACCAGGCGGCCGTCCCGCACGGCGGACAGGGCCGCCCCGGGTGCCGCCGCGACGACGGGGGCACCGCTCGTGGCCGCGTGGACCCGGTCGACGGGCGCCAGGACGACCACGACCTCCTCACGCCCGGGCACGGGGTCGGCGCTGCACCACAGGTCCCCCGCCAGCAGCTCACCGAGGACGGCACGGCCCGCAGCGGCGGCCTGCCAGACGGTCGCCGCGGGAAGGCCCGCCGCGACGCGGAAGTCCTCCAGGGTCCGCGGCAGGCCCCGTCCACCGGCGAGCCCCCGCGCCCCGGCGTCCGCGGCCAGCAGCGTCCCGGACCCGGGCGCCAGCAGCAGCACGGCAGCGGGCTCGCCCAGGGCGAGCGCCTGCAGACTGCTGGCCGGCATGGGCGGGGCTCCTCGCTGTGGCGGAACGGACGGCGGACGGGCGGCGGGTCGTGTCGCCGGGTCGTGCTGGAGTCTGCCCGACGGCCGGGGGTGTCCGGCGGTCGGATGACCAGTTCGGCCCCCCGAGCCCCGCAGGACCAACCGTCCGCGGGCACGGCACGGGTGCCGATCCGGCGTCGATAGCATGCAGGGGGGTCGGACGGACCGCGCGTCGAGGAGGCGCCGGGGCGCCCGCCTCACCCGCGTGGTGGAAGACCGCGCGGGACGGTCGTCCGCTGCCTGAAGAGAGCCGGGCTCAGCGGTACAGGGTGCGGACCTTTCGGAGGACCCATGACGAACGACGCGACACCGCCGGGACAGGCGCCCCGGGTGCCCCAGGTGCGCTCGGTGGACCCGGGCTCGGTGCACGTCCTCTACGAACCCCGGGCCACCCGCGTGGTGCTCACCGGCGAGATCGACGCCGAGCTCGGCCCCGACCTGCTCGAGGCCGCCGAGGACGCCCTGAGCTCCGGCCGGCCGCTGCAGGTCGACGCCCACCACGTGACCTTCATGGACTCGACCGGTCTGGCCTTCCTGGCACGGCTGGCCTCGCGGTCCAAGGCGCACCGGGTGACGCTCATCCGTCCCCCGGCCGTGGTGAAGTTCCTCATCGAGACGACGAACATCGTCCAGCTGCTCGACGTCGTCGACGAGGAGCCGGGCCTGAGCAGCGCCGGGAACGAGGACGGGCCGCAGCCCGCCTGAGACCGGTACGCAGCAGTCGGCCCCGCCCACCTGCCGGTGAGCGGGGCCGACTGCTGTCCGGTCAGCGGGTCACTTGACCGACTTGCCCGCGCTGCGGAGGTTCTGCGCGGCCTCGACGACGCGCGCGGCCATGCCCGTCTCGCCGACCTTGCCCCAGGCGCGCGGGTCGTACGCCTTCTTGTTGCCGACCTCGTCGTCGACCTTGAGGACACCGTCGTAGTTGGTGAACATGTGGCCGACGATGGGGCGCGTGAACGCGTACTGGGTGTCGGTGTCGATGTTCATCTTGATGACCCCGTAGTCGACGGCGTCGCTGATCTCCTGGGCCGACGAGCCCGACCCGCCGTGGAAGACGAGGTCGAAGGGCTTGTCCTTGCCGACCCGCGAGCCGACCTCGTCCTGGATCTGCTTGAGGATCTCCGGGCGCAGTTTGACCCCACCGGGCTTGTAGACGCCGTGCACGTTGCCGAACGTCAGGGCGGCCATGTACCGGCCCTTCTCGCCGGTGCCGAGCGCGTCGACCGTGGCCAGGGCGTCCTCGACCGTCGTGTAGAGCTTGTCGTTGATCTCGTGCGCGACCCCGTCCTCCTCGCCCCCGACGACACCGATCTCGACCTCGAGCACGATCTTGGCGGCCGCGGCCTGGGCCAGGAGCTCCTGGGCGATCTGCAGGTTCTCGTCCAGCGGCACGGCCGAGCCGTCCCACATGTGCGACTGGAACAGCGGGTCGCGGCCGCCCTTGACGCGCTCGGCGGAGATCGCGAGCAGCGGGCGGACGAACCCGTCGAGCTTGTCCTTGGGGCAGTGGTCGGTGTGCAGCGCGATGTTCACGTCGTAGGCCTTGGCGACGTGGTGGGCGTACTCGGCCAGGGCCTGCGAGCCCAGCACCATGTCCTTGACCGTGGTGCCGGAGAGGAACTCGGCCCCACCGGTCGAGACCTGCACGATGCCGTCGCTCTCGGCCTCCGCGAAGCCGCGGATGGCCGCGTTCAGCGTGATCGAGGAGGAGATGTTGATGGCCGGGTAGGCGAAGGAACCGGCCTTCGCGCGGTCCAGCATCTCGGCGTAGACGTCCGGGGTGGCGATGGGCATGGGGGGCACTCCTCCGTGCGACGGCTCTGGCAGGGGTGATCCTTCCACGCTCCCACCGCCGCGGGCAGCGGCCCCTCGACCGGCGCGTGCGGCGCCCGCTCCCGGATGCCGACCCCCGCCTGCGGTGCGAGCGTGGCGGCATGACGGACGCAGCGCTCACGGGCAAGAAGATCGCGTTCCTCGTCGCGGGCGAGGGCATCGAGCAGGTCGAGCTGACGGAACCGTGGAAGGCGGTGCAGGAGGCCGGTGGGGAGCCGGTGCTGTTGTCGCTGAAGCCCGGCACCGTCCAGGCGTTCGACCACCTGGACAAGGCCGACACGTTCGACGTGGACGTCGTCGTCGACGACGCCAGCCCGTCGGAGTACGCGGCTCTCGTCCTGCCCGGCGGTGTCGCGAACCCCGACGCCCTGCGCACCTCGCGCTCCGCGGTGACCTTCGTGCAGCAGTTCGCCGCCTCGACCCGCCCCATCGCGGCCATCTGCCACGCGCCCTGGACGCTGGCCGAGGCCGACGTGCTGAAGGGCCGCCGTATGACGTCGTGGCCCTCGCTGCAGACGGACCTGCGCAACGCGGGCGCCGAGTGGGTCGACGAGGAGGTGGTCGTCGACCGCAACGGTCCCGGTCCCCTGGTGACGAGCCGCAACCCCGACGACCTGCCGGCGTTCAACCGCGCGCTGCTGGAGGCGCTGTCGTGAGCGCCCCCGGCATCGGCTACACGTGCATGAGCGAGCAGTCCGACCCGCGCTGGCTCGTCCGCGACGCCCGCGCGGCGGAGGAGGCGGGGTTCGACACCATCGTGTTCTCCGACCACGCCTCGCCGTGGCTGACGTCGCAGGGCCACGCGCCGTACGCGTGGTCGGTCCTCGGCGCAGTGGCCGCCACGACGTCGCGCGTGGAACTCATGACGTACGTGACGTGCCCGACGGTCCGGTACCACCCGGCGATCGTCGCTCAGAAGGCCGCGACGGTGCAGATCCTGTCCGAAGGGCGTTTCGTCCTCGGCCTGGGGTCGGGCGAGAACCTCAACGAGCACGTCGTCGGTCACGGCTGGCCCGCCGTCGAGGAACGTCAGGACATGCTCGTCGAGGCGTGCGAGATCATCTCGAACCTCTTCGACGGCGACCTGCTCACCTACGCGGGTGAGTACTTCCGCGTCGACTCCCACCGGTTGTGGGACGTCCCGGAGCACCGGGTGCCGATCGCCGTGGCGATCAGCGGGGAGAAGTCGGCCACGCGGTTCTCCCCCCTGGCCGACCACGCCATCGCGGTGGAACCCGACGCGGCGTTGAAGGCCTGGGACGCAGCCAGGGAGACCGGTCAGCAGCCCAGCCGGAAGATCGGTCAGATGCCGGTCTCCTGGGGCGCCGACAAGGACGCCGCGATCACCCGTGCGCACGAGCAGTTCCGCTGGTTCGCGGGCGGCTGGAAGGTGAACGCCGACCTCCCGACCACGGCGGGTTTCGCCGGGGCCACCCAGTTCGTGCGGCCGGAGGACGTCGCCGGGCAGATCCCCTGCGGGAACGACGTGGACGCGATCGTCGAGGCGGCCTCGGCGTACTTCGAGGCGGGTTTCACCGACCTCGCCCTGGTCCAGATCGGCGGCGAGCACCAGGAGGAGTTCTTGGCGGCCGCGAAGTCCGACATCATCCCGGCGCTGCGCGAGGCGGCCCAGGGGACGGACCCCTCCCCGAGCTGATCCGGGAACCCGCGGGGCCCGGGGGGCGTTGTCCAGGACGAGAGCACTCCCCGGGCCACCGCGGTCACGCGGTCCCGGGGAACGGGCGTGAGGGGGTCGCGATGGGGACGGACGTCCCGGCCCTGCGGACGGGGTCGGTGACCGGGACGGTCACCACCTGGCTGCTGCGGGCCGGTGCAGTCGTGGCGGGAACCGCGGGGACGGTGCTGGCGGTCGTGGGAGCCGTGGCGACCCCTGCGACGATCCTCCTCTCGGCCGCGCTCGTGAGCCTGGTGCTGCTGGTCCTGCCGGCGGTGACGACGCCGGCGTCCACCCGTCACCCGCAGACCGTGCGACGTACCCGCGGGCTGCTGCTGGCCGCGGTCGCGGTGGGACCCCTGGTGGCGGGGGCGCACGAGGCCGGCGTCCCGTCGCAACTGCTCTCCGCCGCCGTCCTCGGCGTGGGTTCGGCCGTCGTGGTGCGGTGGTTGACGTCGTGGGAGGCGTCGGCCGCTCCCACCCCCCGAGACGCCACCCCCGTACCGGCCGTGGACGTGCGCCAGAGCCCCGATGCCCTCGCCGACCTGTTCGGGGTCCTGCCGCTGGAGGCCCTCTTCACCGAGTGGCGGGCGTTGCGCACGGCGTCGGAGGACGCGCCGGGGGCCGAGCGGGGACGGCTCGTGGGCGCGCTCAGCCTGCTCCTCACCGAACTGCACCGGCGCGACCCCCAGGCCGCGCGCCGCTGGCTCAGCGAGAGCCCCACCGAACCACCCGACCGCTGGTTCGACGACGAACCCCGGGGCCAGGCCGCCTGAGGTCCGCAACGGACCACCCGTCCCGCCCGGTCGGAGGGTGCATCCGTTGCGCAGGCACGCACGTCAGGCGTCTTGAGCGCCCCTCCCCGCGCCCCTAGCGTGGTGGTGGAGCCGGCACCCGCCGCGGTCCGTCCCGTCCCGTCCGGCGCCGCGTGGCCACCGGACGCCCACCGAGAGCTGGCCGATGCACGACGAGACCTCCGCGGGCACGTCCGCGCGCATGCACGAGACGACCACCGAGAACGAGACGGCCCTCGACCTCGTCCTGGACTACTCCCGCAAGCGGCTGACGGCGCGCGACCTGCCGCTGGACAAGTCCGTCAGCAGCGCCGACCTGCGCCGGCTCGCCCCGCCGGCCGTGACCGAGGACGGCATCGGGGCCGCCCGGGCGCTGGCCGTGTTCGAGCACGTCCTGGCGCCCGCGTGCATCACGACCGACCACCCGCGCTACCTGTCCTTCATCCCGTCGGCGCCCTCCAAGGCCGCCGCGGCCTTCGACATCGTCGTGTCGGCGAGCGCCCTCTACGGGGGGTCCTGGCTGGAGGGCGCCGGGGCGGTGCACGCCGAGAACGAGGTGCTGCGCTGGCTCGCCGACGAGTTCGGGCTGCCTGCCGGTTCCGGCGGTGTGTTCGTCCAGGGCGGGACCCTCGGCAACCTCTCCGCGCTCGTCGCCGCCCGGGAGGACGCCCGCGAGCTCGCTCGCGGCCGGGGGACCGCTCCCGGCCGCTGGGCCGTCGTCTGCAGCGCCGAGGCGCACTCCTCGATCGCGTCGGCCGCCCGGGTCATGGACGTCGACGTCGTGGCCGTGGCGCCGGGCGAGGACGGCGTCCTGCGCGGCGACGCCGTCCGGGCCGCCCTCGACGAGCACGGCGACCGGGTGTTCGCGGTGGTGGCCACCGCGGGGTCGACGAACTTCGGCATCGTCGACGACCTGGCCGGGATCGCCGAGGTCACCACCGAGCGAGGGACCTGGTTGCACGTCGACGGCGCCTACGGTCTGGCCGGCCGGTTGTCGACGCGGCGCCGCGAGGTGTTCGACGGCCTCGAGCACGCCGACTCGGTCATCGTGGACCCGCACAAGTGGTTGTTCGCACCGTTCGACGCGTGCGCGCTCATCTACCGCGACCCCGAACGCGGGCGCCGCGCCCACACCCAGCACGCCGAGTACCTCGACACCCTCACCGAGACGAAGGACTGGAGCCCGTCGGACTTCGCCGCCCACCTCACCCGGCGTCCGCGCGGGCTGCCCACGTGGTTCTCGCTGGCGACCTACGGGGTCCGGGCCTACCGCGAGGCGATCGACGCGGCCATCGACCTGGCGGCCGAGATCGGCCGGGTCGTCGCCGGACGCCCGGAACTGTCCCTCGTGCGGGAGCCGCAGTTGTCCGTGGTGGTGTTCGAGCGCGTCGGCTGGACGAAGGCCGACTACGACGCCTGGTCGGCGCGGCTGCTGGACGAGCAGCTCGCGTTCGTGACACCGAGCAGCCACCAGGGCCGACCCAACGCCCGGTTCGCGATCGTCAACCCGCGCACGACGATCGAGGACCTCACCGCGATCCTGGACACCATGGCCTGACCTGTCGGTGGGGCAGGATGGGCGCATGACGAGCGCCGAGGACCCCATCGCCAGCGGTTCGGCGGCCCGCGAGATCAGCCGCGAGTCAGCCGGCCCCGCCGAGGGCGACCTCGAACGCAGCATCGCGGCGCAGGTGCGCGCCTACCGGCAGGCGGCGGGGCTGTCGGTGGCGGAGATGGCCGACCGCGTCGGCATCTCCAAGGCCATGCTGTCGAAGATCGAGAACGCTCAGACCTCCTGCAGCCTCACGACGCTGGCCCGCCTCGCCGCCGGCCTGGAGGTCCCCGTCACGGCCCTGTTCCGTGGGGTGGACGCCGAGCGGGAGGCGGTCTTCGTCCCGGCGGGCCACGGGGCGCGCATCGTGCGGCGCGGGTCCAAGCAGGGCCACCTCTACGAACTCCTGGGGGGCCTGCGCGGACCGCACAAGCGCATGGAGGCCGTGCTCGTGACGCTCACCGAGGTGTCGGAGGTGTTCCCGTTGTTCCAGCACCCGGGGACGGAGATCCTGTACATGCTGGAGGGCGAGATGGTCTACGGGCACGGCGAGGCCCACTACACGATGCGGCCGGGCGACGCGCTGCAGTTCGACGGCGAGGGGCCGCACGGACCGGAGGAACTCGTGGTCCTGCCCGCCAAGTTCCTCGCGGTCACCGCCTACGACGGGACCAGCGGGCACGACTGAGCCGCCCGCGGCGGAGCTGCGGTCGACTCAGGTCACCAGGTCGGTCAGCACGTCCGCCAGGGCGACTGACCCCCGTTCGGCGTCGTCGTCGGTGCAGAACTCCTCCGGCGAGTGCGAGACGCCCGTGGGGTTCCGGGTGAACAGCATCGCCGTGGGCACGCGCTCGGCCAGGACGCCGGCGTCGTGCCCGGCCCCGGTCGGCAGCAGCGGTGCGCCGGGGAGGACCGCGGACAGCCTGCGGGACAGCGCGGGATCGAAGTCCACCGTCGGACTGAGGGACTCCTCCCGGACGTCGACCGTGCAGCCCTCGGCGGCCGCGAGCTCCCCGGCCCGCCGGGAGAGCTCGGCGACGACGGCAGCGGTGACCGCGTCCTCGGGGTGCCGCACGTCCAGCCACAGGTCGACGCGGGAGGCGATGACGTTCGTCCCACCGGGGACGGGGTTCAGCCGTCCGACCGTCGCCCGGGTCCCGGGGTGCGCGGCGGCGACCTCGCGAGCCGCGGCGACGAGGAGGGCCGCCACGAGCAGCGGGTCGTGGCGGTCGGCGAGCAGCGTCGTCCCGGCGTGGTTGCCCTGCCCGTGCACGGTGAACCGCCAGCGCCCGTGCCCGATGACGGACGACGCCACGGCGACGGGGGCGTCGAGGTCGACGAGGCCGCGGCCCTGTTCGACGTGGAGCTCGACGAAGCAGCCGATGCGCGCCAGCGCCTCGTCGTCACGACCGAAACCCGCCGGGTCGAGCCCGGCGCCACGAGCGGCGTCCGCGAAGCTCGTGCCGTCGGAGTCCGTCAGGGCGAGCGCGCGTTCCGGCGCGATCGCACCGGTCAGCAACCGCGACCCCAGACAGGCGACCCCGAACCGGGACCCCTCCTCCTCGGGGAACACCGCCAGACCCAGCGGACGCGCGGGCTCGATCCCCCGCTCCCGCAACAGGTCGAGGGCGCGCAGGGCGGAGGCGACCCCGAGCGGTCCGTCGAAGGCACCACCCCCCGGCACGGAGTCGAGGTGGCTGCCGGTGACGACGGCGTCCCGCAGCGGCGCCCCGGCGGGGTTCCACCACGCCCAGACGACGCCGTTCCGGTCGGTCTCGCCCTCGAGGCCGCGGCGGCCGAGTTCGGCGAGGTACCACTCGAGCAGTTCGCGTTCCGCGCCGGCGAAGACGGGACGGGAGTAGCCGCCGCGCACCGGGTCGCGGCCCGTGTCGGCGATGGCGGCGAGCAGCTGCGCGGTCTCAGGCACGGGGCGAACCTACCCGGAACCGCTCCGGCACCGACCCGGTTCCCAGCGCGACGTCGGCCGCGACCTCGCCGAGGACGGGCGCGAACTTGGCGCCGTGGCCGGAGCACGGGGACACGACCGTCACGCCGTCGGCCTCGTCGACGACGAAGTCCTCGGTCGGGGTGTTCGTGAACAGGCACGTCGTCTCGGCGTACGGCTCGGGTTCCAGCCCCGGCAGGAACCGCTGGACGTAGTCGACGACCCGGGCGCGGTTGGCGGGGTCGATCCGGCCCGACCGCGCCGCCGCGGAGGGGATCACGCGCCCCGCGTCGTACTCCGCCACCTTCTGCCCGCGGAACTGCGCGTCGCGCCCGCCCGGCAGCGCGTACACGCAGATGTCCTCGCGCTTGTGGATGAGGGTGGGCCAGTCCTCGGCGGGCGCCCCGTCCCGGTAGGGGAAGTGGAAGGCGTTCTCCTCCTTCACCTGCAGCGCGGGGAACGCGTCGAGGAACCCGGACGGCAGTGCCAGGTCGCCCAGCAGCTGCGGCAGGAACCCTCCCGCGGCGACGACGACCCGCTCGGCGGTGAGGGTGCGTCCGTCCGCGGCGTGCGCCACGAACCCGGACGTGGAGCCCGAACCCGTCCGTTCCAGCCGCTGCAGGGGCCAGCCCGTGAGGACCTCGGCCCCCCGCGCCTTCGCCGCCGCCACCATGGTCGTGACGGTCGACTCCGCGTCGAGGACCCCGCCGACGCGGTGCAGCAGGACGTCGGTGTCGAAGGCGATGTGCGGCCAGCGCGCACGGGCCTCGTCACGGGCCAGGAGCTCGTGCTCGACCCCGGCGGCCGCCAGGACCGCCGCCAGCCCGTGGGGGTCCCGCTGCGTCCCGAAGTCCAGGGCGCCGCAGCGCCGGACCAGGTCGGCCCCGTGCAACGCGGACAGTTCCGCCCAGCCGGGTTCCGTGGCGCCCACCAGGTCGACGTAGACCCGCTCGGGGTAGGCGTACCGGAAGATGCGCGCGGACCCGTGCGAACTGCCCTGCTCGGACGCCGGGACGTCGCGTTCGACGAGGGTGACGGACGAGCCCCGCTCGGCCAGCCGCCAGGCGGTCGAGGCACCTGCCAGGCCGGCCCCGACGACGAGGAACTGCGAACTCATGAGATCCCTTCCACCACGACGGCTCGCCCCGCGAGGTCGCCGGGGACGACGGAGAAGTGCGACTGCAGCGTGGTCAGGTCGACGGCCACGAGGGCCTCCCCGGGGACCCCCACCCGCACGTGCGCGACGTGCGGACGCGTCGTCATGACGTTCACCGCCACGACGTCCCCGTCCGGCTCGGCGGTGACGGCGACCTCCCCGGGGAACCTCAGGAGGTCGCCGGGGCGCAGACGGTGGACGTGGCCGGCGACGGTGAGGACGAGCCTCCCGCGGGCGAGGACGAACGTGCGGTCGACGCCGGGGAAGGTCGAGAACGGGCCCGGTTCCGTGACGGCCGCGATGCTGAGCCGCCACCGGTCGTCGCGGTGCACCTCCCGGGTCGTGCCCCGCCCGTTGCGCCAGGGAACGTCCGGGAGGTCCCCGTGGTCGATCGTCCGCACGGCTCCAGGATGCCCCGTCCCACCCCGAGGGCCGGTCAGAACCCCTGGCCGGGGACCCAGCTCGTGCCGGCCAGCGGCAACCGGGTCATGGCGGCGGCCTCGATCGTCAGCGCGACGAGGTCCTCCGGCTCCAGGTGCTGCAGGTGGGCCTTGCCGCAGGCCCGCGCGATGATCTGCGCCTCCATGGTCATGACGCGCAGGAAGTTCGCGAGCCGACGACCGCCGACCTCGGGGTCGAAGCGCTGCTGCAGCTCGGGGTCCTGGGTCGTGATGCCGGCCGGGTCACGACCGGCCTGCCAGTCGTCGTAGTACCCGGCCGCCGACCCGATCTTGCGGTACTCCGCGTCGAGGGCGGGGTCGTTGTCGCCGAGGGCGATGAGGGCGGCCGTGCCGATGGCGACGGCGTCGGCCCCCAGGGCCATGCACTTGGCCAGGTCGGCGCCGTTGCGGACGCCGCCGGAGACGACGAGCTGGACCTCGCGGTGGACCCCCATCTCCTGCAGCGCGCGGACGGCCTCGGGGATCGCCGCGAGCGTGGGGATCCCGACGTGCTCGATGAACACGTCCTGCGTGGCGGCGGTCCCGCCCTGCATGCCGTCGACGACGACGACGTCCGCGCCGGCCTTCACGGCGAGCTTGACGTCGTAGTACGGGCGCGAGGCCCCGACCTTGACGTAGATCGGCTTCTCCCAGTCGGTGATCTCCCGGAGTTCACCGATCTTGATGGCCAAGTCGTCGGGACCGGTCCAGTCCGGGTGCCGGCACGCCGAGCGCTGGTCGACGCCGACCGGCAGCGTCCGCATGCCCGCGACGCGCTCGGTGATCTTCTGCCCCAGCAGCATCCCGCCCCCGCCGGGTTTGGCGCCCTGGCCGAGGACGACCTCGATCGCGTCGGCGGCGCGCAGGTGGTCGGGGTTCATGCCGTAGCGCGAGGGCAGGTACTGGTACACGAGGTGCTTGGAGTGCCCGCGCTCCTCGTCGGTCATGCCCCCGTCGCCCGTCGTGGTGGACGTGCCGACCTCGCTGGCCCCCCGGCCGAGCGCCTCCTTGGCCCGGCCGGACAGCGCCCCGAAGCTCATGCCCGCGATGGTGACCGGCGTGGACAGGTGCAGCGGGAACTTCGCGTTCCGCGCACCGAGGACGACGTCGGTGTCGCAGCGCTCGCGGTACCCCTCCAGCGGGTACCGGGACATGCTGGCGCCGAGGAACAGCAGGTCGTCGAAGTGCGGCAGCTTGCGCTTGGCGCCCCCTCCGCGGATGTCGTAGATGCCGGTGCGCGCTGCGTGCTGGATGGCCGCGATGGTGCTGCGGTCGAAGGTCGCGGACTCACGCAGTCCCTGCGCGGCGAGGTCGTCGGTCATCTCCGGGCCCCTCTCAGTACGCCGAGGCGTTGTCGACGTGGAAGTTGTAGAGCGTGCGGGCCGACCCGTAGCGGGTGAAGGCGGCCGGGTCGTCGTCGCGGCCGGCCGCGGCGAGCAGTTCGGTGAGTTCGGCCAGGTGTTCCGGACGCATCTCCTTGGCGACGCAGTCCGCCCCGAGCGAGGCGACGGTCCCCTGGACGTAGATGCGGGCCTCGTAGACGGAGTCGCCCAGCGCGTCCCCGGCGTCGCCGCAGACGACCATCCGCCCGGCCTGGGCCATGAACCCGCTCATGTGCCCGACGTTCCCGCCGACCACGATGTCCACCCCCTTCATGGAGATGCCGCACCGGGCCGCGGCGTTGCCGTCGACGACGAGGAGACCTCCGTGGGCGGTGGCCCCGGCCGACTGGGACGCGTCGCCGTGCACGTGCACGCGCCCGGACATCATGTTCTCCGCGACTCCGACGCCCGCGTTGCCGTGGACCTCGACCGTGGCGTGCTGGTTCATGCCGGCGGCGTAGTAGCCGACGTGCCCCTCGACGGCGACCGTGACGGGACGGTCGAGCCCGACGGCGATCGAGTGCGTCCCCTGCGGGTGCACGACCCGGTAGTGCGCCGTGGACCCCTCGGGTTCGGCGTGCAGGGCGGCGTTCAGCTCCCGGACGGTGGTCTTCGCGAGGTCCACCACGATCGGCTCCGTGGGGCGCGCGTCGGGCGTCGCGGGGAGTTCCTGGGTCAGCGTTCCCATGCGTACACGACCTCCGGCTCGGGTTCGAAGATGCGGGCGTTCTCGACACCGGGCAGACCGGTGAGGTAGCGGTACTCGCTCGCCATGGCGACCCACTGGTCGGTCTCGGCGACGACCGCGGGTTTGCAGGCGATGGCGTCCCGGACGACGGCGAAGGAGTTCTCCGTCGCGACGAGCAGCGTGTAGAAGCCGTCGAAGCGCTCGCACAGCAGGCGCAGCGCCTTCTCGACGTCGGCACCGCCGGCGAGCTGCTGCGCCACGAACCGCGCTCCCACCTCGGTGTCGTTCTCGGAGTCGAACTCCACACCCTCGGCCATGAGCTCGCGCCGGATCGTGGCGTGGTTCGAGAAGGACCCGTTGTGGACCATGCACTGGTCGGGCCCGACGGAGTAGGGGTGGCTCCCGGTGGAGGTGACCGCGGACTCGGTCGCCATCCGGGTGTGGGCGACGCCCTGGTACCCCGTGGCCTCGGCGAGGCGGAACGTGGTGGCCAGGTCGTCCGGGTGACCCGTTCCCTTCAGGACGGACAGGTTCGCGCCCCGGCTGGTGACGACCGCGCCGGGCAGGGCGGCGCGGACGGCGGCCTCGAGGAGCTCGGCCGCCACGGGCGCGGTGAAGACCGTGGTCTGCCCGCTCGCCCGGCTCCGGACCGGCTGCCCCAGAGCGCGCTCCACCGCGGCGGCGGCCTCGGTCGCGGCCAGTGGGGACTCGATGGTGCAGACCGTGGCCTGGCCGTCGGGGTTCAAGCCGGGGTCCCCGTAGAGACCGACACCAGCGGCGTCGGTCCCGCGCTCGGCGGCCTGGCAGAGCATCGTTTGTAACAGGGACCCGAGGTGCGGCTGCAACGCCGCGTCCCGCAGGTGCAGTCCGGCGATCCCGCACATCAGCGTCCTCCTTCGTCGTCAGCGTGTTTCTTCACAGTAAGTGTCGTTTCCTCGCAGTGTCCAGTCAGACCGCGGTGAGGTAGCGGTCGACCTCCCAGTCGGTGACTCGCGCGTGCCAGGAGTAGAACTCCTCGCGCTTGAGCCCGGCGTAGTACCGCGACACCCCGGCCCCGGGGTCGACCGCGTCGAGGACGCCCGTGACGACGTCGTCGGCCTCGAACGCGTGCACCGCGTCGAGCAGCGTCCGCGGCAGGAGCGGCGCGTCCGCGGGGCACTCCCCCGGCACGCCCGGATCGAGGTCCCGGCGCACGCCGTCGAGGCCGGCCCCCAGGGCGACCGCTGCGGCGAGGTGGGAACTGGCCGCGCCGTCCCCGGCCCGCAGTTCCACGCGGTGGGGGTCGGGGACGCGGACGAGGTGCGTGCGGTCGTTGCCGCCGTACGTCGCCGCCCGTGGCGCCCACGTCGCCCCCGACGCCGTCGAGGTCGCGCCGGTCCTCTTGTAGGAGTTCACGGTCGGGGCGATGACGGCCTGCATGGCCGGAGCGTGCGCGAGCAGTCCGGCGGTGAAGCCGTAGCCCGTCCGCGACAACCCCAGACCCCGGGGGTCCTCGGCCGCCGGGAACCGCGGGCCGTCCTCGCCCCACAGGGACAGGTGCAGGTGCATGCCGCTGCCCGTGCGGTCGGTGAAGGGCTTCGGCATGTAGGTCGCGATCATCCCGCGCTGCTCGGCCAGCATCTGGATGACGTAGCGCAGCGTCGTGACGCGGTCGGCCGTCGTGAGGGCGTCGGCGTAGTGGAAGTTCTGCTCGAACTGCCCGTTGCCGTCCTCGTGGTCGCTGGCGTAGGGGCCCCAGCCGAGGAACTCCATGGCGTCGGAGACGGCGGCCAGGTGGTCGTACATGCGGGTCACGCCGCGGGTGTCGTAGCAGGGCTGGTCGGCGTCGTCCGAGGCGTCGGCCGTCACCAGCCTGCCGTCGAGGCCGCGCTTGACGAGGAAGTACTCGACCTCCGCACCGACCGACAGGCTCAGGCCGAGGTCGGCCGCCGCGGCGATCTGCCGCCGCAACAGGACCCTCGGCGCGAACGCGTAGGGGATCCCCTCGACGTGGGGGTCGCAGTGGACCATCGCCAGTCCGGGTCGGACGAAGGGCAGCGGCGTGTAGGAGGAGCGGTCGGGGACCGCGACCACGTCGGGGTCCGCGGGCACCTGCCCGAGGCCGCCGGCGGCGTACCCCGCGAACCCGCACCCCTCGCCCTCGAGCTCGTCGGCCGCGGAGACCGGGACGAGCTTGGAGCAGGGTTTGCCGGTGAGGGTGGTGAACGTGGCGAGCAGGTACCGGACGCCGTCGGCGCGGGCCATGCTCGCGAGGGACTGGGTGGTGCCGACGGACAGCTCCGGGGACACGCGCGGCGTCACGCCGGGAGCGGCGTCCTGGGTCGGGGGAGCGGGAGGAGCGGCGGTCACGGGAGCCTCCAGGGGCGTCTCACGGTGGCGTCCAACATCTACTGACAGTAGACACGCTGCGTGTTTCGTCCGTGTTTCGCGCCCGTCACCGGCAGGGAAACCCTCCCCCTCCCCCGCGTGGAAAACACTCTTTCCGCCCCCCACCGGGGCCCTGGACGGCCGGAAGCGCGACTTCCGCCCTCCACGCGGGGGGCCGGACGCGCGACGACCCCGCCCCCACCGACGTGGGGGCGGGGCCGCCCCTGCTCATCACGCGAGCAGTTCGAGATCCCCTGCGGCTGAGACGGACACGTGCGTCACGGCCTGGTCAGCAGCGGCCGCGTGACGGTGCACGACACCCGGCGGGACCACGACCACGTCTCCCGGACCGAGGAGGCGCCGACCCTCCTCGAGCTCGAGCTCCCCGGCCCCTCCCGTCACCACGAGCACCTGTCCGTGCACGTGCCGGTGCCAGGCCGTGCGGGCTCCCGCGTCCAACGTCGTCAGCACCACCGCCCGCTCCCCCTCCCCGGTCACGAGCGCGGCGAGGTCGGTCCAGCGGGCACCCCCCTCGAACACGGGTGGGCCCAGTTCGACGACGGGAAGGTCGGTCGAACTCACGCCCGCACCAGCTGTTCGCTGCGCAGGTCCTTCCAGAACGCCGCGGTGACCGCCAAGACGATGAGCAGGAACGGGGCCGAGGAGACGATGGCCATGTTCTGCAGCGCCTGCAGACCGCCGGCGAGCAGCAGCGCCACGGCGGCCGCGCCGGTGAGGACGCCCCACAGGACGAGGCACCACGTCGGCGGCCGCTCGCTGCCGCGCGTCGTGAGCATCGCCAGGACGTAGGTGTTCGCGTCGGCACCGGAGACGAAGAACAGCACGACGAGGACGATGGCCAGGGTGGAGGTGACTGTCGAGAGCGGGAACTGGTCGAGGGTCAGGAAGAACGCGGAGTTCGCGTCCTGGGCCGCCGCGGCGGCGATGCCGGCCCCGCGGGTCAGGTCCAGGTGCATCGCGGTCCCGCCGAACGCGGTGAACCACACGAAGAACACGGCGCTGGGGACGACGAGGACACCGAGGACGAACTCGCGGATGGTGCGGCCGCGGGAGATGCGCGCCAGGAACACGCCGACGAAGGCCGCCCAGGACAACCACCACGCGAGCATGAAGTACGTCCACCACTGCATGAAGGCGAGGTCGCCGTCCGCCGGGGTGATGAGGCTCATCGCGAAGAACTGACTGGCGTAGCGCCCCAGCGACTGCACGAGCAGGTTCGCGAGGTAGATCGAGGGCCCGACGACGACGATGAAGACGAGCAGCAGACCGGCCAGCCCCATCGCCGTCTCGCTGAGGTAGCGGATGCCCTTGGCCACGCCGCTGACCGCGGAGACGGTGAACAGCAGGGTGACGACGGCGATGATGAGCACCTGCACGACGGTCGAGACCGGGACCCCGAAGAGCGATCCCAGGCCCGCGTTGATCTGCAGCGCACCCAGCCCCAGCGAGGTCGTGGTGCCGAACAGCGTGGCGAAGACCGCGAAGACGTCGATCCCGCCCCCCACCCAGCCGTCGACGCGCTTGCCCAGGATCGGCCGCAGCAACGCGGAGACGAGGCTCGGCCGGCCCTTCCGGTACGTCGACCAGGCCATGGCCAGACCCATGACGGCGAAGATGCCCCAGGCGTGCAGGCCCCAGTCGAAGAAGGAGAACTGCATGGCGGTAACGGCAGCGTCCCGCGTCATGGGGTCGGCCAGACCGTGCGGCGGCGATGCGAGGTGGGAGACGGGTTCGGCCACGCCGTAGGAGATGAGGCCGATCCCCATGACGGCGGACAGGATCATGGCGATCCAGGACCGCGTCTTGAACTGGGGCCGGTCCTCGTCGCGCCCCAGGCGGAGCCGGCCGTACGGGCTGACCGCGAGGCCCACGAGGAACACCAAGATGCCCAGCGCGCTCAGAAGGTAGAGCCAGCCGAAGCTGGAGGTGATCCAGTTGAGCGCTCCGGAACTGGCGCTGGACAACGACCCGCCGGCAGCTGCTCCCCACGCCACCACGACGACCGTGACGGCGACGGAGACGAGCAGGACGGGACCGGGACGGCGGCGAGGGTCGGCCTCGTGAGCACCCAGGAGGTCCGGGGCGGGGCCGGACGACGCGGACGGCGAGTCGTCGGGGGCGGAGGGCGGGCTGCTGGTCGGGGTGGACACGGGCAGCTCCTTTCACGGATCGAACGGGACCGTGCGGGGGGGTCGACGGGGCGAGGAGGGCTCAGACCGCGGCGACGGGCTCTTCGGTGAGCGGATGACTCGTGTGGCAGACCGACGCTGGCATGCAAGTTTGACGCGGGTCAAGGCTAGGGCACGACTTTCCGCGTGACAACGGCGAACTGGAACCCGCCCGTCACACGGGTTCACACGGCGGAAACACCGAGGAAGCCGGGGTGCACCACGGTTGGACGGTTGACGTGCGACACCAACACTCCTACCGTTCTTGCATGCCACAGCCGATGGAGGCCGCGGCGCTCACGGGAGCGCAGGCGCGAGTGCTCGAATCCCTGCGGACCGCCATCATCAGCGGCGACCACCAACCGGGCTCACCCCTGTCCGAGATCGCCCTGGCCGAGCAGCACGGCGTGAGCCGGACGCCGGTCAGGGAGGCGCTCAAGCAGCTCCAGATCGAGGGGCTCATCGAGGTCCGCCCCCGCGTCGGCACCTTCGTCCGCGCCCCGAGCCGCCGGGAGATCATCGAGCTGTTCGAGCTCAAGGAGGTCCTGGAGGGCATGGGCGCCCGCCTCCTCGCGGCGCGGGGACGCGTCCCCGCGCTCGACGAGCTCGAGGAGAACCTGGACCGCGCCCGGCTCGCCGTCGCCGCCGTCGACCACGAGGGGTACGCCGACCTCGTGCACGGGTTCCACTCCACCATCATCGACGGCGCGGACAACACCCAGCTCAAGAACCACTACCGCACCCTCATGAACCAGCTCGCCTACCACCGGCTCGTCGCTCGTTCCCTCGGCCGGCCCGGCCGGCTCGGCGCGTCCCTGTCCGAGCACGAGAAGGTCCTGCAGCACATCCGCGAGAAGGACGGTTACGGCGCCGAGTTCGCCATGCGCGACCACGTCCGCAGCAGCGAACGCGAAACCCTCTCCAGCTGACTCACCACCCACCCAGGAGGTCCCCGTGACCGCACCCCTCACCCTCACCGCCCCGGACGCCGATCCCACAGCGCTGCGCACGACGTTCGCCCTGTTCCCCTCAGGTGTCGCGGCCATCTCCTCCCAGGTGCCCGGGGAACCCGGACCCACCGTGCTGGTCGCGTCCTCCTTCCAGGTGGGCATCTCGCTGGATCCGCCGCTGGTCCTGTTCGCGGTACAGCACACCTCCACGAGCTGGCCGCGGTTGCGCGCCGCGGCGGAGGCGGGCGGCCGCCTCGGGGTGTCGGTGCTCGGCGAGGCGCACGACCTCACCGCGCGCCAGCTCGCCTCGAAGGCCGCCGACCGGTTCGCGGGCGTCGAGTCGACGACATCGGAGTCGGGCGCCGTGTTCGTCCACGGTGCACCCGTGTGGCTGGAGTGCTCGGTGCACAGCCAGTTCCCCGCCGGCGACCACGACGTCGTGCTCCTGCAGGTGCACGCGCTCGGGAACGCCCCCGACACCGAACCCCTCGTCTGGCACTCCTCGGGGTTCCGCACGCTCACCCCGCGCTGAGTTCTGGCATGCCAGAACCACAGGCCCCGACGTCCTTCTGGACGTCGGGGCCGTCTTCTTCCCCCTGTGCAGCAGCGTTTCAGCGCGAGTGCTCAACAGGTGGCCCCGAACCCTTGACCGACAACGGCGGACCACTTAGCGTTTCTGGCATGCAAGAGGCGACCAGCACCGCGGCGGTCGACACCGCACCGCGTCCCACCGCCACCCCCGACCTGCACCTGAACTCCCACACCTCCGACGGAGGCGCGGGCGTCGAGGTGCGCAAGCTCGTCGTGTACCGCGAGACGGTGCTCACCGAGGCCGGCTCGGCCCCGGCGGTCCCCGCCGAGAGGGCCTCCGCGGCCGCCGTCATCCGCAACCCGTGGGTCGGTACCCCGGCCGCGACGGACTTGGGCCCCGCGGTCTCGGCCATCGCGCCCTCGCTGGCCCGGATCCTCACCGACGCCCTCCTCCACGCCCTCGGCGGCGTCGACGCGGTCGAGGCGTTCGGCAAGGCCGCCGTCGTCGGGACCGCCGGCGAGATCGAGCACGGCGCGGCCCTCATCCACACGCCGTACTTCGGCAACCTCGTCCGGGCCCACCTCGGCGGGGAGTCGATCATCTGCTTCGCCGACACCCGTGGCGACGCCGGGGAGACCCTCGTCGTCCCCCTGTGGCACAAGAACCACGCCGCCACCCGCAGCCACTACCAGACCGTGGCCGTCCGCGTCGCCGACGCCCCCCGCGCCGACGAGATCGTCGTCGTGGCGGCGGCCTCGACCGGCCCGCGACCGCACGCCCGGATCGGGGACCGCACCACCGACCCCGCCGTCACCCCCGCCCTCCTGGAGGACCAGCCGTGAACGTCCGCAAACTCGTGACCCTCGTCGAGGAGACCCGCTGGGAGGGCGGCCGCGAGGTCGACCCCGTCGCCCGCGTCGCGGTCGTGGCGGCCGTCGTCGAGAACCCCTGGGCGGGTCAGGGCTTCGTCGAGGACCTCGCCCCCGGCATCGACGCCCACGCCTCCGACCTCGGCGCCCTGCTGGCACCCCGCGTCCTGGAGGCCCTCGGCGGACCCGCCGAGGCCTACGGCAAGGCCGGCATCGTCGGTCTCGACGGTGAGGTCGAGCACGCCTCCGCGCTCATCCACACCCTGAAGTTCGGAGACCACTTCCGCACGGCGGCCGCCGCGACGACGCTGCTGCCCGCGGTCGAGAAGCGGGCCCGGGCCGGTGCGACGTTCGACATCCCGCTCAAGCACGTCACCGACGCGACCATCCGCTCGCACCACCAGTCCGTCGAGGTCCAGGTCGCCGACGCCCCGCACGCCGGGGAGATCCTCATCGCCCTCGCCGCGGCCACGCGCGGCCGTCCGCAGCAGCGTCTCGCACCGCTGTCCTCGGAGCAGTGATCCGACCGTGACGTCGCGGGGGACCGTCGTCCTGCTGCACGGGGTCGGTCTGGACCACACCCTGTGGGCACCGGTGCGCGCGGCGCTCGAGGCCGAGGGTTTCCGCGTCGTCACCCCGGACCTGCCCGGCCACGGCGACGCCGCCCCGGTCGCGGAGGGCGCGACCCTCGCCGACCTCGCGGGCCGCGTGGCCGAGGACGTCCCGGCCGGGTCGCACCTCGTCGGTTTCTCCCTCGGGGCGCTCGTCGCGCAGCACCTGGCCCGGTTCCGGACCGACCTCGTCGCGAGCCTGGCGTCCGTGAGCTCGGTCTGCCAGCGGACCCCGGCCGAACGCGACGCCGTCCTGGCCCGCCTCGCCACGGCGGAGGCCGACTTCCCCGCCAGCGTCGCCGCCTCGCTGCAGCGCTGGTTCCCCGGCGAGTCCGACACGGACCTCCTCCGGCGCACCGAGAAGACGCTGCTCGCCAACGACGTCGAGTCCTACCTGCGGTGCTACCGCGTCTTCGCGACGGCCGATGCGGAACTGTTGGAGGAACTCCCCCGGATCACCGTCCCGGCGTTGGCGGTCACCGGGGACCTGGACCCCGGATCCACCCCGGAGATGACGCGCCGCCTCGCCGACGCGGTCCCCGGGTCCCGCGCGGTCGTCGTGCCCGGTGCCCGGCACCTGTGGCCTGCGCAGCAGCCCGACGTCCTCGTGTCCCACCTCGTCCCGTTCCTGGAAGGAGTCGGCCGATGACCGACGTGCAGACGACGACCCCCGGCGCGCGGACCGCGGTTCCCGTGCGGCAGCTGGACCACCACATCGGCGGCGAGCACAGCGCCCCGAGCAGCGGGGAGTGGTTCGAGAGCGCCAACCCCGCCACCCTGGCCGTCAACCACCGCGTGGCCCGGGGGAACGCCGCCGACGTCGACCGCGCCGTCACCGCGGCGGCCCGCGCGTTCGAGGACCCGAGCTGGCGCGACCTCAGCCAGACCCGGCGCGGCCGGCTCCTGCGTCGCCTGGGCGACCTCGTCGGCGAGAACGCCGAGGAGCTGGCCCGGATGGAGACCCTCGACAACGGCAAGCTGCTGCGGGAGATGAGGGGTCAGCTCGCGACGCTGCCGGAGTACCTCTACTACTACGCCGGTCTGGCCGACAAGGTGCAGGGCGACGTGATCCCCACCTCCGACCGCCGGGTCTTGAACTACACGACGCGTGAACCCCTCGGTGTCGTCGGGGCCATCACACCGTGGAACTCCCCGCTCACCCTGACGACGAGCAAGCTGGCCCCCGCGCTGTGCGCCGGCAACACCATCGTGGTGAAACCCTCCGAGCACACCTCGGCCACGGTCCTGCGGCTCGCCGAGCTCGCAGCCGAGGCCGGGTTCCCGCCCGGCGTCGTCAACGTCGTCACCGGTTTCGGGTCCGAGGCCGGCCAGGCGCTCGTCGACCACCGTGGGCTGGCCAAGGTCTCCTTCACGGGCAGCACCGCCACCGGGGCGCGCATCGCGGCGACCACGGCCAGCCGGTTCATCGGTTCCACCCTGGAACTCGGCGGGAAGTCCCCGAACATCGTCTTCAGCGACGCCGACGTGGCGAACGCCGCCATGGGCGTGGTGGCGGGCATCTTCGCCGCCGCCGGCCAGACGTGCATCGCGGGCAGCCGCGTCTTCGCCCACCGCTCCGTCTACGACGAGCTGCTGCAACGGGTCACCGACCGCGCCTGCACGATCCGGATCGGAGACCCCTTGGACGAGAGCACCGAGCTTGGGCCGTTGGCGTTCGCCGACCAGCGCGCGAAGGTCGACGGGTACGTCGAGCTCGGCCGCGAGGAGGGCGCGCGCGTCCTCACGGGTGGCCGCACGAGCGACGGCGGTGGCTTGGGCGGCTGGTTCTACGAACCCACCGTCCTCGTCGACGTCGACAACTCGATGCGCGTCGTGCGCGAGGAGATCTTCGGCCCCGTCGCGGCGGTCATGCCCTTCGACACCGAGGACGAGGTCGTCGCGCTCGCGAACGACACCGAGTACGGCCTGGCGGCCGGCGTCTGGACGCGGGACCTGTCCCGCGCCCACCGGATGGCCGCCCGGCTCGACGCCGGCACCGTGTGGGTCAACACCTACCGCGCGATGTCCCCCATGTCGCCCCGCCAGGGGTTCAAGAGCAGCGGTGTCGGTGTCGAGCACGGCCAGGAGACCATCCGCGACTACACCCGGGTGAAGAGCGTGTGGATCAACACGAGCGAGGAAGAACTCGCCGACCCGTTCACCATGCGCAGCTGACCACCCACCACCACCCGTTGAGGAGGAGAGACCCGTGAAGTTCTCACTGTTCGTGCACATGGAGCGCTGGGACGAGGAAGTCGGCCACCAGCAGCTCTTCGAGAACCTGACCGAACTCGCGCTCATGGCGGAGGAGGGGGGTTTCAGCACCGTGTGGATCGGTGAGCACCACGCCATGGAGTACACCGTCTCCCCCAGCCCGATGCCCCAGCTCGCCTACCTGGCCGCGCGGACCACCCGCATCCGCCTCGGGGCCGGCACCATGATCGCACCGTTCTGGAACCCGATCCGCGCGGCCGGCGAGTGCGCGCTGCTGGACGTGATCAGCGGAGGCCGCATGGAGGTGGGGCTGGCGCGCGGGGCCTACCAGTTCGAGTTCGACCGGATGGCCGGCGGCCTGCCCGCCACCGAGGGCGGGAAGCACCTGCGCGAACTGGTCCCCGCGGTCCAGCGCCTGTGGGAGGGCGACTACGCCCACGACGGGGAGGTCTGGCAGTTCCCCACCTCGACCTCGGTCCCGTCGCCGGTGCAGAAGCCCGGTCCCCCGGTGTGGATCGCGGCCCGCGACCCCGCGTCCCACGACTTCGCCGTCGCCTCGGGCTGCAACGTCATGGTGACGCCGCTCATGAAGGGCGACGGGGAGGTGGAGGACCTGGCACGCAAGTTCGACGTCGCCGTCGGCAACCACCCAGAGCAGCCCCGCCCGAAGCTCATGGTGCTGCGGCACACCCACGTGCACCCCGTGTCCGACCCCGACGGCTGGCGGCCCGCCGCGGAAGCCGTCGCCCGGTACTACCGCACGTTCGACGCCTGGTTCGGCAACAAGGTGACCCCCGAGAAGGGGTTCCTGGAGCCCAGCCCGGTCGAGAAGTTCGCCGAGCGGCCGGAGTTCGAGGTCGACTCCCTGCACAAGACCGCCATGATCGGGACGCCCGAGGAGGTCGTCGAGCGGATCCGGTACTACGAGGAGCTCGGCGTCGACGAGTTCAGCTTCTGGATCGACAACGGCATGACGCACGAGGAGAAGCGCGCCTCGCTGGCGCTCTTCATCGAGCAGGTCGTGCCCGCCTTCGCCGGCGACTGACCCGCCGGAGCTGAGCGGCGGGGCGCGACCGGGGCTTGACCCGGGGGCGGGGTGCGGGTCACCCTGTCCCCGGTCAACCCGCGCCCGGGGGCTTCGTCTCCCGGTCCGTCGAGTGCGCGGGTCCTCGAGTGCACCGCCACACCGCGCTGACCCCGGTCAGCCTGCGCCTGTTTGTCGTCCTCCGCGTCCTGCTCCACGTCAAGGAGCTGCCGCACCGCCCGAAACCCACCGTCGGTGACGACGTGACGTGGTTCCTGCGGGTCCGCCCCTCCCCCGCCGAGTTCGGTCCGCTCGTCCGCCACGCGACGTGCGACCCCGCCCCCGGCGGTGTGGAGACGACGGGTTTCCCGGTCCGCATCCAGCTCGTGAACTGGGCTGTCACCGGCCCCGCCGACGACCGCCGTCCCGTGCCGGGTTCCCTGGAGCTCCGCGACGTCCACCGTCCCCCGAAGGACCTCCGCAACGGCCGGGAACGCCGCGACACCCACCTCCTCGTGGACCTCGCCGTCCGCCGGTCCCGCGTGGAAAACACTCTTTCCGCCCCTCCGGCGGCCGGTCCGAGGGCGGAGAGCACGACTTCCGCCCCCTGTGGAGAACGCCCCAGATGACGTCCCGGTCTCCACAGGCCGCCCGTCCCGGCGTGTCGTCCACAGGTGGGCCCGTGGCGGGTCCCGGCGCTCCCCGACCCGGCGGACAGTCCACGGATGCGACGACCACACCACGCCGTGCTCCTGCCCGAGGTGTTCCGGGCCCGGGACGTCCTGCGGGAAGGCCTCTTCAGCGAGAAGCAGTTGCGCGGACCGGAGGTGCAGCGCGTCCTCCGCGGCGTCTACACGCTGGCCGGCAGACCCCTCACCCACGAACTCCGGTGCCGCGCGGCCGCGCTCCTGCTGCCGGAGGGTGGTGTGGTCACGGGTCGCTCGCAGGCCACCCTGCTCGGGGTGGAACTGCGGCGGTGGGAGGACGACGTGGAGGTCCTCGTCCCGGCACCCGCCGGCGGGAGGTGGTCCGCCGTGCGCGGCGTGGCCCTCCGCCGGGCGCGGACCGTCGACCCGGGGGGACTGGTCGCCGGCGTCCCGGCCGCGACGCCGGAACGGATGGCGTTCGACGCGACGACTCGGCTTCCGCTCACCGAGGCGGTGGCCAACCTCGACGCCCTGGTCCGCGCCGGCGTGGTGCCGCTCCCGTCCCTGCGCCGGTGGCTGATGGAGGTGCACGACCCCCACGTGGCGGCAGCACGCCAGGTGGCCACGCTCTGCGACCCGCGCGCGGAGTCCCGTCAGGAGAGCGTGCTGCGCGTCGTGCTGCAGCGGGCCGGCCTGCCGGTCGAGCCGCGCGTCACCGTCTGCGACAGCGCAGGGAACTTCGTCGCGCGCCTCGACCTGGCGCTCCCGGAGTGCCGGGTGGCGATCGAGTACGACGGAGGGTGGCACGCCCTGCGGGAGCAGCTCACCAAAGACCGGCGGCGGCTGCGGGCCCTGCGTGAGGCGGGGTGGGAGGTCGTGCACGTGACCGCGCCCATGCTGCACGACCCGCAGGAGGTGGTGGACGCCGTGGTCCGGGCCGTCGCCCGACAGCGACGGGTCCGCCACCCGGCCTGACCCCACCTCCGCCCTGCCCCGGTGCGAGCGGAAGTCGTGCTTCCGGCCCCCCGATCGGCCCCGCGAAGGGCGGAAAGAGTGTTTTCCACGCGGGACCGGGCGCGGACCGGGGGGCGGACCGGGGGGACGGGGCGGTCAGCCCTCCGGGAGGGCGTCGGCGAGGATCTCGGCGAGGTGCTTCGGCCGCACCCCGGCGAGGTTGTCGGCCTGCGTGCGGCACGAGTACCCGTCGGCCACGACGAGCGCGTCACCGCGCTCGCGCAGGGCGGGCAGCAGCTTGTGCTCGGCGACCTTCACCGACACCTCGTGGTGGCCCTTCTCGGCGCCGAAGTTCCCCGCGAGACCGCAGCACCCGGAGAGCACCTGCGCGTCCACACCCGCCTTGGCCAGCAACCGCTCGTCGGGGCCGAAACCCATCGTCGCGTGCTGGTGGCAGTGCGGCTGCACGACGGCCTTCTGGTCCACGCGCGGCGGCACCCAGTCGGGGCGCTGCTCGGCGATGAGTTCGGCGAGCGTCTTGACCCTCTTCTCCAGCGCGTGGGCGCGGGGGTCGTCGGGCAGGAGTTCCGCGGCGTCCTCCCGCAGCAGGGACGTGCACGAGGGTTCCAGGCCGACGACGGGGACGTTCGAGTTCCCGAGCGCGTCGAGGGAGGACCGCAACTGCCGCTTGGCGCCGTCGAGCTGTCCGGTCGAGACCCACGTCAGACCGCAGCAGACCTGCTTCTCCGTCAACCGCACCGAGAACCCCAGGTGCTCCAGCAGCTTCACCGCCGCCCGGCCGACCTCGGGCGAGAAGTGCTCGGTGAAGGAGTCCACCCACAGCAGCACCGGCTGACCGGGGACCTCGGGCCGCCGGTCGAACCAGGCGCGGAACGTCTCCTCGGCGAACGCCGGCAGCGGGCGGTTCTGGTCCACGCCACCGAGGGCCCGCGCCGTCCACGCGAGCGCCGGCACCGACGTCAGCCGGTTCACGACCTTCGGGGCGATGGACGCCAGCTTCGACCAGCGCGGCAGCCAGCCCAGCAGGTAGTGGTTCATCGGCCGCAGGCGGCCCGCGTAGAACTTGTCGAGGAACTCCGCCTTGTACGTCGGCATGTCGACGCCGGCGGGGCAGTCGGCGCTGCACCCCTTGCAGGACAGGCAGAGGTCCAGGACGTCCTTGACCTCCTGCGAGCGCCAGCCGTCGGTGACGAGGGTTCCGTTGGCCATCTCCTGCAGCAGCCGGGCCCGGCCACGGGTGGAGTCCTTCTCGTCCCCCGTCGCCAGGTACGACGGGCACATGACGCCGCCGGAGTCGGCGCGGCACTTCCCGACGCCGACGCAGCGGTGGACGGCGCGCGTGAGGTCGCCCTCGTCGCGGGAGTACGCGAACTTGAGCGGCATCCCGAGCGCGTGCGCGGGTCGGGCCGTCGGGACGCGCAGGTCCGCGGCGACGTCGGCCGGGCGGACGATGACGCCGGGGTTCAGCAGGTCGGCCGGGTCGAAGGCGCGCTTGACCTGCTCGAACGCGGTGATCGCCTCGGCGTCGTACATGAGCGGCAGCAACCCGCCGCGGGCGCGGCCGTCACCGTGTTCCCCGGACAGCGACCCGCCGTGGCGGGCGACGAGCCGAGCGGCGTCCTCCAGGAAGGACTTGGCGGCCGTGCCGCCGCCGTTCTCGTAGAGCGGGAAGTCGATGCGGACGTGGATGCAACCGTCGCCGAAGTGCCCGTACGCCAGGCCGTCGACGCCGTGGGAGGCCATGAGCGCGTCGAACTCGCGCAGGTACTCCCCCAGCTTCGCCGGCGGGACGGCCGCGTCCTCCCAGCCCGGCCACGCGGGCTGACCCTCGGGGGAGCGGCCGGCGAGACCGGCCCCGTCCTCGCGGATGCGCCACAGCTTCTTGGCCTCGGCGGCGGTCGGGATGACGACGGAGTCCAGGGCGCGGGAGTCGGCGACCATCGCGCGGGCCGCCGCGAGGGACTCCTGCGGAGTTTCACCCCCCATCTCGACGAACAACCAGCCGTTGCCGCTCGGCAGGCCGTCGACGGAACCGCCGCGGCGCACGACGACGTCGGCCAGGCGGCGGTCGATGCCCTCGACGGCGAGCGGGGAGTGCTCCAGCAGGAAGGGCGTGGCGTCGGCGGCCTCGTGCATCGAGTCGTACCCGAGCACGACGAACGTCGTCGACGGCGACTGCCGGACGAGGCGGACGCGAGCCCGCAGGATCGTCGCGAGGGTGCCCTCGGAACCGGTGAGCAGGCGCGCGAGCGCCGTCCCGGTGGGGCCGCCCGTCTCGGGCAGCAGGTGCTCGAGCGCGTAGCCGGACACCTGGCGCCCGAAGGTCCCGAACGTCGTGCGGATCAGCCCCAGGTGCGCCGCGGCGACCGAGCGCAGTTCCTCGAGCAGCTCGGCGGGCGGGGCGTCCGTCCAGTACCGCCGGCCGTGCCCGTCGAGGACCTCGAGCGCGACGACGTTGTGCGAGGTGCGGCCGTAGGCCAGCGCGTGGGAGCCGCAGGCGTCGTTGCCGATCATCCCGCCGACGGTGCAGCGGGCGTGGGTGGAGGGGTCCGGCCCGAACCGCAGCCCGTGCGGGGCCGCCTCGCGCTGCAGGTCGTCGAGGATCACGCCCGGTTCGATGAGCGCCGTCATGCCCTCGGCGTCGATCTCCAGGACGCGGTGCAGGTGCCGGGAGAAGTCGAGGACGACGCCGGGCCCGATGGCGTTGCCGGCCACCGACGTGCCCGCGCCGCGGGAGGTGAAGGGGACACCGAGCCCGCGGCAGACGCCCCAGGCGGCGACGACGTCCTCGACGCTGCGCGGGAAGACGACGACGAGCGGGACGACGCGGTAGTTCGACGCGTCGGTCGTGTACTCGGCGCGGCGGCGGCTGGACGCGTCGACGGTCCCGGACCCCGGGGTCGTCCCCAGGGCGGCGTCGAGAGCGGCGACCAGCTCCGCGGTCGTGGTGGTCGTCGCCTCCGCCGTGGCCTGGGCGCGCGCGTCGTCGATGAGGGTCACGCCTAAAGTGTGCCGCCGCGGGCGGGGTGCTCCGACACGGAGTCGGACCTCACCTCCGACGTCACCGGGGGCTCAGCGCAGCAGCGCGAGGCGCCGCGGGCTCACCGTGACCGTGATGCGCTGGCCCCGGCTGACGGTGAGCCGGTCGTCCTCGAGGCCGTCGCCGAAGACGACGAGCTCGTCGGACAGGACGTCCAGGGTCAGCGGTTCCGCGGCGACGGTCCCCGCGACGAGGTCGGCGCCCGTCGTCCGGGACGGCCAGGCCTCGCGCACGAACCAGGCCAGCGAGGCGTCGGTCGGTGCCGGGAGGGCCGCGCGCCCCCGGGACAGCGAGGCGAGCCAGCCCGTCGCCCCCGTGCCGGTCCCGGTGACGACCCCGCTGGAGGCCTGCTCCTCGCGCCGGTCCCCCGCGGTGAGGACGTAGCGGGCGGTCTGGTGGCTGCGGTGGCCGACGAACACCTCGTTGAGGGCGTGCAGCTCCTGCCCGTCGTCGGTGCTCGCGCAGACCATCGTGCGCGCGTCGCAGGCACCACCGGACACGCTGCGGTGCAGCAGGTCCTGCGCCGCGGACGCCGGGTGCGGCACGAGCACCCCGGCGTTGCGGCCGGGCGCCGGGTCGATGCCGACGACGACCTGGCCGGACAGGTACTTGGCGACGTTGGCCACGAGGCCGTCCTGCCCGACGACCACGACGACGTCCTCGGGGGCGAAGAGGAAGCGGGACAGCTCGGCCCGCTCGACGCTCCCCGTCCGCCAGTCGACGGGGACGGCGGCGGCGACGGTGGCGAGCGCCCGGCGCTGCTGCTCGTCGGCCTCCTCCAGCTCGGCCAGCGAGCGGCCTCGGGTGCGGAGGAAGAAGTCGGCGGCACCGGGGGTGCCGTGCCGGGCGACGGCGTCGGCGTAGGCGGTGCGGCGGTGCACGAGGACCGCGCGGGGTGCGAGGCTCACGGCTGCACCAGCTTCGCGAGGGCGCCGGTGAGGACGTCGGGCGTCAGGACGAGCGTCCCGACGTTCGGCAGCTGCCCGGCGAACTCGCGCAGCGCCAGGGTCAGGAGCACCTCGGGCGGGGTGCCGGCGATGGCGGCCATGCGCGCCGCTTCGGCCCCGGCGTCCGCCTCGCCCTGCAGGCGGCGCGCGGCGGCACGGGCCTGGGCGAGCCGCTCCTCGCGCTCGGCCTCGGCGGTCGTGCGGATGGCGTCCGCGGCCGCGGCGTCCTCGACGCTGCGCCGCTGGTTGGCGCCCTTCTGCGCCACGAGCTGCTCCTCGCGCTGGGCCAGCGCGATCTTGTTCTGCAGCTCGTTCTCGCTGATGGCCCGCTCGCGTTCGACGGCGAGGGCGCGGCGTTCGGCCGTGGCCCGGTCGGCCTCGGTCTGCAGCTGCTCGCGGGTGGGGGTGCCGAGGGCCTTCTCGACGTCGGGGTCCGGGCGGACGGCGACGACGCGGGCGTCGACGAGGGCGAGCCCGGTCTGGGCGAGGCGGCTGTCGGCGAGCAGGCCGGCGGTGATGCGTTCGCGCGTCAGCGTCACGCCGGTGACGAGGACGTCCCGCAGGGGCATCCCGGCGAGGACGTCCAGGACGTGCTGCTGGGCGGTCTCGGTGAGCAGCCCGGCGATCTGCTGCAGCGGGGCCGAACGCCAGCGACCGGTGGCCGGGTCGAGGGAGAAGTCGACGCGGGTGGCGGCGAGCGCGGGGTCCTCGATGCGGAAGGTGACGGTGGCCTGCACGGTGACGTCGACGAAGTCGGCCGTGCGGGCGTGCAGGAGCAGGGGCAGTTCGCGGTCGTCGACGGGCAGCTCCGAGAGCGTCGCGCTCAGCGGCCGGAACCAGAACGCCTGCCCGGTGCCAGAGTGGGCGACCTTGCCGCCGCGGTGGTGGATGACGTGCGTGGTCGGGGTGCTGCGCAGGTGCCGGGCGAAGGGGTACCGGGTGATGTCGGCCATGACTGCCTCCTGGGTCGTGGTGGGCGGCGACTCGTTGTCGTCGAGATGACGATAAGACCGGTCACCCACTTGTCGTCAAGTCGACGACAAATGGGTACGCTGACCGGGTGAGCCACCCCGCCCTCGCCGTGACCGTCGACCTCGTCGTCCTGACCGTGCGCGCCGGGGCGCTGCACGTCCTCCTCGTCGAGCGGGGCGAGGAACCGTTCCTGGGCCGCTGGGCCCTGCCGGGAGGCTTCGTCCGGCCGGACGAGGACCTGCCGGGCGCCGCGTCCCGTGAACTGGCGGAGGAGACGGGCCTGCCACGGGGCCTCGTCCACCTGGAGCAGGTCGCCACCTACGGGGCCCCCGGCCGCGACCCCCGCCAGCGCGTCGTGACGGTCTGCTACCTGGCCCTGGCCCCCGACCTGCCCGTCCCCCGGGCCGGCACGGACGCGGCGGACGCGCGGTGGGCGCCCGTCGCCGACCTGCCCGACCTCGCCTTCGACCACGACGTCCTGCTGGCCGACGCGGTCGAACGGGCCCGGGCCAAGCTCGAGTACACGCCGCTGGCCACCGCGTTCTGCCCCGCCGAGTTCACCGTCGCCGAACTCCGGCGCGTCTACGAGGCGGTGTGGGGCACGACGCTCGACGCCCGCAACTTCCACCGGAAGGTCACCGGCGCAGCGGGTTTCCTCGAACCCACCGGCGGGACCACGACGCGCGACGGCGGCCGCCCGGCCGGGCTGTTCCGGCGCGGTTCGGCCACCACCCTGCACCCGCCGCTGCTGCGCTGAGCCTTCCCGCGCGACGCTGCGTGGACTAGGGTCGAACGCCGTGTCGCCGTACCCCGCTCTCGTCGCGGCGGGGTTCCGCAGGTGGTCGACGTACCGCGCGGCGACGGCCGCGGGCGCGCTGACGAACTCCGTCTTCGGCGCCATCAAGGCCGCGGTCCTCGTGGGCACGGTGACGTCCGCGGGCGCCTCGGTCGCCGGGTACGACCCGCTCCAGGCCGCGACCTTCGCCTGGACGACGCAGGCGTTCCTCGCCGCCGTCAGCGTCTTCGCCGACGACGAACTCGCCCGCCGGGTCCGCACGGGAGACATCGCCGTGGACCTCGCCCGCCCCGTCGACCCGCAGCTCGCGGCCTGGGCCACCGACCTCGGACGCGCCGCCTTCCAGCTCCTCCCGCGCGGCCTGCCTCCCCTCCTCCTCGGGACGGTGCTGACGGGGCTGGCGCTGCCGGCCTCCCCCGTGCCGTACGTCCTCGGCCTGGTGAGCCTCGTCGTCGGGGTCTCGGTGAGCTTCGCGGCCCGGTGGATCGTCAACCTCGCGGCCTTCTGGCTCACCGAGGTGCGGGGGATCCTGCTGCTCTACACCGTGCTCGCCACCACCCTCACGGGCTTGTCGATCCCCGTCGCCTGGTTCCCGCCATGGCTGGCCACGCTCGCCCACTCGACCCCGTTCCCGTCGATGCTGCAGACGCCCGTCGACGTCGTCCTCGGCCGTGCGGCCGGCGGGGAGGCGCTGCGGTTGCTGGGGGTGCAGCTCGTCTGGCTCGCCGTCTTGCTGGGGGCGGGTCGCGTCCTCCTGGCCGTCGGCGCCCGGCGCCTGGTGGTGCAGGGTGGCTGAGCGGCGCACACCCGGCCCGTACCGCGCGCTCCTGGGATCGCGCGTGCGGGCGCAGCTGTCGTACCGCACGTCGTTCGCCGCAGACGTCCTGGCGAACGTCGGCATCGGGCTCGGCGAGTTCGCGACGATCTACGTCGTGTTCTCGCGGACGTCCGAACTCGGCGGGCTCACCGTCTGGCAGGCCGCCCTCGTCTTCGCCCTGGCCAACGTCGCCTTCTCCCTGGCCGACCTCGTCGTCGGGCACGTCGACACCCTGCCCACCCTGGTGCGCACCGGAACCCTCGACGCGTTCCTGCTGCGGCCGCTGCCCGTGCTGGCGCAGCTCGCGACGTCCGACGTCGCGTTGCGCCGGGTCGGGCGCGTCCTCGTCGCGGCCTTCGTGTTCGCCGTGGCCTGGCCCCGCGCGGACGTCCCGTTCGACGGTCGCGCCGTGGCGCTGCTGGCGGTGGCCGTGGTGGGCGGGGCGGCGATCTTCAGCGCGGTGTTCGTGGTCGCGGGCTCCTTGCAGTTCTGGTTGCTGGACGGTCGCGAGGCGGTGAACTCCATCACCTACGGCGGGTCGAACGCGGCCCAGTACCCGGCGTCGCTGTACTCCGGGCCCCTGCGGTGGCTGTTCTGCTACGTCGTTCCGGCCGCCTTCGTGGCCTACCTCCCGGTGCTCGCCCTGCTCGACGAACCCGGTCCGGCCGGGTTGCCCGCATGGCTGGGCTGGTGCTCGCCGTTGGCCGCGGCCGTCCTGTGGACGATCGCACTCCTGCTGTGGCGCAGCGGGGTCCGTCACTACACCGGGAGCGGGTCGTGAACGCGCTGGAGGTCCAGGACCTGGTCCGCGAGTACGTCGTCCGCGAACCGGGGACCTCGCGGTTCCGCCGACGCCGCAGGGTGGTCCGGGCCGTCGACGGGTTGTCCCTGCAGGTGGCCCCCGGGGAGTCCGTGGGGTTCATCGGCGCCAACGGGGCCGGGAAGTCGACGACGGTGAAGCTCCTGACGGGCATCCTCGTGCCGTCGGCCGGGACGGTCCGGACGTGCGGCCTGGACCCCGTGACGCACCGACGGGACCTCGCCCGGCGCATCGGCGTGGTCTTCGGCCAGCGCAGCCAGTTGTGGTGGGACCTCCCGCTGAGCGAGTCGTTCCGGCTGCTCGCGGCCATCCACCGGTTGCCCGCCGACGTGTGGCGCCCGCGGCTGGCCGACCTCGACGAACGGCTCGGCCTGGGCGAGTTCCTCACCACCCCCGTCCGCCAGTTGTCGCTGGGGCAGCGCATGCGGGGCGAGGTCGCGGCCGCCCTGCTGCACTCCCCCGAACTCCTCCTGCTGGACGAACCCACGATCGGCCTCGACGTCCTGTCCAGCGAGCGGTTGCGGCAGTTCCTGCGGGCCGAACGGGCCGAGCACGGCACGACGCTGCTGCTGACGACGCACGACATGGGCGACGTCCAGCGGTTGTGTGACCGCGTCCTCGTCGTCGACCACGGGCGCGCCGCCTACGACGGCGACCTGCCCGGTCTCGTCCGTCGGGTCGGCGCGCGCCGCGTCCTCGTGGTCGACCTGCGCGACCCCGTCGATCCCGGTCCCGTCGCCGGTGCGGAACTCCTCGCGGTCGAGGAGGGCGGGTACCGCCGCCGGTACGCGTTCTCGGCGGAGGAGACGACGGCGGCGGAGGTGCTGGCGCAGGTGTCGCGGTCGGCCGAGGTGCGGGACCTGTCGGTGGAAGAGCCCGACATCGCCGACGTCCTGCGGCGGCTGTACGCGGCGTCGAACGCCTGACCCGCTCACCGCCACCTCTCGGAGTCCCTCCAGCGCAGCACTTTCTGGAACCCGGTCACGAGTCGATCCGACACGTCACTGGTGGCACGGTCGCTTGCAGTCCGGAAGAGTGACCCGGGGCCAAGGGTGTCCCGGACCGTCCAGACCCGGCGATCGGAGAACCGTGTCCCGCCCCACGCGAGACCCCCAGTCCCCCTCGACGCTCCGGCCTCCTCTCGAGGTCTCCGCGCCGGACGGCACCCGCCGGCGCGCGCGGCACAGCGTCCTGCGCCTGCCGCTGACCCTGCTCGTCGTGGGGGCCGGGGTCGCGTACTGGCTGGACGGCTGGACGGCCGCGGCGGCGCTCACGAGCCTCGCCGCCTACGAGATCGCCCTGAGCGCCGACAACGCCGTCCCCATGGCCGGGGTCGCGGGCCGGTTGCACCAGCAGGCCAAGGAGGTCTTCCTCGCGGCCGGCCTGCTGGCCGGGGTCCTGCTCATGCGCCTCGTCGCCCCGCCCACCCTCGTCTCGGCGACCAGCCACGAGTCAGCCGCGCAGGTCGCGGCCGACGTCATCAACGACCCCGGCGCCTACGCCGCGCACCTGTCACAGATCCGTCCCGGCCTGGCCGGTTTCGGCGGCGTGTTCCTGTGGCTCGTGTTCACCGAGTTCCTCTTCAACTGCGACCGCAAGGACCGCCCGGCCTGGATCGGGCCCCTGGAGCGTCCGCTGCTGCACCTGCGTCGTCCCCGGGTCGTGCAGGTCGCCGTCGCCGTCGTCCTGGCCGGCGCCGCCGCGCTGCTGGCTCCCGCCGCCGAGCACGGGCGGGTGGCCCTCGCCGGGCTGGCCGGCCTGGTGGCCTACGGCGTCGTCAAGGGCATCGCCCTGCGCACGTCTCCCCCACCGCCGACCCCCGACGACCCGGCGCCGCGGACGTCGTGGGTCCGGGCGGCCGCCCACGGAGCGGCGGTCGTGTTCGAGCGGGCCCTGGCGGTGTTCATGCTGCTCGAGGTGCTCGACGGCACGTACTCCTTCACCGGAGGCGCAGACGGTCTGCCCGCGTGGGAACGCGTCGGCATCGCCGTCGGCGGCGTCGCGATCGGCGCGGTGTTCCTCGTCCAGCTCACCCGCCGCCTCGACGAGCACGGATCGCTGCGTCGCTACGAGCACCTGCCGGCCGGGGCGGCGTACGTCCTGGGGGTCCTCGCGGTCCTGCTGTGGGTGAGCCTGTTCCGGCCCGTGCCCTCCCTCGTCGCCGGCTGGTTCGGTGGCGCGGTCGTCGGTGCTGCGCTGATCAGCTCGCTGGTCCGCGCCCGCCGCACCGTCGACCACCGGGGAGCCGGTGGTCGCTGAGGCGCCGGGTCACGGGGTCGAGCGGAGGCGTCACTGGATGTCGCCGCCCGCGGTGGGACCGTGCTGCGACGGCGCCGTCTCACGGGTGTAGCGGCGGGGCATCACGAGCCCCAGCACCACCATTCCCAGTCCCAGGACGAGGTGGAGCCAGTTGTCCGCGGTGTTCAGCGGGACGAAGTTCGCGGAACCGTCGGGGGAGACGACGAGGCCGTAGACCCACAGGGCCAGGTAGACGACCCCGCCGCCGATGAGGAAGAGTTTCGCCGGGGACGGTCTGCGGGACAGCAGGATGCCGACGACACCGAACGCGAGGTGCAGGAGGTTGTGCAGGACGGACACCTGGAACACCCCGAGCAGCATGGCGCCGGAGTGGTGTCCCGCACCGCTCATCGAGCCGTAGTCGGTCGTGATCCCGGGGACGAACCCCAGGACGCCGACGAGCAGGAACGCCGCGCCGACGACGAGAGCGGTGGTCTGGACGGGGGCCCGGCGGGAGGTGCCCGGGCTGGACGGACGGGTGGTGCTCATGGACGACTCCTGGAGCCCAGCCGGGAACTCCCGGCGGTGTGCCGGCCGGAGTTTCGACCTGGCCCCACCGTAGGCAACGGGACCCTGCCAGGCATCCCGGAGGGTCAGGCGGTCGTCTCCGGCACGGCGGCGAGGGCGTCCGCCGCGATCTGCTGCAGCGCCGCCAGGTGGGCAGCGAGTCGCCGCCGTCCGTCGCCCGTCAACGAGACCCACGTGCGGGGCCGCTTGCCGACGAAACCCTTGCGGACCGCGACGTGGCCCGTCTCCTCCAGGCCGGACAACGTCCGGGACAACGCGGAATCGGTGAGCCCGAGCCGGTCGCGCACCGTCTTGAAGTCGGCCTCGGCGCACCCGGAGAGGAACGCGACGACCGCGAGCTTCGTGGGGTGCTGGACGGACGGGTCGAGGCGCGGTTCCTCGCTCACGGCCGGCCCCACCCGCGGAGCTGGCGGTACAGGGGAACTCCGAAGGCCCCGCCGATCAGGAGCATCGCGACCCCCTCGTCGACGAGGAGGAACACGACGACGGCCACGGCGATCACCCCCACCTCGACGAACGACCGGCGCCAGCCCCGTCGCGGGTAGGCGCGCACCGGCCCCCGGAGGTAGGTGAGGAGGAACAGGACGAAGAACGCGACGAGCAGGGCGATCCCCGCGACGGCCCACCCGGCCCCACCGGTCCAGACGGCGACGGCGAGGGCGACGAAACCCGTCACGTAGGGGAGGGTCACGGCGGGCGGCACCCAGCGGGGGAACGGGTCCGGCCGGGCGGCCGCGAGCGCAGCGTCGGCGGTCCGGAGGTCGGTCCTGGCACGGTCTGCTGTGGTCATGCTCCATTCCTACCGGAGTACTTTCCATGTGCGCAAGTACTCCGGCCAGTGACGTGTGGGACGGTGTCCTCGTGGCCACCGACGACGCACCGTGGCACCGCCGACGGCTCACCGCGGAGCAGGTCGTCCGCGTGCACGAGTGGCTCGGCCCCGTCCGCCTGCTCCGCGACATGTCGTGGAACCAGCTCGACACGACGGTCCTGCGGGTGACGGACGGGACGGACGAGTTCGTGGTGAAGGCGGCGGGGAAGGCGAACCACCACCTGTTGCGCGAGATCACCGCGCACGAGGACGCCGTCGCCGTGCTGGCCGCGAGCGGCCACGCACCCCGGTTGCTGCACGCCGACCGCGAGCGCCGGGTGCTCGTCACCCGGTACCTGGCGGGCGAGCTCGTCGAGGGCACGGCGGCAGAGCACGACCCGGAGGTCCACCGGCAGGCCGGCCGGTTGCTGCGCGTCCTGCACGCGCAGGACGGACGGGTCGACGAGGAGTTCGAGCGTTCCGCGACGGCGGGGAGCCTGGCCGCGCTGGACCGCCCGCACCGCATCCCTGCGGTGCAGGCGGACCGCGTGCGGACGGTGCTGACGGCCTACCGGCCCCGTCCCGTGGTCGTCGTCCCCACGCACGGCGACTGGCAACCGCGGAACTGGCTCCTGGACGCCGGCACCGTCCGGGTCATCGACGTCGGACGCTTCGACCGGCGGCCCGCGATGAGCGACCTGTGCCGCCTCGCCGTCCAGCAGTGGCGCACCGACGCGCGACTGGAGGCGGCGTTCCTCGGCGGCTACAGGCACGACCCCCGCGACGCGGGCGTCTGGCCCCTCCTGCAGGTGCGCGAGGCGGTGGGGACGGCCGTCTGGGCCCACGAGGTGGGCGACGGGCGGTTCGAGCGTCAGGGGCTCCGCATGCTGCACGAGGCCCTCGGCGCGTTCGGCTGAACCGTCCCCCCGCGGCTGGGGCGCCTCAGAACTGCGAGGCCATCCGTCCGAGCACGGGGGTCCATCCGACGACGCGGCGTTCCGCGACGACTCCGTCCCGCACGAACGGGTCGGCGTCGAGCAGCGCCTCGACCGCCGCGGCGTCGGCGGCCTCGAAGACCAGCACCGCCCCGTCGTCGTCGGTGGGGCCGGAGACGGCCACCTCGGACAGGGACCCCAGGTACTCGCGGTGAGCCGCGCGGCCGGCGTCCCGGGCGGCCGTGTCGGAGGTGTAGGCGTAGGTGGCGACGAAGTACGGCATGCCGGGACGCTACCGGGGCGCGCCGGAACAGTGGACTCCTACCGCGCGACGGCGGGCGCGACGACCGGGCGCGCGGCCCGGGACCCGTCGAGCCGCGGCAGCACCAACCCGACGAGCGGGCCGATCCCGAACGCGAAGACGACGGTCCCCACCCCGACGTCCCCGCCGAGCAGCCAGCCGACGACGAGCACGGACACCTCGACGACACCGCGGCACTGCCAGATCGGGCGCCCGGTCCGCGCGTGCAGGCCGGTCATCAACCCGTCCCGCGGGCCCGGGCCGAGACCGGCCCCGATGTAGACGCCGCTCGCGACGGCGAGCAGGAGCATGCCGGCGGCGAACAGCGCGATCCGCCCGCCGAGGTGGGTGGCGCCCGGCAGGACGTCGAGGGTGACCTGCATGACCGTGCCGACGAGCAGGACGTTCAGCACGGTCCCGAGCCCCGGCTTCTGCCGCAGCGGGATCCACAACAGGAGGACGACGAGCCCGATGACGTTTGTGAGCCAGCCGACGCCTGTCCCCGTGTGGGCGGCGAGCCCGGTGGCGAAGACGGTCCACGGGTCGACTCCGACGTGCGCCATGACCATCAGCCCGTCGGCGACGCCGTAGAGGACCAGACCGAGGAGGAGGCGCGCCACGCGGGCGACGGACAGTGGCTTGCTCACTCGACGATTGGACCTCACCAGAACCTCTCGATGACAGCGCCAATCCGCCTAGAGTGGCCTGGTGCCGACTCTCTCCGCGTCTGGACTGGCCCAGCTGCTCGGCGACTGGCGCGACGACGGTCCGGCGCTGCGCGCCCTCGCCGACCGGGTGCGGTTGCTGCTGCTCGACGGCCGGGTCCTGTCGGGCACGCGACTGCCCGCCGAACGCGAGCTCGCAGCCGCCCTGGGACTGAGTCGCACCACCGTGGCGGCGGCGTACGCGCGCCTGCGCGACAGCGGGCACCTGCACAGCGTCCGGGGGTCCGGCAGCGTCATCACCCTGCCCGCCGCCCCCACGGCCGGCTCGTCGAAACCGCTCCCCGTCCCGGGAGGGCTCGTCGACCTCACCCGTGCGGTGCTCCCAGCGGCCCCCGTCGTCGCGGACGCGGCCCGCGACGCCGCGCAGGACCTGCTCGACCACCTGCCCGGGGACGGGTACGAGCTCCTCGGCATCCCGGCGCTGCGGGCCGCCGTCGCCGCGCGGTACACCGCCCGCGGCCTGCCGACAACGCCCGACGAGGTCCTCGTGACGCTCGGTGCCCAGCACGCCGTCGGCCTGCTGTGCCGGACGGTCCTGTCCCCCGGCGACCGCGTCCTCGTCGAGTCCCCCGGGTACCCGCACGCCGTCGACGCCGCGCGCGCAGCCGGTGGCCGTCCCGTCGCGGTCCCCGTCACCGCCGGCACGACGGACACCCCGGGAGGCTGGGACGAGGAGGCGCTCGAGGACGCCTTCGCCCGGACCCGGCCGGCGCTCGCCTACCTCATGCCCGGGTTCCAGAACCCCACCGGCGCCGTCATGGCGCCGACGCTGCGCCGGCGCGTCGTCGACCTCGCGCGCCGGCACGGGACTCGGCTCGTGGTCGACGAGACGACGAACGACCTCGCTCTGGACGGCCCCGTCCCCGCCCCCTTCCCGGCGGACGTGCTGCACGTCGGGTCCACGGCGAAGTCGTTGTGGGGTGGGCTGCGGATCGGCTGGATCCGCGCCGACGCCGCCACGGTCCGCCACCTGGCTGCCCACCGCGCCCCCTGGGAACTGGGGACGCCGGTGCTCGAGCAGCTCGTCGTCGCCCGCTGCCTGCCCGGGCTGGACGACGTCCTGGTGGACCGTCGCACGGAACTGCGCCGCCGTCGCGACGCCCTGACCGCCGAACTGGCGGTGGCCCTGCCGGACTGGGTGGTCCCCCACGTCCCCGGGGGTCTGGCGTCGTGGGTCCGCCTGCCCACCGCGACGAGTTCCGCCCTCGCCCTCGCCGCCCACCGGCACGGCGTGCTGCTCACCGCGGGACCGCGGTTCGGGGTCGACGGCGCCTTCGAGCGGTACCTGCGGCTGCCCTTCGGCGCCGACGCCGGGACGCTGCGGTCCGTCGTCGTGCCCGCCCTGGCGCGGGCGTGGCACGAGACGGGAGCCGTGGCCCCCGTCCCCCGCCGGCTCGACGTGATCGTCTAGCTAGGTCAGGTCCTTCTCGGCGGCAGCCAGCGCCGCGAACTCCTCGTCCGGGGAGTTCGCCACGAGGCGCTTGCGGGAGTACAGGCCGAAGTACGCGAGCAGCACGAGGAACGCGACGGCGCACCACGCGGCCGCGACGCTGTCCACGAGGAACGTCCCGACGACGGCGAGCACCGCGACGACGAGGGCGAAGCCCGTGGTGACGGTCCCGCCGGGCGTGCGGTACGGGCGGTGCATGCCGGGTTCGCGGACGCGGAGCACGATGTGGCTGACCATCATCAGCACGTAGCTGACGGCGGCCCCGAACACCGCCATGTTGAGCAGGAGTGCGCCCTGCCCGGTGAGGGACAGGACGAACCCGACGAGGCCGGGCACGACGAGGGCCAACGTCGGCGTCTTGCGGCGGTTCGTCACCGACAGGACCGTCGGCAGGTACCCGGCGCGGGACAGCGCGAACAGCTGCCGGGAGTACGCGTAGATGATCGAGAAGAAGCTGGCGATCAGCCCGGCCAGCCCGATGTAGTTCACGACGGTCGCCGCGGTCGAGCCGCCGAGCGCCTCGACGAGCGGGTTGCCCGACGTGGACATGGCCTGCGCCCCGCCGGCGCCCGTGGTGAGGACGAGGGTCGCGGCGCAGGTGACCAGCAGGACGGCCATGGCTGCGATGATCCCGCGCGGCACGTTGCGCTCGGGGTTCCGCGTCTCCTCCGCGGCCAGCGGAACCCCCTCGATCGCGAGGAAGAACCAGATGGCGAACGGGATCGCCGACCAGATCCCGATGAAACCGAAGGGCAGCAGGTCGGAGGACCCGAGGCTGCCGTCCGGGGCGATGTCGGTGAGGTTCGCGACGTCGAACTCCGTCAGGGCCGCGACGGCGAACACCACGAGCCCGACGACGGCGATCGTGGTGACGGCGAACATCACCTTGAGCGCCTCTCCGACCCCGACGAGGTGGACGCCGATGAAGAGCGCGTAGGCGGCGAGGTAGACCCACCAGCCGTCGGTGATGCCGAACAGGCCGAGGGACTCCACGTAGGCGCCGATGAACGTCGCGATCGCGGCCGGGGCGATGGCGTACTCGATGAGGATGGCGGTGCCGGTCGCGAACCCGCCCCACGGGCCGAGGGCGCGGCGGGCGAACGTGTACCCGCCGCCCGCGGTCGGCAGCGCGGACGACATCTCGGCCATGCCCAGGACGACGGCGAGGTACATGCCGGCCACGACGACGGCGGCGACCGCCAGGCCGCCGAACCCGCCCTCACCCAGCCCGAAGTTCCACCCCGAGTAGTCCCCGGAGATCACGTAGCTGACGCCGAGACCGGCCAGCAGGACCCAGCCCGCGGTCCCCCGGCGCAGCTGCCGGCGTTCGAGGTAGTCCTCGCTCTCGGTGGTGGCGGTGGTCGAACGGTCCGACATCGTGACTCCTTCGTCTCGAGAGGTGGAGCGGGTTCAGCCTCGGGCGGCCTCGACGAGTCCCCGGAACAGGCCGAGGTCCTCGGACGCCTCGGGGTGCCACTGCACCCCGAGGAAGAACGGGTGACCGGCACCGTCGGTCCGCTCGAACGCCTCCAGCGTGCCGTCCTCCGCCCAGGCCGCGGCCGTGAACCCGGGGTGCTCCCGGACGGCCTGGTGGTGGTGGCACGGCACGACGGCGCGCTCGCCGAGCAACCGCCCGACGGTGCCGGCGCGGTCGATGGTCACGAGGGTCGACCCGTAGGAGTCCCCGCCGGGGTCGTGCCCCTCGTGCCCGACGACGTCCGGCACGTGCTGGTGCAGGGCGCCCCCCGCGTGGACCGCCATGACCTGCATCCCGCGGCAGACCCCGAGGGTGGGCTTGGCGAGGTCCACGGCGGCGTCGAGGAGGGCCAGCTCCCAGGAGTCGCGGTCCGCGTGCGGGGTCCCCGTGCGCGCGTGCGGTTCCTCGCGGTAGGCCGCCGGGTCGACGTCCGCGCCACCTGCGACGACGAGCGCGTCGAGCCGTTCGACGACGGCCCGCGCCGACGGGCCGTACGGCGCCGTCGGTGGCAGGACGACGGGAACCCCGCCCGCGCGGCGGACGGCGTCGGAGTAGACGCTCGGCAGCAGGTCGCAGACCTCGTCCCAGATGCCGTGGACCGCGCGCTCGCGGTAGCAGCTGACGCCGACGACGGGTGTGTTCACGCCGGGCTCACAGGGGGGTCACGTAGGCGGCCGAGATCCCGCCGTCCACGAGGAACGTGGAGGCGGTGATGAAGCTCGCGTCGTCGGAGGCCAGGAACAGCACGGCGCTGGCCAGCTCCTCCGGTTCGGCGAACCGCCCCATCGGCACGTGCACCAACCGGCGCGCCGCGCGCTCCTCGTCCTTGGCGAACAGCTCCTTGAGCAACGGCGTGTTCACCGGCCCCGGGCACAACGCGTTGACGCGCACGCCCTCGCGGGCGAACTGCACGCCGAGCTCGCGGCTCATGCTGAGCACCCCGCCCTTGGACGCGGAGTAGGAGATCTGGCTCGTCGCCGCCCCCATGACCGCGACGAACGACGCCGTGTTGATGATCGAGCCACGGCCCTGCTCCAGCATGTACGGCAGCGCCGCCTTGCAGCACAGGTAGACGCTCGTGAGATTGACCTCCTGGACGCGGCGCCAGGCGTCGAGGTCCGTGGTGAGGATCGAGTCGTCGTCGGGCGGGCTGATGCCGGCGTTGTTGAAGGCGATGTCGACGGACCCGAACGTCTCCTTGGCCGTGCGGAACAGAGTGTCGACCTGCTCCTTGTCGGTGACGTCGACCCGGACGAAGGCGGCGACCTGCGAGCCGCCAAGCTCCTCGACCACGCGGGCGCCCGAGGCCTCGTCGATGTCGCCGACGACGACCTTGGCGCCCTCGGCGACGAAGCGCCGGGCCGTGGCCAGGCCGATGCCCGAGCACCCGCCGGTGATGACGGCCACGCGACCCTCGATGCGTCCTGCCATGCTGCTGCTCTCCTGATCTGCTGGTCGGTCAGTCGTCGCTGAGGAAGACGTTCTTCTCCTCGGTGAAGGAGTTCGGGGCGTCGGGCCCGAGCTCCCGGCCGAGTCCGGACTGCTTGAACCCGCCGAAGGGGGTCCAGTACCGGACCGAGGAGTGCGAGTTGACGCTGAGGTTCCCGGCCTCGACCCGGCGCGCCACGCGCAGGGCCCGGCCGACGTCCCGCGTGTAGATGGACCCGGACAGGCCGTAGTCGGTGTCGTTGGCCTTCGCGACGGCGTCGGCCTCGCCCTCGAACGGCATGACCGCGACCACGGGGCCGAACACCTCCTCGCGCCAGATCCGCTCCCGGGCGTCCTGGACCCGGACGACCGTGGGGGGCACCCAGAAACCCCCGAGGTCCGGAGCCGGCCCGGTGGCGAGGACGTCGGCGTCGTCGAGGTAGGCGCGCACGCGGTCCCGCTGGCCGGCCGAGATGAGGGGCCCCATCTCCGAGTCCGGGTCGGTGCGGGGGTCGGTCACCCGCATGCCCGCCACCGCCGCCTGCAGGCGCTCGACGAACTCGTCGTGCACCGATCGCTCGACGAGGATGCGCGACCGGGCGCAGCAGTCCTGACCGGCGTTGTCGAAGACCGCGTACGGTGCCGCGGCCGCGGCCCTCTCCAGGTCGGCGTCCGCGAAGACGACGTTGGCGCTCTTGCCACCGAGTTCGAGCGTCACGCGCTTCACCTGCTCGGCGCACCCGGCCATGACCCGCTTGCCGACGGCCGTCGACCCGGTGAACACGACCTTACGCACGAGGGGGTGCGTGACGAACCGCTCCCCCACGACCGGTCCGCGGCCGGGCAGGACGGTGAAGACGCCCTCCGGCAGGCCGGCGTCGAGAGCGAGTTCCCCGAGCCGGACGGCGGTCAGCGGCGTCAGCTCCGCGGGTTTCAGGACGACGGTGTTGCCGGCCGCCAATGCCGGGGCGAACCCCCAGGCCGCGATGGGCATGGGGAAGTTCCACGGGACGATGATGCCGACCACGCCCAGCGGTTCCCGGAACGTCACGTCGATGCCGCCCGGCACCGGGATCTGCCGGCCGAACAGACGTTCCGGGGCGGCGGAGTAGTAGTCCAGGCAGTCGCGCACGTTGCGCGCCTCCCAGCGTGCGTTGCCCAGGGTGTGCCCGGAGTTCCTGACCTCCAGGTCCGCCAGCTCCTCGACGTGCTCGTCGACGACACGCGCGAACGCGCGCAGCAGGCGGGCCCGGTCGGCGGGAGCGACGTCGCGCCAGGTGGTGAACGCACGGGCGGCGCGCTCGACCGCGGCGTCGGTGTCCTCCACGGACGCGAGCCGGACCTCGGTGACGCGCTCCCCCGAGGAGGGGTCGACGACGACGTGCACGTCGCCACTGCCGGAGGTGGTGGTGGTGCTCATCTCACATCCGTTCGAATCCGCGGCGGCGTTCCCAGTCGGTCACGGCCGACTCGAACGCGGCCAGCTCGACGTCGGCCGCGTTGGTGTAGTGGTCGACGACCTCGTCCCCGAACGCCGCCCGGGCGACGGCGCTGGCGGTGAACAAGTCGCGAGCCCGGCGCAGGGTCCCCGGTACGCGGGGAGCGTCGGAGGCGTAGGCGTTCCCGGCCAGGGGTGCCTCCAGGGTGAGCTGCTGCTCGATGCCGTGCAGTCCCCCCGCGAGGACGGCGGCGAGCGAGAGGTAGGGGTTGACGTCGCCACCGGGCAGCCGGTTCTCCAACCGCGCGCCCGCACCGTGCCCGACGAGCCGGACGGCGCACGTGCGGTTGTCCTCACCCCAGGCGATCGCCGTCGGCGCGAACGACCCGTGGGCGAAGCGCTTGTAGGAGTTCACGTTCGGCGCGTAGAGCAGGGTGAAGTCGGCCATGGTCGCCAGCACCCCGGCCACGAAGGAGTCGTACAGCGGGGTGCGGCGACCGTCCTCCCAGAACACCGTGCTGCCGTCCAGGCCGCGCAGGCTGAGGTGGATGTGGCAGGAGTTCCCCTCGCGCTGGTCGTACTTCGCCATGAACGTCAGCGCCTTGCCGTGCTGGGCGGCGATCTCCTTGGCGACCGTCTTGTAGACGGAGTGGTTGTCCGCCGTGGTGAGCACCTCGTCGTAGAGGAACCCGATCTCGTGCTGCCCGTAGTTGCACTCGCCCTTGGCGCACTCGACGTTCAACCCGGCGGCGTACATCGTGTTGCGGATGTCGCGCAGCAGGGGTTCGACGCGCGAGGTGCCCAGCACGGAGTAGTCGACGTTGTACTGGTTCGACGGCACCAGGTCCTGGTAGTTGCGCGACGACGCAGCCTCGTAGGTCTCGTCGAAGAGGATGAACTCCAGTTCCGTCCCCGCCACGACCGAGAACCCGAGGTCGCGGGCCCGGTCCACCTGCTTCTTCAACACCGTCCGCGGGCTCTGGTCGACCGGGCGTCCGTCGAGCCAGACGAGGTCGGCCTGCACCATCGCCGTCGCCGGGAGGTGCGGCAGCAGGCGCGTGGTCTCGAGGTCGAGGAGGAACTCGACGTCCCCGTACCCCTTCTCCCAGGAGGTCATGGCGTACCCGGGGACCGTGTTCATGTCCACGTCGACGGCCAGCAGGTAGTTGCAGCCCTCCGTGCCGTGCTCCAGGACGACGTCGCGGAAGTAGGCGGCGTGGAACCGCTTGCCCTGCAGCCGCCCCTGCATGTCGGTGAACGCGACGACGACCGTGTCGAGGGTCCCGCTGTCGATCAGGCCGAGCAGGTCCTCGCGGGTCAGGTGTCGGTCGTTGCGCACGTCGTCCTCCGGTCGCCGGGTGGGTGGGGTCAGTCGAGGAGACCGCGCAGCAGCGCGGCCGTGTCGTCGCAGTGCTCCTCCATGGCCCGGCGGGCCCGCGAAGCGTCACCGTCGAGGACGGCCCGGACGATGCGCGCGTGCTGCCGGTCGGAGTGGTCGATGTTCGTGCCGAGCACGGGGATGGCCGTGAGCATCTCGTGGACCCCGGCCTGCACCGAGGTGACGGCCTCGAGCACCAGGTCGGAGCCCGCGAGGGTGGCGATCGTCAGGTGGAACCGGGAGTCGGCCTGCCGGTGGGTCGAGGGTTCCGTGGCCTCCAGGACGGCCGCGTGCGCCGTCTCGAGCCGGTCCCGCTGCGCGGGGGTGAGGTCCCGGGTGGCCGCGAGGTGCGCCGCACCGGGTTCGACGATGCGCCGGAAGTCGAGCGTGTCGAGCCACGCCTGCCGTCGCGCCTGCCGCTGCTGGGCCCCCACCCGCCGCGGCAGGGTCGGGGCCATCGTCACGACGGTCCCGCCCCCGCGGCCCCGCTTCGTCTCCACCATGCCCGCGGCGCGCAGGGCGGCGATCGCCTCGCGCAGCGTCGCCCGCGAGACCCCCAGCCGCGCCGCGAGGTCGCGTTCGGTCGGCAGGGCGGAACCCCGCGGGAAGACCCCCAGGCGGATGGCCGTGCCGAGTTGTTCCACGCAGGCCTCGAACGCGTGCTGCCCACGGACGGGGTGGAGCACGAGCCACCCGAGACCGGGCGCACCGTCGGCACCCCGGGGTGTGGCGTCGGCGAGCATGCGCGTCAGTGTGCCGACGACCCCGCGTGGCGTCAATGGTCTGATCTCAGACCTTTGGTCGCGGTTCGAGCGCGGGCCCCCCGTGCCGTACGCACGGGTACCGGGGCACGGGCGACGTGGAGGGCCCGGGCCGCGCACGGGGTGCGCGGTCCGGGCCCGGTCTGGAGGGCGTCAGCCCTTGACGGCCCCCGAGGCGAGGCCCGCCACGTAGAACCGCTGCAGCGCGACGTAGAGGATGACGCACGGGACCATCGCGACGACCGCGCCGGCGACGAGGTAGCCGTAGTTCACGGCCCCGTAGGCGCCGGACTGCAGGTTCACCAACGACAGCGGCAGCGTGTAGAGGCGGTCGTCGGTGAGGAAGGTGAGCGCCCCGAGGAACTCGGTCCAGCTGGCGAGGAAGGCGTAGAGCGCGCTCGTCGCCATCCCCGGGACCAGCATGGGTCGCAGCACCGAGACGAGGGCCCGCATCGTGCCGGCACCGTCGACGCGGGCCGAGTCCTCGATCTCGGCGGGGATCGTCTCGAAGGCGTTGCGCATGACGAAGACGCCGAACGGCAGGTTCACCGTCGTGTAGAAGAGCACGAGCCCCAGCCGGGAGTCGGTCAGGCCCATGGCGTTCATCTGCAGGTACAGCGGCGTGATGATCGCTTGGAAGGGCACCATCATCGTCACCACGACGACGCCGAACAGGACGTTGCGGCCACGGAAGGTGAACCGGCCGAAGCCGTACCCCGCCAGCGTGGCGACGACCGCGGTGAGCACGGCGGTCCCGACGGCGACGACGAGGCTGTTGCCCACCGAGCGCAGGATGTCCAGGTCGCTGGTGAACAACGCCGAGAAGTTGGCCGTCGTGAGGGAGAAGAGGTCCCCCGCCTTCGGGTCGGTCGCCACGATCGCGTCGTTGGACTGGAACGAGCGCAGGACCGACCACACCAGCGGGACGAGGAACACGAGGGCGGCGAGGGTCCCGCCGAGCCAGTAGAGCGTGAGCTTGGTGCGGCTCTCGGCGCGGCCGGCCGCAGCCGCCCCGCGGGTGTGCCGGACCCGCAGGTCCTGCGGTGTCGCGGTCTTCGTGAGCGTGGCCACGGTCATCCCTCCTTCTCGCGCAGCAGCCGGAACTGGGCGGCCGTCACCAGACCGATGACGACGACCAGGACGATCGAGAGCGCGGAGGCCGCGCCGAGCTGGAGCTGGACGAAGCCGCGCTGGTAGACGTACATGACGACCGTCTGGGTGTCCGTCCCCGGCCCACCGCGGGTGAGGACGTAGAACTGGGTGAACGCGAGCAGCGAGCCGATGACGGAGATGACCAGGCTCATGGCGATGGTGCGCCGCAGCATGGGGATCGTGATGCTGCGCTCGCGCTGCCACCACGACGCACCGTCCATCTCGGCCGACTCGTATACGTCGCGCGGGATGCCCTGCATGCCGCCCATGAGCAGCACCATCGTCAGCCCCGACACCGCCCAGACGATCATCACGCAGATGAGCCCCGTCGCGAGCGGCCCGTCGGCCAGCCAGGCCGTCGTCCCGTCGGTGATCCCCAGCGTCTTCAGGACGACGTTGACCATGCCCGACCCGGGCTGCGCTTCCAGCACCATGAGGAAGCTCAGCGTCGTGAGCCCGATGACGTACGGGACGAAGAACACCGTCCGGAACACCGTGGAGAACCGCCGGTTCGCGCGGACCACGACGGCGAGGACGTAGCCCAGGACGAGGATCGGCACGGTCACGATCGCGGTGTAGAGGACCGTGTAGCCCACCGACTTCCAGAACACCGGGTCCGACGCGATGGCCGCGTAGTTCCCGAGCCCGATGAACTGGTAGGACCCGATGAGGGGCCAGTTGGTGAAGGACATGTAGACCGCGAAGACCAGCGGCACGAGCACGAAGACCGTGACGAAGGCGAGGGCCGGCAGCGTCAGCAGCAGACCCGTGCGCGGCGGGTGGGTGAGGGACCGGGGGTTTCTCTCGAGGGTGCTCACAGTTGCGCCTGTTCCAGGATGCGGTCGAAGTCCGTCTGCCCCTGCGCCAGCGCCCCGTCGAGGTCGCCGTCGAAGACGGCCCGGCGGAACGCCGCGATCCACGGCGAGTCCTGCTGGTTGAACAGCAGGTTGTAGGCGAGCGTCGTCGGGGCGTACGACCCCGCGATCCCGTCCAGCGGCGCCACCGCGAGGGGGAACTTCTCCCGGTACTGCTCCGTGGCGGCGTCCGAGCGGACGGGGATGTACCCGCCGGCGGGCAGGTTCTCCTGCTGCGGCAGGTCGAGGGCGAACCGGGCGAACTGCCAGGCCCCCGACGCGTTGGCCGCTCCCCGCGGGATGCAGAGGTTGTCCCCGCCCGCGAAGGTCGCGCGGCCGCCGTCGGGTCCGGGGAGCAGGACGACCCCGGTCTTGGCCCGCATCTCCTCGGAGGCGTTGAGGGCCGCGACGGAGAAGTTCGCCGGGAAGAGCCCGACCGTGCCGTCGCGGAAGTCCGCACCCCAGCGGGACCCGTCGCCGGAGAAGTTCCCCTGCGGCATGAGCTTCTCGTCCCACATCGTGCGGTAGAGCTCGAACGTGCGCCGCACGGCGTCGTTGTCCGCGATCGACCCGCGCTGCTCCCCCACGTCCCCGACGATGTTCGGGGCCTGCGCCGCCCAGATGTGCGGCTGCACGACGAACCCCAGGATGCCGGCCGCGTTGCCGTCGACCGACCAGCCGTACGTCCCGTCCCCCAGGGCCCCGATCGCTCGGGCCGCCTCGAGCAGGCCCTCGAAGTCCTGCGTGTGGTCCGCCGGGTCCAGACCGGCCCTCTCGAACAACTCGGTGTTGTAGAACAGCGCCGAGTTGTCCGCGATGTACGGGACGCCGTAGTGCTTCTCGTCCCGCGTGGCCAGGGCCAGCTGGCCGGGGTTCAGCCGGTCGGCGAACCCCAGCTGCTGCACGAGCGGCGTCAGGTCGGTGAACGAGTCGCGGTAGATGAAGAGCATCGAGTTGATGTCGTCGATGTCCACGATGTCCGGCACGTTCCCGCCGCGGATCGCCGTGGCGAGCTTCGTGACGTACTGGCCGTCGAGGACGGGCGTCACCTCGACGGTGACGGCGTCCTGCGAGGCGTTGAACGCGTCGACGACCTGCCGGACGCCGACGACCGTCGCCGCCCGGCACCACAACCGGACGGTCCCGGTCGCGTCCTGCCCGAACCCGGCGGCCGTGACGTCGGCCTCGGGCAGCTGCGACGCGCAGGAGGGCAGCAGCGCCGACAGACCGGCGAGCCCTCCCAGCGCGAGCAACGTCCTGCGGTGGAGCTCCATCGCACCTCCTGTGGGGTCCGGACCGGATCAGGCCCGGGGCAGCCAGACGCGCATCGCGCCCAGCTCGCGGTTGGCCCAGGCGTAGTACGGAACGGCCGGGACGACCTGGGTGGCGTCCTCGGCCTGCGGCGCGGGGTCGTCCCCGGCCGGGCGGTACAGCGGGCCCGTCGCGGCGGCCGCCGCCGCGTGCACGGGCAGGTGCAGGACGGTGACCCCCTCGAGCAGGTCGGGGCGGTGCTCGGCGCGGGCGTCCCGCAGTTCCGCGACGCGGACCCGCACGTCGTCGGCGACGAGGCCGTCGGGCAGGTCGACCTGCTCCACGGCGTACACGAGAGGCCCGCGTTCGACGACGACGCAGCCGCGCACGGCGTCCACGCGCGGGTCGGCCTCGACGGGACGGACCGTCATGGGCAGGACGAGTTCCACGACGTCGCCGGCCGCGAACTCCCGGCGCACTCGCAGGTACTCGCCGGGGGTCGTCGCGAGGGACTCCCCCGACCCCGCGCCCGAGACGGTGGCGGTGGCGCCCTCGGCCCAGCCGGGGACGCGCAGCGCGAGCTCGAACTCCCCGGGGGAGTCCAGCACCTCGACGCGGACGGTCCCGTCCCAGGGGTAGTCGGTGCTCACGCGCAGCCGGACGCCGCCGGCCTCGACCTCACCCGTCGTGAACTGGTGCAGCTGCACCCCGGGAACCCCGTCGCGGTCAGCGCTCGTCGCGACGTAGGCGTCGAGCTGGGACAGCGTCCGCATGATGTTGGGCGGGCAGCAGGCGCAGTCGAACCAGGGCCGCCGGCCGTGGGCGACGCTGCGTTCTTCCTCGGCGTGCGCCCCGTGCCGCAGCTGCAGGGCGTTGACGTAGAAGTACTCCGTCCCGGCCAGGGACACCCCGGGCAGGAAGGCGTTGTAGAGGGTCCGCTCGACCAGGTCGGCGTAGCGCGCCTCCCCCGTCGCGAGCAGCAGGCGGTAGCTCCACTGCACGCTCGCGATCGCCGCGCAGGTCTCGGCGTAGGCGCGGTCGGGGCCGAGTTCGTAGTGGTCGCCGAACTGCTCCCAGTCCCAGCGCGCCCCGATGCCGCCCGTCACGTACGTCTTGGAGGCCAGCATCCCCTCCCACTGGCGCACGAGGGCGTCGAGGAGTTCGGCGTCGCCGGTCTCGGCGGCCACGTCCGCCGCGCCGGCGGTCAGGTAGACGGCGCGGACCGAGTGGCCCTCGGGCGAGGTGGCCTCGCGCACGGGCACTCGGTCGGAGAAGTACGTCGGTTCCGCGTCGTGCTTCGTCTGGATGATGCCGTGTCCGCGGACGTCGACGAACCAGCGCGCGAGGTCGAGGTAGGCGCGGTTCCCCGTCTCGCGGAACAGCTCGACCAGACCCATCTCGACGACGGGGTGGCCGTCGACCTCCTCGGTCTTCCCCGCCCCGAAGGTCGCGACGAGGTGGTCGGCGAGCTTGACGGCGACGTCGAGCAGGCCGGTGTCGCCCGTGCTGCGGTGGACGGCGACCGCGGCCTGGAACAGGTGCCCGGCGCAGTAGTGCTCGTGGCTCCAGTGCAGGTCGGTGTAGCGCAGGCCCTTCCCACGGACCTGTTGGACGGAGTCGAGGTAGCCGTCCTCGGCCTGCGCGGCCGCGACGACCGAGGTGACCTCGCGGATCCAGCCGAGGACCTCCTCGTCGGCCTCGCGGCCGTACTCCCACCCCGCCGCCTCGAGCCACTTGTAGACGTCGGAGTCCATGAAGATCGGGCCCTTGGCCTCGCCCTGCTCGATCCCGGCGGCGATGCGCAGGTTCCGCAGGTTCCCGGCGGTCTCGAGCTTCTCGTAGCCCGTCCGGATCGCCTGGCGGCGGTTGGCCTGCATGCGGTCGAACCAGAACCCGCCCGTGGAGCGCGAGGCGCCGAGCGGGACGGGGTGGAGCGCCACCGCCGCGTCGGCGGTGGGGGCGACGGGCGCGTTCACGGCCGTACCGGTGGGGGTGACGGTCAGGTCCGGTCCAGCGGTCGTGCTGGTCATGAGCTCTCCATCGAGGCGGTGCCGGCGCGTCCGGAAACTCCGGAACACGTTTTCTGCATCGAATCTAGAACGGGCGCCCTGGTCCGTCAAGGGCGCGGTAGTCTGCTGCGACTCAACGGGTCGGGAGGTGGGCAGTGACGGAAAGCGTCGTTCCGGTGCGGATCGTGGACGTCGCCGCACTGGCGGGCGTCTCGGCGGGGACGGCCTCCAAGGCGCTCAACGGGACGGGGCAGCTGCGCGCCGAGACCCGCGACCGCGTGCGCCGGGCGGCCGAGCAGCTCGGGTTCACCCCCGACCCGGTCGGTCGGGGCCTGTCCTCCGGGCGCAGCTACACCGTCGGGCTCATCACGACCGACAGCTTCGGCCGCTTCTCGATCCCCGTCATGCTCGGCGCGGAGAACGCCCTGGGCGCCGGGGAGATGAGCGTCCTGCTGTGCGACAGCCGCGACGACCCGCTGCGCGAGCAGCACTACCTGCGCACGCTGCAGGCGCGGCGCGTCGACGGGATCATCGTCACGGGCCGGCGCACCGACCCGCGGCCGCCGCTGGCCGCCAGCGTCCCGGTCGTCTACGCGTTCACTCCGTCGCAGGACGCCCGCGACACCTCGCTCGTCGCCGACCAGGCGACCGGCGCCGCCGACGCCGTCCAGCACGTCCTCGACCTCGGCCGCCGCCGCGTCGCGCACGTCACCGGCCCGGCCGACCACCACGCCACCCGCGTGCGCGCCGAGGCCGCCGAGCGGACGGCGGGCGAGGCCTTCGCCGGGCCCGTGCTGCACGGCGACTGGAGCGAGCGCTGGGGACGGCTGGCCGCGGACCTGCTGCTGCGCCGGCACCCCGACCTCGACGCGGTGACGTGCGGCAGCGACCAGATCGCGCGCGGGCTGTGCGACGGGCTGCGCGACGCGGGCCGCCGGGTGCCGCAGGACGTGGCCGTCGTCGGGTTCGACGACTGGGACGTCATCGCCCTGGCGTCGCGGCCACCGCTGACGACCGTGAACCTCGGTCTGGAGGCCCTGGGACGGCGCGCGGGGGAACTCCTGCTGCAGGCCGTGGCCGGAGAGCCCTCCCCCGGGACGACGACGCTCCCGACCCGGCTCGTGGTGCGGGAGTCGACGGTTCCGGCCTGAGGGATCCGTCCGTCGGGGAGAGGATCGGCTCGTGACTCCCGCACAACAGGTCCTCCGCCCGGCGCCCGGCACCGTCACCGACGCCTTCGACCCCGCGCTGGAACCGGTCCTCACGGTCGACAGCGGCGAGCGCTTCACCGTCGAGGCCCTCGACGCGCACGGGTTCACCCGTCGGCCCGAGCACCCCGGTGCCCCCACCCCGCGCCTGCTCGAGGACGCCGAGGGGCACTGCCTCACCGGCCCGGTCGCCGTCCGCGGCGCCGAACCCGGCGACGTCCTGGCGGTGACGTTCCACTCGGTCCGCACGGCCGACTGGGGCTGGACGGTCGCCGGCATGGACACCCCGCTCAACCAGCGGCTCGGCACCACCGGGCGCGTGGACCTGCTCTGGGACGTCGGCGTCGCGACCGCGACGAACCAGCTGGGGTTCACCGTCGACACCGCCCCGTTCCTGGGCGTCGTCGGGACGACGCCGGCCGCGCCCGGGCGGCACTCGACCATCCCCCCGCGACCCGGTCACGGCGGGAACGTCGACTGCCGGTCCCTCGTCGCGGGGTCGACGTTGTTCCTGCCCGTCCACGTCCCGGGGGCGATGCTGTGCCTGGGCGACGGGCACGCCGCCCAGGGCGACGGGGAGGTCTGCGGCACCGCGGTGGAGTGTGCGACGACGACGGAACTCACGGTCTCGGTCGTCCCCGACCCGGCCCTGCCCACCGTGCACGCGGTCACCCCGACCGAGCGGATCACGTTCGGCTTCGACGCCGACCTGGGCAGCGCCACCGACGCGGCCCTGGGGGACCTCGTGACGTGGGTGGCCGCCGAGCACGAGCTCGACCGGCTGACCGCGCTGGCCCTGCTCAGCAGTTGCGCGGACCTGCGCGTCACCCAGGTCGCGAACCGGACGTGGGGCGTGCACGCCGTCCTGCGCCACGACGCTCTGCGCCGGAGCTGAGCGGCCCCTAGTCTGCGGACGTGGCGTCCACGCAGCACGTCCTGGAACTCGCCGGCCGGGAGGTGAGGATCACCAGCCCGGACAAGGTGGTCTTCGGCCAGACCGGGACGACGAAGCTCGACCTCGTCCGCTACTACCTCACGGTCGCCGACGGGGCGTTGCGCGGGGTGCGGGGCCGGCCGATGGTGCTCAAGCGCTTCGTCAAGGGCATCGAGGCCGAGGCGGTGTTCCAGAAGCGGGCGCCGGAGAAGCGGCCCGACTGGATCGAGGTCGCCGAACTGCACTACGCGCGCGGGACGTCGGCCGCCGAGACGGTCGTGCGGGATGAGGCGTCGCTCGCCTGGGTCCTCAACCTCAACTGCGTCGACCTGAACCCCCACCCGGTGCTGGCCGAGGACCTCGACCACCCGGTGGAACTGCGGATCGACCTCGACCCACAGCCCGGGGTGGACTGGCACCAGATCGTCGACGTCGCCTTCGTCGCCCGTGACGTGCTGGCCGACCACGGCCTCACCGCGTGGCCCAAGACGTCCGGGTCCCGCGGTTTCCACGTCTACGCCCCCGTCGACCCCGGCGTGTGGACCTACCCGCAGGTGCGGCTCGCGGCCGAGACGGTGGCGCGCGAGGTGGAGAACCGCGCCGAGGGCCTGGCCACCAGCCGATGGTGGAAGGAGGAACGCGGCGAGGGCGTGTTCGTCGACTTCAACCAGAACGCCAAGGACCGCACCGTCGCCTCGGCCTACTCGGTGCGGGCGACGCCGGACGCCCGGGTCTCGACCCCGTTGACGTGGGAGGAGGTGCGGGACGTCCGGCCCGAGGACCACACCGTCCTCACCGTCCCGCAGCGCTGGGCCGAGCTCGGCGGAGACCCGTGGGCCGGCATGGACGGGACCGGGGGTTCGCTGCAGGCGCTGCTCGACCTCGCCGAACGTCTCGGCCCCGCCGAGAAACCTCCGAAGGGCACCGGTTCCCGGACCAAGACCATGCCGCTCATCGAGGTCGCCCGGGCGAAGACGAAGCCGGAAGTCCTCGCCGGGCTGGAGTCGTGGAAGGCCAAGCACCCGGACGTCGTCCCGCTGCTCGCCGAGGCCGACGTGCTCGTGGACGGCATGCGCGGCAGCAGTTCCCTCTGGTACCGGGTGCGCGTCAACCTCCAGCACGTGCCGGAGGACCAGCGGCCGGAGCAGGCCGAGCTCGAGGTCGACTACGACCCCTGGGCCACGTACCGCGGACGCCAGCAGCGGCGTTGAGGGTCAGGCCGTCCCGCGCGGGGTGAACACGTGCTCGACCCACCGCGTCTGGGACTCCCGGCCCGCGGACGCGTCCCGGAGCGCACCGACGGCGACGTCGACGGCCTGTCGCGCGACCTCGTGCATGTCGACCGCCATCGTCGTCAGCTGGGGGGTGACGAAGGTGCCGAGCGACAACCCGTCGACCCCCAGCAGGCGCACGTCACCCGGCAGCGAGACGCCCTGCTCGACCAGCGTGGCGAGCGCCCCGACGGCGAGGATGTCGTTCCAGGCGAACACGGCGTCCGGCAGGCCCCGGCGCAGCAGGTCCAGCGTCGCCGACCGCGCCGTCTCGACGTCCTGCCCGCCCGCGTGCAGCACCTCCACGACGATTCCCGCGTCCCGCAGCGTGGACGCGATGAGCTCACCGCGTTCGTTGCTGCGGCCGGGACGGTCCGCGTCGAGGACGACGGCGGTCCGGGTGCCGGCGCGCGCCAGGTGGGCGGCGGCGTCGCGCACGGCCGCCCGCGGGTCGAGACGGACGGCGTGCACCCCCGGAACCCCGGCGGCGCGTCCGTTCGGGGCCGGGTCGACGGTGACGACCGTCATGCCGGCCAGCGCGTCGACCCACAGGTCCGTCGGGCCGAGGTACCCGATGACGGCGTCGACCTGGCTCGCGAGGTCGACGAGCAGCCGCTGGTGGTCCGTCGCGTGGACCGTGTCGACGAGGACCACGTTCCAGCCCAGCTCCCCCGCGTACCGGACGGTGGCCGCGGCGAACTCCGGGTAGTACGGGTTGGCGAGGTCGGAGACCACGAGGCCGAGGGTGTCGTGGGTCGCCCGGGCCAGGCCGCGGCCGAAGCGCGAGGGCCGGTAGTTCAGCTCCTTGGCGGCCGCGAGCACCCTCGCCTTCGTCGCGGCGCTGATGCCCTCCATGTCGTTCATGGCCCGTGTCACCGTCTGGCGCGACACGCTCGCCGCCGTGGCGACGTCCTCGATCGTCGCGGCGCGGCGTCGCGTTCGACGGATCCTCTCCTCGACGCGTTCGCCCTGGTCAGCCGTCACGCGAACCCTCCTTCCCTGGTCTGGACACCCGGCACGCATCATCGCGCGCCTTGACAGCGTCCTTGGCCGGTGGCACGGTCCTACCACTCCGTGAGCGCTCACGGAAGCTCGGCCAGAAGATCTCGACGAAGAGAGTGGGCTGGTTGGATTGCACGTGACGTCTCCCCCGCCGGGGGTCTCCTCCGGCCGTCCCCCCTCCCGCCGCGCGGTCCTGCGGGCCGGGTTGGCCGGGGCCGCCGGCGTCCCGCTGACGGCCGCCCTGGCCGGCTGCGGGTCGGGCACCTCGATCTCCAGCGACCCGGCGGAACTCGTCCTGTGGTACTGGAACCGGTCGATGGCCCCCAGCCTGCTGCAGCAGGCGGCCGAGCAGATCCCCGGCACCTCCAAGCGGCTGCGCGCCGACGTCATCGGGGGCGCGTTCGACAACAAGCTGCGCACGGGGTTCGCCGCCCGGGCCTACATCCCCGACCTCACCGCCGTGAACTCCAACGCCGCGCTGTACTTCCCCAGCGAGGACCAGTTCGTGGACCTGGACGACTACGGCGCCCAGGACTTCAAGGACGACTACTACGAGTGGAAGTGGAACCTCGGCCGGACGCCGACGGGACGCTTCCTCTTCTTCCCCATGGACACCGGACCGACCGGGTTCTTCTACCGCAGCGACCTCTTCGAGGCCGCGGGGATGCCGTCGCAGCCCGACGAGGTCTCGGCCGCCGTGCGGACCTGGGACGACTGGATCGCGTTCGGGAAGCAGCTGCGCGAGACCAGCGACGTCGCCCTCGCCGGCAACGCTGTCATGGTCTTCAACCAGTTCGTCAACGCTTCGCCGGAGCGGTACTTCGACAAGGACGACAAACCCCTCTTCCACGAACCCGGCTCGACGATCCGGGAGGCGTGGGACACCGCCGTCAAGGCCGTCCAGGCCCGGGTGACGCGCAACCTGCAGATCGAGAACGAGCAGAACGCGGCGTGGAACTCCGGCAAGCTCGGCGCCAACATCGAGGGCGCCTGGTGGATGAAGGTCCTGTCCGACACCGCGCCCGACCTGTCGGGGGCGTGGCGCATCGCCCAGCAGCCCGGTCTGCCGGGCAACTCCGGGGGCTCGTTCCTCGCCGTCCCCAAGACGTGCAAGGACCCGGCCGCGGCCCTCGCCTTCGCCCGCTGGCTGACGCTGCCGGAGAACCAGGCCCAGTCCTACAACGAGGTCCAGCTCTTCCCCTCGGCCCCGAAGTCGTTCACCACCGGTCTCATGGCCGACTCCGGCGGGTTCTTCGGCGACCAGGACCCGCTGGCCTTCTTCAGCACCGCCGCCGAGAACGTCCCGACGACGTTCATCAGCACCTACGAGAAGCAGGTCGAACCGTTCCGCGACCAGCTCCGGGTCGTCGAGTCCGCCGGCAAGGACCCCGACCAGGCGTGGGACGACGCCGTGGAGTCGATCGACAAGATCCTCGAGAAGCGAGGGGTGATCTGATGGCCGTCGCCGAACGGACGACCACGACGCGACGGGGCACGGAGGGGCTCAGCGTCCACCGCCGCGGCCTGCGCTCGTTCTGGCCGCAGTACGCGGCCGTCTCCCCCTTCTACGTGCTGTTCCTCGTGTTCGGCGCGTTCCCGATCCTCTTCTCGATCTACCTGTCCTTCACGGACTGGGACGGCATCGGCGACATCAAGTTCGTCGGCCTGCAGCAGTACGCCTACCTGCTCCAGGACTCGCGCTTCTGGAACGCCGTCTCGAACACGCTCATCATCTGGGTCATCTCGACGGTGCCCATGCTGTTCCTGGCGTTGGTCATGGCCTTCCTGCTGCACCAGAACATCCGGCTGAAGGGCTTCTACCGGGTCGCCTTCTTCATCCCCAACGTCACGAGCATGGTGGCGATGGCCATCGTCTTCGGGTCGGTGTTCTCCGACAGCTTCGGCATCGTCAACTCCGCGCTCACCGGGCTCGGACTGCCCACCGTCGCCTGGCTGTCCACCGAGTGGGGCATCAAGATCACCATCGCCGTCATGGTCATCTGGCGGTGGACCGGCTACAACGCGATCCTCTACCTCGCGGCGCTGCAGGCCGTCCCGGACGAGCTGTACGACGCCGCCAAGGTGGACGGCGCCGGGTTCTGGCGGACCTTCTTCTCCGTGACCATCCCGATGCTGCGCCCGGTCATCCTCTTCACGGTCATCACCTCGACCATCGGCGGCCTGGGCCTGTTCACCGAACCGCAGATCCTCTTCGGTGCGGCCAACGGCAACGGCACCGTCGGCGGCGTCAACGAGGCCGGGATGACGATCGTGCTGTACCAGTACGACCAGTCGTTCTCCCAGCTCGACTTCGGGTACGGCTCGGCCATCGCGTGGGCGCTGTTCGCCCTCGCCGCCGTCTTCGCCATCATCAACTGGCGGCTGCTGCGGGACCGCGACGCGGTGCCGAGGAAGAGCCGCCGCACGAAGGAGGTGGGGCGGTGAGCGCTCCGGAACTGACCCGCACGTCCCGCGGCCACCGCGACCGGTTGAGCGTCGTGAAGCCCCGGCGCAGCCGGCAGTGGTTCCTCGGCCGGGTCGTCACCCACGGCTGCATCCTCGTCGGCGTCGTCCTCTCGCTGTTCCCGTTCTACTGGCTGCTCGTCATGTCGACGAGCACGACGGCGCAGATCTTCGGCTACCCGCCCAACCTCCTGCCGAGCACGCACCTGCTGGAGAACCTGCGCAACGTCGTCACCAACATCGACCTCCTCGGGGCGATGCTGAACTCGTTCATCGTCGCCGGCTCGCTGGCCGTCCTCGTCGTGCTGCTGGACTCCTTGGCCGCGTTCGCCTTCGCGAAGTACAGGTTTCCCGGCCGGGACGTCCTCTTCGCCGTCCTGCTGATCACGTTCCTCGTGCCGGGCAACCTGTCCCTCGTCCCGAGCTTCGTCCTCATGTCCGAGCTGGGCTGGATGGGACAGCTGCAGGCCCTCATCGTCCCGGGCGCCGCCAACGCGTTCGGCATCTTCCTGCTCCGCCAGTTCGCGCAGGCGTCCATCCCGGACGAGCTCATCGAGTCGGCCACCCTCGACGGCGCGGGGTTCTTCCGCACCTGGTGGTCGATCGCGATCCCGATGCTGCGCGGCGGCCTGGCGTTCCTCGGCATCTTCACCTTCGTGACGGCCTGGAACGACTACATCTGGCCGCTGGTCGTGCTCGTGGACCCCGGACGCCAGACGTTGCAGACCGCACTGGCGCAGCTGAACTCGGTCTACACGACCGACTACGGGATGATCATGGCCGGCGCCGTCGTCAGCGTCGTCCCGCTCATCGGCATCTTCCTCATCGGCTCCCGGCACTTCATCGCCAACATCGCCGCCGGGGCGCTCAAGGGCTGACCCCGTCGCCCCCCGCCCGCTCCGCGAGCAGGAACGTTGTCCGGCGGTGGCGACGAGCGCAGTAGGATCGCGCGGGTGGACGTCCTGCGCTACGCCGCCTTCACCGACGACCCCGCCGGCGGGAACCCCGCCGGGGTCGTGCTCGACGCCGCGGGGGCCACGGCGGCGCAGATGCTCGCCGTGGCCGCCGAGGTCGGGTACGCCGAGACGGCGTTCGTGGTCGGGTCCCCCGGCGACCGACGGGTCGCGATGCGCTACTTCTCCCCGCACGCCGAGGTCCCGTTCTGCGGGCACGCGACGGTGGCCACGGCCGTCGCCCTCGCGGCACGGCGCGGGGACGGGGAATTCCTCTTCGAGACGGCCGTGGGCGAGGTGGCGCTCACGGCGGCCGACGGACGCGCGTCGTTCACGAGCGTCGAGCCGTCGGTCACCGAGCTCACGGACGCGCAGCTCGCCGAACTCCTCGACCTGTTCGGCCTCAGCGAGGACGACCTCGACCCCGACTGCCCACCCCGGGTCGCCGCGGCCGGCAACCCGCACCCGCTGCTGGTCCTGCGCGACGCCGGCCGGTTCGACGGGTTCACGTTCGAACCCGCTCGCGCCCGCCGCCTGTTGGACGACAACGGCTGGCCGGCGACGCTGACCGTCGCGCTGCGCCGGGAGCCGCTGGTGTTCGAGGCCCGCAACGCGTTCCCCGTGGGCCCGGTGACCGAGGACCCGGCGACGGGGTCAGCCGCGGCGGCGCTCGGCGGGTACCTGCGGGCACTGGGTCTGGTCGACCCGCCCGCCCGCGTGGTCGTGCACCAGGGCCGGCACGTCGGCCGGCCCGGACTGCTGACGGTCGACGTCCCGCCCACCGGGGGCATCGTCGTGACCGGTACCGCCGTCCCCCTGGCCGGATGAGACTGCGGCGGGCCGCGCGCGCCCTCGTCCTCACCCCGGACGAGCGAGTCCTCCTCGCCGAGCACCACCCCGACGGGGTGACCGTCCGGGCCCTCCCCGGCGGCGGCCTCGAACCCGCCGAGGACGTCCGCGCCGCCCTGCGGCGCGAACTGCTCGAGGAGGTCGGCCTCGACGTGGACCCCGTGCTGTGCCCGCACGTGTGGCGGCGGACGGTCGTGGAGCCGTGGGCGGCGCCCGGGTGGGACGGGTTGTCCGAGGACGTCTTCCTCGTCCGCGTCCCCGGTGAGTTCACACCGCGGGGGAGCTTCGACGCGGAGCAGTTGCGCGCCGAGGACCTGCACGGGTTCGGGTGGTGGTCTGCGGCGGAGGTCGCCGCGATGGAGGGCCGCGGGGTCGTCCCCGCTCCCCGCGCGCTCGCCGACCTGGTGCCGCTGGCGGCGCGGCTGCCCGCCGGCTCTCCGCCGCTCGTGGTCGGTGCCTGACGGCCTCAGGACCTGCCGGGGGTGAGGTGCACGAGCCCGGCCTCGGTCGGCCGGAACCCGCAGGCAGCGAGGTAGAACGGCGCCAGCTCCGGCAGGAAGTCGACGTGCAGCCACTCGCAGCCGGCCGCCGTCGCCTCCTGCACGGCACGCCGCACGAGCCCGGTGCCGACGCCCCGCCGCTGGTGCGAGGGGCGCGTCTTCGTGTCGAGCAGGAACGCGTGGTCACCCCCGTCCCAGGCCACGTTGACGAACCCGACGAGCACGTCGCCGTCGTGGGCGGTGACCCAGCCCAGCGAGTGGGCCCGGACGCGGGGCCACCAGCCGGGTTCGGGGTTGCCGCCGTGGGAGGCGACGAGGTCGAGCAGGTCCTCGTCGTCGACGTCGGCACGCCAGCGGTACGACAGGGTTGCGGGCACGGACACAGCATTCCCGGCGGCCAGGCCCCGTTCCAGCGGTTTCCGGCCGGTCAGCGCCCGATGGTGTCCAGCTCGGCGACGTCCTGCGCGGACAGGACCGTGCCCGCTCCGGCGATGTTCTCGCGCAGGTGGGCGACGGACTTCGTGCCCGGGATGAGCAGCACGTTCGGTGAACGCTGCAGCAGCCAGCTGAGCGCCACCGCCATCGGCGTGGTGGACGACCGTTGCGCCACGGCCGAGAGCGCCTGCGACTGCAGCGGTGTGAAACCGCCCAGGGGGAAGAACGGGACGTAGGCGATCCCGTCGCGGGCCAGGTCGTCGAGGAGGTCGTCGTCGTGGCGGACGGCGAGGTTGTACAGGTTCTGCACGCACACGACGGGGGCGACGCTCCGGGCCTCGGCGACCTGCTCGGCGGTCACGTTGCTGACCCCGAGGTGACGGACCAGGCCGTCCTGCTGCAGCCGGGCGAGGGTCTCGAACGCCTCCGCGAGGGAGCCGGCCCGGGGCCCCTCGGCGTCACCCATGCGCAGGTTCACCAGGTCGAGGGTGTCCACGCCGAGGGTGCGCAGGTTCTCCTGCACCTGGCGGCGCAGGTCCGCGGGCCGCCGCGCGGTGGGCCAGCCACCCTGGGGATCGCGGTCCGCGCCCACCTTGGTGGCGATCGTGAGCGTCGCCGGGTAGGGGTGCAGGGCCTCGCGGATCAGCTCGTTGGTGACGTGGGGACCGTAGGCGCCGGAGGTGTCGACGTGGGTGGTGCCGGCGTCGACGGCGGCGCGCAGGACCTCGAGGGCGCCCGCGCGGTCGGCCGGCGGACCCATCACCCCGGGGCCGGCCAGCTGCATGGCCCCGTAGCCGAACCTGGTCACCTCCCGGTCACCGAGCATCCAGGTGCCGCCGGGGAGGGTCGTGGGCGTGGAGGTGGTGGTCACAGGGTGTCCTTCGTCGTGGGGCGAGCGGGTGGTGGCGCCGCAGGTGCGGCGTGCACGAGACTGACACCCCCGCTCTCCATCGGGAAGTAGGCACTTCCGGGTGCGCAACGCACCACCAGGGACCTCAGGAGGAGACGTGACCGCGAGCAGGACGACGGCGGGGACGCAGACCGGCCGCACCCCCGCGCAGGCCTACGACGCCTTCCTGGCGGTCTGCCCGAGCCGGCAGCTCCTGGACCGGATCTCGGACAAGTGGGTCACCCTCGTCCTGTGCGCCCTGGCGGGTGAGGCCACCCCGAACGAGGGCGGCACCCCCGCCGGTCCCCGGGTGCTGCGCTACTCCCAGCTGTCCCGGCTGCTCGCCGGCGTCAGCCAGAAGATGCTCACCCAGACGTTGCGCTCGTTGGAGGCCGACGGCCTCGTGACCCGGACGGTGGCCCCGACAGTGCCGGTCACGGTGACGTACGAACTCACCGAGCTCGGTCTGTCGCTGCACCGGGTGGTGGGCGCGCTGCGGACGTGGGCCCAGGCCAACATGGACGCCGTCCTCACCCACCGCGCCGAGCACGGCGCCCGCCCGTGAGGGCGGACCCCGCGGGACGGAGGCGTCAGCCGGCGCGCACCTGGTTCCGGCCGCCGGCCTTGGCGGCGTAGAGGCGGGCGTCGGCGGCCGACAGCAGGGAGGTCTTGTCGCCACCCCGCTCCAGGAGGGCCACCCCCGCGCTCACGGTGATGCCCCGGCCGGGCGTGGGACCGGACCAGTCGAAACCGGCCACGGTGCGGCGCACCCGCTCGGCGAGCTCCGCCGCCGTGCCGTCGCCGCCACCGGTGACCACGACGACGAACTCCTCCCCGCCGAGCCGCGCCGCGAAGGCGTTCCCGGTGGGGCACTCGGCCACGCAGGCTTCGAGGATGCCGGCCGTCAGCCGCAGCACCTCGTCCCCGGCCTCGTGGGAGAAGGTGTCGTTGACGGACTTGAAGTGGTCGAGGTCGAAGAGGACGGCGCTCACCGACGGGCCGCCGTGGTGGAAGTCCTCGACCAGCGCGGGCAGCTTCTCGTCGACGAACAGGCGGTTGCGCAGACCGGTCAGCGCGTCGCGCCGGGCCTCCTCGCGGTACCGGGCCGCCTCGGCGCGGGCGACGTCGGTCTCGAACATGGCCTGGCGCGCACGGGCCTGCGCCTCGCGCTGCTCCGAGAGCAGTTCCCGGTCGGCCGCGTAGAACTCCTTGTGCGTCTCGAAGGCGGCGCGGTGGTCCCCCAGCGCCGCGTGCACCTCGGCCTGTTCGGCGAGCAGCTGGGCGCGGACGGTCCGGAAGCCCGCCCCGGTGCAGCGCGACCGGGCCTCGGTCAGGACCTCCGCCGCGGCGGCCGGGTCCCCCTTGGACCGCAGCACGATCGCGAGGGTCAGCAGGTAGACCGGCTCGTCGTCGGCGTTCTTGGCGTCCATCGCGGCACTGGTGGCGACGGCCGCCCGGGCCGAGGCCTCCGCCGCGTCGAGCTCACCGCACAGCAGCTGGACCCGCGCGACGGTGTCGAGCGTGTTGGCGTTGAGGGGCATCGCGTACTGCTCACCGAGCCGCAGCAGCAGGTCGAGCTCGCGGCGAGCGCTCACTGCGTCCCCGCGGTCCAGCTCGCCGTAGGCGCGGTTGTTGACGACCCGCAGGTGCAGGACCGCGTCCCCGACCGCGAGCTCCTCGGCCCGGGAGTACCAGGTGCGGGCGTCCTCGACGCCCCCAAGCTCGTCGAGGAGGTCCGCGACGGTGAGCAGGACCCGGGTCCGCAGGCGCTGGGGGACGTCGTCGGAGAAGGCCGCGACGGCGTCGAGGGCGTGCTCGAGCGCGGTCGGACGGTCGCCGAGGTCGGTGAAGACGCGGGACAGGACCCACGAGGCGCGGACGGTGGCCTCGGCCCCGCGCCCCGTGGCGTCGGTCTCACCGAGCAGGCGCGTGACGATGTCGGCCGCACCCGCCGGGTCGCCGTCGCGCTGGACGGCTTCGGCCTCCCCGACCCGGGCGAGCGCGACGCTGACGTGGTCGCCCAACAGCGCGGCACGGGCCGCGATGTCCCGGGCGCACGCCGCGGCCTGCGCCGGGTCGCGGCCCACGAGGTCGTCCAGGGCCTCCAGGTCGGCGTGCACCGAGGCCAGCTCGGCGGGCGTCGCGGCGTGGCCGACGGCAGGGCCCAGCGCGAGATCGCCGGTCACCGCCACCACCGCCTTCCGGTCTTCGGCCCCGAAGTGGACCTGTGGGGGGTGTCGGCAGGTGGGGAGCCCGGCTTGACCTCCTGCGACCGCTCTCCCCCGACCGGACTCAGCCGGTGACCAGCTGCAGACGGCGGGCCTGGTCGGAGGCGAACTTCCGCTCCGGGTCCACCGCGTCGCGCACCTTCCGCCAGGCCGGCAGCTCGGGGTACATCCGGGCGAACCGGTCGGCCGTGGTGCGCGAGTCCTTGGCCAGGTAGAGCCGGCCCCCCGCGTCGAGGACCATCTCGTCGAGCAGGTCGCAGAGCTGGTCCAGGCCCTTCTTCACGGGCAGGTCGACCGCGAGGGTGTAGCCGCGCTGGGGGAACGAGAGCGGCGCGTCGTTGCCGTCGCCGAAGCGCTTGAGGACGTTGAGCGCCGAGATGTGGCCCGAGTCGACGATGGCCTCCATGCTCGCGCGCAGCAGGTCGGCCCGCTCGAACGGCACGACGAACTGGTACTGCAGGAACCCCCGCGGGCCGTAGGCACGGTTCCAGTCCGCGAACAGGTCGAGCAGGTGGTAGAACTGCGTGATGTTCTGCACGACACCGGACTTGGTCTTCGACTTCCGGTAGTAGACCTCGTTCAGCGCCTTGGCCGTGAGGGTGTTGAGCATGCCGGGCGGGAAGACGTCCGGGAAGGTCGCGAGCTGCGGCGCGTCGAACTTCAGCGGGTCCTTGCGCAGTTCCGGCGGCAGGTCCGACAGCTTCGCCGACGAGCCGCGCAGCAGGAACCCGCGGCCCATGTGCGCGCCCTTGGTCACCGAGTCGAACCACGTCTTGGAGTACGTGTAGTTCTCGTCGTTGTGCTGCAGCCGCTCGAGCATGTCGTCGAAGTCGGTGGCCTGCTCGACGTCGGCGATGAAGTAGGACGTCTCGACGCGGTCGAGGCGGATCCTGGCGCGCAGGACGATCCCCGTCAGGCCCATGCCGCCCGTCGTGGCGAGGAAGAGCTCACGGTCCGGGCCGTCCGGCGTCAGCGTCCGGATCTGCCCGTCGGCGGTCAGCAGGTCCAGGGACAGCACGTGGCGGGTGAAGGTGCCCTGGGTGTGGTGGTTGCCGCCGTGGATGTCGGCGCCGATCGCCCCGCCGACGGTGACCTGCCGGGTGCCGGGCAGGACGGGCACCCACAGCCCGTGGGGGACGACGGCCCGCAGCAGCTTGTCGAGGGAGCAGCCCGCGTCGACGTCGGCGACGGCCGCGTCGACGTCGATGTCGTGGATGCGGTCCAGCGCGGTCATGTCGACGACGAGCCCACCGGCGTTCTGCGCGGGGTCCCCGTAGGAGCGGCCCAGGCCGCGGGCGATGACCCCGCGCGGGCCGGACGTGCGGACCGCCTCGGAGATGACGTCGAGGTCGGCGGTGTGCAGCACCGTCGCCGTCGTCGGGGCCGTGCGACCCCAGCCGGTGAGGCGCTCCGTCCGGCGCTCGGCCCCGCCGGCGGACGGCGACGCGGAACGGGACGCGGACTTCAGACCGGGGATGCTCACCACGGGGCGAGCCTAACCGTCGGGCCCGACACCGACCGGGCACGCGCCCGCCCGGGTGGCAGACTCGCCGCGTGAGCCCACGCACCCGTTCCGACGTCGCCCGCCTCGTCGACCACACGCTCCTGAAGCCGGAGGCGACCCCCGCGGACGCCGCGGCCCTCGTCGCCGACGCCCGCGAGCTGGGCGTCCTCGCCGTGTGCGTCTCCCCGACGATGCTGCCGCTGGCGGACACCGGCGACCTCGTCGTGGCGACCGTCTGCGGGTTCCCCTCCGGCAAGCACACCAGCGCCGTGAAGGCGGCCGAGGCCGCCGCGGCCGTGCAGGACGGTGCGGACGAGGTGGACATGGTCATCGACGTGGGCGCGGCCCTGGCCGGGGACCTCGACGCCGTCCGCGACGACATCGCCGCCGTGCGCACGGCCGCGCCGGCCCCGACGGTCCTCAAGGTCATCGTCGAGTCCGCGGCCCTGCCCGACGACGTGCTCACCGCGGTGTGCCGCGCGGCCGAGGCGGCGGGCGCCGACTTCGTCAAGACGTCCACAGGCTTCCACCCGGCGGGCGGGGCGACCGTGCACGCGGTGGAGGTCATGGACGCGGCGGTCGGCGGGCGGCTCGGCATCAAGGCCAGCGGCGGCATCCGGACGACCGAGCTGGCGCTCGCGCTGCTCGACGCCGGCGCCACCCGGCTCGGCCTCTCCGGGTCGGCGGCCGTCCTGGGCGGCCTCTCGGACTGAGGGGCCCGCTCGGGCGCGCGAGGACGACGACGAGGACCCAGGGTGGAGGCGTGGAGGGCAACGAGATGAGCGACGCGAACGGCATCGAGTGCTGGCTGACCGACATGGACGGCGTCCTCGTGCACGAGGAGCACGCCCTGCCCGGTGCGGCCGAGTTCCTGCAGCGGCTGGCCGACGCCAGCCGCCGGTTCCTCGTGCTGACGAACAACTCGATCTTCACCCCGCGCGACCTCGCCGCACGCCTGTCGCGCAGCGGCATCGAGGTGCCGGAGGAGAACATCTGGACGTCGGCGCTGGCGACGGCCGACTTCCTCGCGCGGCAGATGCCCGGCGGTTCCGCCTACGTCATCGGCGAGTCCGGGCTCACCACCGCCCTCTACGAGGCGGGCTACACGATGACGGACACCGACCCCGACTACGTCGTCCTCGGCGAGACGCGCACCTACTCGTTCGAGGCCATCACCAAGGCCATCCGCCTCGTCGAGAAGGGCGCCCGGTTCATCGCCACGAACCCCGACGCCACCGGCCCCTCCAAGGAGGGGTCGCTGCCGGCGACGGGGTCCGTGGCGGCGCTCATCACGCGGGCGACGGGTGCCGAGCCGTACTTCGTCGGCAAACCCAACCCGATGATGTTCCGCTCGGCGATGAACCGGATCGAGGCGCACTCGGAGACGACCGCCATGATCGGCGACCGCATGGACACCGACGTGGTCGCGGGCATCGAGGCCGGGTTGCGGACGTTCCTCGTCCTCACCGGCTCGACCAAGCGCGACCAGGTGCGCCGGTTCCCGTTCCAGCCGCACCAGGTGGTCGACGGGATCGGCGACCTCGTCGACCTGGTCTGAGGAGGTCCCTCAGACCTCCGCGCCGAGGACGTGGGCCATCACGCGGTGGCCACGGGCCTCGTCGTGCCGGCTCTGCCGTTCCAGGGCGCGCGACAGCAGCAGGTGGGCGAAGGCGTCGGACGGGCTGCGACGCACCAGGTCCCGCGCCTGCTCCTCGGCCTTGCCCAGCATCGCCGCACCGAAGTAGCTGCGGGCCAGCAGTTCGCGCAGCGACCGGTCGTCGGGGTGCCGGCGGACCAGGGGTTCCAGCGACCGGACGGCGTCGGTGAACCGGCGCTCGTCGAAGGCGTCGCGGGCCATCTCGAAGCTCAGCAGGTCGATGTTCACGGATCCCACAACCCCCGCGCCGCGCCGCTGATTCCGGGTAGCCTCGGCGCGTGGCCGACGCCGACCTGACCGCCTCCCAGCACGTCGACGACCTGGTGGCGAAGCACCCCGACTGGCGGGGCGAGGTGCTCGCCGCGTGCCGGCGGACGATCCTCGCCGTCGACGACGGCATCGTCGAGGAGTGGAAGTACATGGGTGCGCCCGTGTGGTCGCGGCACGGCACGTTCATCGTGGGCGGGGTGTTCAAGAGCAAGGTGAAGATGGGGTTCCTGTGGGGCGCCTCGCTGGAGGACCCGAAGGGGCTGTTCAACGGCGAACTGGGCGGGAACCAGCGCCGGTCCGTGGAGTTCGCCGAGGGGGACGCCCTCGACGAGGAGGGTTTCGCCGACCTGGTCCGCGCCGCCATCGCCCACAACGCCGCGAAGGCGAGCACCCGGAAGCGGTAGCCCTCAGGCCCAGCCCAGCTCGTGCAACCGGGCGTCGTCGATGCCGAAGTGGTGCGCGATCTCGTGCACGACGGTGACCCCCACCTCGGCGACGACCTCCTCCCGGTCGCGGGCGATCGCGAGCGTCGGACGACGGAACACCGTGATGCGGTCGGGCAGGGCGCCCGCAGCCCACCAGCCGTCCCGCTCGGTCAGCGGTGTCCCCTCGTACAGCCCCAGCAGGTCGGGCTCGAAACCCTCCGGCGGGTCGTCCTCGACGAGGACGACCACGTTGTCCATCGCCCGGGCCAGTTCGGCGGGGATCCGGTCGAGCGCGTCCGCGACGGCCTCCTCGAACTCGGCCCGGGACATCTCGACCACGGCTGCTCAGCCGACGACGAGCGCGCGCCGGCTGTCGAGCTCCCGCACCGCGACGCGGCCCAGCCGCAGCCGTTCGACCAGGACGGCGTCCACCCCGAGGACCGCGTCGGCGAGCGCCGCCTCGGCGTGCAGGTGGACGAGGGCGGTGTCGCGGGCGAGGGCCGGTGTCTCGGCCCGCAGGACCACGACGTGCTCCAGGCCGGACGGCAACCCGCGGGGCCTGCCCGCCGCGAAGCGCCGGTGCGCCACGACGGTGACCCGGTACCGGGAGTGCTTCACGGACTGTTGCGCGGTGCTCACGCTTCGATCGTGTCGCTTCGTCCTCCTGCTGTCGAGCACGACGTCTCAGCTCCGTCTCAGGTCGGCGTCGGAGGGGGTCTCCGCCGGGAGAACGAGGTGGCGCCGGGTTCGGTTCACCCCGCCGGGAGCTCAGCAGCACCGACCGCCGGGCACGGCCGCCTTGGCGTCGGCACGGCGGCGCTCGAACTCGGCCCGACTGCCCGGCGGGTGACCGTGCGCGGCGCACCGGAGCAGGTGCGCCTCCCACCGGTCCTCGCCGTCGACCTGCCGGCGGGCCCAGCGCAGTCCCGCCCGCACGCGGGGCAGCAGCCGGGTCACCGCTCCGCGCCGATCTCGGCGCGCAGGGCGTCGAGCTCGGCCCGCTCCCGCGCCGTGACGACGATCCCCGCCGGTTCGACCAGCGCGGACGGCACGGCCGGTTCCTCCGTCGTCGGCAGCTGCCCGGCGCGCAGGGCCCGGACGATGACGACAGCCGCGTTGGCCGCCACGACGACGACGAGGAGGGCGAACAGCGACTGCAGGACGCCGTTGACGGTCGAGTTCGTGACGACCTGCTGCATCTGCGCGGCGTCCTTGGCCGGGGCCAGGACCTCCCCCGCGGCGAGGGCGTCGGCGTACTTGGCGCGCTGGGCGAAGTACCCGATGGCCGGGTTGTCCGAGAACACCTTCTGGTAGCTGGCCGTCATCGTGACGACGAGGTCCCAGACGAGGGGCACGGCCGTGACCCACGCGTACCGGACCCGTCCGTGCTTGACGAGCAACGTCGTCACGAGGGTCAGGGCGATGGCGGCGAGCAGCTGGTTGGCGATGCCGAACAGCGGGAACAGCTGGTTGATGCCGCCCAGGGGGTCGGTGACGCCGGTGTAGAGGAAGTACCCCCACGCGCCGACGACGACGGCGCTGGCGATGACGTTGCCGGGCCGCCAGGACAGGTCGCCGAACTTCTTCCAGACGTTGCCGAGGGTGTCCTGGAGCATGAACCGTCCGACGCGGGTGCCGGCGTCGACGGCGGTGAGGATGAACAGCGCCTCGAACATGATCGCGAAGTGGTACCAGAAGGCCTGCAGCCCACCGCCGAACGCCTCGTGGAAGACCTGCGAGATGCCGAGGGCGAGCGCCGGGGCACCGCCGGTGCGGGAGACGACGGACTCCTCGCCGACGGCCTGCGCGGCGGCCGCGAGCGACTCGGGAGTCGCCGTGAACCCGAGCCCGGAGACGAAGCTCGCCGCCGTCTCGACGGTGCCGCCCGTCGCCCCGGCCGGGGAGTTCACCGCGTAGTAGAGGCCCTGGTCGATGACGGAGGCCGCGATGAGCGCGCTGATGGCGACGAAGCTCTCCATGAGCATGCCGCCGTAGCCGATGAGCCGGACCTGCCGTTCCTTGGCCACCATCTTCGGCGTCGTGCCGGAGGAGATGAGGGCGTGGAACCCGGACAGCGCGCCGCAGGCGATGGTGATGAACACGAACGGGAACAGCGACCCGGCGAAGACGGGCCCGTTCCCCTCCCGGGCGAAGGACGTGACCGCGTCGTTGGCCAGCACCGGCCGCGCCACGACGAGGCTGACGGCGAGCAGGGCGATGACGCCGACCTTCATGAAGGTGGAGAGGTAGTCGCGCGGGGTCAGCAGGAGCCAGACGGGCAGGACCGAGGCGACGAACCCGTAGACGACGAGGGCCACCACGAGCGTCTCGGGCGAGAGGGTCAGCGACTCCGCCAGCCCCCAGCTCTCGACGTACCCGCCGCCGACGATGGCCAGCAGGAGGAGCACGACACCGAGCGCGGTGGCCTCCAGCACCCGGCCCGGTCGCAGGAAGCGCAGGTAGACGCCCATGAACAGGGCGATGGGGATGGTGAGGGCGATGGAGAAGACGCCCCACGGCGACTCCGCGAGCGCGTTGACGACGATGAGCGCGAGCACCGCCAGGATGATGATCATGATGGCGAAGACGGCGATGAGCGCGGCGATCCCGCCGACGACGCCGATCTCCTCGCGGACCATCTGCCCCAGGCTCTTGCCGCCGCGGCGCATCGAGAAGAACAGCACCGTGAGGTCCTGGACGGCGCCGGCGAAGATCACTCCGACGACGATCCAGATGGTGCCGGGCAGGTAGCCCATCTGGGCGGCCAGGACGGGGCCGACGAGCGGGCCGGCGCCGGCGATGGCGGCGAAGTGGTGCCCGAACAGGACGCGCCGGTCGGTGACCTCGAAGTCGACGCCGTTCTCGTACTTCTCCGCGGGGGTGGCCCGCCGGTCGTCGGCCCGCAGGACGCGGTAGGTGATGAACCGCGAGTAGAAGCGGTAGGCGATGGCGTACGAGGCGAGCGCCGCGAACAGCACCCAGAGGGCGTTGACGGACTCCCCGCGCGAGAGCGCCAGCACCGTCCAGCACAGCGCGCCGACGACGGCGACGGCCGTCCAGACGACGACGGAACGGGGCGAGGGACGCCTGCGCGTCACCTCGAGGGCATCGGACTGCAACCGGCTCATCGCCGCCTCCTCGCGGTCGAGCGTCCTGTGGACCTGCTGAGCCTGGCACAGGCGCGGTGGGCCGGCGCGGACGCACGCCGGACCGGACGCGCACGCGCGGAGGGGGGTCGCATCCGTGGCAGGATCCTCCGCGTGCGATTGGCTGAGCATCTCGACGGCAAGCGGTTCCTCCTGACCGGGGTGACGGGCTTCATCGGTGAGGCGCTGCTGCAGCGCCTGCTCGTCGACCTGCCCTCCACGACCGCCGTCGCGCTGGTGCGTCCCAAGCCCGGTCAGAGTGGCGAGGACCGCCTCCGCTCGGTGCTGCGCAAGCCGATCTTCCGCGCCGCGGGCGAGGCCGACGACCTGCTGAAGACGCGCGTCGAGGCGCTCGAGGGCGACCTGTCGAACGTGCCCGAGCTGCCGTCGGACATCGACGTCGTCGTGCACTGCGCCGGGGACGTCTCGTTCGACCCGCTCATCCAGGACGCCTTCACCACGAACGTCACGGGGACCCGCGCGCTCGTCGAGCGCACGCTGGAGGCCGGCGAGCGCGGTGGCCGTGCCGTCCACTACGTCCACGTCTCGACCGCCTACGTCGGCGGCCGCCGGCGCGGCGCCGTCCCCGAGCGGGCCGTGGAGCACCAGGTCGACTGGCGCACCGAGACGGAGTCCGGGCTGCGGCTGGCCGCCCGCATCGAGGAGGACTCCCGCCTCGAGGGCCGCCTGAAGGAGTTCCTGCGCGCCGCCGAGCGCGACCACGGCCGGGCGGGCCCGCTCAGCGTGGCCGCCGGCGCCGAGGAACGCCGCGTCGCGTGGGTCACCGCCCAGCAGAAGGCCGCCGGGAAGGAGCGCGCCAGGACGCTCGGCTGGACCGACTGCTACACGTTCACCAAGGCGATGGGCGAGCGGCTCGTCGAGGAGATCGCGGCACCCGTCATCCCCACGACGATCCTGCGCCCGAGCATCGTGGAGTCCGCGGTCAAGCACCCTCACCCGGGGTGGATCGAGGGCTTCAAGATGGCCGAGCCGATCATCCTGGCCTACGGCCGCGGCGAGCTCACCGAGTTCCCGGCGGCCCCCGACTCCGTCATCGACGTCGTGCCGATCGACCACGTGGTCAACGCGATCGTCGTGGCCGCCGCGACGCCGCCTCCGCTGTCGCAACCGGCGTACTACCACGTGAGCTCGGGCAGCCGGAACCCGCTGACGTTCCGCGACGTGTACGAGTTCATCCGCGAGTACTTCACCAAGCACCCCTTCGACTCCTCCCCCGCCGTCATGCCGACGTGGGACTTCCCCGGCGGCCGCGCCGTCGAGCGCAAGGTGCGCGTCGGCGAACTGCTGACGAGCGCGGGCAACCGCGTCCTGGCGCTCGCCCCGCGGTCGGCGAAGGTGCGCGAGGTCTCGCGCAAGCTCGACAAGGCCCAGGGCCAGGTCGAGTTCGCCCGCCGGTACATGGACCTGTACAAGGCGTACACCGAGGCCGAGCTGCGCTTCGTCGACGACCGGACCCTGGCGCTGCACCGGTCCCTGGACCCGGCCGACGTCGAGATGTGGGGCTTCGACACCTCCGAGGTCGACTGGGACCACTACTGGCTCGAGTCGCACTGCCCGAGCGTCACGGCGCAGATGCGCAAGTACGACGAGATCCGCCGCCGTCGCACGCAGGCCGCCGCCAGCGGGCCGCGCGAGCTGCGCCCCGCGACCGAGGGGTCCGCACCCGTCCTGGCCGTCTTCGACCTCGCCGGGACGCTGCTGCCGGGCACGGTCGTCGACACGTACCTGACGCTGCGGCTCTCCTCCCTGGACGCCCCCGCCCGCATCGCGGAGTTCGGCCGGATCATGCGTCACCTGCCGGGGTGGATCGCGGCCGAGCGCCGGGACCGCGGCAGCTTCCTGCGGGCCTTGTTCCGCGGGTACGCGGGCGTGGACCTCGACGCCCTCGAGGCGTACGTCGACGACGTCTTCGCCCCCTCGTTCCTGCAGCAGGTGTCCTCGGACGCGCTGCGCCGCATCCAGGCCCACCGCGACGCCGGGCACCGGACGATCCTCATGACCGGGGACGTCCGCCAGGTGACCCGCCCGCTGGAGGGGCTCTTCGACGAGGTCGTCTGCACCGAGCTCGACGAGGTGGTGCAGGACGGCCACCGCGTCGCCAACGGGTTCCTCACGTCCCCGCCCCTCGTCGGTGAGGCCCGCGCCGCCTGGCTGCGCCGGTACGCCGAGGTGGAGGGGGCCAACCTGGCCGCCAGCTACGCCTACGCCGACTCCCACGTCGACATCCCGCTGCTGAAGACCGTCGGCAACCCGAGCGCGGTCTCCCCCGACGTCCCGCTGTTCCGCGTGGCGCGCGCGTCCCGCTGGCCGGTGGCCGACTGGGCGGCCTCGTCGCCGACCCGCCGGCTGCGGGTCCCCCAGCAGGTGCTGGCGGGCACGGACTGAGCGCTGGACGCGTGGTGGTGGACCGGCCCCCGGGCGGGGGCCGTGGCAGGATGCCCCCTGTGAACTCCGCACCGCCAGTGACCGCCGGTGTGTCGAGGACCGAAGGATGGCGAGGCTGATGGGGATCCCGCGACCGACCCGGATCGTGCGCGCACTGCCGTTGCTGCGCAGGCACTCGACCGGACCGTCCGAGCCCGACGAGGGCGGCCGCTCGGTCCACCGCAACGACTGGGTGCGCTCGGGGCCGGCCACGGCCGTCCGCGCCACCCTGCAGCGCGGTCTGATGACCCCGCTCATGAAGTCCCAGGTGCGCATCCACGTGCACAACGTCGAGGCGCTGGACCGGCTCGGGACCGCGGCCGTCCTGGTCGCCAACCACTCTTCCCACCTCGACGCGCCCGTCATCCTCGAGGCGCTCGGGGCTCGTCGACGGCGTCGAGTGGCCATCGCCGCGGCCGCGGACTACTTCTTCGACGTCTGGTGGCGTGCGGCGCCCTCGGGCCTCGTCATCGGCACCTACCCCCTGGAACGGCGCGGCGGGCGGGGCCCGAACCCGTCCTCGCAGCTGCTGGCGGACGGCTGGAGCCTGGTGATCTTCGCCGAGGGCGGGCGCAGCTACACGGGCGAGATGCGGCCCTTCAAGAAGGGGGCGGCCTACCTCGCGCTCGACGCCGGCGTGCCCGTCGTGCCGATCGCGCTGCGCGGCACGTTCGAGGCCATGCCCCCGAAGAAGAACTGGCCCGTGAAGGGCCGTCCGGACATCCACGTCACCTTCGGCGAACCCCTCCACGGTCGCGAGGGCGAACGCGCCGGCGACTTCACCACCCGCATCGAGGAAGCCGTCGCGAAGCTGTTCGCGAACAGCTGACCCCGGGTCGTCGCGCGTGATCTGCGTCACGCGCGGGCCCAGCGGGCCGCTCACCTGCGAGGACGCAGGTCACGGTCAGGTCGCGGGACGGTGTACGTCGGACCGCTGACTTGTTACCGTCAGGACGTTCCCGGGGTTCCTCGGGAACACGGCCGCGGAACGCCGAGTCCTGCCCACCGCGCCGGAAGCAGAGCCCGTGGGCAGGAGCGGGGGACCCACACGTTCCTCGGATGACCGCCCCGGCGGGAGTCCTCGGGGTGAAGCCGCGCCCGCGCGGCCGGGTCAAACCACCTTCGACCCGAACCCGACAGCTGACCTCGTAGGCGTTGGAGGTCACATGTCTGCGATCCGTCGTGCCCCCGCGCGCCACCGCGCGCCCAGCAACACCAAGCTCGTCCGTCGTGGCCTGCTCGCGACCGCCGCGGCCGGTGCCGCCGGCGCGGCGCTGCTCGCCCCGGTCTCCAGCGCCTCCGCGGCCCCCGTGCAGGAGTGGGACCGCCTCGCGCAGTGCGAGTCGACCGGCAACTGGCACATCAACACCGGCAACGGCTACTACGGCGGCGTCCAGTTCAGCGCCCGCACCTGGACCGGCTTCGGCGGCGGGCAGTTCGCCCCCCGTGCGGACCTGGCCTCCCGCGAGCAGCAGATCGTCGTCGCCGAGCGCGTGCTGGCCAAGCAGGGCTGGCGCGCCTGGCCGTCCTGCTCCCGCAAGCTCGGCCTGAGCGGTGCGGCCGACCCGGTCGGCATGGAGGCGGCGCTGCTGCACCCCGCCCCGGCCCCCGCTCCGGCTCCCGCCCCGGCGCCGGCCCCCGCGCCGGTCGTCGAGTCCGCTCCGGCGAGCGCCCGCACCCACGTCGTCGCCCCCGGCGACACGCTGTACCGGATCGCCGTCAACAACGGCGTGGCCGGCGGCTACGTGGCCGTGTGGAACGCCAACCGCGCCGCCATCGGTGACAACCCCGCGCACATCCGCGTCGGCCAGGTCCTCCTCCTGCCCTGACGCACCCCCGGGCCCGACGGCCCGCAGACGTGACCCGCCCCGGGTCCGGCCTCGGCCGGACCCGGGGCGTTCGTCGTCCAGCCCCCGCGGAGCCGAGCGGGGTCTCGCGCGGTGACGTCCAGCTCGCAGGAGGACGTCCGCCGGCGTCGACTCACTCCAGGTAGTCGCGCAACACGCTGGAACGCGAGGGGTGACGCAGCTTGGACATCGTCTTGGACTCGATCTGCCGGATCCGCTCACGCGTGACGCCGTAGATCCTGCCGATCTCGTCGAGGGTCATCGGCCGAGCCGTGGTGAGGCCGAAGCGCATCGAGACGACGCCGGCCTCGCGCTCGGACAGCGTGTCCAGGACGGAGCGCACCTGCTCCTGCAAGAGGGTGAAGGTGACCGAAGCCAAGGCATCGACGGCGTGGACGTCCTCGATGAGGTCACCCAACTCCGAGGTCCCGTCCTGCCCCAGCTGGGTGTGCAGCGAGATCGTGTCACGTCCGTGCTTCTGGAGGTCGGCGACCTTCTCCGGAGTCGTGCCGAGCCCCTCGGCGAGCTCGTCCACCGTGGCCTCGCGACCGAGGTCCTGCAGCACTTGCCGCCGCAGGCGTGCCAGCCGGTTGATGAGTTCCACCACGTGCGCCGGGAGGCGGACTGTCCGCGCCTGGTCCGCCATGGCCCGCGTGATGGCCTGCCGGATCCACCACGTCGCGTACGTCGAGAACTTGAAACCCCGGGCGTGGTCGAACTTCTCGACGGCTCGCACCAGCCCCAGGTTTCCCTCCTGGATGAGGTCCAGGAAGAGCATCCCCCGACCCGTGTACCGCTTCGCGAGCGAGACCACCAGGCGCAGGTTGGCCTCGACGAGGTGGTTCTTGGCCCGACGGCCGTCCTGGCTGATCCACCGCAACTCGCGCGCGAGGACCGGGTCCAGCTCGTCACCCGCCAAGAGCTTCTGATCTGCGAACAGGCCGACTTCGATGCGTTGGGAGAGGTCCACTTCCTGATCGGCGGTGAGGAGAGCGACCCTGGCGATGAGCCTCAGGTAGTCCTTGACCGGGTCGCTGCTGGATCCGACCGTGTCCACCGTCGCCGTCGGGCCGTCGTCCTCGCCCTCAGGGGCTTCCACGACGAGGGGTGAGGACACGGGAGAACCCTTCGTCACGGTGCCGGCACCAGCACGCGACGGTCGTACCGCGCACCGGTCTGACGTCCAAGCACGCATCGACGGCTCTCGATGTACCCCTGAGCAGGTCCATCACACCACGCTCAGCCCGGGAACACCATCGCCCCCTTTCGACCTGGACCGCCCCGTCCCGTGGTCAGCGGTCCGGGCGGGGGAACCGACGCAGGTCGTCCACCGGGCGCCGCTCGTCTCGTGCGCGAGTTTCCTCGAGGTCCCACGCGTCGGTCGTCGACCTGTCGCTGAGGCTGGTCAGGCACTCCCGGCAGACAGCGCGACCGGCCCAGACGGTCACCGCGTCGAGTTCGGAACCGTCGGCCGCGAGGTGCTCCGCACAGAGGAGCCTCACAGCGGTCCTCCCCCACGCAGCGCTCGCACCGTCGTCGCAGCGGGCCCGTCCGCCACCTGCAGGGGGTTCGTCGCGGCCAACGAAACCCGGTCGGCCTCCAGAGCGGCACTGGCACTCCCGGCGTCGGGGTGGACGGGGAAGCGGAAGACCTGTCCGCTGCGGCGCAAGCTCTTCGCCGTCTCACCGTTCCTGCCGTCGACGACCACGATCCGGTGGCGCAACGACTTGGCACGAGACCTCCCTGCGGTCAAGGCCGTCAGCGCCTCGTCCGCGAACGAGGAAACCCCCCTCACGTCCAGCAGCACGTCGTGTCCGCCGCCGTCCTGCACCGCGGCCAGCAACTCGGCGAGCAACTCCGGCACCTCCGCGGCGCCGACGACCCCCTCGACGACGACGATCCGTTCGTTCCCTCGCGTACTGCTGTGCAGCTCCATCGTGCTGTCCCCGTTCGCTGGTGTTCGTTCTCCTCGTCGGCAGGTGTTCCCACCGACGCACGTGCGGCCCGAGGACCCGTCCGGCTCCGGGGCCGCCGGGACGTGGACGCCGGCCAGGGCCGGGGACCAGGAACCAGCCACACCCCGGTGCGGTGGTCCGCCGGGTCCGGTGCTCTCGCAGTCCCAGCCCCCGTCGACCAGCGGGTGGCCGGGTCAGGAGTCGACCGGCATCGCGGGGCTGGCGGACGTCCTCCGTCAGCTCACTCCTCGGGACTCGCTCCGGCGCCTCCGCGCGGGTGCGGACGTGCAGTGGCGGTGCACGTGAGGCGCGCCCACAGACCGTCCGCCCCGGCGTCGACGACGACGTCACCGACGTCGCCGGGCGACAGCCCCGCCTCGACGGCTCTGACCGTGGCCCGGGAACGCAGATCAGCGCTGACCCGAGCCTCGTGCTCGGCCCAGCTCCGGCCCCGCAGGACGCGGGAGACGACGATGGTGACGGTGGGGTCGGTCACGGGTGCTCCTGGCGACGTCATGACGACGCGCGCACGCCTGCTGGTCACGATGCCTTCCCGGCCACGCTCTGACCCACCGGGTGGTGCTCACGGCTCGTGTCCCACCAGTGTGCGGCACCGGCGCCCGCGTGGCCCGTCGAGACGCCGGGACGTCGGCCTCTCCCGGCAGAGCCGCCGACGCCGGCCGGTCGGTCGCCGGGTGACTAGTCTGGGCTGGTGCGCCAGTGGCCCGGGAAGGGCGAGGACGCCGACAGCAGGCCGGTGGACGGGGCCGTGGGGATGCCGGGTCGACTGGATCTGCCGGTGGTCGCCCGCGAGGGCCCGGTGGCACTGCTCGTCGTCGACGTCGTCTCCGAGCAGGTGCTGTCCGGCAACGACGTGGCCCGCCGGCTGGCCCCGGGTCTGCTCCTCCCGGCGGCCGTGGAGGACTGGTCCCACGCAGCGGGTCTGGTGGTCTCCCCGGGCGGACTCGACGGCCAGGACGGCACCTCGTTGCTGCGCGTGGCCGCGGGTGGTCCTGAGCCCGGGCAGCAGACCACGGCCCTCCTGCACCGTGTCGCTGCCCACGCAGGTGAGGCCCTGTGGGCGACCGGTGCGCCGCTGCACGGCGCACCGCCGCCACTGCAGACCCGGTCCCTGCTCGTCCTCGTGCCCGTCGACCTCCCGGACGCCTACGGGACCACGGCAGGGGGCGACCGCGACCACGGTTCGGTCCTGTCCAGCGGCCTGGCCCTGACCCTCTCCGACCCCACCGTCGACGGGGACCCGCTGCTGTGGGTCTCGTCCACCTTCACCCAGCTGACCGGCTACACCCCCTCCGAGGCCGTCGGCCGCGACCTGCTGTTCTGGGCCGGCCCCGACACGGACGCGCACGCCCTGGCCCGACTCCGTGGCGACCTCGTCCGGACGTCCCGTGGGGCAGTACCCGCTGAGGCACCCGCCGCCGAGGGGATCCGCGAGACGTTGCTGGCCCACCGTCGCGACGGGTCGGCGTTCTACGACCACCTCACCGTCCTCCCCGTCCTGGACGACGACGGCGCCCCCGCTCACCGGATCAGCCTGCAGAGCGACGTCACCGCTCACGTCCTCGCCCGGCACGAGCGCGCCCGGGAACGACGAGACACCGACGAACGCCTGGACGCCGCCCGCCAGGCGCAGACCGCCGCCGAGGACGCCGACCGCTCAGGGCGACTCCTGCTGACCTTGTCCGAGGCCCTGACGGCGACGACCACCGTGGCGGAGGTCGCCGCCACCATCGCCGACGTCGTGACCGTCGAACTGGGCGCGACCGGCAGCGGTCTGCTGCTGGCCGATGCCGCCCGCACCCGGCTGGACCTCGTGAGGTCCGCCGCCGCTCCTGCCACCACGGACGGGGTGTGGTCGCGCATCGGCTGGGGCGACGACGTCCCTCCGGCCCAGGCGGTGCGCCAGCGAGCGGCGGTGTTCTCCGGCGACGGCACCGCGTCGCGGGCAGCGGACCCCGTGACCGCCGTGCACGTCGGGCCCGCAACGGTGGGAGCCAGCGCGAGCCTGGCCCTCGTCAGCGCCGGCGAGGTCATCGGGGCGGTCTTCCTGTCCTGGGCCGAACCCCGTGCCTTCTCCAGTCGCCACCGAGCAGCGCTGCGAGCACTGGCCCGGTACACGGCACAGGCCGTCCAGCGCGCGGTGCTGGCCGCGGAACGCAGGAGCGCCGCCGAGGTGCTCCAACGGTCCCTCCTGACCCGGCTGCCCGAACCGGACCACCTCGAACTCCGGTCCCGCTACGTGCCTGCCGCGGCCGGCGAGCACGTGGGTGGGGACTGGTACGACGCCGTCGTCCAGCGGGACGGGTCCACGGTGCTGGTCATCGGCGACGTCACCGGTCACGACATGGCCGCGGCCGCCCACATGGGGCAGATGCGCGGACTGCTCAGAGCGTTCGCCTACGACCGCGACGAACCCCCCGCCCAGGTGGTGACCCGTCTGGACCGGGCTCTGGCCGGCTTGGGCGTCGACGGCCTGGCCACGCTCGTCCTGGGCCGGATCGAGCAGGTCCCCGCCGACACCTCGGAGGCCGGTGCCGCCGGTGGACGGAGGGTCCGTCGACTGCGGTGGACCAATGCCGGGCACCCGCCGCCCCTGCTGCTGCTGGCTGACGGGTCCACGCAGGTGCTCACCAGCGAAGCGGAGATGCTCATCGGACTCCTGCCGGACGCCGAGCGCAGCGACCACCTCGTGGCGCTGCCACCGGGGTCGACGGTGCTGCTGTACACCGACGGCCTCATCGAGCACCGCGGCCGCAGCCTCGAGGACGGCATCGACGACCTGCGCCGGGTCTTGAGCTCGTGCCGCGACCTCTCGGTGGAGGAACTGCTGGACCGCGTCGTGGTCGACCTGGTCGGGGACTCACCGGAGGACGACTGCGCGATCCTGGCCGTGCGCGCCCACCGGGAGGACCGTCCTCGCCCGCCCGAGGCCGCAGGGCGTCGGATGGTCTGACCACCAGCCCGCCTGGTCCCGCGAGACCGCCCGCGAACGTCACGGGGCCCAGACGACGCGGGACGACGGCGGCCTGGCGTCCCGTGACCGCTGCCCGCTCCTGACCCAGCTGCGCGCCACCTGGGGCCTCCCGGCGCGGGCCGGGGCACCCAGCGGTCAGGGTTGTTGCCCGAACACGTGCCGCCGCACCCACGCGTGCATCGCGACGGCCGCCGCGGCCCCGACGTTGATGGACCGGGTGGACCCGAACTGGGCGATGGCCAGCACGTCGACGCAGTGGGCGACGGCCTCGTCGGTGAGCCCTGGGCCCTCCTGGCCGAAGAGCAGCACGCACTCGCGCGGCAGGTCGTAGGTCTCCAACGGCACCGACCCCTCGACGTTGTCGATGCCGACGACGGGCAGGCCGCGCTCCGCCGCCCACGCGGCCAACGCCGCGACGTCCTCGTGGTGGTGGACCGACAGGTACCGGTCGGTGACCATCGCGCCGCGGCGGTTCCAGCGGCGGTGGCCCACGACGTGCGCGCCCGCGGCGTTGACGGCGTTCGCCGTCCGCACGACCGAGCCGATGTTGGCGTCGTGCTGCCAGTTCTCCACCGCGACGTGCAGCGGGTTCCGGCGCGTGTCGAGGTCGGCGACGATCGCGGCGTTCGACCAGTAGCGGTACTCGTCGACGACGTTGCGGCGGTCGCCCTCGGCGAGCAGCTCCGGGTCGAACCGCGGGTCGTCGGGCCACCGTCCCTCCCAGGGCCCGACGCCGACGACCCGCTGCTCGACCTGCTCCCCCTGCTGCTCCGGCACCTGCCGATCCTCCCAGGTGTCAGGCCACCTTCCGCCACGCGGACCTCAGCCCGAGGGAGCGTCCCGTCTGCAGCAGGCTGTTCTCGTACAACCGGCGGGCGATGCTGACGAACAGGACGGCGGTCAGCGCGATGATGCCGAGCGAGACGAGCGGTTCCCACAGCGCAACGTCGCCCTGGACGACCCGCTTCGGCATGACCATCGGGGACGTCAGCGGGACGTAGCTGAAGACGGTCTGCAGCGTCCCCGGGTCGTTGGTGAAGAACGTCGCGAAGAACGGCAGCATGACGAACATCTGCACCGGCGTCGCCGTCGACTGCAGGTCCTCGAGCCGGCTCGCCATCGCGCCGGCGGCGGCCCACAGGCACGACAGCATCGCGAACCCGAAGACGAAGAAGACGAGGAACCAGCCGGCGGCCGTCGGGATCCCGGGGATCGAGGACAGCAGGTCCGGCTGGGCGACGGCCAGGGCGCCCACCCCGGCCCCCACGAGCAGGAGCACCTGGCAGAACGCGAGCAACCCGTTCCCGGCGATCTTGCCGATGAGCAGCTGCCGCACCGGGACGGTGGTGACGAGCAGTTCGATGACGCGGGTCTGCTTCTCCTGCACGACGCTCTGCGCGATGGAGTAGCCGAAGATGATCACGATCTGGAAGAAGATGATCGCGAAGGCCAGACCGAGCAGGTACACCGTGATCGGGTCGACGGCGTCCGGGGCCAGCAGGCGGGTCGCGGGCGGCGGCAGGGACAGGACGCGCCCGACGTCGGTGCCGCTGACACCGAGACTCTCGAACCCGGCCACCGTCTGGGCGGTGCTGACGCGGTTGCGCAGGACGGTGGACAGGGTGTCGGACACGCTGCGGTCACCGACGATCGACGCCGTGCCCCCCTGGACCACGACAGCCGCGTCCACGTCCCCCGCCCGGACCGCGGCCTCGGCCGCGGCGACGTCGGCCTCGTCGCGCAGGTGGATCCGGGTGTCGGAGTCCTCCGTCGGCAGGGCCGTCGCGACGAGGGGTTTCGAGTCCGCGGTGACGGCGACGTCGTAGTCGTCGGTACCCCCCGAGAACACCCCGGGCAGCACGGCGGCCGCCGCGACGATGAGGAAGAGGAACGCCGTCGAGATAAGGAAGCCCTTGTCGCGCAGCCGCTCCGTCATCTCGCGCTGGGCGACGATCTGCCACTGACCCCTCACCGGGACACCTCCTGGAACAGTTCGGACAACGAGGGCAGCAACGGTGCGAACGACCGCACCGGGCCGCGGCGGACCGCCTCGGCCAGGACGGTCTGGTCGAGGTCCGGCGCGCCGGAGAGTTCGAGCACCACCCCGTGCCGGCGGTGGTCGAGCACCCGGACGCCCGGGACGGCCGCGAGCCACCCGAGGTCCCCCTCGGCGACCAGCTCGTACCGGAACCCGGCGCGTTCCCGACGCAGCTCCTCCGGTTCCCCCGACGCGACGACGCGGCCGGCGTGCAGGACGACGAGGTCGTCGCACAGGCGGTCGACGAGGTCGAGCTGGTGGCTGGAGAACAGGACGCCGACACCCGCGGCGGTCTTCTCCCGCAGCAGGTCGGCCATCGCGTCGACCGCCAGCGGGTCGAGGCCGGAGAACGGTTCGTCGAGGACGAGGAGTTCGGGGTCGTGGACCAGGGAGGCCGCGACCTGGACGCGCTGCTGGTTCCCCAGCGAGAGCGACTCGAGCTTGTCGCGGGAACGGTCGCCCAGGCCGAGGCGGTCCAGCAGGTCCTGCCCCCGGCGCGTCGCGACCCCGCGGTCCACGCCGTGGAGGCGGGCGAGGAACACGAGCTGCTCGAGCAGCCGCCCCTTGGGGTACAGCCCGCGTTCCTCGGGCATGTAGCCGAAGCGGCGGCGGGTCGCGAGGTCAGGCGTCTTCCCGCGGAACGTGACCGACCCGGAGTCGGCGGCGAGGACGCCGAGCGCGATGCGCATGGTGGTGGTCTTGCCGGCCCCGTTGGCGCCGACGAAACCGACCATGCGTCCGTCGGGCACGCTGAGACTGACGTCGTCGAGGGCGAGACGCTCCCCGAAGCGGCGGGTGATGGAGTCGAGGACGAGCACCCGCCCGAACCTAGGGGCCACCCGGGAACAGCCGCGTCCACCGAACGTCTACCGGAGCGGCACCCGTTCCCCCTCGACGGTGGGATGCAGGCGGACGGCCGTGGCCTTGACGGCCAGGTGGACGGCAGCCCCCGGGACGAGGTCGAGTTCGGCGGCGGCGGCGACGGTGACGTCGGCCAGCACGTCGTGCCCGGGCAGCCGGTCCAACCGCGCGCGCACCCGGACCACCTCACCGCGCGGGCTCACGTCGGCGACGGTGGCGGCCCAGCGGTTGCGCGGGCTGCCGCCGGGGTCGGTGACGTGCACGGCGACGGCCGACGGGCTGAACACGGCGACCCCCGGGCGTCCGGGCGCGACCGGCCCGTCGCCGGACAAGCCGGTGACCAGTCCCCCGTCGGGGGTCCGCAGCCCGTCGGCGGTGAACACGCCGGGCAGCAGGTCCAGACCGGCGAGCTGCGCGGCGAAGCGGCTGCGGGGCGCCGTGAGCACCTGCTGCACCGGCCCCTCCTCCACGACCCGTCCGCCTTCCAGGACGACGGCCCGGTCCGCGAGCGCGAGTGCGTCGAGGGGTTCGTGGGTGACGAGGACCGCGGACCGCTCGCCCCGGCCGAGGACGCGGCGCAGCACCTGCCGGACCTCGGGGGCGGCGGCGACGTCGAGGGCGGCGAGGGGTTCGTCGAGCAGCAGCAGGCGGGGGTCGGCGGCCAGGGCCCGGGCGATCGCCACCCGCTGCGCCTGACCGCCGGACAGTGCACGCGGCCGCCGGTCCGCGAAGCCGGCCATGCCCACCTCGGCGAGGACGTCGGCGGCGCGGGCCCGGGCCTGCGCCCGGGACGCGCCGGCACTGCGCGGGCCGAAGGCCACGTTCGCGGCGACGTCGAGGTGGGGGAACAGCAGTGGTTCCTGGGCCAGCAGCCCGACCCCGCGCCGGTGCGGGGGCAGGAAGACGCCACGACCCGCACCCCCGGCGTCGGTCAGGACGGTGCCGCCGAGCTCGATGCGTCCGGACGTCGGGCGCAGCAGCCCGGCGAGCAGGGCCAGGAGCGTCGACTTGCCCGCCCCGTTGGGCCCGAGGACGGCGACGACCTCCCCCGTCACGACGTCGAGGGTGACGTCGAGTTCGCGGGGTGCGAACCGCACGTCGACGTGGAGGGTCACAGGACGCTCCGCCGGCCGCGGACCGCGACGACGACGACGACCGCGACGACGACGAGCAGCAGCGACAGAGCAGCCGCGGCGTCGGCATCGGTCTCCCGCAGCAGGTAGACCTCCAGCGGCAACGTCCGGGTGACCCCCTGCAGGCTGCCGGCGAACGCGAGCGTCGCGCCGAACTCCCCCAGCGCCCGGGCGAAGGCGAGCACGGCCCCCGACAGCAGCCCCGGTGCGACGAGCGGCACCGTGATGCGGACCAGGACCCGCCCCGGCCGCGCGCCGAGGGTCGCGGCGACGGACTCGTAGCGGTCGCCCGCCGTCAGCAACGCCCCCTCCAGGCTGAGGACGAGGAACGGCAACGACACGAACGTCTGGGCGATGACGACGGCCGCCGTCGTGAACCCGACCTCGACTCCGAGCACCGAGAGCGCCGGGCCGAGCAACCCGTTCCGTCCCAACGCCCACAGCAGCGCCATGCCGCCCACGACGGGGGGCAGGACGAGGGGCAGCAGCGCGATCGACCGCAGCGCCCTCGTCCCCGGCACGTTCCCGCGGGCCAGCACCAGCGCCATCGGGACGCCGAGCACCACGCACAGGACGGTGCTCGCGGTCGCGGTCCGCAGGCTGAGTTCCAGCGCCGCCCGGGAGCAGTCCGACGTGATGAGCGGGACGAACCGCGTCCACGGCACCCGGGAGAGGATCCCGAGCAGGGGCAGCACGAAGAGCAGCAACCCCACCGCCGCCGGGACGAGGACCCACCGGGGCAACGCGCTCCCCTCCACCGCGCCGCCCCGCCGGACCGTCACGGGGCACCGAACCCCGCGTCCCGCAGCACCTTCCGACCCTGCTCGCCGGTGACGAACGTGACGAACTCCGTCGCCAACGATTCGTCGGAGGCGCTCTTCAACGCCACGACGGGGTACGTGTTCACGGCGCGGGACGACTCGGGGAACTCCACGCCTGTCACCGCGTCCCCCGCGCCTCGCACGTCCGTCACGTAGACGAGGCCGGCGTCGGCCTCGCCCGCGGTGACCTTGCCGAGGACGTCGGTCACCGAGTTCTCCTCGCTGACGGGCACGAGCGTCACCCCGCTCGCCTTCTCCACCGTCTCCGTCGCCGCCCCGCAGGGGACCTGCGCGGCGCACACCACGACCTTCAGACCCGGGCGCGCGAGGTCCGCGAAACTGCGGACCCCCGCGGGGTTCCCCGGCGGGGTGGCGATCTCGAGCACGTTCGTGGCGAAGTCCACGGGATCGCCGACGGTCAGGGACTGGCCCGTGACCTTCGCCATGTTCTTCTCGTCGGCCGAGGCGAAGACGTCCGCGGGAGCCCCTTCGCCGATCTGGGTCGCGAGGTCGGAGGACCCGGCGAACGAGAACGTCACGCGGACGCCGGGGTTGGCGGCCTCGAACTCCGTGCCGATGCGGGTGAACGTGCCCTTCAGCGAGGCGGCCGCGAACACCGTGAGGGTGCGTTCGGCGGGAGAACTGCTCGTCGCGTCGGCGGCGGACCCGCCGCCCGCGCCGCAGGCCGTCAGGAGAGCCACCACGAGCAGACCCGGGAGCGCGCGGAACCTCACGAGCGGCCGTCCGGGGTCTCGACGATGACGGTGGTGGCCTTGACGACCGCGGTCGCGCGGCTGCCGGGTTCCAGGCCGAGTTCGGCGGCGGCCTCGGCGCTCATGAGGGAGACGACGCGGTGTGGTCCGCACTGCATCTCGACCTGGGCCATGACCCCGTCGGCGACGACGCGGGTGACGAGACCCGCGAAGCGGTTGCGTGCCGAGCGGGCCACGGACGTCGTGTCGGTCGCCGCGGTGGCGGCGTTCTCGACGGCGAAGGCCGCCAGCGCCGCCCCGTCGACGACGGTCCGGCCGGAGGCGTCCTTGCCGCTCGGCAACACCCCGCTGTCCGTCCAGCGCCGGGCGGTGTCGTCGGAGACGCCGAGCAGGTCGGCGACGTCGCGGATGCGGTAGTCGGGCACGTGGCGATGCTATCCCGCAAGTGCGGCTCCGCGAGGACCAGACGACCGCAGGTGCGGCGTCAGAGGTGTCGGCGCAGCAACTCGCTCATCTCCGGCAGACCGAAGACCTCGGCCACGGCGAGCCCGGACTGCCGTCCGAGAGCGGGATCCGCCCCCGCGGCGAGGAGCAGCTCGACGACCGGCCGGGACTGCCGGAACACCGCCGCCCCCAGGGCCGTCTGCCCCTTGTCGTTGACGCGGGCGTGGTCGGCGCCGCGGTCGAGGAGAGCGCGGACCGTCTCGGGGTGCGCGTGGTAGGCGGCGAGGACCAGCAGGGTGTCGCCGGCGGAGTTCGTCAGGTCCGCCGGGACGCCCGCGTCGACGCGGGCCGCGAGAGCGGCGGTCGATCCCTCCCGGGCGAGGTCGAAGGTCTCGTGCAGGAACGCGAGTTCGGCCTCGGTCAGCCCGTGGGTCACGTCCGGAGCGTAACCGGGGACGCCGGGGGTAGCGCCCGGACGGGAACCCGACGTACGGTTGCTGAACCGGTTCGGTTCGAGAGCCCGGACCGGGGACGAGGGCGTCCAGGCGGACGTCCGTCACCTCTGGAAGGACGAGCTCCGCTCATGACCCCACCCACCACCCCCGGTCCGACGTTGGACGTGTCGCGGATCTCGGTGCAGCTGTACACCGTGCGGGAGGCGTTGGCCGCCGACCTGGACGGCACGTTGGCCCGGCTGGCCGCGATCGGGTTCACCCAGGTCGAACCGTTCGGGCTGACCTCCTCGGCGGCCACGTTGGCGCCGGTGCTGGCCGCGCACGGGTTGTCGGCGCCCTCGGCGCACACCTCGGTGATCGGCGCGGACCTGGACGCGGTCCTGACCGCGGCCGCGGCCACCGGCACCACCTTGGTCATCGACCCGCACGTGGACCGGGCCCGCTGGACCACGACCGAGGACGTCGCGGCGATCGCGGCGGAACTGAACACCGCCGCGCAACGGGCCGCCGACGCCGGCGTCACCATCGGCTACCACAACCACGAGTTCGAGCTGGAAACCCGCATCGGCGGCCGCCCCGCGCTGGAGGTCCTGGCCGAGCACCTGCACGAGCAGGTGGCGTTGGAGGTCGACACGTACTGGGCCGTGGTCGGCGGGGTCGACGTGCCGGACCTGCTGGACCGGTTGGGTTCGCGGGTCAAGGCCGTGCACCTGAAGGACGGCGACGGCTCGCGCGATGACAGCAAGCAGGTGGCGTTCGGGACCGGCGCCATCGACACCGCCGCGATCCTGGCCGCGTGCGCAGGCGTGGACCTGGGTGTGATCGAGCTGGACGACACGACCGGGGACATGTTCACCGCGGTGCAGGACAGCTACACCCACCTCGTCCAGGCCCTGAGCAGCGGGGTCCCGGCATGACCGCCCCGGCGCAGCGCTCGGGTCCGGTGGGGATCGGCATCATCGGGGCAGGGGTGATCTCCGGGACCTACCTGGAGAACCTGACCTCCTTCCCCGACGTGCAGGTGCACGCCATCGGTGACCTCTACCCCGAAGCCGCCTCCCGCCGGGCCGCCGAACACGGTGTCCCCGCCCACGGCGGCATCGACACCGTCCTGACCCACGAGGACGTGGAGATCGTCATCAACCTGACGATCCCGGCCGCGCACGTGGAGGTGTCGCTGGCCGCGATCGGCGCGGGCAAGCACGTGTGGTCGGAGAAACCGGTCGCCTTGGACCGTGAGGGTGGGGCCCGGTTGCTGGCCGCCGCGCAGGCGGCGGGGGTGCGGTTGGGGTGCGCGCCGGACACGTTCCTGGGTGTGGGGTTGCAGACCGCGCTGGCGGTGCTGCGCCGCGGGGACATCGGCACCCCGCTGAGCGCGTTGACGTTGATGCAGTCCCCGGGCCCGGAGTCCTGGCACCCCAACCCGGCGTTCTTGTTCCAGCACGGGGCCGGGCCGCTGTTCGACATCGGCCCCTACTACCTGACCACGCTGGTGCAGGCCTTCGGGCCCATCACACAGGTGGCCGCGGTGGCCGGGACGTCCCGGGCGCAGCGGACCATCGGGTCCGGCCCGAAGGCCGGGGAGGTGTTCGACGTGACGGTGCCCACCCACGTCAGCGCGTTGACGCAGTTCGCCGGCGGCGCCTCGGGCAGCAGCATCTTCTCCTTCGACTCCCCGTTGCCGCGGCACGGGTTCGTGGAGATCACCGGGACCGAGGCGACGTTGGCGTTGCCGGACCCGAACGACTTCGACGGGGACCTGCGCATCCGCCGCGCCGGCGGGGGCCGGGAGGGCGAGTGGGAGACGATCGCCTCGACCAAGGCGCTGTCCACGCGGGGGACGGGGGTGCTGGAGATGGCCCGCGCGGTGCGGGAGGGTCGTCCGCACCGGGTGCAGGGGGCGTTGGCCCACCACGTGGTCGATGCGATGGTCTCGATCGCCGAATCCGCGCAGTCCGGCGCGTTCGTGCCGGTCACCAGCACCGTGGCCCCGGCCGAGCTGCTGCCGGCCGACTGGGACCCCACCACCCGCACCGTCTGAGGGAGGGCGCGTCGTCCGGCACCGCAACGCCGGACGACGCGCACCCCCCACCCGGACGGCGTCCGACGAGCGGGTGGTCCTGACGCGCGTCACGTCATCCTCTGGGCTGATCTCCAGGTCGAGGCGCCCGGGCACCGCGTCCCGGCACTTACCCTGGGGTCGTGTCCTTCCTCGCCGAGTTCTCGGCCGCCCTGGGGTCCGCCGCACCCGCCGCCGCTCCGGCCCTGCTGCCGGACTGGGCGAACCCCGAGAGCTTCCTCGACTCCCTGGGCATGGCCGCGCTGTGGGTCTCGGTGGCCATCGTGTTCGTCGAGTGCGGGCTGTTCATGTTCTTCCTGCCCGGCGACTCCCTGCTGTTCACCGTGGGGCTGTTCACCCACTCGGGGATCCTCAAGGACCCGCTGTGGGTCTCGTGCCTGCTGCTGTCGGTCGCGGCCTTCCTCGGCAACGCGGTCGGGTACGAGATCGGCAAGAAGGCCGGTCCGGCGATCTTCCAGCGCGAGGGCTCCAAGCTGCTGACGCCGAAGCGCATCAAGCAGACGCACGACTTCTTCGAGCGCTACGGCGCGCGCGCGATCATCCTGGCCCGCTTCGTCCCGGTCGTCCGCACCTTCATCACGCTCGCCGCCGGCGCCGGTGCCATGCCCCGCCGCGTCTTCCTCACCTTCTCCGCCATCGGTGCGGTGGCGTGGGCGTCGGGCATCACGCTCCTCGGCTACGCCCTCGGCAGCGTCAAGCTCATCCGCGAGAACCTCGAGCTCGGGCTGCTCCTGCTCGTCGTCCTGTCGCTCATCCCGGTCGGCATCGAGTACCTGCGCGACCGCCACAAGCAGCGCCAGGCCGGGGAACTCCCCCGCCAGGGCGGCGCCACCGAGAGCCAGACCCCCGAGAACCAGCACTGACCTCCACCGGGCAGGATGTCCGGGTGCCGCGCCAGCGCCTGCTCCTGTCCCTGCGGTGGGGCGACATGGACGCCTACCGCCACGTGAACAACGTCGAGCTGCTGCGGCTGCTCGAGGAGGCCCGCGTCCGCGCCTTCGGCATGGCCTCCCCCGACGGCTCCGCGCCGATGCTGGCGACGGGGATGGTCGTCGCCAAGCACACGATCGAGTACAAGGCGCCGCTGGACTACCGGATGGAGCCGGTCGCCGTGGACCTCTGGGTGGGCCGCGTCGGCGGGGCCAGCTTCGAGGTCGACTACGAGGTCTGCGAGCCCGACCCTCCCGTCACGGGGACGCCCACGACCTACGTCACGGCGTCGACGGTGTGCGTGGCCTACGACTTCGCCTCCGGCCGTCCGCGCCGTCTCGACGACGACGAGAGGGCACGGCTCGCCACCCTGGCCGTGTGAGGCTGCCCTTCCCAGTGCGAGGATCGACCGGTGTCCGACTGGCTCGCCCACCTCGCCGACCCCCCGTTGGAGGACCTGGGCGCCGTCGGTCTGTACCTCCTGGTCTTCGGCATCGTCTTCGCCGAGACGGGCACCCTCGTCGGGTTCTGGCTGCCGGGCAGCAGCGTCCTCTTCACGGCGGGGCTGCTCGCCGCGCGCGACAACTCCCCGCTGTCCCTGCCCGTCCTCGTCGTCGGGGTGACGCTGGCCGCCATCCTCGGTGACACCGTCGGCTACTGGTCCGGCCGCCGGCTCGGGCGGCCCTGGCTGCTGCGGCGCGCCGGGAAGGCCGCGCACCACCTGCCGAAGGCCGAGGCGTTCTACGAGAAGTACGGCTGGTTCGCCGTCGTCGCCTGCCGCTTCATCCCGTGGCTGCGCGCCTTCACACCGATCATCGCGGGCACCGCCGCCATGCCGTACGCGAAGTTCGCGTCGGCAAACGTCGTCGGCGCGCTCTGCTGGGGGGCGTTGCTCGTCCTGGCCGGGTACGCGGCCGACTCCCTGCCGTGGGTGCGGACGCTCGCCTACTCCATCGCCGGCGTCGCGATCCTCGCCTCGATCGTCACCCCGCTCGTCTCCTGGGTCCGCCGGCGGCGGGCCCGCGCCCGCTCGTGAGCGACCCGCTGCCCGTCCCGGCCCGCGCGGTCCGGACGGAGCTCGTCGTGGAACGGTCCCGCTTCCTCACGACCCTGGAACCCGTCGCGTCGGTGGCCGCCGCCGAGGAGGTGGTCGTCCGGGTGCGCCGCGAGTTCCCGGACGCCCGGCACCACTGCACGGCCTGGGTGCTCGGCGAGGACGGGCAGGAGCAGCGCTCCTCCGACGACGGCGAACCCGCCGGGACGGCCGGCGCTCCGATGCTGGCGGCCCTGCGGGGCGCGGCGGTGACCGACGTCGTCACCGTCGTGACGCGGTGGTTCGGCGGGACGCTGCTGGGGACCGGCGGACTGGTCCGCGCCTACGGCGGGTCCGTGAGCGCCGCGCTCGCCGAGGCGGGCACGGTGGCACGTCGCCGCGTCGACCTCGTCCGGGTGTCGGCGGGCCTCGCCGACGGTGGCCGCGTGGAGGCCGAGCTGCGCCGCGCCTTCGCGGTCGAGGACGTCGACTGGGCCGGCGACGGCTGGCACGCCGTCGTCGCGGTGGCCTCGGGCGGCGCCGACGCGCTCACCGCCCACCTCGCCGCGGCCTCACCGACCGTCACCGTCGCGGGCCTCGGGCCCGCCGTCCGCCCGGCCGGGGTGGGGGATCGTTGACGCAGCCGGCTCGACCTACGAGCCGGTTGACGCAGCGAGCCCACAGCGCGAGACGCTGCTCGGTCGAGCTCGCCGACGCATCCGGCTCAACCTGTGAGCCGGATGCGTCAACGATCCCGACCCCCGGTGACGACCGTGAGGCGTACACCCACGGTGACGTCGACACCCCCGGCGCGGCCGGCGAGGACGGCGTCCAGCCGCGCGTCGAGGGCGGCCGGGTCGACGTGGTGGGCGCTGGGGCCCATGAGCACGAGGGCACGCAGGCTCTCGCGGTCGAGGGTCCGGGTGAAGCGCAGCTCGTCCTCGGTGAGGATCCCGAAGCCGGTGAGGTCGGCGTGCAGGCGCTCGGCCTTGCGCTCCTCCACCCCCACCATGCCGAGGGGCTCGCGCACCTCCTCGAGGTGCTGGGCCAGCGGCGTCACGACGACCCAGCGCCCGCCGGGCCGCAGCACGCGCGCAACCTCGCCGACGCCCCGCGGAGCGAACACCGTCGTCACGAGGTCGACGGAACCGGCCGCGAAGGGCAGTCCGCGCCACACGTCCGCACCGACGGCGGCGACGCGGGGGTGGGCGCGCGCGGCCCGGCGCAGCGCCGCGGTCGAGGGCTCGACGACGACGCCCGGTCCGCCGGTGGCCTCGACGACGGCCGCGAGGTAGTACCCGGTCCCCCCGCCGACGTCGACGACGAGCCCGGGGACGGCGCGGTCGGCGAGCGCCGCCGCGACGGGTGCGTAGTGCCCGGCGCCGAGGAACGCGTCGCGGGCGGCGACCATCCCGGCGTCGTCCCCGCTCGCGGAGCGACCGACGGCGAGGTTGACGTACCCCTGGCGGGCGAGGTCGAAGCGGTGCCCCGCAACGCATCCCAGGACCCGGCCGGACAGCTCGACCTCCCTGGCGCAGTGCGGGCAGCGCAGCGCGGGGACGACCTCGGCCAGCACGGCGGGGGCGGCGTTCAGTGCTGCTGTTCCGCCGCGGCGCCGAGCGGGTGCAGCCCGGACAGCGCCCCGACCCAGGACGCGGGGACCGCGTGCAGCTTCGCGTCGTAGGCGCGCACGGCGGCGGCGTGGAAGGCGACGTCCCCGGCCAGGCGGTGCTCGGCGTCGGCGAGCGCCTTGACGGTCTGCGGGTCGGCACCGGACTCGGTCGCCTCCTGGGAGGCGACGTGCACGGACAGGTCCGCGAGCCGGCTGCGGCGCTGCTCGGCGAGGGCACCGGCCTCGACGGCGAGGTCCCGCATCCGGACGAGACCGGCGCGGGTGCTGACGGCCCACAGCGCCACGACGAGCACGAGCAGGACGACGACGACCAGCACGACCGTCCCGGTGGCCCCCATCAGGCGAGCCCGATGTCGGCCAGGCTGAAGGCGTAGCGGTAGGGGACGCCCTGCGCCTCGACCTTCTCCTTGGCGCCCGTGTCGCGGTCGACGATGACGACGACGCCGACGACCTCGGCGCCCGCCTCCCGCAGCGCCTCGACGGCGGTGAGCACGGAACCGCCGGTGGTGGAGGTGTCCTCGACGGCGAGCACGCGGCGCCCGGCGACGTCGGGGCCCTCGATGCGGCGCTGCAGGCCGTGCGTCTTCTCGGCCTTGCGGACGACGAAGGCGTCGAGCGCGGCGCCGTCGTGGGCCTGCGCCCAGCCGCGGGCGTTGGCCGCGTGGACCATGGCGAGCGCGACGGGGTCGGCGCCCATGGTGAGCCCGCCGACGGCGGCGAAGTCCCAGTCCGAGACCAGGTCCAGCAGGACCTGCCCGACGAGGGCGGACGCCTCGCCGTCGAGGCTGATGCGGCGCAGGTCGACGTAGTGGTCGGCCTCCTTGCCGCTGGACAGCGTGACCTTGCCGTGGACGACGGCCTTGGCCGCGACGAGGTCGGCGAGGCGTTCTCGGTCGGTGCTCACGGTGCTGAAGCTTAGGTGCTGCCGAAGGCGCCGCCGGGCACCCCGGGCCGCGGCGGGTAACGTCCGGCGCGTGCGCCTCGCGACCTGGAACGTGAACTCCGTCCGTGCCCGCCTCGACCGCGTGCTCGCGTGGATCGACCGCAGCGACGTCGACGTCGTGGCGCTGCAGGAGACCAAGTGCAAGGACGAGCAGTTCCCCGAGCAGGCGTTCCTCGACCTCGGGTACGAGGTCGCCCACCACGGCCTGTCGCAGTGGAACGGCGTCGCCCTCGTCTCCCGCGTGGGGCTGGAGGACGTCAGCACGCAGTTCTCCCCCGACGTCCCGCACTTCGGTGAACCGGCGGCCGCGGAGGCCCGCGCGATCGGCGCGACCTGCGGCGGGGTGCGGGTGTGGAGCCTGTACGTGCCGAACGGCCGCACGCTGCAGGACCCGCACTACGTCTACAAGCTGGCGTGGCTGGAGTCGTTGCGCTCGGCGGGCGCGGGCTGGCTGGGGCAGGACCCGCAGGCGCAGGTGGCGCTCGTCGGGGACTTCAACATCGCCCCCACCGACGACGACGTGTGGGACGTCGACTTCTTCGCCGGCGCCACGCACGTGTCCGAGCCGGAGCGGGCGGCGTTCCGCTCGCTGGTGGACGCGGGCTTCGCGGACGTCGTCCGGCCCTACGCCCCCGGTCCGGGGACCTTCACGTACTGGGACTACACGCAGCTGCGCTTCCCCAAGCGCCAGGGGATGCGGATCGACTTCGTGCTGGGCTCCCCCGCGCTGCAGGCGCGCGTCAGCGGGGCCACCATCGACCGCGAGGAGCGCAAGGGCAAGGGTGCCTCCGACCACGCACCCGTGATCGTGGAGCTTGCGCCGAACGCGTGAACCCTGCCCGAACCGGCTCCGCGGGCGCGACGGGGGACGAGTCGCGTCACTAGGTTCGAACGGTGCGAGCACCTGTGAGCTGCGACGACCTCGAGCGGGTCGAACTGAGCGCGGCCAACGACGCCCGGGGCCAACGGGCCGTCGCCGACCTGCTGCAGACCTGGGCCCGGCGCGCGGTGCCGGGCGACTCCGTGACGCGGGGCCGCCTGCTGGTGGCGGCCAGCGAGCACGCCGCCTTCGCGGGCGACGCGAGACGGTCGCTGCGGCTGGCCCGGGAGGCCCTCGGCACCGGCGACCACGTCGCCCCCGACACCCGCTGCTACGTCGTGTCGGCCCTGCTGGTCTGCGGGCACCTGCGCGAAGCCGTCGTCCTGGCCGACGAGATCCTCGACAGCCACGGCGCGGACGTCGACGTGTACCTGCAGCTGGGCGAGGAGTTCTCCTGGCACCGGCAGGCCGAGGAGGCCGCCCGCATCTACACCCTCGGCATGTTCCGCTGCGCGGGCGACGACGAGGCGACGGAGCAGCTGCTGGGCGCCTGGCGCCGGGGCCGTGCCCCGCGGGTCGTGGACCTGCGCGACCGCGTTCCGGCGCAGGCGGTCCCGTTCGACTGAACGGTCAACCGCCCCAAGGCCCGGCGAGCTCGCCGACCGTCACCGGGACGTCGACGACGTTGCCGGGCGGCGGCAGCGGGCACGCCCACGCCGGGTCGTACGCGCAGCTCGGGGGGTAGGCGAAGTTGAGGTCGACGACGAGTCCGCGCTCGGTGCTGCCGAGGTCGGCGCCCTTGACCGTGTCGAGGAGGTAGCGGCCGCCCCCGTAGCCGGGGCCCGGGTCCTTCAGCGGCAGGAACAGCCCGCCGCCGTACTGGTCGAGCCACCACACGTCGAGCGTCCCGACCCCGGGCAGCGTCACCGTGCCGATCCGCTCGAAGGCGACGGTGCCGTCGGTGCCGGTGACGGCCTCGCGGCGCAGGGGTTCGGCCGGTTCGACCGGCACCTCGAACCGCAGGGCGGGGTCGTAGGGCGCGACGGGCAGCCCCGTGAACGCGGCGCGGTCGGCGGGCAGCAGCGGACCGGCGGGGTGGTGGGCGAAGAGCTCGTCGCGGCCGGCACGCCAGCGGGCGTGCCCCTCCTCGGGCGGGAGTGCGCGCACGGCGGCGTAGAGGTCGGTGACGCGGCGGCGCCAGTCGAGGACGTCGAGGCGGGTCACGCGGTGGCGCCGGGGGCGGTCTGCAGGTCGATCATCTCGTCCAGTCGAGCACGGTGGACGAGGTGGCGCACGTGCTCGGGGGCCCCGTGGACCGTGATGCGGCGCTCGCCGCTGCGCGAGGCGAGGCGGGCGAGGAACCCCAGACCGGTGGAGTCCATGAAGGTGACCGCGCCGGCGTCCACGACGACGGGCCGGCACAGCGCGAGCGCCTCGTCGACGCACCGCTCGAGCTCGGGTCCCAGGAACGCGTCGACCTCGCCGGCCAGGGTGACGACCACGACCGTGCTCGCCCCCTCCACGAGCCGCACGTCCACCGACCCGGGTTGGCCGGTGAAGGTGTTGCTCGGGGTCACCTCCCGAATGTAACCGAGCGTCAGGGATGCGCGTGGGCTCCCTTGAGAACCTTGTCGACGGAGTTCTTGGCGCCGTGCACGGCCAGGCCCACGACGTCGAGGTCGGCACCCGCGACCGCGGCCACGACGGCCCGGTTGGCGTCGTCGTCCCCCGTCGTGAACATCTCCGCGGTGAACAGGGCCGTCGACAGGCCCCGGGCGACCGCTCGCTGCCGGGCCGCGCGCAGCGTCGCCGCGTCGCCCTCGAAGACCCGGACGGGTTGCCCGAGCAACGCGAGGTAGCCGGTGCCGTCGGCGTCGGCGTACGGGGCGCCGACCAGCTCCGGGTGGGCCGCGGTGACGCCGCTCAGGAGGAAGGCCGTCACGTTGAGGCGCTGCCAGGACGCGAGGTCGTCGCGGACGAGGACGGCGGTGCGGGTGTCGGGACGGGAGTCGGTCACGGGGACCACGGTCCCCCGGCACGGGTGCAGCGGTCTTGTACGTTCGTGACGTGGGACCGGAACGGGTGCGCAGCCACCGGCCGGACGTCCCGGGCATCGCGGAGGTGCTGACGGCCCGGTTCGTCGAGCACGCCTACCCGCTGCACACCCACGACACGTGGACGCTGCTGCTCGTCGAGGACGGCGCCGTCCACTACGACCTCGACCGCCGCCCCCACGACACCGGCCGCCTCGTGACGCTGCTGCCCCCGCACGTCCCGCACGACGGCCGGGCCGCGACGGCGACGGGGTTCCGCAAGCGGGTCCTGTACCTCGACCCCGAGGCGCTGCCCGCAACGGCCGCGGGCCGGCTGGCGGACGCGCCGGAACTCCCTGACCCCCGCCTGACCGCCGCCGTGCGGGAACTGCACACCCGTCTGGACGTCGACGCGGACCCGCTCGACGTCCACGCCCGCGCCGCGGTGCTGCTCGACGCCGTCGCCGCCCACGTCCTGCGGACTCCGCCGTCCCCGCGTCGCGACGCGCCCCTGGCCCGCCGGTTGCGCGCGCTGATCGACGAGAACGTCGTCGACGGCGTGCTGCTGGCCGACGCCGCCGCCCGGTTCGGGGTCTCCAGCGCCCACCTCGTCCGCACGTTCACCCGCGAGGTCGGGATGCCGCCGCACGCCTACCTCACCGGCCGCCGGGTCGACCTGGCCCGCCGGTTGCTCCTGACGGGCCACCGCCCCGCCGAGGCCGCCGTGCTCGCGGGTTTCCACGACCAGCCGCACCTGACCCGCCACTTCCGGCGGGTGCTCGGGACGACGCCGGGGCGGTTCGTGGGCTGAGGAGCGCCAGTCGAGTGGAGGTTCCTCGAAACAACGGCACCGGACGCCGGAACTGTGCACACTCGAAGGTGTGGAACTCGAGTCACTCCCCCGCGGCGCGAACCGGACTCTCCCGCCCGACGCACGGCGCCTGCGCGTCGTCCTCAGCTGGCGTGACGACGGGGATGCCGAGGTCGACGGTTCGGCCCTCCTGCTCACCGATGCACGACGCGTCCGCTCGGACGCCGACTTCGTGTTCTACAACCAGCCCACCTCTGCCGACGGTGCCGTCAGCCACTCCGGCCGGAGCCGCTCGGCGACGTCCGTCGAGGAGCGGCTGTCCATCGACTTGGACGAGGTGACCGCCGACGTCGGCGTCATCGCGGTGGCGGCGAGCCGCGAGGACGGGACCTTCGGAGACCTGGTGGACCTCCGACTCGTGGTGCTGGACGCCACGAACGACGTGTTGGCGGTCTGCGACATCGCCGACGCATCCACCGAGACCGCCTTCGTCTTCGCCGAGATCTACCGACGCGGTTCCGACTGGAAGGTCCGGTGCGTGGCACAGGGCTGGGACACCGGGCTGAGCGGATTGGCGCAGGACTTCGGCGTGACCGTCGACGAGGACGTCGAGGACGTCTCACCGGACCTCGGGGCCTTCGACGACGGACTGGCGGAGGGCAACCCCGGGGTCGATGAACTGGTCGAGGTGGTCGACGACGCGGAGAGCGGTGCGGCGTCCACCGGGCAGACCGTGGACGACTCGGAAACCACCACCACGCCCGCCGCGACCGTCGTGGCCAGCGTCACCGTCGGGTCCAACGCCGGCGAGGCGCCGGTCACCACGGTCCAGATCGACGCTCAGGGAACGCAGGTCACCTCCGGCCGTGCTGCCCGCTCGGGAGTCCGGACCCGCAAGGTCGCTCCCTCGCAACCGAAGCCGCCCGCTCTGCGGTTGGCCGGAGCCGACACCTGGCAGGCCGCCCGCCTGTTCTCCGTCTACGGTGTCGGCAGCGCGGGCGAGCAGGAGAAGCGGGCCACGTCCGCCCTCCTGGCGACGATGATGGCGGTCCGTGGTTTTGCCCGCGGGGTCGTCTCGCACTTCGGTGCCCCCGGTGGCGCGGTCGAGGCCTACCTGGAGGTCCCGTTCGAGTTGGCCGAGGCCCGCGTCTACCCGGACGGCGTCCTGCGGGTGGCCCGGGCGGGCAAGACCTGGACGGGCCTGGTCGAGGTCAAGACCGGAGACGGACAGTTGCGCCGCGACCAGGTCGAGAACTACCTCGACGTGGCTCGCGTTCAAGGTTTCGACGCCGTCATCACCATCTCCAACGACATTCCTCCGGCAGCTGGTGAACATCCCGTCGAGGTGGACAAGCGCAAGCTGCGCAAGGTGTCGCTGCACCACCTCTCCTGGGCAGAGGTGGTGCACGAGGCGCAGATGACCCTCACCCACCGCGGGGTGGCGGATCCCCTGCAGGCCTGGATCCTCCACGAGCTCATCCGCTACCTGCAGCACCCACGGTCGGGCGCTTCGGGGTTCGACGACATGGGTGCCGCATGGGTGACCGTCCGAGAAGCCGTCTCGGCAGGCACCCTGCGGGCGGGGGACCGCAAGGTCCCCGCCGTCGCCGAAGCGTGGATCCGCCTCGTCCGCCAATTGCGGCTCAGGTTGACCGCGGAACTCGGGGTGACGGTGGCCCACGTCCTCCCCCGGAAGGTCGCCACCGACCCCGCGGCGCGGACCGCTGCGACGACCACTCGTCTCGTCACGTCCGGAGAACTCGAGGCCACCGTCCGGGTACCCGGCGCCGCGGGCCCCGTGTCCGTGGTCGCCGACCTGCGGACCAGCCAGATCCGCTCCTCGGTGCGTGTGCCGGCACCACAGGAAGGCACCCCGCAGCGGCGGGTGACGTGGTTGCTGAAGCAGCTGAAAGACGCACCCGACGACGTCCTGGTGGACGTCAGCTTCACCGGCCGCAGCGGGTCGACCTGCGAGAGGCTCGGCGACGTCCGGAACGCACCGGGACTGTTGATTCCCGAGCGGGACGTCGTCGTGGCGGCCTTCACGCTGTCGCGGACCAGCCCGATGGGCACCAAGCGTTCTGGCGTCAAGAACGCTTTCATCCCCTCGGTCACCGACGGACTCGAAGGCTTCTACGCCGCGGTCGTGCAGCCCCTGCGTGCGTGGGTGCCGCCCGCCCCCAAGCTGACCGACGATCCTGACGAAGGGTCAGAGAGCACCGACGTCGGTGATGGGGGCCCTACCGGAACGGATGTCGAAGAGGAGGAGGAAGCCCTCACGCACTGAAGGCGCCGATGTCCGGGGTTCTTCACGTCGGCGTCGTCCGGTCGATCCGCACCGCCGTGGGCACCCTGTCCCGCAGCTCCCCGAGGAACTCCGCACCGAAGTCCCCCGGCCGCAGGTCCAGCCGGACCCCCCGCCGCGACACGAGGGTCCACAGGTCCCCGCTCACGTACGCGGCGACGAGGGAACTCCACGTCACCTGCACCTCGCCGAGCTGCAGGCCCCGGGCGGACACCGTGGCGCACACCCCGTCCGCGCGGGCGAACTCCCGGCCGGGCCAGAGTTCCGGCGCCGTCGGGCCCTCGACCGCGAAACCCGGCGGCGCGGGAACGGGGACGGGCGTCCGCAGCACACCCGTCGTCAGGACGGTGCGCAGGAGGTGGCGCAGGTCGTCCGTCGTCAGGGCGTCGAGGTCACGTTGGAGGGTCGTCACGGACGCGGGGACGTCCCGGCCGTGCAGGAGCCGCCACGCCTCCTCGGTCAGACCGGTCGACCCGGCGTCCTCCTCCGCCTGGTCGACGACGCGCCCCACGGCGCGCAGCACGGTGTCCTCGTCGAGGTCCGCCTCGAGCCGGCGCAGTTCGTGAAGCAGGGCGGCGACGAGGTCGGCCTCGCGGCCGGGGACGCAGTCGGACGTGATCGTCAGCATCGACGTGTCGAAGGTGATGCGCAGGTGGCCCGCGCCGGCGCCGTAGGCCAGGTGCTCGTGGTGCCGCAGGCGGTTGGTGACCGCCCGGTCCAGGACGGCGGCGAGGACCGGGACGGCCCAGCCGGCGGGCAGGAGGGCGGTGAGGGAGACGGTGCGCTCGCCCGGGTCGACGTGCAGCCGCGCGCCGGACGCGGCCGGTACGGGCGGTTCGGGGTGGAACCGGCCGTCGGGCAGTCGCACCGCGCCCCTCCCCCGGTCCACCCCGACGAGCGTCTGCACGGCGTTGGCCGCGGTGAACCGCTCCCGCACCCAGGCGCGCAGCAGGTCCGGCCCGAGGTGGTCGAGCTGCTGCTCGAAGGCGACCACGCCGTAGCGCTGCGCGCCGAAGTGCTGCACGGGGGACGGGACGGTGACGGGGTGGTGCTCCTCCTCGACGGCGATGAGGGCGCGCTCGGAGTCCAGGTGCCGCACGGGCAGGTCCCGCAGCGCCTCCTCCACCCGGCGGAGGAAGCCCACGACGTCGTCCTCGTGGCCCACGGCCCAGAACGTCGTGTGCACGAGCCCGACGGAGGCGTTGCAGCGCAGGTCGACCACGTGGGCGTGCCGCATGACGAGGTGCTCGACGAGGTGGGTCACCCCGCGGGTCGGCACCGTCTCGTCGGCCGTGCCCACCCGGAACGTCAAGGCGCCGTAGGCCGTCCCGGACGAGGTCGCCTGCAGGCACGGGACGAGCCGACCGCCGGCGGCCGGGGCGCGCCCTGGCTTGCGGTAGTCGATCGTCACCGTCCCAGTCTGCCGCAGCGCACCCCCGCGCCGGGCGGGACCACCCGTCCGGCGCAGTGGGCCGCGGTCGACCTCAGTCGCTGGTCGCGACGAGCTGCTCGAGGTGCACGTCCGGGTTGTCGCGCTCGAAGCTGCGCACCCGCCACTCGTCGGTGAACAGCGCGAAGACGCGGCCCTCGGAGTTCTGGACGACCTCGCAGCCGCGGTGCGCGCGCAGCAGCGGCGCGTCCTTGGCCTCGATGATGCGCGCCGTCGTGAAGGGCAGTTCCGTGAACAGCACGGGCGAGCGGAACTCGTGGGTCATGCGGTACTGCACGACGTCGAACTGCAGGGCGCCGACGGCCGACAGCACGGGTTCGCCGTCACCGCGGGAGTCGGACGTCAGGACGCGGACGACGCCCTCGGCGTCGAGTTCGCGCAACCCCTGGCGGAACTGCTTGCCCGCCCCGAGGTCCTTGGGGCGCACGGTGCGGAAGTGCTCCGGGGCGAACACCGGCAGCGGCGGGTAGGCCGTCCGCCCGTTCTCGGACAACGTGTCGCCGACGTTGACGTGCCGGGCGTTGACGAGGCCGATGACGTCACCGGGCCAGGCGATGTCGACGGTGGAGCGGTCGGACCCGAACACCGTCTGCACGTGCTTGAGCACCATGGGGCGGCCGCTGCGGTCGTCGCGGACGGTCATGCCGCGGTGGAACACCCCGGAGTGGATGCGCGCGAACGCGAGGCGGTCGCGGTGGGCGGGGTTCATGCCCGTCTGCGTCTTGAACACCTGCGCGGTGAACCGGCTCGTGACGGGGTGGACGTCGCCGGCGACGTCACGCTGGTCGCGCGGGGCGGGGGCGATGTCGACGAGGGCGTCGAGGACCTGCCCGACGCCGGTGTTCGCGACGGCGGCGGTGAAGAACACCGGCGTCGTGCGGAAGGCGAGGAACTCCTCCTCGTCGTGGTCCGCGCCCGTCGCCTCGAGCAGTTCGTGCTCGTCGACGGCCTGCCGCCAGGCGTCCCCCTCGACGGCCTCGGCGCCGTCGGCGTCGAAGCGCTCCTCGACCGCGAGGGTCGCGCCGCCGGGGGCCTTGGTGTACTTCACGTACCCCCCGGTCGACCGCTCGAGCAGCCCGCGGAAGTCACCCGCGATGCCGACCGGCCACGTCACGGGCGTGGGGCGCAGACCCGTCACGGACTCGACCTCGTCGAGCAGCGCCAGGGCCTCCTGGCCGGGCCGGTCCCACTTGTTGACGACGGTGATGACGGGCAGCCCGCGCTGCTTGCAGACGCCGAAGAGCTTGCGGGTCTGCACCTCCATGCCGCGGGCCGCGTCGATGAGCATGATCACGGCGTCGACCGCGGTGAGGGCGCGGTAGGTGTCCTCGGAGAAGTCGGCGTGCCCGGGGGTGTCCACCACGTTGACGACCGTGTCCCGGTGGTCGAGCTGGAGGACGGCGGAGCTGATGGAGATGCCGCGCTGCTTCTCCATGTCCTGCCAGTCGGTGACGACGCCCGCGCGGCCGGCCTTGCCGTGGACGTGCCCCGCCTCACGCAACGCCTTCGCGTGCAGCGCGAGCGCCTCGGTCATCGTCGACTTCCCGGCGTCCGGGTGGCTGATGACGGCGATGGTGCGACGGCGGGCGGACTCGGCGGCCACCTGCTCGGCGGGGACGTCGGTCAGCTGGTCGGACGGGACGGTGGTCACGGCCCCATTCTCCCCCGTCGCCGCCGTGCTGGGCGACGACGAGGGAGGACGGTGGTGGGTCAGCGCTGGATGCCGTCGAGCTTGAGCATCCGGGTGATGACGTGGTCGAGCTCGCCGTCGGAGAAGATCTTCTTCCAGTCGTCCTTCACGATCGTCTCGCGGCCGTAGTCCATCGCGACCAGGCACGCCTCGGAGAACGGGTTGGACCCGCGCAGGGTGTTGGTCAGCGCGATCTGCACGTGCCCGAAGAGCATGGCCTTGGCGGCCTCCTCGGGCACGCCCACGGTGTGGACGGTCTCGTGCAGGGCCTCCTTGAGCAGCGACCCGATCATGCAGGCGACGGTCTCGACGAGGGTCGGCTCGAGGTAGGCGAGCTGCTTGACGGTCACCCAGTGCACGGTGTCGACGGGGCCGTACATGATTCGGATGACGTCCTCGGCGACGTCACGCTTCGCCAGGTCGTCGTGCTCGAAGGCGGCGACGACGTTCTGCAGCGCGGCCTCGCCGCCGAAGTTGTCGGCGTACTCCTCGGGGCGCGTGCGCTCCAGGAAGACCGACGGGTGGCAGGGGTGGGCCACGGCCTGCAGGACGTCCTCGCGCTGGGCCAGCAGGTTCGCGTACGCGGCCGCCGGGTCGAGGGTGACGAGGATCGAACCGGGCTTCATCGCCGGCACGACCGACTGCGAGACCGGGCCGAGGACCGTGTCCGGCACGGCGAGGACGACGACGTCGGCGCCGTCGACGGCCTGCTCGGTGGGCACCGCCTCGCGGCCCTCGGCGGCCATCCGCTCGATCCCGGCCGGGGAGGCCTCGGCGTAGCGCAGCTTGTGGCGGGACCGGGCCAGGTTCCGCGAGACGCGCATCCCCATCTTGCCGCCGGCGCCGACGACGGCGATGCGGACGGGTGTGGTGGACCCGCTCGTGGTGGTGGGGTTCTCGGTCGTGGTGGTCATGGCGTCGCTCCTGGTAGGTCGGGATCAGGCGGGGGTGGTCTGGGTCGCCGGGCGGTCGGCGTTCGAGGCCGCGGCGTTGCGACGGGAGAGCACGAGGAGGATCCCCGCGGACAGCACGAGCAACCCGCCGGTCAGCCAGAGGCCGAGCTTCTCGTCCCCGGTGAGGTCGGTGAGCCAGCCGGTGACGTACGGCGCGGAGAAACCCCCGATGTTGCCGAAGGTGTTGATGAAGGCGATGCCCGCGGCGGCCGCTGCGCCGGTGAGGAACTGCGCCGGCAGCGACCAGAAGTTCGGCAGCGCCATGAAGATGCCGCAGGCCGTCACGGCGATGACGAGGATGGTCAGGAACGGCGAGCCCATGTACAGCGCGATCGGGACGCTGACCCCGGCCAGGAGCGTGGGCAGCGCGATGTGCCAGCTCTTGAACCCGTTGCGGTAGATGTGCCGCGACCACAGGAACAGCGCGAGCGCCGCCGGGACGTACGGCACGGCCGTCACCAGGCCCTTCTCGAAGACCGAGAACGTGGTGCCGAAGCGCTCCTGGAAACCCCCGATGATGGTGGGCAGGAAGAACGCGAGCGAGTACAGGCCGTAGATGAGGCCGAAGTACGCCACGGCCAGCGCCCAGACCCGGCCCTCGCCGAGGATGCGGCGGGCCGAGACGTGGCCGCGCTGCTGGTTCTCGCCGGCCTCGGCGTCGAGTTCCCGGCGCATCCAGGCCCGTTCGTCGGCGGTCAGCCAGCGCGCGTCCTCGGGACGGTCAGTGAGGTAGAACCAGCAGGCGACGCCCAGGACGATCGCGGGGATCCCGACGCACAGGAACATGAAGCGCCAGCCCTCGAGGCCGAACACACCGTGCCCGGACTGCATGAGGAAACCGGCCAGCGGGGCCCCGACGACCGTGGTCAGCGGCTGGGCCAGGTAGAACCCGGCGAGGGCGCGGCGGCGGTACTCGCGGGGGAACCACATCGTGAGGAAGAGGATGGCACCGGGGAAGAACCCGGCCTCGGTGACCCCGAGCAGGAACCGCAGCCAGTACAGCTGCGTGTCGTTCTGGACCCAGGTGAACAGGACCGCGACGATTCCCCAGCTGACCATGATGCGGGCCAGCCACTTGCGAGCGCCGAACCGGTGCAGGGCGAGGTTGCTCGGGATCTCCAGGACGATGTAGCCGACGAAGAAGATCCCGGCCGCGAACCCGTACTGGGCGGCGGTCAGGGCCAGGTCGTCGTTCATGCCGTTCGGCCCGGCGAAGCTGATCGCGGTCCGGTCGAGGTAGTTGATGAAGAACATGACGGCGACGAACGGGATCAGTCGCAGGGCGGCCTTGCGCAGCGCCGTGCTGCCGTCCCCCGGAGCGGTTCCGGGGGTGGAGGTGGGGGTGCTCATGGGGCGTGCTCCCTTGCACGGGTCGGAGCCACGCGAGGTGGCGGGGAGTGCGCCGCTCAGGTGCGCCAGCGGCTCGACACGACTGTCGCACTCCACCGCAGATTGGTCAACCGGTTGACTGAAGTCAGTCCTGGAGGCCCTCGAGCGTGCGCAGGGAGCGCTCGGTCCACTCCGCCTCGACGGCTCGCGTCGCGGCCCCGTCCCCCTGGGGCAGCAGCCAGTGCTCCAGGACCTGGTGGACCCGTGCCGGGTCCGGCTGGACGACGTCGAGCAGGTCCCGGTAGTCCAGCTGCCCCTCCCCCAGTGGGCAGCTCGCGAGCGTGAACCCCGCCCAGCCGTCGCGGCGGGTGAACCGGAAGTCCTTCACGTGGACGTTGACGACGCGGCGGGCGAGCCGGCGCACGACGTCGCGGGGGTGCTCCAGGGCGGCGACGCAGTTCGCCGGGTCCAGGACGATCCCGAGGTGGGGGTCGTCGACGGCGTCGACGACCCCCAGCAGGTCGGTCGTGGGGATCTGCTCGTACGTCTCCAGCCCGAGGACCACCCCGGCGGCCGCGTACTCGGGGACGACCTCGCGCAGGCGGTCCACGCTCTCCTGCAGCGAGGGACGGTCGTCGACGCCGTCGACGACGGCGTAGGCCATCGACCGGACGGTGCGGGCGCCGAGCGCGAGGGCGTGCTGGAGGTGGCGCCGCAGGTGCTCGACCCCGGTCCCGCGCGTGCCCGTCTCCAGGACCAGCCCCCGTTCGGCTGCGGCGGCACGCAGCGCGACCGCGAGCTCGGGCGTCAGCGCTTCGAGGTCGGGGTGGTCGCAGACCTGGAACACCGCCGCCCCCAGGTCGGCGCTCTGGTGCAGCATCTCCAGCAGCGACAGGGGGGTGGGCCCACCCCTGTCCCACCGGTGGCTGTACGCGTAGGTGGACACTCCGACGGCCACGACGCCTCCTGGATCAGACCCGGCGGGACCCCTGATTGGTCAACCGGTTGCCGGGAATGGTGGCACAGGTCGCGCGTCGGGTCAGACCGCCAGGGAGCTGCCGGACCGCGGCTCGGTGTGCTCGACCCGGTCCCCCGCGGTCCGCATGTGCCGGACCATCGCGCTGCGGGCCGCGTCGCCGTCGTGGGCGGCGACGGCCTCGTAGACCGCGCGGTGCTCGCGACAGGCCTCGCCCGCCTGCTCGGCCGACTGCAGACCCCGCTCGACCCACACGCGCAGCAGGGAGCGGACCGTCTGCAGCAGCTGGGCCATCACGTCGTTGCCGGCGGCGTCGGCCAGCTGACGGTGGAAGGCCGCGTCCGCTTCGATGAAGGCCTGCAGGTCGCCGGTGTTCGCCTCCATCACCTCGAGGTGGGCGCGCAAGCGCGCCAGGTCGCCGTCCTCGATGCGTTCGGCGGCCTGCACGGCGGCCTGCACCTCCAGCGCCCCGCGCACCTCGGACAACTGGGCGGTGTGGCCCGCCGAGAGCATGAGCCCCCAGCTCAGCGTGGTCGGCAGGAGCTCGGACATGCTGTCGCGGACGTAGGTGCCGGAGCCGGGACGCACCGAGACGAGCCCGAGGATCTCCAGCGCGGCCAGCGCCTCGCGCACGGCGGAGCGGCCGACCCCCAGGGACTCGGCGAGCGCGCGCTCGGGGGGCAGCCGCGTCCCGGGGGCGAAGGTGCCGTCGGCGATGAGGGAGGTCATCCGGTGGGCGACCTCGGAGACGGCCGAACCGCGGGGCAGCGCCGTCAGCTCCAGGTCGACGCGTCGGGAGTCGTCGTCGCGGAAGACGGGCACCGGGCCACCCTCTCACGCGCACCCCGCCGCGGATCAGCCGCGACGACGGGCGACCCAGTGCTGCAGCGCCTCCCCCTGCGCGCGCTGGAAAGAGCGCAGTGTGGGCAACCCGGGCGGGTCCGGTTCCGCGGCGCGCGTCAGGAAGAAGACGGCGAACCCGGCCAGCACGGTCGTCAGGACGTCCGGGTCGACGTCCCGGGTCAGGGCCGACGTGCGCAGCACCTCCTCCGCCAGGTCCTCCCCGCCGAGGCGGTCGACCTCGAACAGCAGCGCGAGCAGGTCCAGCCAGGCCGGCCCGGAGCAGGCGTGCGGCCAGTCGAGCAGGACGGCCCGGCCGCCGGAGATGAGCAGGTTGTCGGCCCGCAGGTCGAGGTGGACGAGCGAGTCGCCGTCGAGGTGGGCGAGCGCGTCGGCGGGCAGCTCGGCGGCGAGGGACTCCCGGGCGGTCGGCAGGCCGGGCACGGGGCAGGGCGTCGCGACGGCGACGAGCGTCTCGAGCGCCGCGACGACGAGGTCCAGCTCCTCGCGCCGCCACGGCAGGGCCGGGTGCCGGCCGGGGACGTCCTCCAGGACGAGCACCTGCCAGTCCGCCACCTCCCGCGCACCGAGCAACCGCGGAGCGGGGATCGCCAGGGGCAGGAGCGCCGCGATCTGCGCCTCGCGGGCGTGCATCGCGGGGCTGACGGCGTTCTGCGCCGGGCTGACGGCCTTGACGAAGGCGCGGGTCCCCGCGGCGGTCTCCACGCGGTCGGCCGACCCGGGCGAGAAACCTCCGGGCTGCGAGACGGCGTGCACGACGGGGGAACCCAGCACCTCGGCGACAGCGGTGTGGACGGTGGCGGGCAGGTCGGCCCACCGGACGCGGTTGCCGCCGGACGCGACGGCTGCGGACGAGCTCACGCCCACCAGGCTCGCTGAGCCCGGTGGGCGTGGTCCACCCGTTTCGCAGGCCGCCTCAGATCGAGACAGCCGTCTCCGCCCGCCGCACGACGAGCCCGGAGGAACTCGACGCCGGGGCGTCGAGGTCGAAGCTGCCGCGGGCGACGTCCACCTCGACGGTGTCACCGTCGCGGACCTCCCCGGACAGGATCGCCTTGGCGAGGCGGTCGCCGATCTCGCGCTGCACGAGGCGGCGCAGCGGCCGGGCCCCGTAGGCGGGGTCGTAGCCGGTGAGCGCCAGCCAGTCCTTCGCCGCGTCGCTCACGTCGAGGACGAGGCGGCGGTCGGCGAGGCGCTCGGCCATCTTCTGCACCTGCAGGTCGACGATCCGGGACAGTTCCTGCGTCGACAGCGGGTCGAACACCACGACGTCGTCGAGGCGGTTGAGGAACTCCGGCTTGAAGTTCGCCCGGACCGCGGTCATGACGGCGTCGTGCTTCGTGGCCTGCGACAGTTCCGGGTCGACGAGGAACTGCGACCCGAGGTTCGAGGTCAGCACGAGGATGACGTTGCGGAAGTCCACCGTGCGGCCCTGGCCGTCGGTGAGGCGACCGTCGTCGAGCACCTGCAGGAGGATGTCGAACACCTCCGGGTGGGCCTTCTCGACCTCGTCGAGCAGGACGACCGAGTACGGCCGGCGCCGGACGGCCTCGGTGAGCTGACCGCCCTCCTCGTACCCGACGTACCCCGGAGGGGCACCGACGAGCCTTGCGACGGCGTGCTTCTCGGAGTACTCGCTCATGTCGATGCGGACCATGGCGCGCTCGTCGTCGAAGAGGAAGTCGGCCAGGGCCTTGGCCAGTTCCGTCTTCCCGACGCCGGTGGGACCGAGGAACAGGAAGGAACCGGTCGGCCGGTCGGGGTCGTTGACCCCCGCCCGCGAGCGCCGGACGGCGTCGGAGACCGCCTGCACCGCAGCGGCCTGGCCGATGAGCCGGGCGCCGAGGAACTCCTCCATGCGCAGCAGCTTCTCGGTCTCGCCCTCGAGCAGGCGGCCGGCGGGGATGCCCGTCCAGCCCGCGATGACCTCGGCGATGTCGTCGGGTCCGACCTCGTCGGCGACCATCGGGGCGCTCCCTCCGGTCGACGATGCGACGTCCTGCTCGGCGGCCTGCGCCTGGGCGAGTTCCGCCTCGAGCGAGGGGATCTTGCCGTAGAGGATCTCGCTGGCCGCGCCGAGGTCGCCCTCGCGCTGCAGGCGTTCGGCCTGCGAGCGCAGTTCGTCGACCTGGTGCTTGAGGTCGCCGACGCGGTTCAGGCCGGCCTTCTCCTGCTCCCAGCGCGCGGTGAGGGCGGTGAGCTGCTCCTGCTTGTCGGCGAGGTTCTGGCGCAGGGCGTCGAGGCGTTCGCGGCTGGCGACGTCGTCCTCCTTGCCGAGGGCGAGTTCCTCCATCTTCATGCGGTCCACGGCGCGACGGAGCTCGTCGATCTCGATGGGCGAGGAGTCGATCTCCATGCGCAGCCGGGACGCCGCCTCGTCGACGAGGTCGATCGCCTTGTCCGGTAGCTGCCGTCCCGTGATGTACCGGTCGGACAGCGAGGCGGCCGCGACGAGCGCGGCGTCGGAGATGGCGACCTTGTGGTGCGCCTCGTACCGTTCGCGCAGCCCGCGCAGGATGCCGATGGTGTCCGGCACCGAGGGTTCGCCGACGAACACCTGCTGGAACCGGCGCTCGAGGGCGGGGTCCTTCTCGATCCGCTCGCGGTACTCGTCGAGGGTGGTCGCCCCGACGAGGCGGAGCTGCCCGCGAGCGAGCATGGGCTTGAGCATGTTCCCGGCGTCCATGGCGCCCTCGCCGGCCCCCGCGCCGACGACGGTGTGCAGTTCGTCGATGAACGTGACGACCTGCCCGTCGGACCCCTGGATCTCGGCGAGGACCGCCTTGAGGCGCTCCTCGAACTCCCCGCGGTACTTCGCGCCCGCGACCATGCTGGCGATGTCGAGCGAGATCAACCGCTTGCCCCGCAACGACTCGGGGACGTCACCGGCGACGATGCGCTGGGCCAGGCCCTCGACGACGGCGGTCTTGCCGACGCCGGCCTCGCCGATGAGGACGGGGTTGTTCTTGGTGCGGCGCGACAGCACCTGCACGACGCGGCGGATCTCGGCGTCGCGGCCGATGACCGGGTCGAGGCGGCCCTCGCGGGCCTGCGCGGTGAGGTCGATGCCGTACTTCTCCAGCGACTTGTAGGTGCCCTCCGGGTCCGGCGAGGTCACCTTCGCGCCGCCGCGGACGGACGGCAGGGCGTCGAGGAGCGCGTCGCGGGTGGCGCCCACGGCCCGCAGGGCCTCCCCCGCGGCGGACGTGGAGGCGGCCGCGCCGAGCAGCAGGTGCTCGGTCGAGACGTAGGCGTCGTCGAGCGCGCGGGCCTCGTCCCCGGCGGCCTGCATGAGCTGCAGGGCGGGGCGGGACAGCTGCGGCTGGCTGACGTTGCTGCCCGAAGCGCTCGGCAGCGAGGCCAGGGCGCCGTCGACGCGGCGGACGACGAGGGCCTGGTCGGCGCCGACGGCGGCGAGCAGGTGCCCGGCGACGCCGTTGTCCTGGCCCAGCAGGGCGGCGAGGACGTGCAGCGGTTCGACCTGGGCGTGACCGGCCGAGGTGGCGCGACCGACCGCATCGGCCAGCGCCTCCTGGGCGCGGGTGGTGAGCTTGAGGTCCACGGACTACCTCCAGACGGTGTGGACTGACGACACTGGTGACAACTCTGCCAGACTTGAGCTTGTTCCGCTCAACTCTGGTGGGCCTGTCACCCGAGGAGCACAGTGGGCGGGTGGAGAACGCGCACCGTCCCGCACGACCGACCCGCCGCGCCCTGCTGTCGGGTGGGCTGGCCGGGGGCTTCGCCCTCGCCACGGCCGGGTGCACGTCCGGCACCTCCGGTTCCCCGGCCGGACCCACGAGCACCAGCGCAACCCCCAGCGGCGCCCCGTCCCCGGCGTGGAGCTCGCTGCGCGTCTCCGGCGGCGTCAGCCTGCGCGGCACGTCGGGCTACGACGTCTCGACCCTCCTCTACAACCCGCGCTTCTCCCCTGCACCGCAGGCGGTCGCACGCTGCGAGAACGCCGACGACGTCGCCGCCTGCGTGCGGTTCGCCGCGGACGGCGGCGTCCCGCTGCGCCTGCGCAACGGCGGGCACTCCTACGGCGGCTGGTCCGCGGGCGACGGACTGGTCGCCGACCTCTCACCGATGGCGGCCGTCGAGGTCGACCGGGACGCGCGGACGGCCCGGGTCGGTGCGGGGGCCAGGCTGATCGACGTCTACGCAGCGCTGGGGGCGGCGGGCGTCGCGGTCGGCGCCGGGTCCTGCCCGACGGTGGGCGTCAGCGGACTGACGCTCGGCGGCGGGGTCGGCGTGCTCGCCCGCTCCTTCGGCCTCACCTGCGACCAGGTCACCGCGGTCGACGTCGTCACGGCCGACGGCCGGGCTCGCACGGTCGGCGTCGAGAGCACCGACGGCGACGACGCGGACCTGTTCTGGGCGCTGCGCGGCGGGGGTGGGGGCATCGCGGCGGTGACGTCGTGGACGTTCTCCGTGCGTCCCGCGCCGGAGGTGGCGGTCTTCTTCGCGCGGTGGCCGCTGTCGGCGGGCGCCGACGTGCTCGCAGCCTGGCAGCGCTGGCAGGCCGACGCCCCGCGCGAGCTGTGGTCGACGTGCAAGCTCCTGCGCAACCCCACCGACGGCGACCGCGTCCAGGTCTCCGGCACGTGGACGGGCAGCGGCGCGCCGGACCTGTCCGGCCTGCTCGCCGGCCTGCCCGCCCCGGCGTCCCGGTCGGCCCGGCGACTGCCGTACACCGCGGCCATGGCCTACGAAGCCGGGTGCTCCGGCCTGGACGCGGACGCGTGCACGACCAGAGCGCTCGACGCCGAGCACCGCCAACCGTTCGCGGCGACCAGCTCGATGCTGCCGAAGGCCCTGCCGCAGGACGGTCTCGACGCGGCCCTGGCTGCGGTGCAGGACATCTCGCTGCCGCGGGGCGCCGTCGAGGCCGGGATGTCCTTCGACGCCCTCGGCGGTGCCGTCGCCGACGTCGCCCCGGACGCCACCGCCTTCCCGTGGCGGACGGCCCTGGCCACGGTCCAGCACACGGCGACCTGGACGGGCACGGGAGACGCGGCCGCCCACGACGCCGTCGTCGCGGGAACCCGGGAGGCGTTGCGCCCGTGGGCGGGCGGGTCGGCGTACGTGAACTACGCCGACCCCGGCCTGCCGGACCGGCCGCAGGCCTGCTGGGGGCCGAACCGCGCGCGCTTGCAGCAGGTCGCGACCGCGGTCGACCCCGACGGGCTCTTCGCCTTCCCGGGTGGGATCAGGACCTGAGGTCAGACGGCGGAGCAGCCCGGACCGTGGACGTCGGCGTACTGCGCGGCGTCGTCGACGACGGCCTGGGACACGCTCGGCGTCCCGCCGACGACGACGAGAGCGCACGGACGCAGCCGCTGCAGTTCCGCGCGGGTGGCCGCCGGCAGACGGTCGCGCTCGGTGAGCAGCACGGGGCCGGTGCCCTGCGCGGACGGGCCGAGCGCGAGGGCGTCCGGCAGGGCGGTGCCCGAGGCGAGGAACACCACGGAGGCGTTCTCGGACGACCAGCCGAGCTCGCGGGAGACCGCGGCGGCCGTGGCGTAGCGGTCGGCACCGGCGATGCGCAGCACGGACGGGGTGGAGCTGCCGGTCTGGGAGGTGGCCGCCGTCGACAGCCCGTGCGTCACGAGCGGCGACAGGGCGCGGCTGCCCCGGCTGAGGTGCGGGGCGTCGGCCGCCGAGGCCGACCCCGCCCCCGCGACGGCGACCGCCGCGAGCCCGACGGCGGCGAAGGTGGCGAGGGTCCGGGTGCGCACGGGGATCTCCAGGTGTTCGGCCGGCCGGGGTTCCGGGCCGGGTGTCGAGGCCGCGGACTCGCTGCCGTGGAGCACGGTTCACCGACCCCGGCCCCCGGCGTTCCCGTCGGCGCCGGTGCGCACGGCCGTTCGGGGGACCGCACCACCCGGCTCCGCCGCCTCGCTCCGGAACGTCACGAACACTGCACGGATCGTCAGGTTCCCGGAAGGTCAGGCTCGCGCCCGCTGTCCCCCGAAAGGGGCGAGGCGAACCGCCCCGCAGCCCTACCGCGTGCTGGGGCTCAGGCCTACGGTGTCCCTCGCCCGAAGACGTCGAGGCGGCCCTGGCTCGACGCCGTCCCGACGTGCGGAAGCGGTCAACGGCGATGTGCACGCAGATGAGCGGCGAGACGTCCACCACTCTCGTCCCGACCCGACTGGGCCGGCTGGCCGTCCGCACCGTCGGCGACGGGCCCACGGCCGTCCTGTGGCACAGCGTGTTCGTCGACTCCCGCAGCTTCGACCGGGTGACGGCCGACCTCGGCCGGGAGCGGCGGCTGGTGCTCGTCGACGGGCCCGGCTGGGGAGCCAGCGACCCGCTCGAGCGGCGCACGACGATGGCGCAGTGCGCCCTGGCCGCCGAGGACCTCCTCGACGGCCTGGCCGAGCGCGGCGTCGTCGACCCCGGCCCGGTGGACTGGGTGGGGAACTCGTGGGGCGGTCACGTCGGGTACCGGCTCGCCGGGACCAGGCCGTCCCGGTTGCGGACCCTCGTCGCGGCGAGCGCGCCCACGTCCCCCCTGCCGGAGTCCCGGCGCCGGACGCTGGGGTTCCTCAGCCACGTCGTCGAGCGCACGGGTCCGGTCGGCCCGCTGCGCTCGGCAGTGGTCTCCGCGCAGCTCACGCACGCGACGCGCGAGCACGACCCGGCCGCCGTCGGCGTCCTGAACGCCTGCCTCGACGGCACCCGCCCCCGCAGCGTCGCGGAGACGCTGCGCTCGTTCGTCGTCGGACGCGCCGACCTCGGCGGTGAACTGCGGCGCTCCCCGGTGCCCGTGCTGCTGCTCGCCGGAGACGACCGCGGCGACCTCACACCGGAACAGGCGCGCGAGAGCGCGGCCGGCTGCGCCGACGCACGGGTCGTCGTCGTCCCCGGCGCCCGCACGCTGCTGCCGCTGGAACGGCCCGCGGAGTTCGCCGCGGCCGTCCTGGAGTTCTGGGAGCGGCACCCTCCCCGCCCCCGCTGAGCGGACCCGACGGCGGCGGGGAGACTGGAGCCCGTGAGCCTGGGCAGCGGACCGCGCGAACTCGTCGTCCTCGGCACCGCAGGCGCCGTCCCCACCCGCGAGCGCAACCACAACGGCTACCTCCTGCGCTGGGACGGCACGTCCGTCCTGTTCGACCCGGGCGAGGGGATCCAGCGCCAGATGCTGCACGCGGGGGTGTCCTCCCCGCGCATCGAGCGGATCTGCGTGACCCACCGGCACAACGACCACTGCCTCGGCGTGCCCGGCGTGCTGAACCGGATGGCGCAGGACCGGCCCGGCCGCGAGGTGACGGTCCACGGCCCCGAGGACGCGTTCGACCACCTGCGCGCCCTCGCCGTCGTCGCGCAGGCGAACGTGCGCGTCACGGTCCAGGGGCACCCGGCCCTCGACGAGGAGGTGCCCGTCGCCGACGTCGCCGGGTCCGCCCTGACGGCTCGGGCCCTGGACCACCGCGTCCCGGCCCTCGGGTACCGGCTGGTCGAACCCGAGCACGAGACGTTCTCCCCCGACGCCCTGCGGGCCGCGGGCATCACCGGCCCCGACGTCGGCCGCCTGCAGCGGCAGGGAGAACTGCGCGGGGTGCGGCTGGCCGACGTCAGCAGCCGCCGCCGGGGCCAGGTCTTCGCCTTCGTCATGGACACCCGGCTGTGCCCGGCCGTCGCCGAGGTGGTCCGCGACGCCGACCTCGCCGTGCTGGAGTGCACCTTCGCCGAGCGCGACGCCGACCTGGCCCGCACCCGCGGGCACCTGACGGCGCGGCAGGCCGGCGAGACCGCGGCGCGCGCGGGCGTGCGCAGCCTCGTGCTGACGCACGTCTCGGCCCGGTACGACGGCGCGGAACTCGAGGAGGAGGCCCGGGCGGCCGTGGCCGCGGCCGGAGGCCGGACCACCGTGCAGGTGGTGCGCGACCTCGACGTCGTCCCGGTGCCGCCGCGCGCCGCCCGCAGTAGCGTCGCGGCATGAGCCAGCCCGCGTTCGACCCCCACGACCCGCCCGTCCCCGAGCTGGAGGTGGACGAGGACGTCCCCCCGCGACCGGAGGAGGAGGTCGCGGACGACCTGGACCGCGACTGACCGGTCCGCCGCTCCCCGGGCGACCGGGGGACGGGAGGTCAAGGGGGTGCCGACCGGCACCGATGCACCCCGGGGCGGCCGCAGCGGCCCGGAGTGCCGGAGGACAGGAGCGCGACCGCGGTGATCGACCCGCTCGCCACAGCGTTGTGCGCCGCGTTCGTCGTCGCCGCGTTGCTGAACCTGGTGACGGCCGTCATCGCCTGGCGCCACCGCGCCACGACCCCGGCAGCGGGCGCGCTGGTCGGCGCTGCGGCGAGCCTCACGCTCTGGTCGGCCGTCGGGGCTCCCCTCAGCTTCCCCGTCGGCCGGGCCGTGCACGACGCCCTCGTCTACGTCTCGTTCGTCGGCATCCTCGGCGCCGTCGTCAGCCTGTACCTGCTCGCCCGGTTCGCCTGCGACCCGCACTTCCGTCCCCGTCGACGGCACACCGCGTTCCTCGCCGGCGTCCCCGCCGCCGTCCTGCTCGCCGTCGCGACGGACCCGTGGCACCACCTCGTGTTCAGCCGGATCGTGCCGCTGGACCGGTTCCCGTGGTTCCGGGACGAGTTCGGTCCCCTGTTCTGGGTCCACACGGCCTGGTGCTACCTCGTGCTGGGCCTGGCGTTCCGACGGCTGGTCGTCGCGTGGTGGCACGGGTCCGCCGTGCTGCGCCGGCAACTCGGCCTCCTGCTGGTGGCCGGGGTCGTCCCGCTGGCCGGGAACGTCGTGGTGCTGGCCGGTTCCACGGCGCTGTCCGGGCGCGACCTGACGCCGTTGTTCTTCACCGTCACCGCGCTCCTGGACGCGTACGCCCTGCTGCGGGCGGGCCTGCTGCGCGTCGTCCCCGTCGCCCGGGAACGCGTGCTCGAAACGGTCCAGGACGCGATCGTCGTGGTGGACACCGGGGGCTCGGTCGTCGACGTGAACGGCGCCGGACGCCGTTACCTGCGGACCCGGCGACCGGACCTCCCCGACGATCCCGTCGGTCTGCCCGCGTCCCTGTTCCTCACCCCCCGCGCCCTCGGGGAACTCCCGCCGGAGGGCCTGAGCTACGCCATCCGGTACGCCGGCGACCTGCACCTCGACGTGCGCATCAGCCCCCTCGTCGACCGGCGCGGCCGGGAACTCGGCCGGGTCGTCGTCGGCCGCGACGTCACCGAACTCGTCCAGGCCCGCGAACGGCTCGAGGAGCAGGTCGCCGTGGCCGAGGAACTGCGGGCCCGACTCGCGGAGGAAGCCGTCCGCGACCCGCTGACGAGGCTGCACAACCGACGCCACTTCGACCCCGCGGCCGCGGCGCTCGTGGCGGGAGCACACCGGGCACCCGTGGGGATGCTCGTCCTCGACGTCGACCACTTCAAGCAGGTCAACGACACCCACGGGCACGCCACCGGCGACCGCGTCCTGGTCGAGATCGCCCGGGTCCTCGCGGCGTCCGCCCGCCCCGGCGACCTCGTCGCGCGCACCGGTGGCGAGGAGTTCGTCCTCGTCCTCCCCGGAGCGGACGAACGGGTCCTCGCCGCCCGCGCGGAGCAGTTGCGGGCCGCGTGCGCGGGGTTGTGCGTCCCCGTGGACGACACCGCGACTGCGGTGCGCCCCACCGTGTCCATCGGCACCGCCGTCGCCCCGCGCGACGGCGCCGACGCGCCGGCGCTGCTCGCGGCCGCCGACCGCGCGCTGTACTCCGCGAAGGCGGCGGGCCGGGACCGCGTGGTGGCGGCGGACGGGGCCGCAGCGGAGCGGTGAGAACTCCGGCGGAGGCGACACCTGGGCCCGGCGGCCAGGTTCCTGGCACCATCGCCGGATGAGGTTCCTGCACGGCGCGGTCGGCCTGGTCACCGTCGTCGCCGGTCCGCTGCTCCTCGCCGGGGCCAGCGGCGCACCCGCCCCGGTGCCGGACGTCCCCACCCGGTGCTACGGCGGAGCCACCTACGAGTCGATCGCCGGGTCCCCCGACGCCCACCAGCTCTTCCAGGAGCACCTGCGCCTGGCGCGCTGGACCCTCGACGACCTCCGCGAGCGGGCGCCGCAGCTGACGGACGACCCCTACTTCCTCGGAGCGCTCGGCCGGGCGCAGGGGAACGTCGAGGCCTTCACCGCCCTGTCCGACCTGACGCGGAGCGACCCCCGCCCGCCCCTCGACCAGCCCCTGCGGGCCGTCGACGAGGACGGCGAGCTCATCGCCCAGGTCACGTTCAGCTCGACCTTCGCCGAGGGGCAGGGGACGTACGCCATCGACTCCGCGACGCTGCCCGACCCGAACCGCGATCCCGCCCACGGGTGCGGTCCGCGCTCGACGACCTGACGCGACGAGGAACTCGACCGGCTCGCGGCCACCAGGTCGTCCCGTCCCTGGCGTCGGCTCCCCCGCGCACGGCGGAGGAGCCGTTCGGCACCACCTACCGGACTCGCGCTCCCCCCTCCGGCTCGAACAGGTACACCCGCTCCGGCGGTGCGGTGAGGCGGATCGTCTCGCCGCGGCGGTAGGTGACGTCCGCGGGCGTCTGCACGACGACCGAGGAGTCGAGCCCCTCGACCCGCACGGTGGCGAGGCCGAACTCCAGGACGTTCTCGTACACGAGGACCTCCCCGGGCACCGAGGCCTCGCCTGCCCCGGCGATCCGGGCGTCCTGGGGGCGGACGCCGACGGTGACGGCGGTTCCCGCGGCGGCGGCGGAACTCGTCGGGAGCACGCCGTCGCGGCCGACGCGGACCGTGCCGGGTCGGTCCACGATGCCCTCGACGAGGTTGATCTTCGGCTCCCCCACGAAGTCGGCCACGAACCGGTTCGCGGGGTCGTCGAAGATCTCGTCGGCGGTGCCGAACTGCTGGATGGTCCCGCCGTCCATGACCGCGAGCCGGTCGGCGAGGCTGAGGGCCTCGAGTTGGTCGTGGGTGACGACGATCGTCGTGTACCCGAACTCCCGCTGCAGCACCTTCAGCTCGCGACGCACCCGCTGGCGCTGGGCGGCGTCGAGGTGGGACAGCGGTTCGTCGAGCAGCAGCACCGGTGGGTTCCGGACGAGGGCGCGGGCGAGCGCGACGCGCTGCTTCTGCCCGCTGGACAACCCTGCGGGTCGCAGCGGCAGCAGGTCGGTCATCTCCAGACGTTCGGCGATGGCCCGCACCCGGGCGTCGGCGTCCTTCACCCCACGCGCCTTCAGCCCGTACGAGAGGTTCCCCTCCACGTCGAGCGGCGGGTAGAGCGCGTAGCTCTCGAACCCGACCCCGACGTCGCGCTTGCCGGGCGGCAGGTGCGGGATGGAGCGGTCCCCGATCCGGATGTCCCCGGAGGTCACCGTCTCCAACCCGGCGATCATCCGCAGCGTCGTCGTCTTCCCGCACCCCGACGGGCCGAGGAGGGCGACGAGCTCACCGGGTTCGATGTGCAGGTCGATCCCCTTGACGGCGTGGAACGCCTCCCGGCCCCGGCTCTCGTACCGCTTGTGCAGGTCCTCCAGCACCAGCGCCTTGGCCGTCGGCTGGATCACGGTCGTGGCGCTCACCGGGACACCCTCTCCTGCGTGGCGGACCCCAGCCGGACGGAGTCCGCGGCGGACTCGGCGGGGGCGAACACGTGCACGTCCTCCAGGGACAGGTGCAGGTCGACGACGTCGCCCTCGCGGGCACCGGCGTCGGAGTCGGCGACGACGATGACGTGCTCGGTGCGCCCCTCCGGCCCGACGTCGACGCTGAACTCCATGAGCCGGCCCAGGCGTTCGGCCAGCGACACCCGGCCGCGCAGCGACAACGCCCCCGGCCCGCCGGGACCGAGCTGCAGGTCGCGGGGACGGATCCCGATGCGGGCGCGCCCGCCGGGCAGGTCGAGGTGGCGGGGCAGCGGCACCGACAGGTCCCCACCGGCGCCGTGCAGCACGCCGTCGGCCGCGGTCACGTCGAACAGGTTGATCTCCGGCTGCCCCAGCGCCTTCGCGACGAACGTGTCGACGGGCCGGCGCCAGATCTCCTCGGGCGTCCCGACCTGCACGACCCGGCCCGCGCGCAGCACCGCGATGCGGTTCCCCAGCGCCAGGGCCTCCTGGTAGTCGTGGGTGACGTAGAGGGACGTCGTGTTGGACATCTCGCCCAGCTGCTTCAGCTCGGCGCGCATCTGCGCCCGCAGCTTGGCGTCCAGGTGGGACAGGGGTTCGTCGAGGAGGTAGACGTCCGCCGGCCGCACGAGCACCCGACCGAGGGCGACGCGCTGGCGCTGGCCGTTGGACAGCTCGCGGGGGAAGCGCTTGAGCAGGTGGTTGATCCCCAGCGTCGTGGTGACGGCGTCGATGCGCTGGCGCTGCTGCTCGGCCGTGTACTTCCCCGTGCGCCCCGACCGCAGGGGCGAGGCGAGGTTGTCGAACACCGTCTTCTGCGGGTAGAGGGCGTAGCTCTCGAACGCCATGGCGACGTTGCGGTGGTAGGGCTCCACGCCGTCCATCGACACCCCGGCGATCTCGACGTCGCCCTGCTCGACCTCGACGAGGCCCGCGACGCTCTTGAGCATCGTCGTCTTGCCCGCACCGGACGGCCCGAGGACGACGAAGAACTCACCGTCGCCGATGGACAGGTCGACGTCGTGCAGCGCCTCGACGGCCGACTTGCCCGTGCCGTAGGTCTTGGACAGGTTCGCGATGCGCACCGTGGCCATCAGGCCTTCACCGCCCCGAACGACAGGCCCCGCACCAGGTACCGCTGGATGGTCAGCGCGAGGACGAGTGGCGGCAGCGCGCCGAGGATGGCCGCGGCTGCCGTGAGGTTGTAGTACGCCTGCCCGCCGCCGCCGAGGTACTTCGTGACGGCGACCGTCACCGTCGTGGCCTGGGAGTCGGTGAGGATCAGGGGGAAGAGGTAGTTGTTCCACGCGAAGATGAAGGCCAGCAGGGCGGCGGCCGCGATGCCCGGGCGGACCAGCGGCAGCGCCACCGTGAGGAACGCGCGGGTCCGGGTGTACCCGTCGAGCAGGGCGGCCTGCTCCAGCTCCGGGGCGAGGTCGGTGAAGTAGGACCGCAGGATCCACACCACCAACGGCATCGTCACCAGCTGCAGGACCCACACCATGCCGAGCTTGGTGTCGAAGATGCCCAGCGTGTTGTAGATGACGAACAGCGGGACGATGACCATGAGCTCGGGGGCGAACCGGAAGGACAGCATCTGGAACATGAGGTCCTCGGAACCCCGGAACTTCCACCGGCCCGCCGCGTACGCCGCCGGGATGCCGACGACGAGGGAGACGACGACGGCGCCCGCGCAGTTCAGGACGCTCGTCAGCATGGCGTGACCGAAGTCGACGCTCGTGAGGTCCTCACCGCGCTGGGACAGGACCGTCCCGAAGTTGGCGAGCGTGGGCGAGAACTCGAAGTAGGTCGAGGTCTGCTGCGCGTCGTTCTTGAGGGCGAGCAGCACCATCCACACGAGGGGGAAGAGGGAGAACACGAACCAGGCGAGGATCGCGAGGTCCGCGACCACCGACCCGGGCGTGACCCGCTTCTGGCCGGGGGTGAGCTCCCGGGCGAACCGCGACGTGATCGCCATGTCAGGCCCCCGCTCCCGCAGCACGACGCTGCGCCTTGCCGAGCACGCTCACGAGGTAGCGCGCGGTGATGAAGACGATGATCCACAGCAGGAACATGTACGTGCTGCCGCGGGAGTAGTTGAGGTTGGTGATCGAGTCCTCGAACGCCCCGATCTGCAGGGTCGTCGTCGTGACGCCCGGACCACCGGCGGTGAGGACGTAGACGGCGTCGAAGACCTTGAGGCAGTCCATGAAGCGGAAGATGACGGCCACGAGGATGTAGGGCCACATCATCGGCAGCATGAGCCGGCGGAACATGTAGAACCAGCCCGCCCCGTCCACGTCGGACGCCTCGAAGGGCTCCTTGGGCAGGGACCGGATGCCGGCCAGGACGAGGATCGCCACGAACGGCGTGTAGATCCACACGTCGACGAGGATCGTCGAGGCCAGTGCCCGGTCCTTGCTCAGCCAGTCGAACGTCGACCCCAGCCCGAGCACGTGGTTCAGGACGCCGAACTGGGGGTTGAACATGAGCTTCCAGATCACCCCGGCGATCACCGGGGCGATCATCAGCGGGAGGATGAGCAGCCGCTCGAAGGTCTTGCCGATCAGTGTCGACCGGTTCAGCAGCAGCGCGATGGCCACCCCGAGCACCGTCTCCAGGCCCGTCGCCGCGACCGCGTACAGCAGCGTCGTCCCGGCGCTGCGCCAGAACAGCGGGTCCCCGAGGACGCTGCGGTAGTTGTCGGCGCCGACGAACGACGGTGTCGGGTTGGTCGCCGCGTAGTTCAGCACCGTGTAGTACACGCCGTAGAAGAACGCGTACAGGATGCCGATGATGAGCAGGACGGCGGGCACCGACAGCAGGTACGGACGCAGTCCGCGCCGCCAGGCGGGCACCCGGCGCACCGGCCCCCTCCCCCGCGAGGTCTCCTGCGAGGGTGTCCGGCCTCCGACGGTGGTCGCCACGACTCCTCCTCCCTTGCCCCGACCCGGTGGGTCAGGCGTTGATCTTGGACGTGTTGGCCTTGGCGAGCTCGTCGAGGCGGGACTTCGCGTCCGCACCGGAGTAGATGTCCTGCAGCGCCACGGCCCAGTCCTCGGTCGTCTCGAAGAACTTGGTCTGGGGCGTGAACTGGATCTTCGTGGAGTCGATGACCTTCTCGAACGTCTCCAGGTAGCCGGGGAACTCGCCCAGGGTCTGCTTGAACGAGCCGTCGAAGACCGAGGCGCGGACCGGGTCGGCGAAGGTCGAGGAGGTGGCCTTGTTCATGGCCTCCTTGCCCGTCGCCCACTGGATGAAGAGCCAGGCGGCCTGCTTCTTCTTCGACGCCGCGTTCATGGCCAGCGACCACGTCCACAGGTTGGTGGCGTAGCTGCCGTCGGGGCCGGCGGGGCCCGGGTACCAGGCGAGGTTGCCGGCCTGGGCGCTGGCCCCGGCCTTCTGCTTGGGGTACGTGGCGCTGTCCGCGTCGTACACCATCATGGCGTTGCCGTTGCCGAGGTCCCCGGTGCACTGGGGGTAGTCGTACGTCGTCCAGGACGTGGGACCCGCGGACTTGGCGAGGTCGACCCACTTCTTGGTGAAGTCGACGGCCTTGTCGGAGTTCATGGCCGCGGTGTAGGTCGTCCCCTCGGCCGTGTAGTCCTTGGCGCCCTCGCGGGTGAACTGGGTCATGAACCCGGGGTGGATCGTCGCCCAGGACTTCGAACCGCGGAAGGCGACGCCGTAGCGGTTCTGCGAGCGGTCGGTGAGGTCGTTGGCGAGCTGGATGAAGTCGTCGAAGGTCTCCGGCAGCGCGATGCCGCGGGCGTCGAACTCCTTCTTGTTGTACGCCACGACGTTGGTCTCGAACCCCCACGGGATGGCCCACTGGCCACCGGTGCCGAGCTCGGACCCCTTCTCGAAGTCCCACCGCGTGGAGGTCCGCAGGCCCTCGTAGATGTCCTCGAAGTCGTACTCGTCGCTCGTCGCGGCGGAGTTCTCGATCCAAGGCTTGAGGTCCTCCATCCAGCCGGGCGGGCCGTACTGCCAGATGAAGTAGGCGCCCGTCATGAAGACGTCGTGCGCCCCGGTCTTGCCCGCGAGCTCGGTGTTGAGCTTGGTGAAGTAGTCGGCCTCGGCGACGAGGTCGGCCTGCACCTCGATGCCCGTGAGCTCGGTGAACTCCTTCAGCAGCGGCTGGAAGGCCTGCTGGTAGGGGTGCGGGGTCTGGAGGATCTTGATGCTCTCCCCCTTGAGGGCCTTCCAGTCGAAGGACCCGGTGACCTCGCCGGCGCCGTTGGCGCTGCCGGCGTCGTTGCCGCCACCACCGGTGCCGACCCCGCAGCCGTACAGCATGGGGACCGTGGCCGCGCCGCCCATGGCGGCGAGCATCGAACGGCGGGTGACCTTCTTCTTCGGGACGTGCAGTCCGCTCTCGGACCGGGTGAACTCGTTCATGGCTGACGCTCCATCGCGTGAGGAGGGAAGGGGGTGCCGTCCCCACGACCAGCGGTCGTGGGGTGGGGGGCTTCGACGGTCAGGGGATGAGGGAGACCTTCACGGAGTTCGCCGAGTCGGCGACGAGGTCCAGACCCTTCTGGAACTCCGACAACGGCAACTGGTGCGAACAGATCTCGTCCAACGGCAGCCGACCCGACGCGATGAGCTTCAACGCCGCCGGCCACGTGTCCTGCCCCAGGTGCGCACCCAGCACGTTCAACTCCTTGTCGTCGGAGATGATCGACCAGTCCACCGTCACCGGATCCTTGAACACCGAGTACTCCACGAACGTCCCCAACTTGCGCAACAGGTTCAAGCCCTGCGCCACCGCCGACGGATGCCCCGTCCCCTCGATGTACACGTCCGCCCCGTACCCACCGGTCAGCTTCTTCACCTCCTCGACCACGTCGACCTCGGTGATGTTCAACGTCACGTCAGCACCGCACTTGCGCGCCAGCTCCAGCTTCTGCGGCAACGCGTCCAACGCGATGATCCGGCGCGGGAACTTCGCCGCCGCCCCCGCGATCATCCCCAACCCGATCGGCCCGCACCCGGCGACCACCACCGTGTCGTCGAACCGGATGTCAGCCCGCTCCACCGCGTGCAACGCGCACGACAACGGCTCGGCGTACGCCACCTGCCACGCCGGGATGTCCTCCGGCGCCTTGTGGACCAACGCCTCCTTCGGCAGCACCAAGTACTCCGCCATCGCACCAGGCGTACGCCGCTTGAAACCGAACATGTCGTGCGGCTGACACATGTGGTAATCACCACGGTTGCAGTACCGGCACTCCCAGCACGGCACGATCTGCTCGGCCACCACACGGTCACCGACCTGCACACCCCAGCGCCGCGAAGCCTCCTCGTCGATCTCGACGATCCGCCCCGTGAACTCGTGACCGGGGACCGTGTCCGTCTCCGCCCACGCCGGACGGTTCTCATCCCCCCAGAACTTCGCCGCACCGTGGTAGCACTTCAAGTCGCTCGCGCAGATCCCCACCGCCTCGACCTTCAACAGCGCCTCACCGGGACCGGCGACGGGAACGGGCACCTCTTCCAGGCGGTAGTCGTGCGGTCCGTGCACGATCACCGCCTTCATCGTCTCTGCCATCAACTGCTCCTTCGCAGCACGCTCCGGGGACGGGCCGGGGAGCGGGGGTGTGTGAGGTGGGCTGTGGGACAACTCGTCGGTGGGTCGTCGTGGTGCGAGCCCCGCGGGGACCGGGCGCACCGGTTCCTCCGTGGTCTTCCGAACGCTAGGACCTGTACGGCACACTTGTCCAGCACATGCGTGCAACGATCTGGTGACCGGCCCGGCGACGGAGCCGACCGGCCCACGAGCGCACGGACGGGAAGGGGTGCCGGTGGTCCACACCGAACGGTTCCCACTGGCTCTGGCCCACACGGCGGCGACGCTCTACTACCTCCAGGAGGCGACCCAAGCCGAGATCGCCCAGCGCATCGGGACGTCGCGCGCCACGGTCAGCCGGCTGCTGCAGGAGGCCCGTGACCGCGGGCTCGTGCGCATCGAGGTCCTCCCGCTGCCCGCGCAGGACCCCGGGGACCTCGCCGAGAAGGTGCGCGACGCGCTCGGCCTGCAGCACGTCGCGTTGTGCCCGGCGACGCCCGAGGCGCACGTCGCCGAGGCGGTCTCCCCCACCGTCGCCGCCGTCCTCGCCGGGGTGGGTCTCTCGGCCGGGGAGGTCCTGCTGGTCTCCTCCGGCCGGACGCTGCACGAGATCGCCGAGCGGGAACTGCCCCCGCTGCCCGGCGTCGTGGTCGTGCCCATGGTGGGCGGGCAGGACGAACCGGAACCCTGGTACCAGACGAACGAGATCACGCGGCGCGTCGCGGTGGCGGTGGGCGGCACCCCGCGCTTCCTGCACGCCCCCGCCTTCCCCGGACGCCGGTTGCGCCGCGGCCTGGTCGAGGACCCGGAGTTCCGCCGGTTCACCCGGCTGTGGGCCGACGCCCGCTGCGCCCTCATGGGCGTCGGCGCCCCGACGCTGCGCCGGGAGTCCCTCCCCGGCTTCGTGCCGACCGGCGAGGCCCCGCTCGCGGGCGCCGTCGGCGACGTGGCCTCGCGTTTCTACGACGCGTCCGGCGCCGAGATCACCTACGACGGCGCGGACCGGCTCATCGCCATCCCCCTCGACGTCCTCGCCGCGGTCCCCGTCCGGATCGCCGTCGCCTACGGAGCGCTCAAGGTGCCGAGCATCGTCGCCGGAGCCCGCGGCGGGCACTTCACCCACCTCGTCACCGACCCCGCCACGGCGTCGGCGCTCCTCACGTCCGCACCGCACCCCCAGGAGATCCCGTGACATCCCCCTTCGACCTCTCCGGCCGCCGCGTCCTCGTCACCGGCGCCACGCAGGGCCTCGGCAGCGACGTGGCCCGCACGCTGGCCGCCGCCGGCTGCAACCTGGTCCTCAGTGCGCGCAGCCGCGACGCGCTCGAGGCCCTCGCGCAGGCGCTGGTGGCCGAGCACGGGACCCGGGTCGAGGTGGTTCCGGCGGACCTGTCGGACGCGGTCGACACCGAGGCCCTGGCCGCGTCGGCCCTGGCCGCGTTCGGCGGGCTGGACGTCCTCGTCAACAACGCGGGGATCTCGGTGCCCCAGCGCGTCGTCGACGTGGACGCGGCGACGTGGGACCGCGTCCTGGCGGTCAACCTGCGGGCTCCGGCGCTGCTCGGTTCCCGGGTCGGCCGGGCCATGGCGGAGGCCGGGCGCGGGAGCATCGTCAACGTCTCGTCGGTCGCGGGGTCCCTCGCCCTGGCCGAGCACTTCTCGTACTCGGCGAGCAAGGCGGGTCTGCTCATGGCGACGAAGGTGCTGGCCCTCGAACTCGGCCCGTCCGGCGTCCGCGCGAACTCCGTCAGCCCCACGGTCGTCATGACCGAGATGGGGCAGCGGGTGTGGGGCGAGGAGGCGAAGGCGGCGCCGATGATCGCCCGGATCCCGCTGGGCCACTTCGCCCAGCCGTCCGACGTCAGCAACGCCGTGGTCTACCTGGCCTCCGACGCCTCGGCCATGGTCAACGGGGTGGACCTCACCGTCGACGGCGGGTTCTCGGCCGCCTGAGCGCGCGGGCCCGCGGAACCCACCTCGAAGGAGGCGGGTTCCGCGGTCGCGGGCGTCAGCGGGTCCGGGTCGTCGAGGACTGACCGGCCCGGAGGTCGACGTCGCGGTGCTCGTCGTCGCCTTCGACCTCCTTGGCCAGCAGGCCCGAGCCGATGGCCCACAGGGCCGCACCGAGGATGCCGACGTAGACGCCGACGGCGGCGCCGAGGTCGTCACCGCGCTCGAGCCCGCCCATGGGGTTCAGGGCGAAGGCGATGCACTGGATCGTCGCCGCGAGGGCGACGGCCATCGAGACGAGGGTCAGGCCACGGTGCTGGCCGCGCCGGGCCCGCTTGCCCGCGTAGGCCATCGCCAGCAGGAGGCCGAGGCCCAGGTAGGCCACGAAGGGGACGAGGGAGTCCGTCTCGTACCCGGTGCGGGAGGTGTCGCTGTCCCCCAGGTGCACCCAGTCCATGAAGGGGGCGACGTTGAAGACGACGACGCCGACGGCGGCCAGGCCGAGTCCGGCCTTGCGGGCGGTGTCGACGGGACGGCCCTCGCGGGGGGTGGTCGCGGAGCGGGTGGTGGAGTCGTGCGGTTCGGCAGTGGCCACGGGGGTTCCTCACAGTTCGGTGGACGGTGTCGCGGCGCGCGGAACCGGGCCGGGGGACGGCGAGGACCTCGGACGGGTGCTCGACGGGTCCGGCGACGGTGGCGAGTTCTCCACCCGGTGCGCGGCCTGCGGGACGAGCCCGTCGGGTTGCAGGCTCCGGGAGGTGGGCGCCGGCCGGCGCGCCCTCCCAGGGGTTCCAGCGAACCACGCCACCGCACCCACCGCGCGCCCGAACGCACGAGGCCCCCGCGACCGGTGGTCACGGGGGCCTGTGCGGTGCCGCGTCAGGAGACGGTCGCGGGGCGTCCGTGCGCCCGGTGCTTCTGCGGGACGTGGAGGAACGAGACGAGGACGAAGGCCACGGCGTAGAGCCCCACGAAGGTCCAGACCACGGCCTCGTTGCTGCCCCCCACCCCCAGGACGATGGAGACGACGGCGGAGCCGAGGAACGTCGCGCCACCGGCGGCGGTCGTGTACATGGCCATCGCGGCGCCCTGGTGGTCCGGTGCCAGCGCGGGCATGATCGCGCCCATCGGGACGAACCCGGCCAGGAGCATCCCGAAGAGGCAGCCGGCGAGCACGGACACGACGTAGCCCCAGTCGCTGCCCGCGGGCACGAGCTGCGGGACGTACCACCACAGCAGCAGACCGCAGGCCGACCCGACGATGCCGAACCACTTGACGGTCCGCTGCCAGCCGATCCGGTCACCGACCGCCCCGAACATCGCGTTGACGAGGATGTTCGTCGCGTAGACGCAGACGGTCATGACGAGCCAGCGCGACTGGCCCCAGCCGCGCTCGGTGGCGATGACCGCGGGCAGGACGATGAACATCCCGAACTCCGGTGCGGTGTTGATGAGGCGCACCAGGAACCCCGCCGCGATCTTCGGCCGCGTGAACGTGAGGCGCAGACCGGAGGTCAGCACCTGCCCCGCGCTCTCGCCCGCGGGGGCGATGCGGCGCCGGCCCCGTTCGTCGCGCACCCCGGACCAGGCGATGAGGAACCCGACGACGACGAGCGCGATCGAGGCGACCATGGCGCCCGTCTCGCCCTGGGTCCCCCCACCGAACACCGGGATGGCCCCGACGGCGAAGAGGGAGCCCAGGGTCGGCAGCCCGCCGGTGAAGGCGACGTAGAACCAGCCGACCGCCGCCCCGTTGCGCTCGGGCGGGGTCGTGATGTTGACCCAGACGAGGAACGCGAAGGCGAAGAGGGGGAAGCCGAAACCCCTGACCGCGTAGGCCGCAGCGGCCAACGGGAAACTGCCGGCCTGCAGCGCCAGCAGGAACAGGACCTCGAAGACGACCCACACGCCGAACCCGGCAGCCATGACCCGCCGGGGGCCGAAGAGGTCCGACAGCGCCCCCGACAGGTAGCTGCCGACGAGCACGCAGAGGCTGTAGTAGGTGATGATCGTGGCGATGGCCGCCTCGGGACGCCCGAGGACCTCGACGAGGTGCGGGGTCAGGAAGTTCGACTCCACCCCGTTGCCCGTCATGAAGACGAGGACTCCGAGGAACCCCCAGCGCAGCACGGGCGGGATGCCGAGGCGCTGCAGCCGCGACTCCTCCAGACCGCCCGACGTCGTGGTGGGGGAGGTGCTGCTCACGCCGTCGTCCCGGGGACGAGGGAGACCTTCACGGAGTTCGCCGAGTCCGCGACCAGGTCCAGACCCTTCTGGAACTCCGACAACGGCAACTGGTGCGAACAGATCTCGTCCAACGGCAACCGACCCGACGCGATCAACTTCAACGCCGCCGGCCACGTGTCCTGCCCCAAGTGCGCACCCAGCACGTTCAACTCCTTGTCATCGGAGATGATCGACCAGTCCACCGTCACCGGATCCTTGAACACCGAGTACTCCACGAACGTCCCCAACTTGCGCAACAAGTTCAAGCCCTGCGCCACCGCCGACGGATGCCCCGTCCCCTCGATGTACACGTCCGCCCCGTAACCACCGGTCAGCTTCTTCACCTCCTCCACCACGTCGACCTCGGTGATGTTCAACGTCACGTCAGCACCGCACTTCCTCGCCAACTCCAACTTCTGCGGCAACGCGTCCAACGCGATGATCCGGCGCGGGAACTTCGCCGCCGCACCCGCGATCATCCCCAACCCGATCGGCCCGCACCCCGCCACCACCACCGTGTCGTCGAACCGGATGTCAGCCCGCTCCACCGCGTGCAACGCACACGACAACGGCTCGGCGTAGGCCACCTGCCACGCCGGGATGTCCTCCGGCGCCTTGTGGACCAACGCCTCCTTCGGCAAGACCAGGAACTCCGCCATCGCACCAGGCGTACGCCGCTTGAAACCGAACATGTCGTGCGGCTGACACATGTGGTAATCACCACGGTTGCAGTACCGGCACTCCCAGCACGGCACGATCTGCTCGGCCACCACACGGTCACCGACCTGCACACCCCAGCGCCGCGAAGCCTCCTCGTCGATCTCGACGATCCGCCCCGTGAACTCGTGACCGGGGACCGTGTCCGTCTCCGCCCACGCCGGACGGTTCTCATCCCCCCAGAACTTCGCCGCACCGTGGTAGCACTTCAAGTCGCTCGCGCAGATCCCCACCGCCTCGACCTTCAGCAGCGCCTCACCGGACCCGGCCTGGGGCACGGGGATCTGCTCGAGCCGGTAGTCCTCGGGGCCGTGCACCACGACCGCCTGCATCGTGCCCGTCATGTTCTGCTCCCTCGCAGGTCCGCCCGACGTCGTCGGGCACCATCCTCGGTCGGGCCCGACCGTACGGCGACTCTGCACAGATGTCCAGCACGTCTGTTCACAAACGACGTGACAGCGCCGCCCACTCCCGCGGCCGCAGGTACGAGGGGTTGCTGCCCGCGGGCATCCTCAGGACCTCGGCGTCCCGGACAGCGGGGTCGTGGACCAGATCGGCGCGCGGGACGACGTCCGCGAGCGCCGTCAGCTCGACGTCGACGACGGGTCCACCGCTCTCCTCGCGCACGTCCGAGGCGATGTGCCCGACGGCGGCCACCCCCGGGTCGACCCGCCCGCTGACCCACAGGACGCACGGCTGTCCCGGGCGCACGAGCCCGAGCCGGTAGCTGCGTCGCAGGCACCGCGACAGCACGACGGGACCCGCGGCGGGTCCGTCCGGGAGCTCCGCCGGGCGGCCGGAGGCCTTGAGCAACCAGCACGCCACGTCCGCGTCCGTCAGCACGCCGGTCATCCTCACCCGAGCGCCCCGCCGGGGCGCGGGGACGAAGTACGGTGATCCGAACAGGAGGTGCCAGGTGGCCAAAGGAGACGGCCGGTTCCCGCTCGCCCTCGCCCACACGGCGGCGACGTTGTACTACCTGCAGGACGCGACCCAGGCCGAGATCGCGGAACGGCTCGGCACCTCCCGCGCCACGGTGAGCCGCCTGCTGCAGGAGGCCCGGGACCGCGGTCTCGTCCGCATCGAGGTGCTGCCCCTCCCCGAGGAGGATCCCGGCGACCTCGCGGAGCGACTGCGCGACGCCCTCGGCCTGACGGCCGTCCACCTGACGGCACCCACGAGCAGCGCCCACCTGGCCGAGGCCGTCTCCCCCGTCCTGGCGCGCGTCCTGGCCGGCGTCGGCCTGGCCGAGGGGGACGTGCTGCTGGTCTCCTCCGGGCGCACGGTGTACGACATCGCGCAGCGCGAGCTGCCAACGCTGCCGCGCGTCGTCGTGGCCCCCATGGTGGGCGGGCAGGACGAACCCGAGCCCTGGTACCAGACGAACGAGATCGCCCGGCGCGTCGCCGTGGGCGTCGGCGGAACTCCCCGGTTCCTGTACGCCCCGGCGTTCCCCGGCCGCGCGCTGCGGCGCAGTCTGGTCGCCGACGCGGAGTTCAAGCGGTTCGCGAACCTGTGGGAGACCGGGCGCTGCGCCGTCATGGGCGTCGGAGCGCCTCCGCTGCAACGCTCCTCGATCCCCGGGTTCGTCCCGACGGACCAGGCGCCCCTGCGGGACTCCGTGGGCGACGTCGTGTCGCGCTTCTACGACGCCGAGGGCCGGGAGATCGACTACGACGGTTCCGACCGCCTCATCGCGATCCCCCTCGAGGTGTTGCGCCGGGTGCCGGACCGCATCGCCGTCGCCTACGGCACGCTCAAGGTCCCGAGCGTCCTGGCGGGCGCCAAGGGCGGGTTCTTCAACCACCTCGTCACCGACCCGGCCTCGGCGACCGCCCTGCTGGCCGCCGCGTGATCCGCCGGTCCCCGCGTCAGTGCAGCGCGCGCAGGGACCGGACCAGACCGACCACGAGGACCAGCACGGCCACGGCGGCTCCACCGACCGTCCCGTAGGCGACACCCGTCCCGAAGCCCCCGGCCTGCACGGCAGCGCGCAGGACGCCGACGACGAGGGGCAGCACCAGGAGGACGCAGGGGACCGTGCGGCGCGCGGCGAACCACGCCGGGTCGTCGACCCGGACGCCCAGGCGCGCTGCGTACGCGATCACGAACCACGACGAGGCGCCGAAGGCGACGAAGCTGCAGAGCGCGCAGGGCAGCGCGGTCGCACCTCCCAGCCACACCATCGCCGTGACGGCCGCCGTTCCGAGCCACAGCGCCACCTGCAGCGCCACCGCGGACGGGGCGTACCCGCCGGACTCGACGGTTGCCGCACTCCGTTGGCCCGACCGTCGACGGGCGGACGTCGTGCTTCCCGCCCCGCGACACGCGCCTCGAAGGGCGGAAAGAGTTCTTTCCACGCGGGACTCGGGCTGCGAGGGGTGGGGGATCAGGTGCGGGTGCGCCGCTCCAGGGCGGAGAGCTGGTGCTGCAACGCCGCCGTCGCCTCGTGCAGGGCGCGGTAGGCCGGGTAGAGCCCGGCGTAGACCTCGGCCGCGGCGGGGTCGGGTTCGGTGGTCGACTCGACGCGGTTCCAGGTGGCGTCGACGTCGACGGCCCCCAGGGCCACCGCGGCGAACTTCGCGTCGCCGAGGGAGGCGCCGATGCGCTCGGCGGGAAGTTCCTGCTGCAGGCCCGTGACGTCGGTGACGATCTGCGGCCACAACGCCGAGCCCGTCCCACCGCCGACGGCGACCACGCGGCGGATGTCCACCCCGGCCGCGCGCATCTCGTCGAGGTTGTGGCGCACGCCGTAGGCGGTCGCCTCCAGCAGGGCGCGGTCGACCTCACCGCGCGTGGTCCGCAACGTCAACCCCAGGACCGCCCCGCGGGCGTCGGCGTCGGCGAAGGGGGTGCGCTCCCCCGCGAAGTACGGCAGGGCCAGCACCCCGTTGGACCCCGGCGGGGCCGCCGCGGCCTCGGCGACGAGCTCGGCGACGTCGGGCGACCCGATCGTCTCGCGCCACCACTCGACGGCGCTGCCGGAACTGGCCATGCCGGCGGCGAGGTTGCTCTGCCCTGGGCGCGCACCGGTCGTCCCCCACAGCGACGGGTGGACGCGCGGGCCGTCGGTCACGGCGATGAAGAACGTCGTGGACCCGTACATGACCATGAGGTCACCGGGCCGGCCCACGTCCACGCTCTCGGCCTCGGCCCACGCGTCGCACGTGCCGGCGGCGACGGGCGTCCCGGCGGGGATGCCGGTCTCGGCGGCCGCCTGGGCGGTGACGGTCCCCACCCGTTCGGAGGGCCACACGAGCCGCGGCATCGGCACCCCGGGCGCGACCTCGGCGCAGCGGTCCTCGATCCAGGCCCCCGCGTGCCGGTCGTAGAGGGGGGTCGTCTGGCTCGCCGAGTGCTGGTCCAGGACGTACTCCCCCGTCAGCCGGAAGGCGAGGTAGGAGTTCGACATGAAGAAGTGCCGGGCGCGGGAGAACACCTCGGGTTCGTGACGGCGCAGCCACTCCAGCTTGCCGCCCGCGGCCTGCGTCGACATGCGCGATCCGCAGCGCTGCAACAGGTCTTCGAGACCGTACCGCTCCTCGAGGTCCACGGCCTCGGCGAGGGACCGGGTGTCGACGCCGTACAGGACCGCCGGGCGCAGGGGCCGCCCGTGCTCGTCCGCCAGCAGCACCGTGGGGCCGATGCCGCTGGTCCCGACGGCGACGACGCGGCCGTGGGCGACGTCGGCGGGGTCGTCCGCACGACCGGTCAGCTCGCGCGCGATCGCGCAGAAGTCGCCCCACCAGACGGCGTCGGCGTCGTGCTCGACGTATCCCGGGCGCGGGTGGTCGGTGCGGTGCCGACGGGACGAGCGCGCCAGGACCCGGCCGTCGAGCGTCGTCAGGACGCCCTTGCTGCTGCCGGTGCCGATGTCGACGCCGAGCAGCAGCTCCTGAACCCCACCCACGTCCGCCTCCTCGCGCGCGCCTCCGGGGCGCATCCTGTCACCCCGGAGCAGCGGCGCGGTCGGGGCGGGTCAGCAGGAGGACGCCGAGGTCTCCCCGTCCGTGACGCTGGTCTCGTACCCCGTGATGGCGTCGACCTTGGCGGCCGAGGCGCTGGAGGTGTCGAAGACGTAGCCGAGGAACTCCTTGGCCAGCCGGCGCGCCAGCTCCTTGCCGATGACCCGCTCGCCCAGCGTCAGCACCTGGCCGTCGTTGGACAGCACCAGCCGCTCCACCGAGAAGGAGTCGTGGGCGACCGAGGCACGGATGCCCGGCACCTTGTTGGCCGCGATGGCCACGCCCATGCCCGTTCCGCAGACGAGGATGCCGCGGTCGGCCTCCCCGGCGGCGATCTTGCGGGCCGCGGCCACGGCCACGTGCGGGTAGGCGGTCTTGTCCGTGTCGGCGTTGACGCCGACGTCGATGACCTCCTTGACCCGGGGGTCCTTCAGCAGGTCGGCCTTGATCGCGTCCTTGTACGAGACACCGGCCTCGTCGGCCGCCACCACGACACGCCACTGCAGATCGGTCATCGGGTCCTCCTGGGACTTCGGGATCGGCGGCCCGTCGCGGGCCGCTCTCGACCACCGTGCACAACGCCCCGGGGCCGCCCGATGTTTCCCCTCCCGTCTCCGGGTGCGCGCTGCCCGAACCGTTCCTAGGGTGGGAGTGCCGAGAACGGCACCCACCGTCGAAAAGGAGCGGTCATGTCCCTCGTTGACAAGGCCAAGAACGTCGTCCAGCAGACCGTCGGCAAGGCTGAGGAGGCCGTCGGCAAGCGCACGGACGACCAGGAGCAGATCGCCCAGGGCAAGAAGGACCAGGCCATGGGCGAGGCGCGTCAGGAGACCGAGAAGGCCAAGGACGCGCTGCACGACAAGTGACGAGGTCGCAGGCCCCCGCCCGTGACGGGCGGGGGCCGACTGTCGTCCCCGGGCCCGGTGGGCTGGACGGTCTGCTCCTCTCCGCCTTGCGCGCTGCGGAGCAGGCGGTCTGCGTCGCCGACGTGAGCCTGCCGGACGAACCCGTCGTGTGGGTCAACGAGGCGTTCACGCGGACGACGGGGTACGACGCGTCGCAGACCGTGGGACGGAACTGCCGGTTCCTCCAGGACGGGCTGTCCGAGCGCGGGTACGACGTCAGCACCCCCGCGGCGCAGATCCGGTCGCTCGTCGAACGCCGGGCCGGCGGGACCGTGCTCATCCCCAACCGCCGTCGGGACGGTTCGGTGTTCTGCAACGAGCTGGCCCTGAGCCCGTTGCCGGACGAGACCGGTGCCGTCCGGTACTACGTCGCCGTCCAGCAGGACGTCACCGCCCGTGTGCAGGCGCAGTCCGCGCGCGACGCCGTCCAGGCCGAGGCGGCCGAACTCGCCGACCACCTGCAGCGGCAGCTCGTGCCGCAGGAGCTGCCCGAGGTCACGGGGTGGGAGGTCGCGGTCCGCTACCGGCCCGCGACGCGCGCCGACGGCAGCCGCGGTGAGGTGAGCGGCGACTTCTACGACCTGCGGGTGCTCGCGTCCGGCGAGGCGGTCGCCGTCATCGGTGACGTGTCCGGGCGCGGCCCCGCCGCCGCGGCCACGACGGCCGCCCTGCGGTGGGCGGTGCGTGGTGTCCTGGGCGTCGTCTCCGGTCCGGCGGACGCGCTCCGCCACGTCGGGGGTGCGGTGCACGACACCCTCGGGGACCGCTTCGCCACCGTCGCCACCGTGCGGTTGCCCTCCGGCGACGCAACGGCGTGCCCTCCCGTGGACCTCTGCCTCGCCGGTCACCCGCGACCGGTCCTCGTCCCCGTGGCCGGGCCGAGCCGGATGGTGGGTGATCCGGGGATGCTCCTCGGTCCCTTCCCGGACCCGGACCTGAGCGAGACGCCGGTCGACCTCGCCCCTGGCGAGCACCTCGTCCTCTACACCGACGGCGTCACCGAGGCGGCCTCGCCGGCGCACGAGCTCTTCGGCGACGAACGCCTCCTCGCTGCACTGGACGCTCTGCGGGACAAGGAGTCCGCGGCCCCCGACGAGGTCGCCGACGCCGTCCTGGCGGCGGTCGGTGACCACGTCGGCGACGGGCCCACCGACGACCTGACCCTCATGGTCCTGCGCCGTTCCCCGCGCTGAGCACGAGCGCACCCCGCGCGCGGTTGAATGGCCCTCCCCGGGACGGCTCCAGCACGCGGGCCGCACCTCCGACCCGCACCACCGTCCTGCTCGGGAGCCCCACCGTGTCCGAACCCCGCCCCGCGCCCGTCCGGGTGCTGCACGTGCCCCGTGCCCACGGCTACGTCGACCACCTCCAGGACGACCGCGTCCCCGGGGTCCTCGTGGTGGACGACGGCACTCCGACGGGCCCGGGTTGGCACCCGTCCCGCGCCCTGGAGGCGGACTGGGTCCTGGCGCACGCGGACGAGTTCGACGTCCTGCACCTCCACTTCGGGTTCGAGGGGCGCACCCCGGCGCAGCTGCAGGCGCTCGTCGACGCCCTGCGGGTGACGGGTCGGACGCTCGTCCTCACCGTCCACGACCTGCAGAACCCGCACCTGCGCGACCAGCAGCCCTACACCGGGCTCCTCGACGTCCTGGTGCCCGCGGCGGACGGTCTCGTGACGCTGACGCCGGGTGCCGCGGCGCAGGTCCGGGAGCGGTGGGGCCGGCGACCGGTCGTCGTGGCGCACCCGCACGTCGCCCCCCTCGACCGGATCGGCCTCCCCCGTGCCCCGCAGTCCCCGCGCGTGGTCGGTCTGCACCTGAAGAGCCTGCGCGCCAACCTGCGCGCCCTGCCCGTGCTGCGGTCCCTGGTCGTCGCCGCGCAGCGGCTGACCGACGCGGGAACCCCCACCACCGTGCGCGTGGACGTCCACGCCGAGGCGCTCGACACAGGTTTCCCGCGGTACGACGCCGGCCTCGCGGACTGGTTGCGGAACGCCGCGGACGAGGGGACGGCGCAGGTCCACGTGCGCGACCGGTTCGACGACGACGAGCTCGAGGAGTACCTGCGCGGTCTGGACGTGTCGGTGCTGGCCTACGCCCACGGGACGCACTCCGGGTGGCTGGAACTGTGCCACGACCTGGGCACCGTCGTGCTCGCCGACAGGGTGGGTTTCCTGCACGAGCAGCAGCCGCTCGTCCAGGCCGACCTGGCCGATCCGGACGCCGTGACCCGGGCCCTGCACCGGGCCGTCGAAGGGGTCCCCGGCTCGGCGGCGACCTGCGGAGGCCGGCGCGCGCAGCGGCTCGACGTGGCCCGCGAGCACCTCGAGCTGTACCGCGCGCTGACCGCCCGCCCGGCAGCGCAGGACACGACGGCGGTGCCCGCGTGATCGGCTGGTACGTCCACCACCACGGCGCCGGGCACCTGCAACGGCTCGTCGCCGTGACCCGCCACCTGCGGACGCCGGTGACGGCGTTCAGTTCCGCCCCACGGCCGGCGGGTTTCCACGGCGACTGGGTTCCGCTGGAACGGGACGACACCCCACCCCTGGACCGCGCCTCGGCGACGGCGGGCGGCCGGCTGCACTGGGTTCCCGAGCACCACCCCGGGCTGCAGGAACGGCACGCGACGATCGCGACCTGGATCGCGACCCACCGACCCCGGCTGTTCGTCACCGACGTCTCGGTGGAGGTCACCACGCTCGTCCGGTTGTGCGGGGTTCCCGTCGTCGTCGCCGCGATGCTCGGCGACCGGCACGACCCCGCGCACTGCCTGGGTCGCGACGTCGCGCGCGCCCTGCTGGCGCCCTGGCCCGGCCCGCCCGTGGCCGAGCAGGACCCCACCACGACCCCCGTCGTCCACGTCGGCGCGTTCTCCCGGTTCGACGGTCGACCGACCACCGCTGCGGCGAGGCCGGGAAGCGTCCTCGTCCTGTGGGGCAGCGGGGGCCGCGACGTCACCGACGAGCAGTTCCGCGCGGCGCAGGCGGCGACCCCGGGGTGGACGTGGGAGTTCCGCGTCCCGGGTTCCCCCCTGACCACCGGCACGACCGGAGGCGCTGCGGGAGAGGACGTCTGGTCCGCCCTGCAGCGGGCCGAGGTCGTGGTCGTGCACGGCGGTCACAACGCCGTCGCGGAGGTCGCCGCGGCCCGGCGCGCGGCCGTCGTCGTCGCGCAGGAACGGCCCTTCGACGAACAGCTGCGGCGCGTGGGCCTCCTGCGGGCCGAGGGACTCGTCGCGGTCGACGGCTGGCCGGCCGCGGACCGGTGGCCGGACCTGCTGCGTCAGGCCCGATCCGTGGGGCCCGACCCCTGGCGGCGCTGGGCTCCCGGGGACGGGGCCGAACGCGCGGCCGCCTACCTCGACAGCGCGGCCGACCGCGCCGGGGTTCCCGCGTGAACGGCCGACGGACCGCCGTCCTGACCATCGTGTCCGGGCGGCACGACCACCTGCGCGGACAGCTCCTGGGGCTGGCCCGGTCCCGGCGGCCACCGGCCTGGCACGTCGTGGCGGCCATGGGCGACCCCGGGATCCGCGAGGTGCTCGACTCCGTCCCCGCCGCGGAGGGCACGCGTCGCGTCGTCCTGGACGTCCCCGTCGCCGCCGACGGGGAACTCCCCCTGGCGGCGGCCCGCAACGCCGCAGCGGGCACGGCGACCGCCCTCGGCGCCGACCTCCTGGTCCTGCTCGATGTCGACTGCGTCCCCGCGGCCGGGCTCGTCGCGGCCTACGAGGACGCGGCGGACCGCGTGGTCCACGGCCCGGGGGGTGTTCCCGGACCGCGGTTGTTCTGCGGGCCCGTGGCGTACCTGCCGCCGGACGTCCGGGTCCACGAGCACGCCGACCTCGACCGGCTCCCCGGGGCCGCCGCTCCGCACCCTGCGCGTCCGGTCCCGGAGCCGGGCGAGGTCGTGCGTGCGTCGGAGTCGCAGTGGTGGTTGTTCTGGTCGCTGTCGTTCGCCGTGACCGCCGCCGACTGGACGTCGTTCGGGGGTTTCTGCGAGGAGTTCCGCGGCTACGGCGGCGAGGACACCGACGTCGCCGCCACCGTGCGGGAAGCGGGGGGTGCGCTGTTCTGGGTCGGCGGCGCCGAGGCGTTCCACCAGCACCACCCGACGCGGAACCCACCCGTGCAGCACGTCGCGGCGATCCTGCGCAACGGCGCCGTGTTCCACCGGCGGTGGGGGTGGTGGCCCATGACGGGCTGGCTCGAGCAGTTCCGCGCCGCGGGCCTCGTCGACTACGACGCCGCGACGCGGTCCTGGACGGCCGCGACCCCGCGGGAGGTTCCCGCACCCCTCGCGGCGGGACCGTCGACGGCCGCCCGCAGCACGGCCTCGTAACGGCCGACCATGGTCGCGGTCGACAGGTGGGCCAGCGCTGCCGCGCGCACGCCGGACCGGTCCAGCGCGAGCGCGGCCGGGATCGCGGCGGCCATGGCGGCGACGTCGTCGGCGGGCACGACGAACCCGGCGGGCACCCCCGCGGGCTCACCCACGTTGGGGCGCAGCACTTCGCTGATCCCGCCCCGGTCGAACGCGACGACGGCGGTCCCGCTCATGGCCGCCTCCGCCGCGACGAGGCCGAACGGCTCGTCCCACACCGGGGTGACGAGGACCGCGTCGGCGCGTCCGACGGCGGCCGACAGGTCCGCTCCCCCCAGGTGCCCGTGCCACGTCACGTCCCGGCCCAGCCGCGGCGCGATCTGCGCCGCGAAGTACCCCTCGTCGAGCGCGGGCCCCACGAGGTGCAGGTGGTGACCGGCGCGGGCCGCGGCGTCCACCGCCAGGTGCGGTGCCTTCTCCGGCACGAGCCGGCCGAACCACAGCAGTCCGCCGCCGCCGGGCCCGAGGCGCCACCGGCCCGGGTCGACGCCGTTGTGCACGACGTCGGCCGACCCCACCCACGGCGCCCACTGCCGGGCCGTGAACCGGCTGACGGCCGTGAAGGCGTGCGAGGAACCCCCCGCCGCGAGCGCCGCGGTGAGCCACGGCGTCGGCGGGGTGTGCAGGGTGGTCACCGTCGGGACCGGCAACGTCGAGGACAGGGTCAGCGGCAGGTGGTGCAGGGAGTTGTTGTGCACGACGTCGACCTCGCCGGCGTAGGTGGTGCGCAGCGCGTGCAGGACGGCGAGGTGGGCGTGGTGCTCGCGCAGGAACGCCTCGGCCGGCATCGACGGGTCCTGTCGCGACAGCTCGTCGGGTTCCCAGCCCCCGCCCGCCAGGACCTCCGGCTGCGCACCCGTCGACCCCGCGGCGGCGAAGAGCAGGACGCGGTGCCCGCGGGCGCGCAGGGCCGCGACGAGCCCGCCGACGAACGACTCCAGACCACCGACGTACGGTTCGGCGACGGGGAAGCGGCTCGGCCCCAGCACGGCGACCGTGAGCCGACGCGCCGCGGTCGCGGTGGGCGGGGTCGGCAGTGGACGGGGCACCTGCAGATGCAAGCACGTCCCAGCCCCCTCCGCGTGCGGTGGTCCACCCGGTGCACCCTCGCGGGGGCCCCTAGGGTGCGGCTGTGACCGGACGGCAGCAGCACTACGCCCACTTCCACGGCCTGCTCCCGCTGGTGCGGGACGACCGTCCCCTGGTCCTCGTGCACGGCAACTGCCAGGCGGAGTCGACGCGGGTGCTGCTGGAGGGGACCGGGCAGGTGCGGACCGTCCGCGTCCCGCCCGTCCACGAACTCGAGGCCGGTGACCTGCCCCGCCTGCAGCGGATCCTGGACGAGGTCGACGTCCTCGTGTCCCAGCCCGTGCGCGACGGGTACCGGGACCTGCCGCTGGGCACCGCCGAACTCCTCGCCCGCGCCCCGCGACGGCCGCGCCTCGTCGTGGTCCCGGTGCTCCGGTGGGCGGCGCTGCACCCCTTCCAGGTGATCGTGCGGTCGCCCGGTGCCGGGGAGCCGCCCGTCGTGCCCTACCACGACCTGCGCACGCTGACCCTGGCCGCGGGCCGTCCGGAACTGCCCGAGGTGCCGTCCGCGCGTGCCGTCCGCGCGGTGCGCGACCTGTCGGCGCGCGAGCTGCGCGCCCGCGGGGAACGGCACGGCGCCCTGCCCGTCGTCGACCTCTTCGACGCCGCGGGCGACGGGGCGACGCAGACGGTCAACCACCCCGGGAACCCCGTCCTGCGCGGAGTGGCCGAGCGCGTCCTCGCGGCGCTCGGGCTGCCGGGGGACGTCCCCGACCCCGGGCGGACGCTGCTGGACAGCATCCACACCCCGGTCCTGCCGGAGGCGCTGGACGCGCTCGGGATCCCCGGGGCGGGGCGGCCCGACTGGCGCGTCCACGGCGTCACGACGAGCGACGCCGACGTCCGCGCGGCCCACCTGCGCTGGTACGCCGAGCACCCGGGCGTGGCCGAGGCCGGGCTGGACCGGCACGCCGAGGCGGCGGCGGAGCTGGCCGCGTGAGGACCGCCCCGCACCCGCTCGTCCAGCTCGTCGTCGGCCCCGCCGAGCACGGGGTGACGGCCGCGGCCCTCGCCCAGTGGGCGGTCCTGCGCCACGACCCCGGAACCCGTCTCGTCCGCGCGCCCGCCCAGCCGGGGGCTGACGGCCTCCTCGCCGCGCTGCGCGAGGTCCCCGCCGGCACCGTCCACGTGCACGTCACCGACCGGCTCTTCGGCCGGTCCCCCGAGGAGGCGGCCGACGTGCTCGTCGAACTGGCCGACGGCCGCGACGTCGTGGTGACGCTGCACGACCTCCCCCAGGCCAGCGACGGCGCCCGGAACCTGCCCCGCCGCAGCGAGGCCTACCGGCGGGTGGCGCAGGCGGCACGGCACGTCGTCGTCGCGAGCCGGCACGAGGAGCGCCTGCTGCGGGCGTGCGGCGCGGACGTCCCCTGCTCGGTCGTGCCGCTGCCCGTGCCGGACCTCACCCACGCCCCTGCGGCGGCGCCCGCGACGCCGCTGCGGGCGGTCGCGGTCCTGGGGTACCTGTACCCGGGCAAGGGCCACGAGCAGGTGCTCGCGGCCCTCGACGCGCTGCCCTCCGGTGCCGGCCTCACCGCGGTCGGCCGCCCCTCGGACGGGCACGAGGACCTCGTCGCGGCGCTCGCCGACCAGGCCCGGGCCGTCGGCCGGACGGTCGAGGTCACCGGGTTCGTCCCCGACGCCGACCTGCCGGCGGTCCTGCGCTCCCCCGTCCTGCCGGTCGCCCCGCACGAGCACCTGTCGGCCTCCGGGTCGATCAACGCGTGGACGGGCGCGGGACGCCGTCCTCTGGTGCCCCGCAGCGACTACGTCACCGAGCTCGAGGAGCGCACCCCCGGCGCGCTGTGGGTCTACGACCCCGGGACGCTCGGCGAGGCCCTGGCGCGGGCGTGGGCGCGGCCGGAGCTCACCTGGGCTCCACCGGGGACGGTCCCCGGTCCTTCGGTCGCCACCACGGTCGAGCTGCTGCGTCCCGTCCTCGCCGGGGTCCCGGCGTGATCGCCCCGCTGGTGTCGGTGGTCGTCCCGCACTTCGAGGCGCCGCACGACCTCGCGCTCCTGCTGGCCGCGCTGGAACTGCAGACCCACCCCCTCGACCGGCTCGAGGTGGTCATCGCCGACGACGGTTCCCGCGACGCCCCCGAGCCCGGGCCCCGTCCCTACGCCGTCCGCGTCCTGCGCCAGGCCGACGAGGGTTTCCGCGCGGCGGCGGCGAGGAACCTGGGGGCGGCCTCCGCCCGGGGTGAGGTGCTGTGCTTCCTCGACGCCGACACCGTGCCCGAACCCGGCTACGTCGCCGCCGTGGTCCGGGCCGTGGCGGCCGGGGCGGACCTCGTGGTCGGCCGCCGCCGGCACGCCGACCTGTCCGCCACCGCACCGGACGCCCTCCGCCGCTGGTTCGGCGGCGACGGACCGGCCCCGCGGGAGTTCGACGAACCGGGCTGGCTGCGGGAGGCGTACGAACGGACGGCCGACCTCGCCGAGGCCGGGGACGACGCCTACCGGTTCGTCATCTCCGCCGTCCTGTCCACCACGCGTCCCCTGTTCGAGGACGTCGGGGGTTTCGAGGAGGCGTTCTCGGCCTACGGCGGGGAGGACTGGGAGTTCGCGCACCGCTGCTGGTTGCGGGGCGCGGAGTTCCGGCACGTCCCGGACGCCGTCGCCTGGCACGACGGGCCGGACTTCGCGGGCCGCACCGACGACGCGCAGGCCCGGCGCTCGCGCAACGTCGAGGGGCTGACGCTGGCGCGGTTCGTGCCCGGGCACGCGAACCGCGGTGACCAGCTCGTGTGGTCGCACCCCGACGTGGTCGTCCGCCTCGACGACACCGGCGCCGCGGTGGCCGACGTCGTGGCGTCCGTAGAGTCGCTCCTCCACGGGGCGGACGCGGGGGTCTGGCTGCGCGACGGGGTGGCGCTCGACGCGCTGGAGGACCCGCGCGTGCACCGGGGCGACCCTCCGGCGGCCGTGCTCGGACGGGCGAGGTACCGCGTCGACCTCGACCGCCCCGTGGTGCTCGCCGGCGCGACGCTGGCCGAGCTCACCGAGGTGGCGCCCGTCCGCGTCGGGGAGCACCTGACCGTCGGCCGCACCCGCGACCTGCACCGCGGTGGTCCCGACCCCAGCGTCCTGCAGGTTCCGGGGGTCAGCGCGGAACCGGCCCTGGACGTCGACCTGCAGCGCCGGTGGGGTCACGAGGACCACCAGCGGCGGCCGCGGTTTCAGCGGTCGCTGCGCACCCCGTTCGTGGCCACGGAACGGCCGACCGCCGCCCCGTAGGCGGTGAGCACCTCGGCGTCCACCACGCCGCCGTCCACGAGCTGGGCCAGGCACCGCACCGCGAGGTCGTGCGAGGCGTAGACGTGGTGGGCCAGCAGCGCGAGGTGCTTCAGCTGCTCGGCGTCGAGCTCGTCGAGGCGGGCGAAGTCCTTGACGTAGGCGACGTCCGCTTCGATGTGCTGCTGGTGGGTGGTGAAGATGTTCCCGTCGAACACCCCCGGCGCGATCGGCCACTTCTTCAGCGCCGCGAACGTGTGCAGGACGAAACCCTGCGCCCGCAGTTCCGCGTCGACCTCGCCGAACAGCGGCTGGTCGCGGTACAGCGGGACGAACGACATCTCGGTGTGGACGGCCACGGCCCCGGACAGCGTCTCCCGGCCGTTGCGGAAGATCGTCAACTCCGAGCCCTGCACGTCGATCTTCAACAGGTCCAGGGGGCCGAGGTCGTCGATGTCGTCGAGCCGCTGCGTGGCGATGGTGCTGCGCTGCAGCACGTCGCCGTAGCGGGCGAACTCGTTCAGGGTCGAGAGCCGCTCGACGTCGGGTTCGAGCAGGCTCGTCATGCCACCCATCCACGTGACCTTGAGCTCGTGCTCGCCACCGTCCCCGACAGCGTGCGGGAGGTAGCGCTCGTTCAGTCCGGCGGCCGCCAGGAGTTCGGCGAGCGCCTCGGGCTGGGGTTCGAAACCCGTCACGGTGCACAACCCGTCGCGCAGCATGGGCGCGTAGGGCGGGTCGCCGTCGATGGGGTTGGCACCGATGTCGACGACCGCCGTCAGGCGTGCGGTGTCCAGCAGGTCGACCCAGCGCTGTGCCACGTGCTCCTCGTTCCCTCGGTTCCGTCGTGCGGGACCGGGGATCGTCCGCGGCCCTCCCCGCGGAGCATGTCAGTCCAGTGCGGACGGGGCGCGACGGGGCTCAGCGGCGGGGGCGCTGCCGCCGTTCCAGGTGCGGGGCGTCGGCCGACCGGAACGACACGGCCGCCTCGAACACCGCGGCGCGCCCGTTGCCGGCGAGGGTCGTGGCGGCGGACCCGTCGAGCGGCTGCCGCCACAACTGCGTGTCCTGGACGGCCCCGTCGGCCGACGGCAGCGAACGGCCCGCGACGAGGACGGACGTCCGGTCGGTGGAGGCGACGAGGGCCTCGACGAACTCCGGGGGCTCGGCGAGGTCGCGGACGGGGACGCCCGAGCGGTCGACGACGCTGAGCGTGCGGTCGGTCGGGGTCGTGCGGACGACGGCGAGGTCGGTGCCGTCGCCGACGAAGACCGGGAACGTCTCGCCCGCCTCCGGGGTCACGACGGTGCGCGCCGTGCGGGTGGACAGGTCGACGAGCACGACGTCGCCGCCGTCCGCCGTGGCGCGGCTCGCGGCGAGGGTGGTGGAGTCCGGGGAGAACGAGAGGCCGCTGGTGTCCTCGGCGCCCGCCACGACCGTCTGGCGGCCCGAGGCCACGTCCGCGACGACGAGCCGGGTGCCCGCCGCGGCGCAGACGTCGTCGCCGCGCTCGCGCCAGGCGACGGTCGTGCCGTCCGGGGAGAACCGCAGCTCGTCGGCCGTGGGGGCCGCGGTCCCGAGCGTGCGCGTCGTGCCGTCGACGCCGCGCAGCACGAGGTCGGGGCGCCGCAACCGGTCCGCCGCGGAGCAGTCCGTGGGGTTCCAGGCGCTGCGGTGCAACCAGGCGAGCGTTCCGTCCGGGCTCCACGCCAGCGAGCGGGAACCACCCTCGCCGTCCACCTGCGTGCGTCCGGACCCGTCCGCGGCCGCGACCTGGACGTGGCCGAGGTCGTCCGTCCCGTCGTCACTGCCGTAGGCGATCCAGGCGATGCGGGAACCGTCGGGAGACCAGTGCGCGTCGTGGGTGAGGCCGTCGGCGACGCGCCACTGCCGGCCGGTTCCGGTGTCGACGACGTCGAGCCCGTCGACGCGATCGGCGGAGACGCCGGTGTAGGCCAGCAACGGCCCCGGGCGGTCCTGCGCCGACGCCGACCCGGCCGTGGCGAGGAGAGAGGCGGACAGCACGACGACGCCCAGCGTCGCCCCCAACGCACGCACGATCAAACCCCCCGGTCCGTGGCCGCCCCCGCGACCGGCCTCCATCTCAGCAGGTTCTGGGGCGCCGCGGGGGGATCTGCTCGATCAGGCGTCGAGCGCGTCCTGGAACAGCGACCGGTCCGCGCGGGCCCCGTCAGACCGGCAGGGGCAGGACGCAGGACGGCGACCCGAGTTCGACGACCGAGCGGTCCACGACGGTGAGGTCGTCGTCGAGCGCGAGGTGGACGAGCTGGTCGGAGTCCTGCGCCGCGACGTAGAGGTGGCGTCCCACGGCGACGACGTGCCGCGGGTTCGCGGCGCCGATCGCGATGTCCCGCACGGGGCGGGCGACGCCGTCCGCGACCTCGTGCAGCGTGAGCACCTCGGCTCGGCGGTTGGCGACGACGAGCCCCCACGGCGTGCGGCAGACCTCCGAGGGGTAGACCCGCTCGGCGAGAGCGGCGGGGACGGGCACGGCGAGCGCGGGGTTCCGGACCGGGTCGGCGAGCAGGCCGTCCCGCACGGCGAGCGACGTCACCGTCGCGTCGAGTTCGCCGGCGACGACGAACCGGTCCCCGTCCGGGCCCGGCACCAGCGCGCCGTGGCGGGGCCCGGTCCCCGGTGCGAGCGCGAGGACCTGCACGGGCTCGAGGGACAACCCCTCCGCCGTCACGTCGTGGACCCGGACCTCGTCGGTCCCGAGGTCGAGGACCGCGACGCGACCGCCGGGCAGGACCGCCGTGGAGTGCGGGTGCGAACCCTCCTGCCGTTCGGCGTCGGGACCGGACCCGTTGCCGCGCAGGGTTTGCCGGAGATCGGCGACCGCGCCGCCGTCGAGCGCGAGGACACCGACGCCGCCGCCGTAGTTCGCGGCCAGGGCGAACCCCGGGAGAACGGTGAGGTGGCACGGCCAGGACCCACCACTGGGCGTCTCGCCCAGCCGTTCCCAGGCGCCGCCACCCACGCGCCACGACGACACGGAACCCTCGTCCAGCTCGTGCGCGGCATGGATGGTGCCGTCCGGGCCGGCGGCCAGGAACGAGGGCGAGGGGACGTCCACCGTGGCCCCCACCCGGCCGAGGCGGCCCGTGACGGGGTCCCGCTCGACGAGCGCGAGGCCCGGGCCGCGACCACCGGTCGCAGCGGTGTAGGAGCCGACGGCGAGCACCTGTGCGTCCACGCGCCGATCACACCACGGACGCCGAGCGTTCCCGCGCAGCACCCTTGACCTCCCTTCGGGAAACCGCTTACCGTCCGTGACCGTGATCCCACCGACCGCCGCGCCCACCCGCCGCAGCCTGCTCGCCGTCGGGCTCGCCGCCCCCGTCGCCCTGCTCGCCCCCGCCCGCAGCGCCCAGGCGGCCCAGAACCCCACCGCGGCCGCCGCTTTCGTCGACTCCTACCGCACCAACGTCCCGGAGAACACGACCGCGGCGACGAACGCCGCCGTGCGGATCCTGTCGGACCTGAACCGGTACTGGCAGACGGGTCCGACGTGGGACTCCGGTCGGGTCCTGGACCGCGGGGTCCTGCGGCGCAACGTCCGCTACTGCGCCCAGGTCACCCGCTCCCGCACGGCCGAGGAGGCGGCGGAGGCGTTCGTCGTCGACCGGCAGGACCAGAGCTACGCGGTCATCGCGGGTCTCGGCCCGCTGGCCCCGGCGTACCTGGCCGGGAGCCTGGCGGTCACGAGCATCACCAGCGCCCCGGCGACGACGCCGCCGACGAAGGTCGAGGACGCGGTCCCCGCCGGGGCACCCGCGGGATCGGCGACCGGCGCCGGTTCGGTCGACTCCGAGCTCGGCGACGTCGTGCGGCTCGTGCAGACGGTGCGCGGCCCCTTCGCCTCCGGCAACCCCAGCAAGAACGCCCTCCAGTACCCGCGGCCGTGGCGGTTGTCCCCCGACAGCACCGTGCAGCCGACCGGAGGCACCGACGCCCTGGGGTACCCCGAGTACCGCTCGGACGTCGTCGTCGTGCCGACCCTCCTGCGGCAGCGGTCGACGACGCCGGAGACCGACGGCGGTTTCCCCAGCGGGCACACCAACGCGCTGTTCCTCGCCGCGCTCGCCCTCGCCCACGCGGTCCCCGAGCGCTACCAGGCGCTCGTCGCCCGGGCGTTCGAGCGCGCCCACCTGCGCATCGTCGCGGGCATGCACTCACCGCTGGACGTCCTCGGTGGCCGGACGCTCGCCACCGCACTGGCCGCCGCGGAGCTGGGCGACCCCGCCAACGCGGCGCCAGCACAGGCCGCCCGCGCGACGGCGTTGGCGTACTTCGAGCGCGCCACCGGCCACGACGCGACGGGCCTCGTGGAGTTCGCGGCACCCGACCGGGACAGCGCGCGCGCGGCCGTCCTGGAGCACCTCACCTACGGTTTCCCGCGGACGGGGCCGCAGCGCCCGATGGTCGTGCCGAAGGGTGCCGAGGCGCTCCTCCAGACCCGCCACCCCTACCTCGACGCGGCCCAGCGCCGGGAGGTGCTGCGCACCACGGCGCTGCCGTCGGGCTACCCGGTGCTGGACGGCCCGGAACTGTGGGGTCGCCTGAACCTCTTCGACGCCGCCGACGGCTACGGCCGGTTCGACCGCGACGTCACGGTCGTGATGGACGCGGCCGCAGGGGGTCTGAACGCGACCGACGCGTGGCGCAACGACATCGGCGGTACCGGCGGGCTCGTCAAGCGCGGGTCCGGCCGCCTCACCCTCACGGGCCGGAACTCCTTCCGCGGCGGCGTGCGCCTCGAGGCGGGCGAGCTGGCCGCAGGTTGCTCGTCGGCGCTGGGGTGCGGGGACGTCGACCTGCGCGGCGGGACGCTCACGATCGCCGGCGACGTGCGGTTGGACGGGAACCTCACCCAGGCCCCGGGCGCCGTCCTGCACGTCCCCGTCGGTGGGCGGCGCGCTCCGCTGACCGTGGCCGGGACGGCGACGCTCGCCCCCGGCAGCCGCCTCGAGGTCGAGTTCGGCGACGACTGCCGCGTCGGTGAGGTCCGCCCCGTGCTGGAGGCGCGCACCGTGCGGGGCGGGTTCGGCGCCGTGGCCGTCGTCGGTGGCTGCCGGGCCGAACTCGTGGCGACGCGCCACGGGGTGGGTGTCCGCCGGCTCGCCGGATGAGCACCTGCGCTGCAGGCGGTTTCCGTCACTCGACGGGGCGCGCCAGCCGCCGGCCGGCGCCGGTCACGACGGCGACGCCGAGGGCGAGGACGGCCAGGACCGCGAACGCGGTGGTGAACCCGGACTCGCGCGGAACCCCACCGGCCTGCAGGTGGGCCGTCACGATGCTCGTCGTCAGGACGGCGCCGAGCGCACCGCCGATGACCCGGGTGTTCGCGTTCACCCCGCTCACCGCACCGGTCTGCGCGGCCGGGACGGCGCGGACGACGATGTTCGTCATGGCCGCGTAGGCGAGTCCCACGCCGAGGCCGAAGACGCCGCCCTCGACCGCGACGAGCGCCGCGGACCCGTGCGCCGCAGCCAGTCCCGCGGCGGCGGCCGCGCAGACGAGGGCTCCGGTGAGCAGTTGCGCGGGGGCGGGGAAACCCCGGTCGAGCCGGCCGCCGACGACTCCCGCGACGAACATCGCAACCGGCAGCGGGAGCATCAGCAGCCCGGCGCCCGTGGCGTCGAGGCCGAATCCGTACCCCGCGGCGGTCGGAACCTGGGCGAGCTGGGGCAGGTAGACGAACACCCCGAACATGGCGGCCCCGAAGAGCAGTGCCGCGAGGTGGGTCGTCCAGACGGCGGGGACGCGCATCGTCGCCATGTCGACCAGCGGCGCGGCCGAACGGTTCTCCACCCGGACCCAGCCCAGGGCGGCGAGGACCGACACCGCGAGCAGCCCCAGGGTCACGGGTGAGGTCCAGCCCCAGGCGCCCGCCTGGCTCACCGGCACGAGGAGCCCGACGAGCGCGACGGCGAGCAGGGTCACCGCGAGCGGGTTCACGCGGGCCGGTTCCCGCCGGGTGGCGCGCGGGACGACGCGGAGGGCGGCGAACGCGGCGGCGAGGACGGGCACGGCGGGCAGGCCCAGCAGGACGTGGGTGCCGAAGACCGTCAGGACCGGACCGGCGACGACGACCCCGAGACCGCTGCCCGCGGCGACGAGCGCGGAGATCGTCCCGATCGCGGCGGGCAGGCGGTGCGGGGGCAACGCGTCGCGCAGGATGCCGAAGGCCAGCGGCAGCGCCGCTCCCCCGATGCCCTGGACGACCCGGGCCAGGAGCAGGAACTCGACGTTCGGGGCGATGGCGGCCAGGACGCACCCGAGCCCGAGGGCCAGCATCACGAGCACGAAGACGGGGCGGCGTCCGACGGCGTCGCCGACGCGGCCGAGGACGGGGGTGAAGACGGCGGCGGACAGCAGGTAGGCCGTGAGGACCCACGTGATGGCCGTCGGCCCGGCGTGGAGCTCACGTTGCAGCGTGGGCAGGGCGGGCGAGTAGAGCGACTGCAGCAGCGAGAAGCTGGCGGCCGCGACGGACAGGACGACGAGGACGCCGCGGGGGTGGCCGGTCGGCGTGGGCGACGGTGCGCGGTGCAGCGGCCGGCGCGGCCGCGGGACGCGGGTGGTCTGCGGAACGGTGGACACGGGGGCTCCTCAGGACGAGGGCGGGTGTGGAGGCTCGCCTCCGGCGACGTGAGGTCGTAGAGTGGAGGCTGCCTCCGGAACGTTACCGGAGGCTTCCTCCACTTCACAAGGGGACTCCATGACCGGGCCGACGCTGCGCCGCGAGCCACCCCGGCGCGCCGACGCACGCCGGAACTACGAGAAGGTCCTCGCCAGCGCCCGCGAGGCGTTCACCCGCGAGGAACCCCCGACCCTGGAGGACATCGCCCGGTCGGCGGGAGTGGGCATCGGCACGCTCTACCGCAACTTCCCGGACCGCTCCGCCCTGCTCGAGGCGATCTACCTCGACGAGGTCCAGGACCTGTGCGACGTCGCCGCGGAGCTGGCCGGTACCCGGACCCCGTGGGACGCCCTCGCCGGCTGGTTGCAGCGGTACGTGCAGTACCTGGCGACGAAGCGGTCCCTCGCCGAGGAGCTCCGCTCCGCCTTCGGCGCGGGCAACCCGGTCTTCGCCTCCTGCCGCACCGCGATCACCGAGGCGGGCGAGCCGTTGCTCCGGGCCGCCCAGGCCGACGGGAGCGCCCGGGGGGACGTCGAGATCGACGACGTCGTCCGGCTGGTGTCCAGCATCTCGACCGGCAGCTACTCGACGCCGGACCAGCTCGACCGCGTGCTCGGCATGGCCGTCGACGGGTTGCGCTCGCGGCCCTGACGCTCAGCCCTCGGAAACGACGACCAGACGGTCAGCCAGCCGACGAGGCCCCACGAACGCCTGCACGACCCCGGCCAGGAACACCACAGCCAGGACGGCCCACGCCGGGCGGGCGGTGACCGCCAGGGTCCCCGCCACCAGCGCTCCGAGCGCGCCGACGACGAGGGACGACCGCCGAGCTCCCAGGTACGCGTCGACCCGTTGACGCAACAGGACGGTCGCGACCACCCGGACCACCGGGTCCCGGGGGGCCGGGCCCCTCCGGCTGGCCCGGACCGCAGCACGCACCTGCTCCGGTGTCGTCCCAGGCGGCAGAGCCTCCACGAACCGCCGGCGCGTCCGCGCCCGATCCGGTACCCACAGGAGCCCGACGAGCAGGCCACCGGAGATCGCCGACACCGCAGTCACACCCCACGTCGCCGGGCCTTCGAGACGGGTGGCCAGCCCGAAGCAGACGCTGAAGAGCAGGGTGATCTCGAGGACCCGCCACCAGGCAGGTGCCGTGTACCAGCGCCACCACACCCGCGCAGTCTCGACCCGTGTGCCCTGGTGCACCAATCCAGTTGCTCCGACTCCCCGCCGGTCGACACGGTGGAGTCGTGACGTCACCCACCGGTTCCGACGATCTCCTCGCCGAGTGGTCCCGGCGCTTCGCCGAACCCGTCACCGGGTGGTCGTCCAGGGAGTTCTCGGGCGTCGTCGAGACGGTCGACCCACCCTGGTCCTACGCGACGCTGGCGCGGAACGCACTGACGGCGGCACCCTCGGCGCTCGACCTCGGGACCGGAGGTGGGGAGTTCCTCACCGGGCTGGCGGACGTGCTCCCGGCCGACACGCACGCGACCGAGGGCTGGGCACCGAACCTGCCCGTGGCCCGCACGGCGCTCGCCCCACTCGGCATCACGGTCGAGCCCCACGATGCGACCCGAGAGCGGTTGCCGTTCCCCGACGACCGGTTCGACGTCGTCCTGTCCCGGCACACGGCCTACGACGCGGACGACGTGTCCCGCGTGCTGCGACCGGGCGGAACCTTCCTGACCCAGCAGGTCGACGGCCGGAACCTCGACGACCTGGTGTCGGAGTTCGGGGCCGAACCCGTCTTCCAGGACGTGACGCTGGAGAACGCCCACCGGGCGGCCGTGTCGGCCGACCTCCACGTCGAGGTGGCCGAGTCGTGGAGCGGCCCGGTCCGTTTCGCCGACGTGTCGACGCTCGTGTCGTTCCTGCGGACGGTTCCCTGGCACCTGCCGACGGACTTCACGGTCGCGCGCTACGCCGGAGTCCTCCTGGCCCTGCACGCACGCGCGCAGCTGCAGTTCACCGAACGGCGGTTCCTGCTGCGCGTCCGGAGTTCGTCTCCCAGAACGGAGGCGGGTCGTCCGGTGCTGGATCGCGGACCTGCCGCCGCCGGAGTTCCTGGACCACGTACTGGGTCTTGAAGCGGCGGTGGCTGCGGCAGACGGCCCGCAGGCTTGCGGCCGTCGTGGGCGCTGCAACGCTCTCGGAGCGTCGCGATCAGCGCAGCCCCCGGTCGACGAACTCCACGAGCCACGCGAAGCTCTCGTCGACGTCGGTGCCGAGCTGGAAGCCTCCGCCGGACTCCAGGGTCGCGAAACCGTGCAGGGCGCTGCGCAGCATCCGCAGCGCGTGAACCTCGTCGGCGGCCGACACCCCGTAGCTGCGCAGCACCACAGCGAGGGATTCCAGCACCCGGGCCGTGGCACGTGCGTACTCGTCGTCGGGGGACGTCGGACGCGCGCCGAGCGTGGCCGCGTACCGGCCGGGGTGGTTCCGGACGAACCCGCGGAACGCCTGCGCGGCAGCGCGGAGCGCGTCCGGACCGGACAACCCCTGCAACGCGTCCCTGAGGGTGTCGCCGAGTTCGGTGGCGGCCAGCGCGGCGATGCGCTGCGCGAGGTCGGCCAAGGACCCCACGTGCTTGTAGAGGGACGGCGGCCGGACCCCCAACCGGTCGGCGACCACCCCCATGGCGAGCTTCTCGAACCCCAGTTCGTCGGCGAGGTCAGCGCCCGCGAGGGTGACGGCTGCGGCGTCCAGACCCGCCCTAGGCACGGGCGAGCGTCCGCTGCAGGAAGGGCAGGACGACGTCGGCGACCTGTTCGGGCGCCTCGACGTGCGGGTAGTGCCCGACGCCGTCGAGGACGGCGAGTTCCCCGAGACCGGCGGGCAGGTCGGCGACGACGCGACCCCCCTCGGCGCGCGGGTCGGCCCAGTCGGGGTCTGCGCTCCCCTCGACGACGAGGACGGGGCACCGCACGTCGCGCAGAGCCTCCCCCGCGTCCGCGGGGGAAGCCGACCCCATGGCCTTGAAGGCGGCCTTCCGGCCGGGTTCGCGCAGCAGGCCCAGGGTCCGCGCGCGCGCAGCGTCCCAGTCCGCGGGTTTCGCGGGCACCGCGAGGTCGAGGTAACGACCCCACGCGCGGGTGCTCCCCACCCCCGCTGCGAGCGCCAGGTCGACCATCGCCCGCCGGTGGCGCCCGACGCGCACGAGCCCGGCGACGTCCAGCGACTGGGCTCGGGTGAAGGGCGCAAGTTCCACGAGCCCGGCGACGAGGTCGGGGGCCGTGGCCGCCGCGATGGTGGCCGCACCACCGCTGATCGACTGGCCCACGAGGACGGCCGGGCCGCCGAGGTGGCGGACGAGCGCGACGAGGTCCGCGGCGATGTCGGTGCGGCGGTACCCGTCCCAGCCCGCGCTGGACTCCCCGCAGCCCCGCAGGTCGAGGGTGGCGACCCGGTACCCGGCGGCCAGGAGGCGCGGGGCGAGGAAGCGGTACGAGCGGCGGTCGTCCCCCATCCCGTGGGCCAGGACGACGAGCGGACCCTCGCCCTCGACGTCGTACGCGAGGGTTCCCCCGTCGCGGCGCAGGAACTCGGTCATGACCATCTCCTCAGCTAATGTCGTTAGCTGAAAGCTACGCCCGTTAGCCAGAGGAGGCAAGTCCTCCGCGGGCGACCCTCAGCCGAGTCGGCGCAGCCAGTCCGCGGGCGCGGTCCGGTAGGGTTCGGGCGCCTCCGTCCAGCCGGCCAGGGCCCGGTCCCAGCTGTCGGCGCGGCTGACGACGGCCAGGCGCACGGCGAGCTGGAGGACGCGGTCGAGACCGTCCGTCGGGAGCCCTGGCCAGCCCGCGAGGTAGGCCGCCGCCGCGGGCTCGCGCGGATCGGGAGCCGGACCCTCCGGCCCGGCGTCGAGGGCCACGAGCAGGCTCGTGAAGGGGTGCCCGACGCACGCGTCGCCCCAGTCGAAGGGACGGTGCCCGGCGGCGAAGACGTTGCCGTCGTGCAGGTCGTCGTGCTGCAGCGTCGCCGGCAGGCCGAGGTCGGCGAGCTCGGCGGCCTCCTCCCGCACGCGGGGCAGCAGCGGTCGGACGTCCGGCGCCCAGCGCGGCGCCAGCCGCTCGAAGGCCGTGGGCAGCTCCGGCAGACGCAGGTCGGGGACGCCGAGGGCGACGAGGACGTCGGCGTGCGCGGCCGTGGCGCGCTGGACCTCGCCGTAGGCGCTCAGCGCCCCGGCCCAACGGCGCTGCGCCGCCACCGGTTCCAGCGGGACGTCGCGGACGGTCGGTCCACCGTCGGGCAGCAGCACCCAGCCGCGGTCCTCCTCGACCGCGAGCGGGACCAGGACGTGCGGCACGCCCCAGCGGGCCAGGGCGGACAGCAGCCGCACCTCGTGCCGGGTGCGTTCCGGGCAGGCCTTCAGCCAGACCGGCCCGGTGGGGGTCGAGAACCTCCACACGGTCGACCAGGGTCGGTCCTTCACGAGCTCGGCCGGGCCCGGTTCCACGCCGCTGCGGCGCAGCACGTCCCGGGCCCAGGGCACCGCCGCCTCGTCCACCCCGTCAGTGTGGCCCGCGCCCGGGAACGCAGGAACCCCGCCCACCGGAGTGGACGGGGTTCCTTGACGCTTCAGCGACTGCGGTCGGGGCGCCAGACGACGAGGGCCGTCGAGCGTTGCGACTCCGGCCGCCGACCCATCGGGGTGGCGACGATGTCGCCGGCCACCCCCGCGGCGAAGATCCGCCGGGCCTGCTGGCGGACGAGCGAGATCTCGTCCTCGAGTTCCTGCACCCGGTGGCCGAGGGCCAGCACCTGGTTCTCGAGGTCGAGGATGCGCTTGATGCCGGCGAGGTTCACGCCGTCCTCCTGGGACAGGCGCTGCACCTCCCGCAGCTGGGCGATGTCGCGGGCGGAGTACCGCCGCCCGCGACCCCGGGCCCGGCTGGGCGAGACGAGTCCGAGGCGGTCGTACTGGCGCAGCGTCTGCGGGTGCATGCCCGCGAGGTCGGCCGCCACCGAGATCACGAACAGCGGACTGTCGTCCTCGTACACCTCTCCCCTCCTCGTCTCGTCGTCGTGCCGGTGTCAGTGCCGTGTGTCAGTGCCGGGTGTCAGCTGCGGGCGCGCTCGGCCAGACCCGCGCGCGGGTCGTCGCCCGCGGTGGCCTTGGCGAACGCCTCGACGGCCTCGCGGACGGCGCCGTCGACCCGTTGCGGGACGACGACCTCGATCGTGACGAACAGGTCGCCCCGGTCGTCGGTCGAACGGGACCGCTTCACGCCCCGGCCCTTGAGCCGCAGCGAGCGGCCCGACGGCGTCCCGGCGGGGACCTTCACCTTGACGGTCGCGCCGTCCAGGGTCGGGACCTCGACGGTGGCGCCGAGCACGGCCTCGTCGAAGGAGACCGGCAGGGTCATGCGCAGGTCGTCGCCGTCCCGGCGGAACACCGGGTGCGGTTCGACGTGCACCGTGACGAGCAGGTCGCCCGTCCCCCCGGGACCGGCCAACCCCTTGCCGCGCAACCGGACCTTCTGACCGTCGCGGACGCCCTGGGGCAGCCGCGCGTTGACCGTCCGGGCCGGCCCCCCGCGCGGGTCGGGGACCCGCAGGGAGACCGTCTTGCCCTCGAGGGCGTCGCGGAAGGTGACGCGGGCGCTGGCGTCGAGGTCCTGACCCCGAGACGGGGTCTGCGCGCCGCCGAAACCGCCGGGGAAACCCCCGGGAGCGGCACCGCCCTGGCCGAACAACCCGCCGAGCAGGTCCTCGAACCCCGCACCGCCGCCGGCACCCCCGGGCGTCCCGAACCGGACACTGCCCGGTGCGCCCCCACGGCCCTGACCGAACAACCCGCCGAGCAGGTCCTCGAACCCGGCACCGCCGCCCGCGCCGCCGGCTCCCCCGGAGGAGAACCGCGCGCCGCCGCCGACCATGGCGCGGATCCCGTCGTACTGCTGCCGCTGCTCGGGGTCGGACAGGACCGCGTAGGCCTCGCCGACCTCCTTGAACTGCTGCTCGGCCGACGCGTCACCCGGGTTCGCGTCCGGGTGCAACGTGCGGGCCTTCTTGCGGTACGCCTTCTTGATCTCGGCCGCGTCGGCGTCGTGGGGGACGCCGAGGACCGCGTAGAAGTCCTTCTCGGCCCAGTCCTGCATGCTCACCGGCGTCCCCCTCCCTCGATCTCGTCAGTTCGTCCGCAGGTCATCCCTGCGGGTCGGCCACCGCGACGCGGGCCGGACGCAGGATCCGGTCGCCGAGCTTGTACCCCGGCTGCAGGACCTTCGTGCACGTCGCCACCTCGTACTCGTCGGAGTGGCTGTGCATGAGCGCCTCGTGCACGGCCGGGTCGAACGGTTCGCCGTCCTGGCCGTACCGCTCGAGGCCGAACCGCGCCAGCGTCGCCTCGAGCTTGTCCGCGATCGCGACGAACGGGCCGGTGAGGTCACCGTGCTCGCGCGCGAGGTGGACGTCGTCGAGGACCGGGAGCAGCGCCTCGGCCACCCCGGCGATCGCGGCGTTCTTGGCGACGTCGCGGTCGCGGTCGACCCGCTTCTTGTAGTTCACGTACTCGGCGTTCAGCCGCTGCAGCTCCTCCAGGCGCGAGGCCGCGAGGCCCTGCGCCGCGTCGAGCTCGGCGTCGGCGGCCCCGTCGTCCGGGCCCCCCACGGTCGGTGCCGCGGGGGTCTCGGACTGGGACGCGTCGGCCGGCGACTGACCGCGCACCTGCCCCGTCTCGGGGTCGATGCGGCGGTTGTCGCGGACCACGGTGGGTTCGGAGAACTCCTCCGACATCACTTGTCCTTCTCGTCGTCGACGACCTCGGCGTCCACCACGTCCTCGTCGGAGGAGGCGTTCTTGGTGAAGTCCGGGCCCGTCTGGGAACCGGCGTCACCGGCGGAGGCACCCTCGGACTGCTGCGCGGCGTACATCGCCGAACCCAGTTCCTGCGAGGCCTTGGCGACGGCCTCGGACTTGGCCTTGATCTCGGCCGCGTCGGTGCCGTTCAGCGCCGTCTTCAGCTCCGCCACAGCGGACTCCACCGTGGCCTTGCCGTCGGCGGGCAGCTTGTCGGAGTTGTCGGCGATGAACTTCTCGGTCTGGTAGACGAGCGCCTCGGCCTGGTTCCGGGCCTCGGCCTCCTCGCGACGCTGCTTGTCCTCGTTCGCGTGCTGCTCGGCGTCCTTGACCATCCGCTCGATGTCCTCCTTCGACAGCGCGCTGCCGCCGGAGATGGTCATCGACTGCTCCTTGCCCGTGCCGCGGTCCTTCGCGTTCACGTGCACGATGCCGTTGGCGTCGATGTCGAAGGTCACCTCGACCTGCGGCACACCGCGCGGGGCGGGGGCGATGCCGGTCAGCTCGAACGTGCCCAGCGGCTTGTTGTCGCGGGCCAGCTCGCGCTCGCCCTGGAACACCTGGATGAGCACCGAGGGCTGGTTGTCGTCGGCAGTCGTGAAGACCTCCGAGCGCTTGGTCGGGATGGCCGTGTTGCGCTCGATGAGCTTGGTCATGATCCCGCCCTTGGTCTCGATGCCCAGGGACAGCGGGGTGACGTCGATGAGCAGGACGTCCTTGCGCTCGCCCTTGAGGACACCGGCCTGCAGCGCCGCGCCGATGGCGACGACCTCGTCCGGGTTCACGCCCTTGTTGGGCTCCTTGCCGCCGGTCAGCTCCTTGACGACGCTCGTCACCGCGGGCATGCGGGTGGAACCACCCACGAGCACGACGTGGTGGATGTCGGCGAGCTTGACGTCGGCGTCGCGGATGACGTCGTGGAACGGCTTCTTGGTGCGGTCCAGCAGGTCCTGCGTCATCTGCTCGAACTGCGCGCGGGTCAGCTGCTCGTCCAGGTGGACGGGGCCGTTCTCCGTCATCGACAGGTACTGCAGGGAGATGCCGGTGCTGGTGGCCGTAGAGAGTTCCTTCTTGGCCTGCTCGGCGGACTCCCGGAGGCGCTGCATCGCGATCTTGTCCTTGGACAGGTCGATGCCGTAGGCGCCCTGGACCTTCTTCAGCAGGTGGTCGACGACGCGCTGGTCCCAGTCGTCACCACCGAGGTGGTTGTCGCCGGAGGTCGCGCGGACCTGGATGGTGGAGAACCCGTCGTCGTCCTTGCCGACCTCGAGCAGGGACACGTCGAAGGTCCCGCCACCGAGGTCGAAGACGAGGATGAGCTCGTCCTCCTTGCCCTTCTCCAGCCCGTAGGCGAGGGCGGCCGCGGTCGGCTCGTTGATGATGCGCAGGACGTTCATCCCCGCGATCTCGCCGGCCTCCTTGGTGGCCTGGCGCTGCGCGTCGGAGAAGTACGCCGGGACGGTGATGACGGCGTCGGTCACGCTCTCACCGAGGTAGCTCTCGGCGTCGCGCTTGAGCTTCTGCAGGATGCGGGCGCTGATCTCCTGCGGCGTGTACTTCTTGTCGTCGATCTCGACGTTCCAGTCGGTGCCCACGTGGCGCTTCACGGACCGGATCGTGCGGTCCACGTTGGTGACGGCCTGGCGCTTGGCGATCTCGCCGACGAGCACCTCGCCGTTCTTGGCAAAGGCGACGACGGAGGGGGTGGTGCGCCCACCCTCGGCGTTGGCGATGACCGTCGGCTCGCCGCCCTCGAGGACGGAGACGACGGAGTTGGTGGTCCCGAGGTCGATGCCGACCGCACGTGCCATGGTGGATGCCCTCCCGAGCGTGGTGTGACTGTTGAGCGTTCCCCACTCAAGTTCGCGGACCGCTCCGGATCTGTCAAGCGGAGACTCCGTGAACTTGAGTCTGATGGGCTCAACTCGCGAGGTGGGTCCGTTGTTCCCGGAACCGCAGGCCCGTCCCGGACGCTCTCCCTTCATGGGTGGAGAGCCTGAGCGCCGCGTGCCGCTGCACTTCGACGATGCGTCCAAGGCCGGCGCGACGCACGTCAACCTGTCGGCCGTCCGCTCGGACGGCCCCTTCCTGTGGGTCGCCGGCGACGAGACCGCCACGGTCGAGCGCCTCACCGCCCAGACCGTCGACGGCTCCGTCACGGGGTACGGCGACCAGGTCTGCGTGGCGCTCGCCGACCTCGTCGACCTCCCGGGCCCCCCGCACGAGGAGGCCGATGTGGAGGGGTTGGCGCGCAACGGGAACTGGCTGTGGGCCATCGGGTCGCACAGCCTCAAGCGCAAGCGCATCCGCCCCACCGACGGCGACGCGAAGGCGCGCAAGCGGCTGGGCAAGGTCGTGCGCGAGGCCAACCGCTACGTCCTCGTCCGCCTGCCCGTCGACCCCACGACAGGCTTGCCCGCGCGGCGGGTCGAGGTCGATGGCGAGGTGCTGACGGCCGCGGTCCTCGGCGCGCACGACGACGACCTGACGGTGCACCTGCGCGACGACGACCTCGTCGGCCCCTTCCTGTCCATCCCGTCCAAGGACAACGGCCTGGACGTCGAGGGCGTCGCCGTCCACCACTCACCCGGCGGGACGCGGCTGTACGTGGGGCTGCGGGGTCCGGTCCTGCGCGGCTGGGCCGTCGTGCTCGAGGTGCGCCCGGTGACGCACCGCAAGGACCCGCACCGGCTGGTGCTGGCGGAGTTCGAGGACGGCTCGACGTACCGGACGCACCTGCTGGACCTGCGCGGGCTCGGCATCCGCGACCTGTGCCCGGACGGGGACGACCTGCTCGTGCTGACCGGCCCCTCGATGGGGCTGTCCGGCCCGGTCCGCGTCCACCGCTGGGCGGGCGCCTGCAGCGTCGAGACCGCCGACGTCGTGCGGGCCGACGAACTGCCCGTCGTCCTCGAGCTGCCGCACGGGCAGGGCGAGGACCACCCGGAGGGGCTGGCCCTGCTGCCCGGTGGCCGGGAGCTGCTCGTCGTCCTGGACTCCCCCGCACCCGCTCGGCACACCGCCGACGGCGGGATGCTCGCGGACGTGTGGCGGTTGCCGTCGTGAGGAGACCACGAGTCGTCCGTCGAGCTCTCGACCGCCTCACCGGCGGTCGACGAGACGGTTCAGCCGCTCGGACGTGACCTCGAGGGTGACCTCGAGGATCCGCAGGCGGCGGTCCGGTTCGTGATGCCGCCCGTCCGCTCCTCGCCGCGACGTCGTGCGCGGGCTCATCCGGCGCACCCGTGGTGCGAACGTGCGCTGCGGTCCTCTGGTTGGCTGGTCTCCATGGACTTGGCCGAACAGTTCGCGCACATCGCCACCGGCGCGGTGTACGACGACCTGACCCCCGAACTCCTCGCGGCACGTGCCGACGCGGTGCGCGCCACGAACGCCTACAACGCCTCCTCCGGAGAACCGTCCGTGGTGCGGGAGGGACTGCTGCGGGACGTCGTGGGCTCGATGGGGCGGGAGGTGACCTTTGAACCCACCTTCCGGTGCGAGTTCGGCCGGAACATCCACCTGGGCTCGCGGTTCTTCGCCAACTTCGACTGCGTCATGCTCGACGGAGCCCCCATCACCGTCGGCGACGACGTCCTCCTGGGCCCGAAGGTGGGCCTCTACACGTCCAACCACGTGCTGGACCCCCTCGAACGCGCCGCCGGCGCCTGCCGGGCCGTGCCCATCACCCTGGGGAACGCGGTCTGGATCGGCGGCGGGGCGACGGTGCTGCCCGGCGTCACCATCGGCGACGGCGCCGTCGTCGGCGCCGGGAGCGTCGTCACCCGGGACGTCCCCGCGGGGGTCGTCGTGGCGGGCAACCCGGCGCGCGTGCTGCGCGAGATCACCCCCGCCGACCGCACCGGGTTCCGCCCCCGCCACTGAACGTCCTCCTCGTCCTCGAGGAGGAGGCCTCAGACGCCCCGATCTCGTCCTCCGGCAGGTGCTCCCCCCCGAACCCCCGCTCCTAGCGTCGACCACGACCGGCCGAGGGGTGTCGGCAGCGGCACGAGGAGGACGCATGATCACGGCGGAGGCGTTGACGAAGCGCTACGGGACGACGACGGCGGTGGACGGGTTGTCGTTCACGGCCCACCCGGGGACGGTCACGGGTTTCCTGGGCCCGAACGGTGCGGGGAAGTCCACGACGATGCGGATGGTCCTGGGCCTGGAACGCCCGACCGCCGGCACCGTCCTGGTCGACGGACAGCGGTACGTGGACCTGAAGGCCCCGCTGCACACGATCGGGGCGATGCTCGACGCCCGGTCGGTGCACCCGGGCCGGACGGCGTTCCGCCACCTGCTGGCGCTGGCCCGCACCCACGGCATCCCCCGTTCCCGGGTGGACGAGGTCATCGGGCTGACCGGGCTGGAGTCCGTCGCCGGCCGGAGGGTGAAGGGTTTCTCGCTCGGCATGGGCCAACGGCTCGGCATCGCCGCGGCGCTGCTGGGCGACCCGGCGACCGTCGTGTTCGACGAACCGGTCAACGGCCTCGACCCCGACGGCGTCCTGTGGATCCGTTCCCTGGTGCGGGACCTGGCGGCCGAGGGCCGGACGGTGTTCCTGTCCTCCCACCTCATGCACGAACTCGCGCTGTGCGCGGACCGGGTCGTGGTCATCGGTCGCGGGCAGTTGCTCGCCGACGCCACGGTGGCCGAACTCCTGGAACGGTCCCGCGGGGCCGGCCTGGTGCGCGTCCGGACCACGGAACCTGAGGCACTGGCCCAGGCGCTGGTGCGGGACGGGGCCGTCGTCACGGGTCAGCCCGACGGCACGCTGCACGTGCGGGGAACCTCGGCCGAGGAGGTCGGCGCGGTCGCGGACCGGGTCGGGGCGACGGTCCTCGAACTCGCCACCGAGGCCGGTTCGCTCGAGGCGGCGTACCTGGAGCTCACCAGCGGTTCCGTCGAGTACCAGGCCGGTGCCCGGTGAGCGCCGCGGTCGGCTCGCCGACGCCCCGGACGGTCGTGGCGGGTTCCGGTCCGTCCTTCGCGCGGGTCGTCCGCGCGGAGTGGACGAAGCTCCTCGGCCTGCGGTCCACCCACGTCGTCGTCGTGGCGACCGTCGGGCTGGTGGGGTTCCTCACCCACCTGTCCGCCACCGCCTCCGCCGGCGATCCGGGGTTCGTCCCCACGCGGGGCCTCGCGGACGTGCTGCCGCTGGCCTTCCTCGGGGTCCTGGTCCTCGGGGTGCTCGTGGGGACCGGTGAGCACAGCACGGGAACCTTCCGGTCGACGTTCGTCGCCGTGCCGCGGCGGGTTCCCGTCCTGCTCGCCCAGGCCGTCGTGACGGCCGCCGTGGCCCTGTGGACCGGCGTCCTGAGCGTCGCCGCGGCCGTGCTGGGGATCCTCCCCGCCGCCGCCTCGCGCGAGACGACCCCCGACCTCGCCGCGGCCGGCGTACCCGCGCTGCTGCTCGGTTCGGTGGTCTTCCTCGTCGGAGCCGGGCTGCTGGGCCTGGCGATCGGCGCGCTGCTGCGCCGCCCCGTCCCCGCCCTCGTGGCGGCCGTCGTGCTGCTCCTCGTGGCCCCCGTGGTGCTCTCGTTCGCGGCCGAGGCGGGCAACGACCCGGCGGCGGTGTACGACCCGGAGAACCCGCCCGCGGCGACCGCGGCCGTGAACACGGTGGAGAGCTTCACCCCCGTCGGCGCGGGGGCGGCGTTGACGAACCCCGGTGGCGGTGGGCTCGACGGGGCCCCCGACCTCGGGGCCGGCGGTTCCGCCCTCGTCCTGGCCGCCTGGGTCGCGGTGCCGCTGACCGTCGCCGCGTTCCGGTTGCGTCGTCGTGACCTCGTCTGAGGCCCGCGCCGTCACCGTCCCCCGCGTGGTCGCCGCGGAGTGGACGAAGGTCGTGAGCCTGCCGTCGACCCCCTGGCTCCTCGCGGGGACCGTCTGCGCCGCAGCCTTCCTGGCCTTCGTCCTGGGGTTGTTCGTCGGCCCGGGGGACGCGGTGAGCGGCACCTCGCTGGCGGGTTCGGGGCACCTCCTCGCCCAGCTCGGGCTCCTCGTCCTCGGGGTGCTCGTCGGGAGCACGGACTTCGCGGTCGGGACCTCCCTGACGACGTACGCGGCCGTGCCCCGTCGCCTCCCGGTCCTCCTCGCGCAGGTCGCACTGACCGGTGCCCTGGCCCTGGCGACCGGGCTCGTGGCGATCGCGGCCTCCCTGGCGGTGACCGCCGGCACCCGGCGGACGGCCGGGCTGTCGTGGTCGACGGCCGACCCCGCGGACCTGCGCACCGCGGCCGGCTACGTGCTGTTCCTCACGGGGGCGGCGGTGTGCGGCGTCCTGCTCGGTGCGCTGCTGCGCCGACCGCTCGCCGCGCTGGCCGCCGCCGTCGCGCTGTTCGTGCTGCTGGACCAGCTCCTGGCTCCGCACCCCGGCCGCGTCGCCGACACCGTGCGCGCGCTCCTGCCGAGCAGCGGGACGCGGTTGTTCGCCGACGACGCCCAGCTCGCCGCGCTCGCCGCCGGCCACGGCCCCCACCTCGGCGCGGCGGGCGGCGGGCTGGTCCTGGCCGCGTGGTGCGCCGCACTCGCCGTCCTCGCCGGGTACCGGTTGGTGCGTCGTGACGTCTCCTGACCCGGGGGCGGTGCACGCCCGGTGGGAGGCTGTCGCGGTGACGACACCGCATGCCGCCACCCCCGGGGGTCCCCCCGCCCTCACCGCGTCGCAGGTGCAGCACCAGACGACACCGCGCCGGCTGCTCCGGGCCCACCCGTGGACCGCGCACGTGCTCGTCGTGACGCTCGTGCTGCTCGTCGGGGCCGTCACCGCCCTCTCCGTGTCGGAGACCGTGCGGGGGGCCACGAGCCTGGGGTTGTTCTCGTCGGGGTCCCCCCTGGGCGAGCGCTACGTGACGACCTGGCTGGCGGGGACGGTGGCGGGGGCGCTCGCGCTCGTCGGCCGGAACCGGTGGCCGCTGGCCGTCACCGGGGTGGTGACCCTCCTCGCCGTCCTGTCGCTGGCGCTGGGCCAGGTGCTGGGGGTGCTGGGGTTCTGCCTGGCCTGGGCGCTGCACGCCGTCGCCGCCCGGCGCAGCGCCCGCACCGCGTGGGCCGTCGGCGCCGCGGTCCTCGTCGTGGTGTCGGTCGCCGTGCTGCGCTGGCAGGTCATCGGTCTGGCCGAGGTCCTGCTGTGGAGCGACGAACTCCCTCCGGTCGACGGTGCCCCCTTCCAGCGGCTCAGCGAACCGGACCCCTCGACGGGGCGCCGCACGTGGACGCTGTTCCTGCTGCTCGCCCTCCTCGTGCTGGGCGGGGTCACGGGCGCGGGGGCGCAGGCCCGCCGGTTGCACGCCCACGACCTCGCCGAGCGGTACGCGGCGATGGCCCGCGAACGCGACGCGAGCGCGGCCCTCGCGCGGTCGGCCGAACGGGCCCGGATCGCGCGGGAGATGCACGACATCGTGGCGCACAGCGTCTCGGTGATGGTGGCGCTGTCGGACGGTGCGGCCTCGGCGCTCGACCGCGCGCCGGACGCCTCCCGGCGGGCGCTCGCCGAACTGTCCGCGACGGGCCGGGACGCCCTCGCCGACATGCGCAGCGTGCTGAGTTCGCTGCAGCCGCCCGAGCTCGAGGACCGGAACTCGTCGGGGGTTCCCACGGGACCCACCGAGACGGACCTGCACGGCGTCGTCGACCGGTTCCGGACGGCGGGGTTGCCGCTGACGACCAGCGGTCTGGACGTCCCGCTGCCCGCGGACACCGTCCTGCGCCTGGCCGTCGTGCGGATCGTGACGGAGGCGCTCACCAACGTGCTGCGGCACGCCCCGGGAACCCCCTCCGTCCTGCTGGCGCTGCGACGCGACGACACCACCCTGGAGCTGGAGGTGGTGGACGCCGGGGGCGTCGGCGCCAGTGAGGGCGGCGGGACCCACCTCGGGCTCGTCGGGATGAGGGAACGCGCGGCCCTGCTCGGCGGCGAGGTCCAGGCCGGTCCCGGCGACGGCGGTGGCTGGCGGATCCACGTCGTCCTGCCGACCGACGGAGGGGGCCGCTCGTGACCACCGTGCTGCTGGTGGACGACCAGGCGTTGCTGCGCATGGGGTTCCGTCTCGTCATCGAGTCCGAACCCGACCTCGAGGTCGTCGGCGAGGCGTCCGACGGCGCGGTCGCGCTGGAGCAGGTGCAGGCGCTGGCCCCCGACGTCGTCGTGATGGACGTCCGGATGCCCGGGATGGACGGGATCGAGGCCACCCGGCGCATCGCCGAGGAGCACCCCGGTTCCCGGGTGCTGGTGCTGACGACGTTCGACGTCGACGAGTACGCGTTCGCCGCGCTGCGCTCGGGTGCCAGCGGGTTCCTCGTCAAGAGCGCCGGCCCCGAGGAACTCGTCGACGCGATCCGCGTCGTGGACTCCGGGAGTTCCGTCGTGGCCCCCCGCCTGGTGCGCCGGATGCTCGACCTGTTCGCCACGCACCTGCCCACCGATCCGGAGGCGACGCCCGGGGACGCCCTCGACGCGCGCCTGCAGCCCCTCACCCCGCGCGAGCTCGACGTCCTGCGCCGCATCGCCGAGGGATCGTCGAACGCGGAGATCGCCGAGGACCTCGTCGTGTCCCTGACGACCGTCAAGACGCACGTGGGCAACGTGCTGGCGAAGCTCGGGCTGCGCGACCGCGTGCAGGCCGTCATCGCGGCCTACGAGTGGGGGCTCGTGCGGGCCGGGGAGAACTCCTGACCCTCAGCGACGGGAGAACGCGCCCCCGGCGCCGAACACGAGGTCGGTGAACCGGCGGCCGACGAGGGCGTGCCCGGCGGTGTCGAGGTGCAGCGCGTCCGGCAGCGGGTGCTCGCGCTCGTCGGCCTCGCCGAACAGGTCCAGCCCGTCGAGGTGGTGCAGGTGGGGGTCGTCGCCGCGGGCGGCGACCACCTCGCGCAGCGCGTCGCGCACGACCCGCAGCGTGAGCCGTCCGCCCGTGGTGTCCCCGGGGGTTCCCGTCGCGGTGAACCGCAGTTCCCCCCGCCCCAGGGCCTCGACGTCGACGGAACCCGGGCCAGGGGTGTCCTCGTGCAGCGCGCAGTGCAGCGGCGAGACGAGGAGCAGCGGCGTCGTCGGGTGCCCGTCGCGCACGGTGTCGAGGAACCCGTGCACGGCGGCGACGAACGTCCTGCGCCGCATGACGTCCCCGCCCACCACGTTGATGCCGAACTTCAGGCTGAGGAGGTCCGCGGGGCGGTCCCGCACCACCCGCGCCAGGAACGGGTCGACGAGCGCGCTGCCGCCGAAGCCGAGGTTCTGCAGCCGGACGCCCGCCGCCCGCGCCGCGACCGCCGGCCAGGTGCGGGTGGGGCTCGACGCGTTGGAGCCGTGGCTGAGGGAACTCCCGTGGTGGACCCAGAGCGGACCCGACGGGGCCACGGCCCGCAGGTCCGCGTCGGCCGAGAGGGCGACGACGTCCACCTGTTCGAGGTGGGGCAGCCAGAACTCCACGACCTTCTCGCCCGCCGGCAGGTCGTCGACGACGACGTGGTCGTCGGGCCCGGCCGTCGTCGCCGTGGACCCCGTCCGCAGGTCGACGTCCACGAGGTCGCCCCCGGTGAGGACGTGGGTGCTGCGCCGTTCCCCGTCGACGCAGACGTCGACCGCGCCGCGGAGCCGCTGCACCCCGCCCAGGGCCTGACGGGTGGCGTGCACGACCAGCTCGACGTGCCGGGCCGCCGTCGACACGACGATCCGGACGCCCGACGGTTGCGCCTGCGCCCCGAGCAGCTGCGCGTCGGCGTCCCGCTCGCGGACGGCCTGCGGGAGCCGGTGGGGGCGCACCCCGCGAGCGGTCGCCTCGACCTCCAGGGCGCCGTGGAACAGGTCGGGGGTCAGAGCGTGCGTCACGGGACCTCCTGCGGGGGGAACGGGTCGCGGGAGGACCAGCGCGACAGGACGAGGTGCAGGGAGCGGAGCAGTTCGCGCCAGGACTCCTGCGCGGCCGGGGAGCTGTGGTCGAAGCTGCCGAGGCGTTCGAGGTCGAGGAAACCGCTGAGGGCGGCGCCGAGGACGCGGGTGGCGTGCACGCGGTCCGGCGCCGGGACCCGGTAGCCCAGCAGCACGGCCTCGGTGAGGCGGACGACGCGACCGGCCGCCGGCGCCTGCACCGCGGCCGGCCCCGCCTTGCGGTGCAGGGCTTCCCAGCGCCCCGGGTGCTCGAGCGCGAAGGCCCGGTGGGCGCCGGCGAAACCCGCCAGGGCGTCCCCGCCCGAGCGTCCCACGAGCGCGTCGGCGACGCGGTCGGCGAGGCCGTCGAGGGCGAGGACGGTGATCCCGTCGCGCAGCGCGGCCAGGTCGCGGACGTGGCTGTAGAGGCTCGGTGTCTGCACCCCCAGGGAGCGCGCGACGGCCGCCAGGGTCACCGCGTCGAGACCGTCGGCGTCGGCGAGCTCGGCGGCGCGCTGGACGACCGCGGCGGCGGTCAGCGGGGGACGGGACACGTCCCTACGGTACACAGGCCGTGACCTAATGACCGTAGGTTCAGATCCAGCCGTTCCCCTGCGCGATGTTCACGGCGTCCGTGCGGCTGCGCGCGTGCAGCTTGTCGACGACCACCGAGAGGTAGTTGCGGACCGTCCCCTCGGACAGGGACAACCGGTGCGCCGCCTCGCGCACCGTGCACCCCTCGGCCACGAGACCCAGCACCTCGGACTCGCGCGGGGTCAGCGGGGAGTCCCCGCGCTGCACGGCGGCCGCGGCGAGTTCGGGGTGCAGGACGCGGCCGCCGGCCGCCACCCGGCGGATGCCGTCCACGAGTTCCTCGACCGGGGCGTTCTTCAGCACGAAACCGTCGACCCCGGCGGCGAGGGCGCCGCGCACAGCCGCCGGGCGACCCAGCGCCGTGAGGATGACGACCTTGGTGCCCGGAACCTCCCGCCGGATCCGGGCGGCCACGGACACCCCGTCACCGCCGGGCATCTCCAGGTCCAGGACGGCGACGTCGACGGCGGTCGACGCGAGGGCGTCGAGCACCTGGTCGCCGCGAGCGACGGACGCGACGACCTCCAGGTCGTCCTCGCCGTCGAGCAGCGCGACGAGTGCGGACCGCACGATGTGCATGTCCTCGGCGACCAGCAGACGGATCACGACCGCCCCTCCTCCTCCGTGCGTGCCCTCGGTGCGCGGGCGACCCCGTGGACCGGCACGCGGCACGTCAACCGGAACACGTCCTGGTGCACCGAGACCTCGACCGAACCCCCCAGGACGCGCACCCGTTCGCGCGCGCCGACCAACCCGGCGCCCCCGCCCCCGCTCTCCGTCGCGGTGACGCCGTCGTTCTCCACCACCAGGTCCACGACGCCGGCGTTCCCGTCAACGGCGCCTCCGGCGTGCACCGAGACCGTGCACCACGTGGCCCCGGCGTGCTTCACGACGTTCGTCGCCGCCTCCCGCAGGACCCAGGCCACGACGTCGTCGGCCGCCCCGAGACCCCCGTCCGCGGCCCCCTCCCCGTCGAGGTCAGCGTCCACCTCGCAGCGGACGCCGGCGTCGGTGAGCAGCCGCACCGCGGCGGCCAGTTCGGTCCGGACCGTGAGCACCCGGTACCCGGCGACCAGCGCGCGCAGGTCCGCGGCGGCGGCGTGGCTCAACCCCAGCACGTCGTCGAGCTCCCCGGCCAGCGCCTCACCACGCCCACCGCGCTGGTGACGGCGGGCGAGTTCGACCTTCAGGGAGATCGCCGCGAGGTTGCGCCCCAGCAGGTCGTGCAGGTCCCGGGACACGCGGACCCGTTCGGCGAGCACCTCGGCGTGGGCGAGTTCCGCCCGGGCCAGTTCCAGTTCGCGGTACGTGCCGACGCAGCGCAGGACGACGAACAGCAGCACCGACGTCGCGAGGTAGCTGACGCCCGCGAACACCGAGGCCCCCCATGCCTCCCCCGCCACCCGGGTGAGCCCGACCTGCAGCAGCAGCCCGGTCGCGGCCAGGGCGACGGCCGGACGCGGCGGCAGTAGCTCCAGCACGAAGCAGGCCGTCACCGCCGACCACGCCAACCACCCGGGTCCCAGCAGCAGCGCGGGGAGGTAGCCGACCGCCGCCAGCGCCCACAGGGCCGAACCCCGGGAACGGACCCCCGAGCGCGACAGCGTGCTCCGCAGCACGGTGACGGTCACCGCGCCCGCGGCCAGCGCGCTGACGGCGACGGCGAGGAGCGCGACCACCTCGGTCGGGGGCGCCTCCGGGGTCACCCAGGCGACCCGCCCCGAGCGGACGTCCCCCACGACCGAGACGGACAGACCCAGGGCGCAGAGCAGGAAGAGGACGACCGCGAGCGCCTGCAACCGGCGCGTCACCGTCCCCCCGGCCGGCGGGAGGCGGCGCACCCGTCCCCGGCGGATCCGGGACGAGGGCGGGGGACGCACGCCCGACACCGTATCCCGCAGCGACGGAGGGTCCGGGCGGTCTCACACGGGCAGGTCCCAGGGGTTCACCCCCGCCTGCCCGCTGCCCCCGGCCGGGCGTCGCCAGGGCCGCAGCCGCGCGCTCACGACGCGCACCACGGGCACGGCGAGGCGGGGGTGCGTGAGGTCCACGAAACCCACGTCGCACCCCGTGGCCGCCAGCTGGGAACTCCACTCGGCCAGGACGTCCCCGTCGCCACCGGGAGGGTGCGTCACGGCCGGGACGGCCTGCGCCCGGGACGGGTGCGGGAGCAGGTGCGGGTGGTCCTCGACGTGCTCGGCCTGCCACGCGGCGGACCCGGCCCCGGTGAGCCCGAGCTCGTCGCCGAACTCCAGGCAGGCGAGGACCTGCAGGAGTTCGTCCCCGGCGCGGACGACGGCCTCGGCGAGCGTCGGCGCCGTCCCGAAACCCAGCGTCGTGCCGGTGCCGTCCGGCAGCACCGCGACGGCGACGGCGGTGGGGATGCCGCTGCCCGGTGTGAGGTCGAGGAACCAGCCGCGGCGGCCGTGCGCGGCGAGGTCGACGGCCACCGCGTCCGGGTCGGGGTGGGCGGCGCCCGGGCGCAGTTCCCGCGCCCACCACCAGGCGGCCACGGCGTCGCGTTCGACGAGTTCGGCCAGGCCGCGCCGCACGGCGTCCGCGGTGCTGCGACCGGCGGCGCACCCCGTCGAGTCCGGGCGGGCCGCCGCGACCGCCCACTGGTGCGGGTGGCCGAAGGTCACCGCCGCGGCCGGGACCCAGGCGTCGGTCCAGGAACCGTCGGGGACCGCGCGGACGCGGCGGAACTCCGTCGCCTCGTCGTCCCGCCAGGCCGGACCCGCGGCCGCCCCCGGGAGGACGACGCGGGAACCCCCGGACCGCAGCGCGGTCGTCGTCGCGACGACGGCGTCGGGGTCCGGACGCCAGGCCGTGCTGGAACGTTCGACGGCCTCGCCCAGGCAGGTGGTGACGGCCGCCTCGGCCGTGCGGCCCGCCCCGAACGCCGTCGCGCGCCGGCGGTGCACCCCGGTTCCCACGGACGGCGGCCGGAACGGGTGCGTGGTCGTCGCGAGGAAACGCCCCGCCGCCGAACGCCGCACGCGGGGGCGGTCGAGGAAACCCGTCAGACCGGACACGAACCCCTGCAGCCGGCGGGCGAGGTCCTCGTCGGCCGCGACGTCCCCCGGACCCTCGCGCGGTTCCGTCCGCGAGCACGGCGGGACGGGGTGTACGACGACCTCAGCAGTGCGCAGGCGCAGTTCCCGGATCCCGGTGCGCCACAGGTCCGCGACGGCCCCGGTCCCCGTGCCGTCCAGGTCCTCCAGGACGCCGTCGACCGCGCCGGCGACGGCTCCGACGGCGGCGCTGCGCAACGTCGACCCCCCGGTCCCGACGGGGTGCGCGGCGCCGGCGAGGTCGGGTTCGGCGTTGCCGCGCAACGCCTCGACCAGGCAGGCGGGGCAGGGACCGGCGCTCCGGTGACCCTGCCCCGCACCGATGAGGGGACCGACCCAGCAGCGCCCGGCGCCCCAGCGGACGAGGAGGACCGGGGACCGACGGGCCAGTTCCGTCAGCCGGTCGGGCAACCGCGGGTCGGCGTGGTCGTCGCAGACGAGGACCACGAGGTCCGCGCCGTCGTCCGCCGCCGGGGCGAGGCGGGTTCCGCCCGCCTCGAGGACGGCCTGCAGCTCGCCGGTCGCGCTGCGCCCGACGCCCGCGACGGCGACGGACGGCCGGAGCGGTCCGGGCGTGCGGGCCAGGACACCGCTGCGGACGAGGTCGGCGAGTTCCCCCGCCAGTTCCGGGACGTCCTCGGGACGGACACCGAGGCCGACGAGCAGGTCGTCCGTCGCGAGTCCGCCGCGGGCCCGCAGGAGTTCCAGCGCGTGCGCGGGCCGGTCGGGGACGCGGACCCTGTCCTCGTCGTCGTCGAGCAGGAAACTCCCGCCCGGGTCGCGCAGCACGCGCCACGGCCCCCGCGGCGCGAGTCCGCGAGGGCCGTTCGTCACGGTCGGCTCACTCCTGCGTCTCGTCGGGCCAGCACAGGCACAGCGGGCTGGCCACCGGGGCCGGCGTGCGCCGCGGCGCGGGGCCGGGCGGGAGGACGCCGAGCAGGCGGTCGAGTTCCGCGTCCAGCCCGGTGCTGACGCGTTCGGTGGTCACGGTCACGAGGAACCTCCTGGGAACTGTCGGGGCGGTGCGGACGCGCCGAGCCTCTCCCCCGGAACCCACCGGGCGGCAGTGCGCGCCTCACCGTTCCGGGGTGCGTTCCTCACAGTCGCGGCACAGTTCCCCGCGGAACCCTCAGCGGTGCGCCGACCGCGCGCACACCCCGGTGAGCGCCCCCCACCCCACGACGGCGACGGCGAGCAGACCGGCAACCGGCAGCAGCGCCGGGACGACCGGGCCCCCCGCGAGCGCCGTGCGGACACCGTCGGCGAACCACGCGGTGGGGGTGAACCGCAGGACGGTGTCGGCGGCGTCGGGCAGGACGGCGGCGGGCAGCAGGACACCGCCGAACAACCCCACGAGGGCGGCCAGGGCCCACAGCAGCGGACCGGTCTCGCGGCCGGTGCGCAGCAGGCCGCCGACGAGCGCGCCGACCGCCGTTCCCGCTGCGGTCCCCGCCGCGGCGAGCAGGACGAGGACCAGGAGGGACACGGGGCCCGGCCGGTTGACGGCGACGACGACCACGACGGCGGGAACGGCGAGCAGCAGCCGTGACGGCAGCAACGCGCCCGCCAGGCGCACGGCCCGGACGCCGCGGGCGGTCGTGGTGCCCGCGAGCAGCGCCAGCGTCCCGCGGCGGCGCCAGGAGCGGACCCGTCCCGCCGTGCCGGGCAGGGCGAGGACGACCGCGGTGAGCACGAGCACCGCGGGCTGCAGCTGGCCGGCGACCCCGTGCGCGGCGTGGCCGTCGGGGCCGAGGACGCGCACCGTGCGGCCGGGCAGGGCCCGCTGGACCGCCGCCAGGAGGTCCCCGACCGCCCACGTCGCCGACGGGGCGACGCGGACCAGGACCGTCCCGGTCGCGGGGACGGTGACGGTCGCGTCGACACCGGGTCCGGGGGCGCCGAGGGCGGTGGCCCGGGCGGTGCCGGCGCCGGGGCCGCGCACCTCCTCACCCGCGGCGGTCAGGGACCGCTCGACGGCGACGGCGGAGCGTGCCCCGGCCACCTGCACGACCTGGGCGTCGCCGGACCTCCCGAGCTGCCCGAGGACCACGGCCGCGACGACGACGAGCACCGGCGTCAGGACCGCCTGCGCGAGCAACGCCCTGTCCCGCAAGGACTCACGCAGAGCGGCACGCGCCGGCGACAGCCGGTGCGGGCACCGTCGGCGGAGACGGGCGGGTGCGGCCGGCGACGCGGTGGTCCGCGTGGTGCTCACGGACGGCACTGCGTGTCCGCGGGCCGGACGTCCACGCGTCGGTCGGCGGTGGCGCGCCGGACCGCGTCGGCGAGCGTGGCCTCGTGGTGGTGCACCTGCACCAGCGTCCGCAGCCCGACGGTGGCCGCGCGCCAACGGTCGGCGGCGACGTCCGGCACGTCGACGCGGGTGTGGCCACCGACCCGCTGGAAGGTGGCTCCGGGCAGGGTCGCGGCCAGCGAGCTCGCCTCCCCCGCGTCGGCGACGAGGGCGGTGACGCCGCCGTGGGCGGCGTAGCGGTCGACGAGCTCGGCCGCGGAGGCCAGGGCCACGAGCCGCCCCCGGCGCAGCACCCCGACGCGATCGCAGGCCGCCAGCAGCTCCCTGCCGTCGGCGGTGTCCAGGACCTCCGGCCGGCCACCGGCCACGACGGCCGTCCCCCCGTCCGCCCGGTGCCGTCGCAGCAGGGCGGCGAGCGCGGGGGCCGTCCCGGGGGCGGACCCACCGGCAGGTTCGTCGCAGACGACGACGGGTGTCCCACCCGCGAAGCTCACCGCGAGCTGCAGCCGTTGCCGCGCGCCGTGGTCCAGGCTCCGGACGAGCTCGCGCCGGGAGGTGCCCAGCCCCGCGAGGTCGAGGAGCTCGTCGGTCGCGACGCGGGGCCGGCTGCGGAGCCCGGCCGCCAGGGACGCCCACAGGGACAGCGTCTCCTCGACGCTGAGGTGGTCGAAGAGAGCCGCGTGGGAGGGCAGGGTCGCGACCGCGTCGTCGACTCCGGCCGCCGGGTCGTGGCCGAGGACGTGCACCGCGCCCCGGGTGGGCTGGGCGCGGCCCGACAGCACGGACAGGAGGGTCGACGTGCCGGCACCGCGGCGGCCGACGACGGCGAGCACCTCGCCACCGCGGACGGTGAGGTCCACGCCGTCGAGCAGCACGGCCCCGGTGGAGCTCGGGGTGGACCCGGACCGCACGTGGACGCCGGCGGCGGTGAGCGCGGGCGGGGTGGTGCCCCGCACACGTGCCAGGTCTCCTGCCACGCGGTTCACCACCTCGCCCGACACCTGCCCGACACCAGCCCTCCCCCGAGGAGCACCCGCGCGGTGCGGGCCTGCGGAGAGCGTCGCCGGTCACCGGGGGTGCGGGCCAGGTCACCCGTCAGGTCGTGGCCGTGAGGAACGCACCCCCGAGCCGCAGGAGGAGCGGGACCGCGGCGACCGCCGTCCCGACGAGGAGCAGGACGGTGTCGGCGCGACGCCAGGGAGCGGGCAGGGCCCAGCTGCGCCGGCCCGCCCGCTCGCCGGCGAAGCCGCGGGCGTCCATCGCCAGGGAGACGCGACCGGCGCCGCGGACGGCGTCGACGAGCAGCCCGAACGAGGTCGAGGCGGCCCAGCGCACGCGTCCGACGGGGCCACGACCGGGGCCGAGGCCCCGCACGCGGCGGGCCGCGGCGATCTGGTCCCAGGAGTCGGCGAGCGCGTCCAGGCGCCCGAGCGCCACGACGACCGCGACGACGACGCGGCCCGGCACGCGCAACCGCTGGGCGAGGTGGTCGCCCGCCTCGGCGGCGTCGAGCCACCCCAGGAGCAGCCCTCCCGGCAGGACGAGCACGAGCAGCCGCAGGGCCGCGGTGAGCGCCGTCCACAGGGGTTCCGGGCTGTCACCGGCCAGGACCGTCGACCAGCCGACCGACAGCGCCGCAATGCCGAGCGGCAGCAGACGGCGCAGCGCGGCGCGCACGTCGCCGACGACGAGGGGCAGGCACAGCGCTTGCACCACAAGGGCTCCGGCGGCCTGCCACCACTCCTGCACCGCGAAGGCCCCGACGGCGCAGAGGACCCCGACGGCCAGGAGGGACAGGGGTCCGCAGTGCCGGACGACGGGTCCGGGGCCGGCGCTGCGACGTTCGGCGGCGGTGGGCGGCACGGTCGTGCCCACCGGTCCGTCCACAGGTCCGTCCCCACCCCGCACACGACTGCCCACAGCGTCGTCCACAGTGCTGTGCACAGAGGTGTGGACATCGCTGTGCGCGGCCCGGACGGATCCGCGCTCCTGGTGCCTCACGCGGCCACCCCCACGCGGTGCCCGGTGCTGAGGCGGACGGCGGCGGTGCTGCGGTCGGCCAGCGCGTCGAGCAACCGGTCGTCGTGGGTCCCGACGGCGACGGTGGCGCCGTCGCGGGCGGCCGCGGCGAGCAGCCCCGCGACGACGGCCCACGTCCCCCGGTCCTGCCCGACGGTCGGTTCGTCGGCGACGACGACCGCGGGTCCCGCGGCGAGCGCGCCGGCGACCGCGAGCCGCCGCTGCTCGCCGCCGGACAGCCGGAAGGGGTTGGCCTCGGCGAGACCGGACAGCCCGAGCAGGTCCAGCAGGGCCTCGCCGCGGTCGGGGTCGCGGCCCAGGACGTCGGCCGTGGCGGCCACCTCGCCGCGCACGGTCGCGGCGACGAACGTGTGCTCGGGGAACTGCGGCACCCAGCCCGTCCGCGCGGCCAGCTCGCGGGAGGTCCAGGTGTGCGGGGCGCGCCGGCCCCGGCGCCCCGCGAGCGCCGCCGCGGCGAGCAGCCGCCCGGACGTGGGTGCGGTGAGTCCGGCCAGCAGCGAGAGCAGGCTCGACTTGCCGGCCCCGCTGTCGCCCGTGACGGGGGTGACCGCCCCCGCGCTCAGGGCCAGGTCCACCCCGTGCAGGACGGTGGCGGGCGGTCGGGGGCGCAGGCCGCGGCGGGTGCGCACGAGGCCGAGCGCCTCGCCGTGCAGGACGTCGCCGGGGCCGGGGTCCAGCGCCGGGGCGAGGAGCCCGGGGGGCACCTCGCAGGGTGCGGGCGCGGCGACTCCGGGCCACCACAGGTCCCCCGTGCCGGTGGGAGGGGGCCCCTCGGCGGGGCCGTCGTGCACGACACCGCCCCCCACGCCGAGGACGACGATGCGGTCGACGTGCGGGGCCCAGCCGGCGACGTCGTGGTCGACGACGACGAGGCTGCGGGACTCCCCGGCCGCCTCCAGGACGGCCGTGCGGACGGCGGCCGCCGTCGGGGCGTCGAGCATCGAGGTCGGTTCGTCCAGGAGCAGGACGGCGGGGTCGGCGGCCAGCGTCCCGGCGAGCGCCAGCCGTTGCCGCTCCCCGCCGGACAGGGTCCGCACCTCGCGGTCGCGGCCGGCGGTGAAGCGGGCGGTGGCGTGGGCGCGGGCGACCAGGCGCCACGTGCCGAGCCGGTCGAGGCCGGCGTTCTCCGGGCCGAAGGCCGTGTCCCGGCCGGCGGTCTCGGCCACGACGGCGTCGACGGGGTCCTGCACGAGGAGGCCGACCTCCCCCGGGGCCGCCTCGCGGCCGTCCAGGCGGAGGTCCCCGACGGCGTCGACGTCCTCGTCGAGCAGCCCGGCGAGCGCGCGCAGGACCGTGGACTTCCCCGCCCCGCTGGGGCCGGCGAGCAGGACGCGCTCGCCGGCCCCGACGTCGAGGTCGACGTCGCGGACCAGCGTCCGGCCACCGGGGGCGGTGACGGTCAGCCCGCGCAGCGCCAGGTGGGGCACGGTGGTCAGCCGCGGTGCTCGCGCCCGGCGGGGAACGCCGACAGCGCCCCGGTGCGGGCCAGCGCGCGCGTCAGGGCCCAGCCGCCGAGGCCCGCGACGACGGCGCCGGAGACGGCGAAGGAGCCGATGTAGACGAGGCGGTAGGGCATCGTCCACGTGTCGCCGTAGTAGAGGAACTGCTCGACGATCCCCTCGAGGACCGCGGCCAGGACGCCGCCGAGGACCGCGACGGCCGGGCCGAACCGGCGCCAGGCGAAGAGCGCGAAGGCGAGCTCGACGCCGACGCCCTGCACCGCACCGGAGACGAGGGTCGTGATGCCCCAGTAGTTGCCCAGCAGCGCCTCGACGGTCGCGGCCACCATCTCGGCGAGCAGCGCGGCACCGGGCCGGCGGATCACCAGCGCGGCGACGACCGCGGGCAGCAGCCACACCCCGCCGAGGAGCCCCTTGAGGGGCGGCAGCGCCGCGAAGGCGGGTTCGACCGCGGCGTACAGGACGTCCCAGCCCCAGAACACGACGCCGAAGGCGACGCCGAGCACGGCGGCGGTGAGCAGGTCGACGGTGCGCCAGTGGTGCGGGGCGCGCGAACGGTTGAGCGTGGTGCTCACGGTGGTTCCTCCTGGTCCCAGGAGGGGGACGCGCGACCACCGCGGTCACGCGTCGAGGACGTCCCGACTCCCTACGCCGGTGTGAACCGGATCAGGTTCGAGGGTCTGCGGAAACCCGCACTCTCAGCGCCCCACGGCGCTCCCCTGTCGTTGCGCAGCGAGGGTACCCCGCCGCGGCGGTCCCGGGTGAGGGGAGGATGGCCCGGTGCTGCGGATGATGCGGGGACCGGACGGTGGGCCGTCGCGGGCCGTCAAGCTCATGACCCTCGTGGTCGTGCTGGCGGTCCTGGCCGGGAGCGCCGCGGCGCTGACCCCGGTCCTGGGCTGGCTCCTGGGTCTGCTGTAGGGCAGGGTTGCCGCCCATGAGCTCGATCGTCTGGAAGTTCGTCGGCCCGGGCGCCGGCATCCTCGCGACCGCGGTCGCGGGGCGCGTCACGAAGAAGGTCTGGGTCGCGGTGACGAAGTCGCCGCCGCCGGACAACCCGGAGGACCCGGACGTGGCGTGGAAGGAGGCGGTCGTGTGGGCGCTGGCCTCCGGTGCCGTCATCGGCCTCACCCGGCTGGTCGTCGAGCGCCAGGCCGCCGTCTGGTACCGCAAGAGCTTCGGGGAACTCCCTCCCGGCCTCGGCCCTGGCGACGACGGGGCGGTCAAGGAGTACTCCTGACCCGTTCGTGAGGGTGTCGTGACGACGCCCCCCGTTGCCCCGGTTCCCGGGTGCGGTCCCCCTGCGGCGGTGCTGCAGTGGGACCGCACCGGGAACCACCCGGTCATGGAGGAGGCTGACGATGAGCGCCACGGACAAGATCAAGAACGCCGCCCAGGACCTCGCGGGCAAGGCCAAGGAGGCCGCCGGCGGCGCCAAGGGCGACGACGAGCTGCGCGCCGAGGGTCAGAAGGACCAGGCGGCGGCCGACCTGAAGCAGCGCGGCGAGCACGTCAAGGACGCCTTCAAGGGCTGAAGCCCTCGGCTGACCTTCAGCCGAAACGCTCCACGAGCCGGTCCTGCCGGGCGTCGACATCGGGGTCGACGACCTGCAGGGCCGGGTTCGCGTCGTGGTGGGCGACGATCTCCCGCGCGCCCTGCGCGAAGCTCGTCGTGGCCGCGAACCCCGGGACGAGCCGCTTGAGCACGGTGTTGTCGAAGACCACCGAGTGCGCCTTGTCCCCCAGCAGACCCGGTCCCCGGTCGGGTGCCTCGCGGGCGATGACGTCGCTGGGGACGTGCACGATCGACGGGTCCTCCACCCCGGCCGCCGTGGCCAGCCGGCGCGCGATGCCGTCCCACGTCAGCACCTCGTCCGACGTGATGTGCACGGCCTCACCGGTCACGGCGGGTTCGCCGAGCAGCGGGACGAAACCCTGCGCGAAGTCGGTGTGGTGGGTCAGGACCCACGTCGAGGTGCCGTCGCCGTGCACGACGACGGGTTTGCCCCGCCGCATCCGGTCGACGGCCGTCCAGCCGTCGTCGAGCGGCACCATCGTGCGGTCGTAGGTGTGGCTGGGCCGGACCAGGACCGCCGGGAACCCGTTCTCGCGCCACTCCCGCGTCAGCAGCTCCTCGCAGGCGATCTTGTCGCGGGAGTACTGCCAGAAGGGGTTGCGCAGCGGTGTCGACTCGGTGATGGGCAGGTGCCCCACGGGTTTGGCGTAGGCGCTCGCGCTGGAGATGAACACGAACTGCCCGGTCCGGCCACGGAACTGCTCGACGTCCGCGGCGACGTGCTCGGGGATGAAGGCGACGAAGTCGACGACCACGTCGAAGGTCCTGTCCCCCACCGCGTCCCGCACGGCGGCGGGGTCACGGCCGTCGGCCGTCAGGGTTTCCACCCCCTCGGGCAGGGAGCGGCGGCCGGAGCCGCGGTTGAGGACGGTCAGGTCGATCCCCCGCCGGACCGCGAGGTCGGCACAGGCGGAGCTGATGGTCCCGGTGCCACCGATGAACAGGACGCGCACGTTTCCTCCCGTCGTTCCCGACGACCCCGTCGGGTGCCCTCACCCTAGACGCCGCTTCCGGCACCGACACCCGCTGGGACGGTCGTCAGGCCTGCCCGTCGCAGACGGCGGCCTCGACGGCGGCGTTGACGTCCGCGAGGTCGTCGAGCGTGCGCGGCAGCGCGGTCACCGCGACGACGACGGACCGGCCGTCGGAGGTGGCGAGGTTCCGCGTCTCGTACCCCTGGATGTCCCCGCCGTGCCCCCACGCCTCGACCCCGTAGCTCAGGGTCCGGTGCGCGAAGCCCAGTCCGTAGCTCCAGCCCGGTTCGGGTTCGAACTCCGCGGCCGGCACGGTCTTCAGCAGTTCCGCCCGCTGCGCCGGCTCCAGCAGGTCCGACCCCTGCGCGCCGTCGGCGCCGAGGACGGCGGCCTGGAACCGCGCGAGGTCCGAGGGCGTCGAGACGAGTTGCCCCGCGGCCCACCCGAGGGACGGGTCGGTCTCGGTGACGTCGGTCCACGGCGCGTCCTCGCCGGCAGCGAGGTACCCGCGGGGGTGCTCGCCACGGATCTCCTGCTCCCCGGTGCCGGGCCAGTAGGTGTTCCGCAGCCCGAGGCGGTCGATGACCCGCTGCGTGATCTGCTCGCCGATCGGCCGGCCCGTGACGCGCTGCACGAGCATCCCGGCGAGCAGGTAGTTCGTGTTGCTGTACTGCCACTGCGCGCCGGGGCCGAACTCCGCGGGGGCGGCGAGCGCGGCCTGCAGCAGCTGGGACGGGTCGAAGTAGGTGTGCCGGATGTCCAGCAGCGCGGTGTCGCCCTTGCTGACGTCGGCGACGACGGTGTCGTAGTCGGGCAGGCCGCTGGTCTGCTGCAGGAGCTGGCGGACGGTGATGGCGCGACCGTCCCCGCCCGGTCCGCGCACGAGACCGGGCAGGTAGGTCTCGACGGGTTCGTCGAGGGAGACCTTCCCCTCCCCGACGAGCTGCAGCACGACGACGGCCGTGAACGTCTTGGTGTTGCTGGCGATGCGGACCCGGCCGTCGGCGTGGATCGGGTCGCCCGTCGCGAGGTCCTGGACCCCTGCGGTGTAGTTCGTCACGCGGCCGTCGGCGTCGCGGACGGAGGCGAGCGCGCCCGGGAACCCGTCCTCGCGGACGAGGTCGTCGAGGCGCTGCTGGACGACGGCCGAGCGCTGGCCCTGGTGCGCCCCCGGCGCGGCCGTGGCGGCGGACGTCAGGCCCAGGGACATGACGGCGGCCCCGGCCAGGGCGGCGGCGAGCGAACGGGTGCGGCGAGGTCGGGCGGTCGTGGTCACGGGTTCCTCCTGAGTGGTGGCTTCCTCGGTGCCCTCAGCCTTCCGAGGCCGCCCCGCCCGATCGATCCCGTGCACTGGACGACAGGAGGTGGTGCCTGCACCACCTCCGACGCGCGCCGCAGCCGTCCGGCCACCACAGTGGGCGGGTGAGCGAGGAGACGACACCCCACGTGGACCCGCGCGACAACGCCGAGGTCCGCACCGTCCAGGAGGCCGGCAGCCGCGAGGTCGCCCGCGCCGCCGACTCCGGCCCCGTGCCGAGCCCGGCCCGCGACCCGCAGGACCCGCTGGGCCTGGAGGACGACGTGGCCGACGGGACCGGGCAGGGCAACCCCATCGCCGGGGTGGAGATCAGCGAGGAGGACGCCGAGAACGCGGTGCCGGGCGACGACGGCCCCACCGGGACGCGCTGACCTGACCGCTCACGCGCCCGTGATTCGTGCGGCGACGGCCGGCACGAGCACGGGCGCGTTGATTGCGGCGTGCAACGCCATGCACGCCACCAGGTTTCGCCGCCACAGGTAGAGGACGTAGATCGCGACCGTCCCCCCGGCGTGGTGCAGCAGCCAGGCGGGCCCGAAGAACGTCAGGTGCGGGACGACGAAGAACGGCGCGGTGAGGGAAACCGCGAGCCACCGGCATCCCAGCAGTTCCGTGAGGCGCTCGAGGGGGTAGCCCCGGAACAGGACCTCCTCGAACACGGCCGCGGTGAGGACCATCGCCACGACGGCGAGCAGGGGCAGCGCGACGATCTCCGCGCTCCCCCGTCCCGGACCGTCGACCGGCGGAAGGACCAGCGAGCCCAACCACGACCAGAGCATCGCCGGGCCGAACAGGACGAGAGCGGACTCGAGGTCGCGACCGGTCGGCCGCACGATGCGCAGCGAGTCCAGGTCCCGGCGCTCGACGCCCCGGACCCAGGCCAGCAGGAGTGCGACCGCCAGGACGTTCCACGCGATGGACGCCGCCGGTCCGGTGAGGCCCAGAAGGACCAGGCGCTGCGACGGGTCGGCACCGGCGGCGCGGACGAGGGGTGGCAGCCACATCGGCGTCCAGGCGAGCGCGACCCCCGCGAGCACGACCCACCACCCGCACGCCCCGGTCCGCCCCCTCACCTCCGTCGCTGGCATGGGACTAGAGTAGACGCTCTAGAGCATGCACTCCAAGGAGGTCCCGTGGCCGGCACCGGAGGCGACCGGGTGAACCCGCGACGCCGGGCGATCCTCGAGGCGGCCGGGCGGCAGTTCGCCGACGTCGGGTACGACCGCACGTCCACGGCCTCGATCTGCCGGGCGGCTGGGGTCTCCTCGGGGACGTTCTTCCACCACTTCCCGACCAAGCTCGACGTGCTCGTGGGGGTCCTCGACGCCGGCCGGGACGCGACGGCCCACCGGCTGGCCGCGCTGGAGGAGCGGGACGCGGGCCTCACCGCCGTCCTCGCGCACGCCGCGGACACCGAGGCGGAAGCCGGGGACCCGGACTTCCCGGGGCTCGTGCTCGCCGTCGCGGCCGTCGAACGGGACCCCCGGGTGGCGGCGGCCCTGCGCTCCGAGACCGACCTCGTCCACCGTTTCCTGGTGCAGCAGCTGGAGATCGCCAGGCGTCTCGGTGAGCTGCGGCCCGACGCAGCCGGTCCCGACGTCCTGGCCCGACGGGTGCGGTGGTTGCTCGACGGGGCCGCGGCTGACGCGCTCACCGGCCCAGCCGCACCGGGGGAGGTCGTCGAGGGGGTGCGGGCCCTGCTGGTGTGACCGCGTTCGTGCGGTCCCGGAACGACGAAGGCCCAGATCCACCGGACCTGGGCCTTCGTGCTGGAGCGGGCGACGAGAATCGAACTCGCACTATCAGCTTGGGAAGCTGAAGTTCTACCATTGAACTACGCCCGCATGCCCTGCAGAGCAGGACGGTGACCACTGTAACCGACGGCGGCGGGTGCTCGCACCGGCGGTACCGTGACGCCCGTGCTGCTCTCCGACCGCGACATCCGCGCCCAGCTGGACTCCGGACGGGTCGCGCTCTCCCCTTACGACCCGTCGATGGTGCAGCCGAGCAGCGTGGACGTGCGGCTGGACCGCTTCTTCCGGCTGTTCGACAACCACAAGTACTCGGTCATCGACCCGGCGCAGGAGCAGCCCGAACTCACCCGTCTGGTCGAGACCGCGCCCGACGAGGCGTTCATCCTGCACCCGGGCGAGTTCGTCCTCGGCTCGACCTACGAGGTCGTCTCCCTGCCCGACGACATCTCCGCGCGGCTGGAGGGCAAGAGCAGCCTGGGCCGTCTCGGCCTGCTGACCCACTCGACGGCGGGGTTCATCGACGCGGGCTTCTCGGGCCACGTGACGCTGGAGCTGTCGAACGTCGCGACGCTGCCGATCACGCTGTGGCCGGGCATGAAGATCGGCCAGCTCTGCTTCTTCCAGCTCTCCTCCCCCGCGGAGCAGCCCTACGGCAGCGGCGCCTCGGGCTCGCGGTACCAGGGGCAGCGCGGGCCGACGCCGAGCCGCTCGGCGCAGGGGTTCCACCGCACCGCGGTCTGACCGCCGGGCACGCCCACCCGTTCGGACCAGCGGTGACGGAGAACACTTCAGTCGCCCCCCGGGCGAGCCGTTGACACGGGTGTGGAGCTCGCGGTGACGACGGACGGGGAGGGGACCGCAGTGGACGCGCACCCCCTCGCACCGCCCGCGCCCGTCGACCACCACGCCGACGAGGTGGCCACCTCCGTCTCCCCCGTGCGGGTGGGCCGTCAGGGCATCTACGACACCGAGCGCCGGCTCGTCGCCTACGAGCTGCTCTTCCGCAACCACGGCCGGGCCAGTGCCGAGCTCGCCGAGGGCGCCGAGCAGGACCACGCGACGTCGCAGGTCATCAGCGCCACCTTCGGCGACTTCGGCGTCGAGCAGATCGCGGGCGACCGGCTCCTGTTCATCAACCTCACCCGAGGGTTCTTCACCGGCGCCCTGCCCATCCCGTGCTCCCCCGACCAGGTCGTCCTGGAGCTGCTGGAGAACGTCGAGGTCGACGACGAGGTCCTCGAGGGGCTGCGCCGGCTGCGCGCCCAGGGCTACCGCATCGCCATCGACGACTTCATCGGCGAGGAGGGACGGCTGCCGGCCGTGGCCCTGGCCGACTACGTCAAGATCGACGTCGAGGCGGCCGGGGACGACTTCGAGCGGGTCCTCGTCCTGGCCCGCGAGCACAACCCGACGGCGCTCGTCGTCGTGGAGCGCATCGAGGACGACGCGCTGTTCGCCCGCTGCCTCGCCGCGGGCGCGGACCTCTTCCAGGGGTACGGGTTGCAGCGACCGGTGACGCTCGAGGCGGTCAGCCTCACGCCCTCGCAGCTGGTCTGCCTGCGCCTGGTGCGCGCGCTGACCGGCACCGACGCCCCGCTGCACGAGATCGAGCAGCTCGTCGCCTCCGACCCGGCCCTCAGCCTGCGCGTCCTGAAGACCGTCTCCTCGGCTGCGGCCGGCACGAAGTCGGGCATCACCTCGCTGCGCCAGGCGATCGTCCTGCTCGGCCGCCAGCAGCTGTGCTCGTGGGTGGTCCTCATGCTGCTCGGCGGCGTGACGAGCGTGGACACCGAGGCGCTGACGATGGTGCTGGCGCGGGCGGCGGCCTGTTCGCGACTGGCCCCGCAGGACGCCGACCTCGCCTACACGGTGGGTCTGCTGTCCGGGGTCGCCACCGTGCTGGGGATGTCCGAGGACGAGCTGGTCGACACGACGGGCGTCGCGCAGTCGGTGCGCGCCGCACTGGTGCACCGCCGCGGACCCGCCGGCGGCGCCCTGCGCGCAGTCCTCGCCTACGAGGAGGACGACCCGTTCGTCATCACGGACGCCGGTCACGCCGTGTACGAGGTCTCCCGCGCCTACCTGACCGCGCTCAGTGGTGCCATGGTCACCGTCAGTTCGGTTCTGGAGCGTCCCTGACGCCGGACACGCCTCGGGCGTGCACTCTCCGCTCAGGCGGACCTACCCTGACGCCGTGACCAGCGAGCGGGAGGACCCCGGCTCCGGGCCGGCGGACGCCGGTGCCGCGGTGGGCGCTGTCCCCTCCGGTCCCGCCGACGAGGGTGAGGAACGCGCACTGGCCCTGGCGCACCGGATCTTCGAGCACGCGCGCAACGGCCGGGTCCGCGAGCTGTGCGGCTACCTCGACCTCGGCGTCCCGGTGAACTCGACCGACAGCGACGGCAACTCGCTCGTCATGCTCGCCGCGTACCACGGTCACCCCCGCACGGTCCTGGCCCTGCTCGAACGCGACGCCGACCCGGACCGCGCCAACAGCCGCGGCCAGACCCCGCTGGCCGCCGCCGTCTTCAAGGGCGAGGTGGAGGTCGTGGCCGCGCTCGTCGCCGCCGACGCCGACCCCTACCTCGGCACCCCGAGCGCGCTCGAGGCCGCCCGGTTCTTCGGCCGCCAGGACCTCCTGGAACTGCTCGAGGTCCCCGAACCGGACTGACCGTCCCTCCCCGGCGCCGCCGCCCCGTTAGCCTGGCGACGGTCGGCGCGTCCGCGTCGTGCGCGGGAGGACCCTGCGCTGGCACGACGCACGGCGGAGGCACCACGTGGCGGAAGTCCCCGCGACCCGCCGGCGTCAGCGCGTGCTGCGTCACCCCGCCCAGGTCGTGGCCCTCGGCTTCGCCCTGGCCGTCGCCCTCGGGACCGCGCTGCTCTGGCTGCCCGTCGCCCGTAGGGGCCCGGGGTCGGCCACCTTCGTGGAGGCCCTGTTCACCGCCGTCAGCGCGCTGTGCGTCACGGGGCACGTCGTCGTCGACACCCGCGAGCACTGGTCGACGTTCGGGCTCGTGGTCATCCTCGCCCTCGCCCAGGTCGGCGGGTTCGGGATCATGACGTCCGCGTCGCTGCTGGGCGTCTTCGCCTCCCGACGGCTGGGCCTGCGCTCGCGGATGCTCACGGCCACGGAGTCGCGCGGCCTGAACCTCGGCGACGTCCGGTCGGTCCTGCTCGGCGTCGTGCGCGTCTCCCTGCTCGTCGAGACCGTCGTGGCCGTCCTGCTGACGTCGCGGTTGCTCGCCGGGTACGGCCGGGGCCTGGGGCAGGCGGCGTGGGAGGGGTCGTTCCTCGCCATCTCGTCGTTCAACAACGCGGGGTTCGTGCTGCGCTCGGACAGCATGACCGACTTCGTCTCCGACCCCTGGATGTGCCTGCCGGTCATCGCGGGCTCCTTCCTGGGCGGCCTCGGGTTCCCGGTGCTGCTGGAGCTGCGCAAGCAGTTCCGGTTCCCGCAGCGCTGGTCCCTGCACACCAAGCTGACGCTCGTCACGACGGTGCCGCTGCTGGTGCTCGGCGCCGTCTTCCTCACGGTCAACGAGTGGCGCAACCCGGCGACCCTGGCGGGCCTGGACTGGTGGGCGCGACCGCTGGCGGGGTTGTTCCAGGCCTCGGCCACCCGCAGCTCGGGCTTCAACTCGATCGACATCACGGCCATGAACGGCGGCTCCTGGCTCGTCATGGACGTCCTCATGTTCATCGGCGGCGGGTCCGCGTCCACGGCCGGCGGGATCAAGGTGACGACGTTCGCCCTGCTCGCCGTCGCGGTCTACGCCGAGTTCCGCGGCGAGCCGACCGTCACGGTCTTCCGCCGCACCGTCGCCGACCGCGTCGTGCGGCAGGCCCTCACCGTCGCGCTCGCGTCCGTGGGCGTCGTGGTCCTGGCCACCGTCGTCCTCGTCGAGATGACGCGGGCTCCGCTGGACCAGGTCGTCTTCGAGGTCATCTCGTCGTTCGCCACGGTCGGGCTCAGTTCGGGGCTGCTCGTGCAGCTGCCGGACTCCGGGCAGGTCATCCTGGCCCTGTTGATGTTCCTCGGCCGCATCGGGCCGATCACGCTCGGCGCCGCCCTGGCGCTGCGCGAACGCACCCGCCTGTACGAGTACCCCGAAGGAAGGCCGATCATTGGGTAGCAAGCGCTCGGCTCTGGCCAGCCCGCGGTCGGTCGTCGTCATCGGCCTCGGCCGCTTCGGCCGCTCCCTGGCCCTGGAGCTCATGGAGGACGGTCAGGTCGACGTCCTCGGCATCGACAACGACGCGAGCCTCGTCGACGAGCTCGCGGGTTCCCTCACGCACGCCGTCGTCGCCGACTCCACCAAGGAGGAGGCGCTCCGGCAGCTGTCCGTGCACGAGTTCGACCGCGCCGTCGTCGGCATCGGGACGAACCTCGAGGCGAGCATCCTCACCGTGTCGACGCTGCTGCAGTTCGGGATCCGCAACGTGTGGGCCAAGGCGATCAGCGAGTCCCACGCCCGGATCCTCACCCAGCTCGGCGCGCACAAGGTGATCCGCCCCGAGCACGAGATGGGCCTGCGCGTCGCGCACCTCGTCCGCGGGCGGATGCTGGACTACATCGAGTTCGACGACGGCTACGCGATGGTCAAGACGACGCCGCCGAGCCCCATCGTCGGCCGCAGCCTGGGGCAGGTGAAGCTCCGCAGCACGTACAAGGTGACCGTCGTCGCCCACCACCGCGCGGGTGAGGGCTTCACCTACGCCACGCCCGAGACGGTCCTCGCCTCCGACGACGTGATCATCGTGTCCGGGCAGATCCGGGACGTCGAGGCCTTCAGCGCCCTGTCCTGACCCCCCTGCCCCTGCGTGGAAAACACTCTTTCCGCCCTCAGAACGCGTGTTCCGAGGGCGGAAAGAGTGTTTCCACGCGAGAGACGGGGCCGGGGCGGGTCAGCGGTCCTGGGAGTCGGGGTTGTCGCGGCGGTCGACGCCGGGCAGGCGGCGGCGCTCGGGCTCGCCGCGCTCGGCGCGCGTCAGGTCGATCGTCGTCCGGCGGTCGACCCGGTGCCGACGGTCGTCGTCATCGTCGGCCTCGGCGGCCGTCCCCTCGTCACTCACGTGACCACCTCACCACGCTGCGTGTCCCCTGTCACGCCACTCCCGCGTTGCCGTCCTCCAATCGACCAACATATAGTGTCCCTATGCAACTTGATGGGGATCTGGCCGAGCGGCTGCTCCTCAGCTGCTCGGCCCTGACGCGCGGAGCCGCGGCGGCCGCCGACGGCACCCGCCTCTCCCTGACCCAGGCGCGGGTGCTCAGCACCCTGGACCGCGACGGGGCCCTGCGCGTGAGCCGACTCGCCGAGCTCGAGGGGTGCGCGCAACCGAGCATGACGGGGCTCGTCACCCGGCTCGGCGACGCGGGCCTCGTCACGCGCACGACCGACCCGGCCGACGCCCGCGCCGTCCTGGTCGCCCTGACCGACGCCGGCCGCGACGCGCTGCTGGCCAACCGCAGCGCGCTGCGCGCCCCCGTGGCCGACGCCCTGCAGCACCTGCCGGCCTCGCCCGGCGACCTCGAACGACTGACCGGCCTGCTCGAGGACATCACCGCACTCGTCTCAGGAAGGACGCCCCGTGTCGCCTGACACCACGTCGCACACCGCACCGGATGCGACCGAGGCACGTCCCGGTCTGCTGAAGCAGCCCGTCGCCGTGTGGGCGGTGGCCTTCGCCGCCGTCGTCTCGTTCATGGGCATCGGCCTCGTCGACCCGATCCTACCCGCCATCGCCGGGGAACTCGGCGCCACCAAGGCGCAGACCCTGCTGCTCTTCACGTCCTACCTCGGCATCACCGGCCTCGCGATGCTGCTCACGGGCTGGATCTCCAGCCGGTTCGGGGCGAAGAAGACGCTCATGGCCGGGCTCGCCCTCATCGTCGTCTTCGCCGCACTGGCCGGGTCGTCCTCGTCGATCGCCCAGATCGTCGGGTTCCGCGCCGGCTGGGGCCTGGGCAACGCGCTCTTCATCGCCACGGCGCTCGCGACGATCGTCGGCGCCGCCAGCGGCGGGATGGCGAACGCGATCATCCTCTACGAGGCCGCCCTCGGTCTCGGCATCGCGACCGGCCCGCTCGTCGGCGGTCTGCTCGGTGAGGTCTCCTGGCGCGGGCCGTTCTTCGGCACGGCCGTCCTCATGGCCGTCGCGTTCACCGCGATCGTGACGCTGCTGCCCTCGACGCCGACACCCGCTGCGCGCACGCGGATCTCCGATCCCGTCCGGGCGCTGCGCCACCGCGGGCTCGCGACCGTGGCCGGCATGGCCTTCCTCTACAACTTCGGGTTCTTCACCCTCCTGGCCTACACGCCCTTCGCGCTGGAGATCTCCTCGCCGATCAAGCTGGGGTTCGTGTTCTTCGGGTGGGGCATCTGCCTCGCCGTCGCGTCCGTGGCGCTCGCCCCGCGCCTGCAGCGCCGCTTCGGGACGGTGCCCGTCGTGGCGGCCATGCTGTCGCTGTTCGCGCTCGTCCTCGTCGTCGAGGCCGTGTTCGTCGAGGTCAAGCCCGTCCTCGTCGTCGGGACGATCGTCGCCGGCGTGTTCCTCGGCGTGAACAACACGATCGTCACCGAACTCGTCATGGAGGTCTCCCCCGTCCAGCGCTCCACGGCGTCGGCGGCGTACTCCTTCGTCCGGTTCATCGGCGGCGCCATCGCCGCCTGGGCCGCCGGCGAGCTCGGCGAGGTCTTCACCGACTGGTCACCGTTCGCCCTCGGGGCCCTCGGCGTGGTCGTCGGCCTGGCCGTGCTGCTCTCCGGCCGCCGCCACCTCGTCGTCGTGCACGACGACCCCGCGCCGCACTCGGCCGCGGAGGCGCAGGCCGTCACCGCCGGCGACGCCTGACGGAGCCGCGCGGGTCGTGCTCGCCGTCACGTCGGGCTCGTCGGTTGAGCCGGACGTGACGACGAGCCCACAGCCGGCCCGCGCGATGAGGCATCATCGACGCCCGTGGCCGAACTGGTGTTCTTCTCGGGGACGATGGACTGCGGGAAGTCGACGCTCGCGTTGCAGACCGACCACAACCACCGGGTGCAGGGGCGACGGGGCCTGCTGTTCACCCGCTTCGACCGCGCCGGGGCCGCCGTCATCTCCAGCCGCATCGGGCTCGCCCGGGCCGCGCTCGAGGTCGGGGACGGCACCGACCTGTGGGTCGAGGTGAGCTCCCGCCACGCAGCCGACCCGCTCGACTACGTGGTGTGCGACGAGGCCCAGTTCTACGACCCCGAGCAGGTCGAGCAGCTCGCCCGGGTCGTCGACGACCTCGAGGTCGACGTGTTCGCGTTCGGCATCACGGCCGACTTCCGCACCCGCCTCTTCCCGGGCTCGGCGCGCTTCATCGAGCTCGCCGACCGCGTGCAGGTGCCGCAGGTCGAGGCGCTGTGCTGGTGCGGCCGGCGCGCCACGCACAACGCCCGCACCGTCGACGGCGAGATGGTCGTCGCGGGCGAGCAGGTCGTCGTGGGGGACGTCAGCGCCCAGGAGGGCACGCTCGACGTCGGCCCCGTCGGCACCGTGGAGTACGAGGTCCTGTGCCGCCGCCACCACACGCGCCGGCAGACGAAGGCCCATCGGGAGATCGACCTGCGGGAACGTCAGCTCTCGTAGCCGAGGGTCGTCGCCTCGGGCATGTCGGTGTCCCCGGCCGCCTCGGCGAAGCGCGCGAAACCGTCGCGGACCGCCGCACGGCCCTCCGCGTCCATGCGGTCCAGGACGGCCTCGAACTCCGCGCGGCGGCGGGCGAGGACCTGGTCGACGAGCACGCGCGCCCGTTCGGTGGGGGCGACGAGCACCTCGCGGCGCGTGTCCGGGTTGTCCTCGCGCGTCACCCACCCGCCCGCGACGAGGCGGTCGACCGCGCGCGTGAACGTGGACGGGTGGACGCCGATGGCCGCGGCGAGCGCCCCGCTGCGCAACGGCCCGCGCGAGCAGATGAGCACGAGCACCCGGTACTGCTGCAGCGTGAGGGATTCCATGGCCTCCGCGAGCGACCGCACGCTGATGCCCACGACGGCCCGCGAACCTGCGAGCACGGCTTCGACGTCCTCGTCGACCTGCTGATCGGTGGGGATCACGCGAGGATGCTAGTAGTTCTAGTGGCTCTCGCACAGCGAGACACCCGTGGAGACACTCACACCCGCGGCTCACCGCGGTAGGTCCCGAACGACCAGTGGTTGCCCTCCGGGTCGCGGGCGGTGAACTCGCGCGAGCCGTAGTCCTGCGCGACGACGTCGCCCGCGTCGGCGCCGGCCGCGCGGGCCCGGGCGTGGACGGCCTCGAGCGCGGCGTCGTCGGGGACGACGACGTAGCAGCCGGCACCGCCCGCACCGACGTGCCAGCTCGTGCCGTGTCGTTGGGACCCGAGCATCACGCCGCCCCCGTGGGGCCAGGACAGCTGCGCGTGCACCACGACGTCCCCGTCCCCCGGCACCACGAGGGTCTCCTGGAAGCCGAAGGCGTCGACGAGGAACGCGATGAGCGCGCGGGCGTCACGGGCGCGGAAGGCCGGCCACACGGTGGGGACGGGCGTGGTGAGGACGGGGGCCTCGGAGTTCGTCGTCATCCCCCGACCCTGCCGCGAGCAGGGGGTCGGTGTCGTGGACGGACCGGAACTCCTGTGCGCGCCACGTCGTCGGCGGCAGACCCGCGAAGTCGTGGAAGTCGCGGACGAGGTGGGAGGCGTCGCAGTGCCCGGCGAGCGCGGCGACGTCGCTGACGCGCAGCCCGGGATCGTGCTGCAGGAGGCGGCGGGCCCGGTCGAACCGCGCCACCCGGCCCAGCGCGCTCGGCGACAACCCGGTCTCCCGGCGGACGAGCGTCGTGAGGTGACGCGCGCTCCACCCGGTCGCGCGGGCGACGGTGGCGACCCCGTCACCGCCCACCAGACGGCGGCACGCCGTCCCGAGCCCGGCGGGGAGGGCAGCGGCCGGAGTGGTCAGCCGGTCCGCGAACCACCGGTCCAGCAGGTCGAACCGCGCTCCCCAGTCGAGGGTGGACAGCCTGTCCCGCAGCCGGTCGACGACGGGACCGAGCACCGCGTCCGCCGGCAGGTCGAGCGACGCCAGCTCGCCGGCGGGCGCTCCGAGCACGGCCCGGGCGGCCAGCGGGTGCAGGGCGACCTGGACCCCGGACTGCCGTCCGCCGTGGGCGACGACCGCGGGCCGCACGTGCAGCCCGCCGACGAGCGCGTCGTAGCGTCCGCCGGGCTGGCGCGGGTCGGGGTGGGACAGGACGTGCAGCGTGTCGTCGAGGGTGATGAGGACGGTCAGCCACGGCGACGGCAGCCCCAGGTGCCGCACCGGCGGGACCCCGCGCTGGCGGTACCCCGAGTACGCGCCGACCCAGGGGCGCAGCGCCCGTGCCGGGGCGCGGGTGACGTACTCGTCCACCGGCTCCACCGTCTCGTCCACCTCCGGATGCTCCTCCCGCCCGCGCTCGCGGTCCAGCACCGCCCGCGGGAGGATCCGGGCATGGACGAGCACGACATCCACCAGCGGATCAGCGACCTGGTCGCCACCGAGCACCGCCTGCGCGAGGCGCTGCAGAAGGGCGAACTGTCGGCCGACGAGGAGCACGCGCAGCTGCGGGCCGCCGAGGAGGCGCTCGACCAGGCCTGGGACCTGCTGCGCCAGCGCGACGCGCGCCGGAGCGCCGGGCAGGACCCGGAGGAGACGGCGGCCCGGCCCGTCGACGAGGTCGAGCACTACCAGCAGTAGGAAACCCGTCGCGTCCCCACCCGGCCCCCGGCCAGGGTGGGGCCCAGGAGGTGGTCGTCGTGCAGCGACCGGTGGTGCTCGTGACGGGGGTCGGACGGCGGGTCGGCATCGGGGCCGGCATCGCCGCGCAGCTGGCGCGCGACGGCTGGGACGTCGCCACCAGCCACTGGACGCCCTACGACGACCGGATGTCCTGGGGGCCGCAGCCGGACGACCCCGAGCTCGTGCACGAAGGACTCCGGGCGGCCGGGGCCAGGACCGTCGCCGTCCCCGCCGACCTGGCCGACCCCGGATCGCCGGCCCGGTTGTTCGAGGCGGTGGAGGAGGCCCTGGGCGCCGTGACGGCGCTCGTCCTGTGCCACTGCGAGTCGGTGGACTCCTCGATCCTCGACACCACCGTCGAGAGCTTCGACCGGCACATGGCGGTGAACGCGCGGGCGACGTGGCTGCTCGTCGCGGAGTTCGCCCGCCGGTTGCGGGTGGAACCGAGCACCGGCCGGATCGTGGCGATCACGAGCGACCACACCACGCACAACCTCCCCTACGGCGCGAGCAAGGGCGCCATGGACCGCATCGTCCTGGCCGCCGCGCGCGAACTGCAGGACCAGCGCCTCACCGCGAACGTCGTGAACCCCGGCCCCGTCGACACGGGCTGGATGGACGACGCCGTCCGCGAGGCCGCGCTGGCGCCGAACCCGCGCGGACGGCTCGGGACCCCGCAGGACACGGCGGACCTCGTCGCGTTCCTGCTGTCCGACCGGGGCGGCTGGATCAACGGGCAACTGCTGTTCTCCGACGGGGGCTGGAAGGCCTGAGTCCGGGCGCGTTCGCCTGCGGTGGATCTCCTGCGAGCAGAAAGCCCTTCTCGCGGACGACCGACGGGCCGACGGTGGTGGGACGCACCGCTCCACCGTCTGCAGAGGAGTACCGATGTCCACCACGACCCTGGCGGGCCCGTTCGACGACCAGTTGTCCCAGCGCCTGCTGTTCCAACGCATCGTGGTCCTGGGGCAGGAGGTCGACGACGCGATCGCCAACCGGATCACCGCGCAACTGCTGCTGCTGTCGGCCGACGACCCGCGCTCCGACATCGCGCTGTACGTGAACTCCCCCGGGGGTTCGGTGACGGCCGGCCTGGCGATCTACGACACCATGAAGCTCATCCCGAACGACGTCTCGACGCTCGTCATGGGGATGGCCGCCAGCATGGGGCAGTTCCTCCTGTGCGCCGGAACCGCCGGCAAGCGGTACGCCCTGCCGCACGCGCGGGTCATGATGCACCAGCCGTCGGGCGGGATCGGCGGCACGGCGGCCGACATCGCCATCCAGGCCGAGAACCTCGAGCACACGCGGTCCGTCCTCACCCGGCTGACGGCCCGGCACACGGGTCAGGACGAGGCCACGATCCGTCAGGACTCCGAACGGGACCGGTGGTTCACGGCCGAGGAGGCCCTGGCGTACGGGATGGTCGACCACGTCGTCACGGGAGTTTCCGACGTGCGCCTCGGCGCGGCCCGGAAGGTGGGTCTGCGATGAGCTGGCCCATCCCCTACGTGGTCGAGTCCACCCCCCGCGGCGACCGCACCTCCGACGTGTTCAGCCGACTGCTCTCGGACCGGATCGTGTTCCTGCACGGGGAGATCGACGACGCCGTCGCGAACGTCGTCATCGCCCAGCTCGTGCACCTGGCCTCGGAGTCGGCGACCGCCGACGTGAACCTCTACATCAACTCCCCCGGGGGTTCTGCGACGGCGCTCATGGCGGTCTACGACACGATGCAGTTCGTCCAGCCCGACGTCGCGACGTTCTGCGTCGGCCAGGCCGCCTCGGCCGCGGCGGTGCTGCTGGCGGCCGGCGCGCCCGGCAAGCGGTCGGTCCTGGAGCACTCCCGCGTGCTGCTGCACCAGCCGTCCGGCGGGGCGCAGGGCACGGCCGCCGACCTGCAGATCCAGGCGAAGGAGGTCCTGCGGATCCGCTCGGAGATCGAGGACGTCCTCGCCCGGCACACCGGCCGCGACGTCGAGCAGTTGCGCCGCGACCTCGACCGCGACCTCGTCCTGCCCGGCGCCGCGGCCGTCGAGTACGGGGTGGCCGACCGGGTCGTCTCGCCCGCCGGGGTGCTGACGCCCGGCTGACGCTCAGCCCTCCGCGGAACCCGCACCGACGTCCGCGAGCGTCGGCAGCCGGTCGCGACCACGGTCGGCGAGCGTCGGGACGCAGGCGACGAGTCCCCGCGTGTACGGGTGACGGGGGTGCTCGCGCAGGTCGGCGGAGCGGCCGAACTCCACGAGGTGACCGCCCTGGAGCACACCGACGACGTCGGTGTGCTCCAGGCTCAGCAGGATGTCGTGGCTGATGACGAGCAACGAGATCCCCTCCGACCGCGTCAGCTCGTCCAGCAGTTCCATGGTCCCCCGCGCGAGGGAGGCGTCGAGGGCGCTCGTGGGTTCGTCGGCGACGAGCAGCCGCGGCCGGCCCGCCAGCGCCACGGCGATCATCACGCGCTGGCGCATGCCGCCGGACAGTTCGTGCGGCCGGGACCGGGACACCCGGCGGACGTCGGTCAACCCCACGCGGCGCAGCCACTCCCCGCACAGATCGCGCCGGGCCCGTCCCCGCACCCCGGTGGTCGCCACGACGCTCGCCAGTTGCGCCCCCACCGGCCGGACGGGGTCCAGGGCCGTCATGGCGTCCTGGAACACCATCGACACGCCGGGCGTGCGGACCGGGACGCTCGAGGTGTGCCGGGTGCGGACGGGGGTTCCGCCGACGGCCAGTTCGGCCGCGGTGATCTCGACGTCGGCGGAGGCGCTGAGCAACCCCGTGACCGCCAGCGCCAGCGTCGACTTCCCGGACCCGGACTGCCCGACGAGGGCCATCCGCTGACCGGCGAGGAGGTCGAAGGACACGCCGTCCACGGCGACGTGACCGGCGCCGTCCGCGGACCGGTACCGCACGTGCAGGTCGCGCACGCGCAGCACGGGCGGGGCCTCGCGCGAGGACTGCTCGGGGATGCGCGCGGTCACGGGGCCGGACGAGGGGAGGGGCGTGGGGACGGTGGGCTGGACGGGTTCGGTCATCGGGGTTCTCCTCACGGGTCGGTCGGACGACTACCTTGGGGGCGAGCCGGGGTCCTGCAGGTGGCCCGGAGGCGGGAGGAACCCCACGTGGGCAGCGACAGGGACCAGGACAGGGACCAGGAACGGCGCCGTGCGTACCAGCGCAGCCGGCAGGCTCGCACGGAGGACGTGTCGACGTCGCCGCGGCACGTCTACGAACTCATCCGGTCGATGATCCGTCGCGGCACGATGCCGCACGACACCCTGCTCGAGGAGACGAACCTCGTGAGCCGGCTGGGAGCCAGCCGGAACGCCGTGCGCCGTGCGCTGCAGATGCTGGCCGACGACGGGGTGGTCGTGCGCCAGCGCCGCGCCGGGACGAACGTGGCCCACGACATCGTCGCCGTCCGCGACGGCGAGATCGGCCCGCGGGCCTACCCCGGCGCGGCGGACGAGGGTCGTCTGCGCGTGGTCACGCTGGAGTGCCGCCGCATCACGGCACCCGAACCGGTCCGGGCGGCGCTGGGCCAGGAGGTCGACAGCGTCGTGCTGCTCGAGCAGCTCGGGTACGTCGGCGGCTCCCCGCTCTACCTGCGGGTGGGCTACTGCGTCACCGACCTCGACGAGTCGGAGTTCCTGCGCCGCATCGAGGCGAACCACGTCGACTACCCGCCGGTGCCCGTCGTGTTCCGGAGCCTGTTCGACGTGCCCTACGGAAGCAGCAGTTCCGTCGTCGAGGCGATCTCCTGCCAGGAACGCGCCGCCGAACTGCTCGGCGTCCCCGTGGGGTCCCCGGTCCTGTTGCGGGAGCTGATGACCCGCACGACGGACGGGACCCCGCGGGAGATGAGCTTCACGCACTTCCGCGGCGACCGGGTGGCGGTCTTCGGCGGTGACCACGCCCACCTGCCCCCGGTCGTGGCGGGTCCGGACGCGGGCGCCGAGATCGCGATGCCGCAACCCTGAGCCGCGCACGGGGCCGGTTCCCGTCACGTCGACAGCAGGTTGTCGCGGAAGGTCGCGTGCTCGTAGCGGTGCCGCAGCAGCCCGCGACGGCGCAGCGCGGGCGCCAACCCGTCGGTGATCTCCGTGACGTTCTTGCGGGTCACGGGGGCGGCGATGAGGAACCCGTCGCCGCCGACCTCGGCCATGACCTCCTCCATCCGGTCCGCCACGGTCTCGACCGAACCGCACAGCTCGATCGACTCGGTCGCCTTGTGGGTGGTGGCGATCTCCCGCAGCGTCTTGCCGGTGCGCACCATGTCCGCGACGGTGCCCTGGTGCCCGTTGTTGCCGCTGAGGTCCGGCAGCGGTGCGTCGACGTCGAACTGGGAGAAGTCCATGCTCGTGAAGTACGACAGGGCGGCCAGCACCCGGTCGACGTGCCCCGACTGCACCTGCCGCAGCCGGTCCCGCTTGCGGAACGCGTCGTCGTCGGTGTCGCCGAGGATGGGGTTGACGAGGTAGAGGACCTTCGCGTCCTGCGGTTTGCGGCCGTTCTCCAGCAGCCGGCGGGAGATGTCCTCGCGGTAGGCCCGCATGGCGTCCACCCCCGTCTGGGCGGCGATGATCGTGTCCGCGTGCCGGGCGCCGAAGGCGCGTCCCGCGGGTGAGGCACCGGCCTGGCAGACCACGGGCCGGCCCTGGGGTCCGGGCGGGAGGTTCAGCGGACCGCGCGAGGAGTAGTGCTCCCCGACGTGGTCGATCGTGTGGATCCGCTCGTGGTCGGCGAACGCACCCCCGGGTTCGAGGGTGAGCGCGTCGCGGTCCCAGGAGGACCACAGCTCCTTGCAGACGGTGATCCACTCGTCGGCCATCTCGTAGCGCCGGTCGTGCTCGACCTGCTTGGTCAGGCCGAAGTTCTGCGCCGCGCCGTCGGCGCTGGCCGTCACGAGGTTCAGCCCGACCCGGCCGCCCGTGAGGTGGTCGAGCGTCGCGAACAGGCGGGCCGCGAGGAACGGCGGGTAGAACGTCGTCGCGACGGTCGCCACGATGCCGAGGTGCTGCGTGGCGTTCGCCAGCAGTGGCACCAGCGGCACCGGGTCGAAGCGCACGTGCGTCCCGCGGCGGACCGAGCTCTCGAAGGTCCCGCGGTAGACGTCGGGCAGCACCGAGGAGTCCTCGAGCATGAGGTAGTCGAAACCGGCCCGTTCCAGCGAGGTGGCGAGGTCGACGAACAACCCGGGGCGACCGAGGTCGGCGGCGACGTTCCCCGCCCAGGGGTCCTCCCAGCCGTAGACGCCGAACCCGGTCGTCGCGAACCATCCGAGGTGCATCAGTTCTCCTCCAGCAGTCGTCGGCGCAGGCCGTGCTCGGCCGGCCGGTGGGCGAGGTGGCCGCGCGCGGTGAGGACCCGCACGAGGTCGGTCGTGGCCGCGGTGGTCCGGTGCTCGACGTCGTGGGCGTCCGCGGCGGCGGGGACGTCGACGAGGAAGCCGTCGGCCCCGCAGGACCGCACGGCGGCCTCGACCGCGTCGGCGTCGGTCGTGCCCACCCGCACGAGCGCGAGGCAGTCGCCGGGGCCGCGACCGGCGCGCACGAGCGCCGCCCGCAGCCGGGCCACCGTGTCCGCCCTCGTGTCGGACCCGTCCTCGGCCGACCGGGCGTCGAGCACCAGGACGTCGGCCCAGCGGGCTGCGAGGTCCACGCTGCGCTCCCCGTCGGCGGAGACGACGAGCAGGGGGCGCCCCTGCGGCGACGGGACGGTGTTCAGCGGGCCGCGCACCGCGTAGTGCGGACCCCGGTGGTCGACGGCGTGGACCTTCGTGTGGTCGGCGTAGGCCCCGCCGGCGACGTCGGCCACGACGGCGTCGGGTTCCCACGACTCCCACAGCGCCCGCAGCACGTGGGCGTGCTCCTCGGCGCGACCCGCGGGCAGACCCGCGGTACCGGTGCACCACCAGCCGCTGCGACCGCGGTGCAGGTGGTCCAGCGAGGCCGTGCGGCGGGCGAGCTGGTACGGCGGGACGTCGTCGACGGCGCCGCCGGGGACGACGCCGGCGGCCGTCGTGCGGAGTGAACTCGCGAACCCCGCGAGGGAGGCGGTGTCGTGGGAGTCGACGCCGTCGGGTCCCGGTGCGAGCAGGACGAGGTCGGCGCCCGCGGCGTCGAACCGCCGGGTCACCTCCAGAGCCCGGCGCGGGTCGGGGCTGCCGGCGGGGAAGCCGGTCACGGCACCCCACCGCCACGTCCGGCCCGTCCGGGTCAAGTGCTGCGGCGTCACCGTCACCGGAGCACCCCCTCGCGGCGGCGGGTGCGCAACCGGTCCCGCAGGGTCGCCCCCGGGTCACCGGTCGCGGACAGGCCGGCCAGACCGCGGCGGCGCAGCTCCGGCAGGAGCCCGTCGCAGAGCTCGCGGACGTACCGGCGCGTCAGGACGCCGCCGCCCCCGCCGAACAGGAGGAACCCGTCGCCGCCGACCTGCGCGAGGACGTCCTCCATCTGGTCGGCGACCGAGGCCGCCGTCCCCACGAGGCGCACGGCCTCGCTGCGCTGGCTGCCGATGAACTCGCGCAGCGTGCGGCCGGCGGCCACCCGCCGCAGGTTCTCCAGGATGCTGCGGCTGCCCTCGGTGCTCACGTCGTCGGGCAGGGGGGCGTCGAGGTCGAAGGCGGAGAAGTCGATGTCGCCGGACATCTGCACGAGGCGCCGCCGCACGGCCGCGTCGGTGGGGTCGTAGTAGCGGGCGGCGGCCTGCGCCGCGAGCTCGTCGGTCTCCCCCAGGTGCGGGGTCACGAGGTACAGCACCTGCACGTCGTCCGGGTCGCGGCCGGCGGCCTCGGCGGCCGCCCGCACCTGCGTGCGGAACTCCCGCATCGCCTCGATGCCCGGGGGGTAGGAGACGACGACGTCGGCGAAGCGGCCGGCCAGCGCCGTCCCGGCCGGGGACGCCCCCGCCTGGCAGACGAGCGGTCGCCCCGCGGCCGGGGTGCGGGTCCCGGTGCGGCCCGTGACCTCGAGGTGCTCGCCCCGGTGCGCGACGCTGCCGTCGCGCCAGAGGGCGTGCACGACCTCGAGGTACTCCGCGGCGGTCGCGTACCGGGCCGCGTGCCCGGGCAGGGCGTCCAGCCCGAAGTTCTGCGCCGCGCGGTCGCCGGTGGAGGTGACGACGTTCCAGCCCACCCGGCCGCCGGCGAGGTGGTCCAGGGTCGCGTACGTGCGCGCCAGCTCGACGGGCGGCCAGAACGTCGTCGACGCCGTCGCGATGAGCCCGATGCGTTCGGTCTCCGCCGCCAGCCGGCTCATGAGCACGACGGGGTCGTGCTTGGGGGCCCGCGCGGTGGTGCGCAGTTCCTGCTCGAACGTCCCGCCGACGACGTCGGACAGGTAGTTCAGGTCCTCCATGACGACGAGGTCGACGCCCGCCCGGTCGAGCTCGCGCACGGTCTCGACGGTGAACGTCCCGTCGACCCACGTGTCGGCGGCGTCGCCGGCCCAGGGCCCGGACCAGTCCGGGACGCCCCAGCCCGTGAACCAGCCGACCGTGAAGGGGGCCGGGGTGGCACAGGACGTCATCAGAACTCCAGGAGGTTGTCGCGGAAGGTCTCGTGGGTGTACTCGCTGCGGGTGAGGCCCCGTCGTTGCAGGGCGGGGACCAGACCGTCGGTGATGCCCGACACGAAGCGCCGGCCGATGTTCCCGGTGATGAGGTACCCGTCGCCGCCCACGGCAGCCATGTCCTCGCCCATCGCGTCGGCCACCGTCTCGGGGGTGCCGACGTAGTGCGCGTTCCCCGTCAGCCACCCCATCGCCGCCTCGCGGACCGTGCGGCCGTGCCGGAGGAACTGGGCGAGCGTCGTGCGGTGGCCGTTGGTCTGCAGGTCGCCGAGGGGTGCGTCGAGGTCGAAGGCGGAGAAGTCGATCTCGGTGACGGCGGACATGTGGGCCAGGGCCACCTCGATCTTCACCGGGTCCGGTGTGCGGGCCACCTCCGCGCGGGCCTGCGCCTCCTCGACGGTGTCGGCCAGGACGGGGGACGTGACGAACATGACCTTCACGTCGTCGGGGTCGCGGCCCGCGGCCGTGGCCCGGGCGCGGACGTCGTCGCGGAACTCCTTCATCTGCTCCGGGCCGGCGGCCATCGCGAGGACGGTGTCGGCGTGCCGGGCCGCGAGGTCGCGGCCCCGCGGGGACCCGCCCGCCTGGCACAGCACGGGTCGGCCCTGCGGCGGCCGCTGGAGGTTGAGCGGTCCGCGCGAGGCGTGGAACTTGCCGCGGAAGTCCAGGGTGTGGACCTTCGTGTGGTCGACGTGCACCCCGCGGTCGCGGTCCAGCGCGAGGGCGTCCGGTTCCCAGCTCTCCCAGAGGCGCTCGACGAGGTCGACGAACTCGTCGGCGCGCTCGTACCGCTCGTCGTGCGGCAGCAGCCCGTCGAGGCCGAAGTTCTGCGCGGCGCGGTCCTCGCTGGACGTCACGACGTTCCACCCGGCGCGGCCGTGGGAGACGTGGTCGAGCGTCGCGAACCGGCGCGCCAGCAGGTACGGCGGGTAGAACGACGTGGACGCCGTCGCGATGATGCCGATGCGCGAGGTGGCGGCGGCCAGCAGCGGGGCCAGCACGACGGGGTCGTGCTTGGGCGCGTACAGGCCGTGGGCCAGGTCGGCCCGGGAGGACCCCTCGTAGGCGTCGCTCACCATGGAGGAGTCCTCGAGCATCACGTAGTCGAAGCAGGCCCGCTCGAGGGCCTGGACGAACTCGACGTGGGCCCGGCCGCGGGGCCAGTCGCGACCTTCGGTGCCCGCCCAGGCGTGGTTCCACGGCGGGTTGCTGAAGGTGGTGAACCACCCGAGGTGGAACATGGGCACGGGAGACCTCCGGGGTCAGGCGACGAGTTGCGGGTCGGCCGCGGGACGGGCGTGTCGACGGAACGGTTCGTCGGCGTGCAGGCCCCGGCTCCAGGCCGGGACGAGCGCGGACAGGGACAGGCAGGCGAGCACCGCGAAGCAGACGACGACGCCCGCGCTGCCGGTGAGGGCCAGGCCCAGGGCCACGGCGACCGTGACGGCGGTGTTGTCCACGGCGACCCGCAGACCGTTCACCATCCCCGCCTGCCGGGCGTCGCCGCCGACGTTGAGGGCGGCCGCGTTGGCGGTCTTGAAGATCCCCCCGGTGAGCCCGATCGCGCACAGCAGCGACCACAGGGGGACGGCCCGCGCCGGACCGGCGAAGTGCAGCGCGAGCAGGACGAGCACGACGGTCGAACCCCCGATGGCGGCGGTGGTCAGCGCGCGGCCCGAGAACCACGGCGACAGCCGTCCCGCCACGAGCGAGGCGATCGCCGTCCCGACGGCCAGCGCCGTCACCTGCACCCCGGCGTCCAACGGGGAGGACCCCTCGTCCTGCTGCAGGTGCCAGACGACGACCACGGCCACCGAGCCCTCGGCCAGCGTCGACAGCCCGGTGGCGCCGTAGGCGGCCCCCCGGAACCGCTCGCGGACCAGCGTCAGGTCGACGACCGGGTCGCCGGCGCGACGTTCGGCCAGGACGAGGACGACCCCGGCGCCGGCCGCGACCACGAGCGCGCCGACCGTCGTCGCCGTCCACCCCGACGCGCCCGCCTGGTTCGCCCCGAAGACCACCCCGGCCATGAGCACCGCCGAGGCCAGGGCGCCCAGCACGTCCGGTCGCCCTGGCCGGCGGGGGGCCCGCCGGACCCGCGGCAGCGCGACACCGGCCCACACGAACCCGATCAGCCCCAGCGGCGCGCCGACCGCGAACACGGCCCGCCAGCCGATGGCTTCGGTGAGGACTCCGCTGACGAGGGGGCCGACCGCGGTCGCGACCGACATGATGCCGATGTTCGCGCCGATCCCCACCGCGAGCCGGCTCGGCGGGAACACCTCCACCAGCAACGCCGTCGAGTTCGTGATGACGCAGGCCGCCCCGAGCCCCTGCAGGCCCCGCAACGCGACGACCAGCCAGGGGTCGGACGCGAACGTGGCCCCGGCGACCGAGAGCGTGCACAGCGCCAGCCCCGTGAGGTACACCGGGCGGCGGCCGACCGCGTCCGCCACCCTGCCCGCGACGAGGATGGACGCCGAGCACGCCAGCAGGTAGGCCAGCAGGAACCACTGCCCCTGCACGACGCTGGCGTCCAGGTCGTCGATCATCGCGGGCAGCGCGACCGGGACCATGCTCACGCTGGCGAAGGCCACGACGAGCCCGAGGGCCGTCGAGGACAGGGTGAGCCAGGCCGCGCGCGGGATCCGCACGGGGACGGGGCGGTCTGAGGGCACGCGGATCAGAACTCCAGCAGGTTGTCGCGGAACTGCTCGTGGGTGTAGCCGTCGCGGGTCAGCCCGCGCCTGCGGAGCTCGGGGACGAGTCCCTCGGTGATCTCCGCGATGTAGCGGCGGTTGACGTTGCCGGAGATGAGGAACCCGTCGCCGCCGACCTCCTCGACGATCTCGCCCATCTGGGAGGCCACCGCGTCGGGGCTGCCGACGAGCTCCACCGAACGGCGCACGTTCGACTCCGCCGCCTGGCGCAGGGTCATGCCCTGCGCGTTCGCCGACATCATGACCATGGACGACCGGGTCGCGTTGGTCTGCGAGAGGTCGGGGAACGGCGCGTCGAGGTCGTACTGCGCGAAGTCCACGCCGCTGGCGTAGGACATGTTGGCGAGGTTGACGGAGATGTCGGCCTTGAACCCGGCCAGCATCCGCTCGTTCTTGGCCTCCGCCTCGGCCTGGGTCTCCCCCAGCACGGGCGAGACGATGAACAGGACCTTGCAGGAATCCGGGTCGCGTCCCGCCTCGACCATGCGGGCACGGACGTCGGCCCGGTACTCCTTCATGGCCTCCACGGACTCCACCTGCGCCAGCAGGGTGTCGCAGTGCCGGGCCGCCAGCGCCCGCCCCGGGTCCGAACCCCCCGCCTGGCAGACGACTGGGCTGCCCTGGGGCGGCGCCAGGGTGTTCAGGGGCCCCCGGCTGCTGTGCCACTTCCCCTGGAAGTCGACCGGCCGGACCTTCGACCCGTCGACGTAGACGTTGCGCGCTCGGTCCTGGACGAGCGCGTCGGCGTCCCACGACCCCCACAGCTGCTTGACGAGGTCGATCCACTCGTCGGCCATTTCGTAGCGCAGGTCGTGCTCGAAGATGTCGTCGTGCCCGAAGTTCTGCGCGGTGCGGGTGTTGTGCGACGTGACGAGGTTGACGCCCGCGCGGCCGCGGCTGAGGTGGTCCACGGTCGCCGCCGTCCGCGCCGCCATGAACGGCGGGTAGTACGAGGTCGACATGGTGCCGACGAGGCCCAAGCGTTCGGTGTGCTGGGCCAGGACCGGCAGCAGCTGCCACGGGTCCTGCTTGGGCACCGAGCGGGCCCGGGCCAGCCACCAGTCGTGGTTGCCGCCGTAGGAGTCCGGGACGAAGGCGCCGTCCTCGAACATGACGTAGTCGAACCCGGCGCGCTCCAGCGACCTCGTCATGTCCACGTAGAGCTCGGGGTGGTTCCACTCGTCGCCACCCTCACCGGACCACGTCCCGTTCCAGCTCTGCACCTGCCAGCTGAGGAACCACGCGAGGTGGAACATCGCTTCTCGCTCTCTCGTCGGGGATGGGTCAGAAGGCGCGCAGGTTGTCGCGGAACATCGCGTGCTCGTAGCGGTCCCGGGTCAGCCCGCGGCGCTTCAGCACCGGCGCGAGACCGTCGGTGACCTCGGCGACGTAGCGGCGGTTCAGCGGGGCCCCGGCGATGAGGAAACCGTCACCGCCGACGTCCTGGACGACGCCCTCCATCTGGTCGGCCACGTCCTCGGGCGTCCCGACGAACTCGATGGTGTCGATCGCGGAGTGTCCGATGAGCCGTTCGCGCAGCGTCTGCGTCCCGTCCCCCTTGAACTCCTCGAAGCTGCTGCGGTGCCCGTTGCTCACGAGGTCCGTCGGCAGCGGCGCGTCCAGGTCGTACTGCGACAGGTCGATGCCCGACAGGTGCGAGCGGCCGGCCAGGAGGCCGTCGATGTTCTTCGCCGCGGCGTCCTTGCGGCGTTGCAGCTTCGCCTTGGCCTCGGCCGTGGTCTCCCCGAAGACCGGGGAGATGAGGTAGAGGACCTTGACGTGGTCGGGGTCGCGGCCCTGCTCGGTGGCCAGGGTGCGGATCTCGTCGCGGTAGGCCCGCATCTTCGAGGTGCCGTGCGGGTTGGAGATGATCGCCTCGGCCCAGCGCGCCGCGAACGCCTTGCCGGCGCTCGACCCGCCGGCCTGCAGGATGACCGGCGACCCCTGCGGGCTGGGCACGGTGTTCAGCGGCCCGCGGGAGGCGTAGTGCTTGCCCTGGAAGTCGAGCCGGTGGACCTTCTCGTGGTCGGCGTAGACACCGTTCTCGACGTCGGCCAGCACCGCGTCGTTCTCCCACGTGTCCCAGAGCTTGTGCGCGAGCTCCACGAACTCGTCGGCCATCTCGTAGCGCACGTCGTGCTCGGGCATGTCGAAGCCGTAGTTCTGCGCGGCCCGGGTGTTGGACCCCGTGACGACGTTCCACCCGATCCGGCCCTTGGCGATGTGGTCGAGCGTCGTCATCATCCGCGCGACGGTGTAGGGGTGGTAGAAGGTCGTCGTCAACGTGGGGATGATCCCCAGGTGCTTCGTCTCGTGCGCGAGGATCGCGGCGAGGACCGCCGGGTCGTGCTTGGGTGCCGCGGACGCGGTGCGCAGGTAGTACTCCATCGACCCCTTGTAGGTGTCGGAGACCTGGACGGAGTCCTCCATGATGAGGAAGTCGAAGCACGCGCGTTCGAGGGAGTGCGCCAGGTCGACGTACTGGTCCGGCATCATCCAGTCGTGGGCGCCGGTGCCGGACCAGGGCTGGTTCCAGCTCTGGACGCCGAAGCCGGCGCCGAGGAACCAGCCGAGGTGGAACTTCGAGGAACTCATGGGGATGGCCTTCCTAGAACTCGAGGAGGTTGTCGCGCAGCTGCGTGCTGCTGAAGCCGGTGCGGACGAGTCCGCGGCGCTGCAGGGCGGGGACGAGGCCGTCGCAGATCTCGGTGACGTACTGCCGGGTGGGGGGCTGGCTCCACACCATGAACCCGTCGCCGCCGACCTCCTGCGCGATCGCGCCCATCTGGTCGGCGACCGAGTCGGGGGTCCCGACGAGTTCGACGGCCTCCGTGCGGTACGCCTCCACCGCCTGGCGCAGGGTGCGGTCGCCGGCCCAGGTGCGGAACGTCTCCAGCGTCGACTGGTGCCCGTTCGTCCTGGCGGCTGCGGGCAGCGGTTCGTCGAGGTCGAACCGCGAGAAGTCGATCTCCATGCTCCCCGACCAGCCGACGAGCTGACCCGTCGGGTCGTCGCGCACGGCCTGCCGGCGGCGCTCGAACCGTTCGGCAGCCTCGGCCTCGGTGGCCCCGAGGACCGGGGAGACGATGAACATCACCTTGACGTCGTCGGGGTTGCGCCCGAACGCCGCGGCCCGCGCCCGGATGTCGTCGCGGTAGGCCTTCATGGCGGGCACGCCCTTGGGCAGGGCCATCACGAGGTCGGCCGTGCGGGCCGCGAGCTCGCGCCCCTTCGGCGATCCGCCCGCCTGGCTGACGAGCGGCCGGCCCTGGGGCGCGGGGAGGGTGTTGAGGGGACCCCGGGACCGGTGGTAGCGGCCCTCGAAGTGCACGGGGTGGACCTTCTCGTGGTCGACGTACACCCCGGTCTCGCGGTCCATGACGAGGGCGTCCGGTTCCCAGGACGACCACAGGCGGTCGACGAGGTCGATGAACTCCTCGGCCCGTTCGTAGCGCTCGTCGTGCTGGGGCAACCCGTCGAGTCCGAAGTTCTGCGCGGCGCGGTCCTCGCTGGAGGTCACGACGTTCCAGCCGGCCCGGCCGCCGGACAGGTGGTCCAGCGTGCTGAACGCCCGCGCCAGCAGCCACGGCGGGTAGAAGCTCGTGGACGCGGTGACCGAGACGCCGAGGTGCTCGGTGGCCTCGGTGAGCAGGGGGGCCAGGGCGAGGGGGTCGCCCTTGGGCGCCCACACCCCGCGGGCCAGCGTCGCCTCGGACGTGCCGCCGTAGGTGTCCGAGACCATCGAGGAGTCCTCCAGCAGCAGGACGTCGAAGCAGGCGCGGTCCAGCGCGCGGGCCAGGTCGACGTGGAAGGTGCCGTCCAGCCAGTCGCGGTGGCTCGCCTCCGTCCCCTCGAAGGGCTGGTTCCACCCGTGCGGGACGAACGCGCCGAACCACCCGAGGTGGAACTTCTCCGCCGTCACGCGCGATCCAGGTGGGAGTAGTCGATGCGGAAGTCCGTGCGCTGGGCGAAGCCCTCGACGTCCGCGCGGAGCACGGCGGCGGGTTTGATGCGGGCGATCATCACGTAGGGCGCCTGCTGCACCATGCGCAGCTCGGCGGCCTGCCAGTGCGCCATGGCCTCGGGGCTCAGGGCGTCGCCGGCGTCGAGCCCGGCCTGGACCTCGCCGAGGAAGGTCGGGTCGTTCCACAGCGCGGTGTTGGAACCGCCGCCCGGCTGGGTGAGGAGCTGGAGCATGTAGGGCGGGGTCATCGTCACCGACGAGCCGACGCTGAGGGAGGCCTGCAGCTTGCCCTCCAGGCTGTCCTGGTTGAGCTGGGCGGCCGGCAGTTCGCGGATCTCGACGGTGATGCCGGCGTCGGCCATCGCGGACTGGATCTGGATGGCCGTGTCCTGCACCGACGGCAGCTGGTTGTTGACGCTGAGCGTGAAGGACAGGTCGCTCACGCCCGCCGCCGCCAGCAGCGCCTTCGCCTGGGCCGGGTCGTGGGTGAACTCCGGGACGGCGGAGGCGTCGTACCCGGGGGCCGTGTCGTCGAGCACGTGGTTGTACTGGTACGCGCGGTCGGAGTAGACGTCGGAGATGATCTTGCCGTAGGGCACGGCGAAGGCCATGGCGTACCGGACGGCCGGGTTGTCGAACGGGGCCCTGGTCGTGTTCATCGCCATGAGCAGGTAGGAGTTCGTCTTCGTGTCCGGCACGAAGACTCCGCTGTCGGACTCCAGCGCCTTCTGGTCCGACGGCCGCAGGCCGAGGGCGACGTCCGCGTCCCCGCTGCGCACCATGTTGGCGCGGGTGGCGGCGTCCTCGACGAGGCGGCGGGTCATGCGGGTGATGGCGGGGGCGCCGAGCACGAAGTCGGGGTGGGAGACCATGACGATCTCCTGGCCGGGGGTGACCGACTCGAGCTTGTACGCGCCGAAGCCGACGTTCCCGCGCAGCATGTCCTGCACGCCCCACTGCACGGCGTAGGGGTCCTCCGGGGTGGCGTTGGCCTTGAGGTGGGTGCTGTCGTAGATCGACCCGATGTTCTCGGCGAGGTTGGCCAGAAGCGTCAGGCCGTACCCGGCCTTCTCGACGGTGAACGTCACCGTGTGGTCGTCGACCTTGGCGATCTGCCGCGCCGGGTCGGTGAGCATGGGCTTGTAGTAGCCCGCCATGCCGCCGCCGGGGGTGGCGAACTTGCGCTCGAAGGACCAGAGGACGTCGTCGGCCGTGAGCTCGTTGCCCTGCTGGCTCTTCACGCCCTGCTTGAGGTGGAACGTGAACGTCAGGCCGTCCGGGCTCGTCTCGTAGCTCTCGCAGAGGTACGGGTCGAACGTGTAGAGGTCCTGGTTCTCGGCGTTGCCGTCCTTGACGTACGGCTTGCGCAGGAGCTGCGCGTGCAGGTTGTTCGTGACGTCCTGGTTGTCCGTGCCCGCCGTGTAGCCGTAGTCGCGGACGACGTTCGACGCCTGGTCGGGGGTGACGACGACGAGCGTCGTGTTCGGCACTCCGCTGTCACCGGCGGGAGCCTCGTCGGCGCAGGCGTTGAGCCCGACGACGACACCTCCGGCGGTCAGCAGGGCGAGCGCCTGGCGGCGGCTCGGGCCGGCGGCCGGGACGGGACGCACGGGGGGCATGGGGTCTCCTCGGGGAAGGGTGCGGGAACGGGCAGGGTGGGGCGCCCGACCGGCGGGGACCGCCCGGTCGGGTGGGGAGGGTCGGCTCAGCGGCTCAGGTCGGCCGCGAGGCGCCGGCCGAACACGGCCACGGAGGCGACGGCGAGGCAGAGGGCGGCGGCGGGAGCGCCCGCGGCCCAGAACTTGCCGACGGCGGCGTCACCCGCGCCGCGGGTGATCATCGCGCCCCACTCCGGGCTCGGCGGCGGGAGACCGACGCCGAGGAACCCGAGGGCCGCGGTGAGGATGATCGTCACCCCGAACAGGACGGGCGCGTTCTGCAACGCCGGGGTGGTGGCGTTCGGCAGCACGTGCCGCAGGACGAGGCGGACCTCGCTGAGGCCGGCCTGCCGCGCCGCGTCGAGGTAGGCGTCGTGCCGCACCCGCAGCACCTCGGTGCGGACGAGGCGGGCCTGCAACGGGGCGAGGATGATCGACAGGGTCACGACCATCGTCGGAGTGCTGGTCCCGAAGAACGAGACCACGACGAGGGCGACGATGACGGTGGGCACGGCCTCGAGGAGGTCCATCCCCCGGGTCGCTGCCCGGGCGGCGGCGCCCCGCAGGCCGCCGTGCTCCTCGTTCATCCCCACGACCAGACCCACGAGCGCGCCGACGACCGTGGCGAGCAGGGTCGCCAGCGTCGCGATGACGACGTCGATGCGGGCGCCCGCCAGGGTGCGGGAGAAGACGTCGAGACCGGCGTTGTCCGTGCCGAGGAGGAACTCGCCCCCCGGGGGCAGGGACGGGGTGCCGACGACGCGGGTGGGGTCGTGGGGGGTGATCCACGGGCCGACGACCGCGAGCAGGACGAGGGCGAGGACCGGGACGGCGGCCACCAGGGTGGCGGTGCGGACCCTGCGCCGCCGGGGGGCCGGGACCCCGGAGACCTCGGGGGTCGCGGACCCCGTGTCGGTGTCGGTGTCGATGTGGGTGTCGGGAGTTCGGACGTCGCTCACGCGGACCTCACCTGTCGTCCCGGCTTGCGCCGGGGATCCAGCAGCATGTTGACGATGTCGACGAGCAGGAACACGACCATCGACAGCGCCCCGATGACGAGCAGCGCCCCCTGCAGGGCGACGAGGTCGGTGGTCCCCACCGCGTCGACGGCGTAGGTGCCCATGCCGCCGAGGCCGAAGAGGGACTCGAGGATGACGGCACCTCCGACGAGGGAGCCGAAGACGTTGCCCGCCATGGTGACCACCGGGGGCAGCGCCCGTCGGTACGCAGCCGCCCAGACGACGCGACGGGGGGTTCCGACGGCGACGGCGAACTGGGTGGACAGCGCCGCCGTGCTGTCCTGGAGCGCCGACAGCAACTGCTTGAGGAGCACCGGGCACACCGAGACGACCAGGACCGCGATGGGCAGCAGCAGCCGCGAGGACATCGAGGAGACGACGAGGGTGTCGCCGCGCAGGACGGCGTCCAGCCAGGGGAACCCCGTGAGCGGGTCCGCGGCCGCGAGCCCGGGCCGGGTGCGGCCCGTGGGGGCCGGCACGACGTGCAGGGTGGCGTAGAACAGGAAGATCCCGAACACCGCGACGACGAACTCCGGGACGGCACCGGCCGCCTGGGAGTACCCGCGGACGAGGGTGGCGGCGAACGAGCGGGGCCGCGCCGTCACGACGGTGGACAGCAACAGGGTCACGACGACGAGCCACGTGAACGCCATGACCGCCAGTTCCAGCGTCCCGGGCAACCGGTCGGCGATGTCCGCCGTCACCGAGCGGCCCGTGGCGATCCCTTCGCCGAGGTCGAGCCGGACGAGGTGACCGAGGTAGGTCCACAACTGCTCGGGCAGCGAACCGTCGAGGCCGAGCCGCTGCCGGGTGGCCAGGTACTCCGCCTCGCTCGCCTCCGGCCCGACGACCTCGCGGGCCGGGTCACCGGGGATGAGCCGGACGAGGAAGAACGTGGCGACGGCGAAGAGGAACAGGTGCAGCGGCAGGGCCAGCAGCCGCGTGAACCACCAGCGCTGCCGGGTCGCCCAGCCCCTCACGACGCCGCCTCCAGGTCCGGGGTCCCACCGTGCGCGAGCAGGAGGTGGCGCGTGTACTCGTGCCGCGGCGCGGTGACGAGGGCGTCGACGGGGCCCTCCTCGACGACCTGCCCGCGGTGGACGACGGCCAGGGTCGTGGCGACGAACGCGGTGGCCGGCAGTCCGTGCGAGACGAACACCAGCCCGCAACCGGCATCGCGGCAGTAGTCCTTGAGGTGGTTCAGCACGCTGCCCTGGACCGAGACGTCGAGGGCGGACACCACCTCGTCGCAGACGAGGACCCGCGGTTCGACGACGAGCGCACGGGCGATCGCGAACCGCTGCCGCTGGCCGCCGGACACCTGCCGGGGCCGGCGGTCGGCGAGGACGGGGTCGACCTCGAGGGAGGTGAGGACCTCGTCGACCCGCCGGTCGGCCGCCGCGCGGCCCAGCCCGTGCAGGCGTTCGAGGGGCTGGCGGACGGAGTCGCGCAGGGACCGCCGAGGGTCGAAGGACGAGCTCGTGTCCTGGGCGACGTACTGGACCGTCCGCCGGAAGTCCGTGCGCCCGGTGCGGGTGCTCAGCAGGTGGGCTACCGGCTGCCCGTCGAGCAGGACCCTCCCCGTGGAGGGGGGTTCGAGACCGGCGAGCATGCGCGACAGGGTCGACTTGCCCGATCCGCTCTCCCCGACGATCCCGAGCGCGGTGTCCGGCCGGACGCGCAGGTCGATGCCGGCGACCGCCGCGGGGGCCCCGCGGCGGTAGGACTTCGTGACCCCCTCGGCGGACAACTCGGTGAAGGGACTCGACAAGGGCATGGCACCTCCCGGTGTGCGCCGGTGGAAGAGGGGCGCAGGACGGCTCCCGCCGGTCGACTGCGTGGCCGTCAGGTTGTCGGTGCGTCGTTTCCGCACGGCGTCGTTCCGGTTAACCTCGTGTTTCGCCACCCGTCGCCGCAGGTCAGGGGCCCGCAGCCGCCAACAACGCCACTCGCGGGTCGAGTCGAGGACAGGGTCGGTGGCGTTGTCCGCTGAGATGCGTTGCAGCGCAGTCGGTCACGCCCAGCGCAACACCACGTTCACAAACCCGACGCCTGTCGGAAACAACTGCTTCCCAGACTCATGGCGAACCGATGCCCACAACGACGCCGACAACCCGGAACGAGGGACGACGATGAGCGCGCCACGCAGGATGCACCTGGGGTGGTTCATGAACTTCACCCGGCCGGCGTGGACGACGCCCTGGGTGAGCGACGCCGAGGCCCGCGAGTGGACCGACGGGGAGTACCACGTCGACTGGATCCGGGCCATGGAGCGCGCGAAGTTCGACTTCATGATGCTCGAGGACTCCTCCATGGTCTCCGACGGTTTCCGCGGGACCATGGACGCCGACCTCAAGCACTCCCTCTACGCCCCCAAGCACGACCCGCTGGCGCTCGCGCCGGTCCTCGCCCGCGAGACCAGGAACATCGGGGTCGTCGTCACGGCCTCGACGTCGTTCTACCCGCCGTTCCTGCTCGCCCGGTCGATGTCCACGATCGACCACCTCTCCCGCGGGCGGATCGGCTGGAACATCGTCACCTCCTCGGAGGACCGGGCCGCGCAGAACTTCGGTCTCGACACGCTGTACGAGCACGACGCGCGGTACGACCGCGCTGACGAGTTCGTCGAGGTGGTCGAGGGCCTGTGGGGGTCGTGGAAGCCCGGCGCCCTCGTCGCCGACCGCGCCACGGGGACCTACGTCGACGCCTCACGAGTGGCACCCATCCACCACGAGGGCCGGTTCTACAAGGTGCGCGGCCCCCTCAACACACTCCCCTCACCCCAGGGCCGGCCGGTCTACCTGCAGGCCGGAGGTTCTCCCCGCGGCCGGGAGTTCGCGGCCCGCCACGCCGACGCCGTCATCTGTGCGGCTCAGGGCGTCCCGGCGATGCGCGAGTTCCGCGACGACGTCCGCACCCGGGCCAAGGCGCACGGCCGTGATCCGGACGACGTGAAGGTCATGTTCATCACCCTGCCGGTCGTCGCGGCCTCGCACCGCGAGGCGCAGCAGGTGTTCGAGGAGATGCAGAACCCCAGCGAGACCGCGGTCGAGATCTCCCTCGGCCACATGGGTGCGCTCACCGAGATCGACTTCTCGACCGTGGACCCCGACGCGCCGCTGGGCGACCTGCAGACCAACGGTCACCGCACCACGCTCGAGAAGTTCACGGGTCTGGGCGGGACGTTGCGCGAGGCGACCGGCCGTTGGGCCACCCGCTACACGAACCCGGCCTTCGTCGGAACACCCGACCAGGTCGCCGCCGCCATGGCCGAGGAGTTCGACGAGGTCGGGGGTGACGGGTACCTCATCACCGGTGGGGGCAGCCGGCGCGCCATCGCCGAACTCACGGACGGGCTCGTCGGGTCCCTGTCGGACCTGGGCCGCGTCCGCCGCACCTACGAGCACGAACTGTTCCGCGACAACCTCCTGGCCTTCTGAACCGTCCGTCCCCAGCGCCGACCGACCGAGGAGCCCGCATGCCCACCCGACCGAGCCCGCCCACCGCAACCGCACCGGCACCGGCACCGGCACCGGCACCGGACGAGCTGCACCTCCCCACCCCCCGCGACGTCGACGTCGTGCTGCGCGTCGAGGGCGTCGTGGAGCACGGCGACGAACGCGGTCGCCTGCTGGGTTTCCCGACCGCGAACGTGGCCGTCCCCCCGCACGGGCTGCGCGACGGGGTCTGGGCCGGCACCGTGCGCATCGGCGGAACCGTCCACGTGGCGGCCGTCAGCGTCGGGCACCGCCCCACGTACTACGGCAAGGACGGGGAACGCCTCCTCGAGGCCAACCTGCTCGACTTCTCCGGCGACCTCTACGGGCTCACCGTCCGCATCGACCTGCACGCCCGGCTGCGCCCACAGCGGCGCTACCCCGGGTCCGAGGAACTCGTCGCGCAGCTGCGGCAGGACGTCGCCGACACCCGGCGGTGGGCCGTGGACGCAGGCCTCGGGCACCTCTTGGCGGACGGTTGACGGGCGGGACGGTGAGGAGCGCGTCCCCCCGGCACGCCGGCCGGCGTCACCGCGTCGGCGCCTCCCGGCACCGGCGCACCACCGGCCCCGACGCGACCGGACAGGACCGGCAGCAGCGGTGGGGTCACCGCGCGACCCGTCGCGCCCTCCTGGTGCGGGACGCCGTCCTGGACCTCGGCCGGTCCGGCGCTCTCACGCACGAGGCCGTCGCCGTCCGCACGGGACTGCCGATCGGCCAGCTCCGGTGGGAGTACCCCACCGTCGTCGACCTGGCGCACGCCGCCACCCACCCCCTCCAGAGGAGTTCCGACCGATGACCGACACGACCGACGTGACCGAGCTGACCGTGGTGACCGGCGCGACCGGCGCCGTCCCGATGACGCCCGTGGCCGCCGACCCCATGGCGCTGCGCTCGACGTCCGCCCTGTTCCCCTCCGGCGTCGCGGCCCTGTCCGCCGTCGTCGAGGGCGAGGACGGTCCCGAACCCGTCGTCCTCGTCGCCTCGAGCTTCCAGGTCGGCATCTCCCTGGACCCGCCGCTCGTGCTGTTCGCCGTGCAGCACACGTCGACGAGCTGGCCCAAGCTGCGCGCGGCCGTGCAGGCCGGCGGCAAGCTCGGGGTCTCGGTGCTGGGTGAGGCGCACGACCTGGCGGCGCGCAGGCTGGCTTCCCGCGCGTTGCGCGCAGCCGAACGGTTCGACGGCCTGGACACCACGACCCTGCCGTCCGGTGCCCACTTCGTCCACGGCGCCCCCGTCTGGCTCGAGTGCAGCATCCACTCCGAGGTCCCGGCCGGTGACCACGACGTCGTGCTGCTGGAGGTCCACTCCCTCGGCGGGGTCGCGGAGACCGAACCGCTCGTGTGGCACTCCTCCGGGTTCCGCACCCTCACCCCCAAGGCCGCAGGGTGAACCCGCACCCCCCGTCGCTGCGCACCGTCGTCGTGTGCGGCAACCCCAAACCCGCCTCCCGCACTCTGACCGCCGCCGTCACGGCCGCCGAACTGCTCGCCCAGGCCCCCGTCGACCAGGTCGTCGACGTCACGACCCTGGGCCCGGGACTGCTCGGCTGGGGCGACCCCACCGTCCAGCAGGCCGTCGCCGACGTCGCCTCCGCCGACCTCCTCGTCGTCGCCTCCCCCACCTTCAAGGCCACCCACACCGGACTGCTGAAGCTGTTCCTCGACCAGTTCGCCGGCGGCGAAGGTCTGCGCGGGGTCACCGCCGTCCCGCTGATGCTCGGCGCCGGCCCGGCGCACGCGATGGCTCCGGACCTTCTGCTGAAACCGGTCCTCGCCGAACTCGGGGCGACGTGCCCCGCGCCCGGGTTGTACCTGCAGGACGAGCAGGCCGAGGCGCTGGGCGCGCAGACCCCCGCCCTCGTCGCCCACGTCGAACGGTGGGGCGCCGTGCTGCGGGCGAGCGCCACGGCGCGAGCCGACCGGGTCGCCCCGCCCGCCGGGGTGCTGACGGCGGGGTGAGACCTCAGACCGCCGACCAGCCCCCGTCCGAGGGCAGCACGACGCCGTTGACGTTGACGGCGTCGTCGCTGAGCAGCCAGGTGATGCTGGCCGCGAGCTGGTCGGCGGTCGCCGGTGCCGGGACCACCGTCTGCAGGACCGGTCCGACGCGCTGGGCCGCGAGCTCGGAGCGCATCGGGGCCTCGATGTTCGTGATGACGGCCCCGGGAGCCACGGCGTTGGCCCGGATCCCCTGCGGCCCGTGGAAGAACGCGATGCTCTTCGTCAGCCCGTTCACGGCGTGCTTGGACGCCGTGTAGGCCACGCCCGACGCCGATCCACGCAGGCTCGCCTCGGACGAGACGTTGACGATCGCCCCCTTCCCCGCGGTCGTCATCACGGGCAGGACCGCCCGCACCAGCCGCATCGGTGCGGTGAGGTTCACCGCGAACACGCGGTCCCAGGTGGCGTCGTCGACCTCCGAGGGCGGGAGGAACGCGTCCATGATCCCGGCCACGTTGGCGAGGGCGTCGATCCGCTCCCCCGCGGCGGCCACAACGGCGGAGACGCCCTCCTCGGTCGTGATGTCCCCGACCACCGGGACGAGGTCGAGGTCCGCGAACTCGGCGACGAGCGTGTCGAGGCGCTCGCCGGAGACGTCGGCGGCGACGACGCGAGCCCCCTCGCGGGCCAGGCGGACGGTGGTGGCGCGACCGATGCCCGAACCGGCACCGGTGACGATCGCCGTCCGGCCGGCGAAGCGACCGGGGACGACGGGCAGGTCCGGGACGGCGGGAGACTGGGAGGGGAACTCAGCAGCGGGAGCGGTGGACACGACGTCCTCCTCGACGACGGGATGGGAAGGCCATTGAAGCACTCAGTGCATCAAACGGACCAGGGGCCGGTACGGACCCGTCCCCGGGGACGTCCCCCCGCGACGTCGACGTCCGCGATCGCCGTCACCGCACTCCGGCTGTTCACCGCGCAGGGCTACGAGGAGACGACGATGGACGACGTCGCCCGCGCCTGCGGGATCGCTCGCCGCACCCTGTTCAGCTACTACCCGTCCAAGAGCGCGATCGTCTGGGACGGAAGGGACCAGGCCTCCGCCGCGATCGCCGCCGCCCTCGCCGACGTCCCCGCCGCGACGGACTGGCGGACGGCGCTCGCCCGGACCCTGCCCGCGGCGCTGGTGTTCCCCGACGGCGACGAGGCCCTCCTGCGCTCGCGGTTGCGGCTCATGGCCGCCACCCCGGACCTGCGGTCGCACCTGTTCGCGGTGCAGTTCTCCGTCCTGGACGAACTCGCGGCCTTCGTCGCCGACCGCGCCCCCGGCGAGGACGGGCTGACGGTGGCCGTGGCCACGCAGGCGGCGCTCTCGGCCATGACCGCGGGGCTGCTGTGGTGGGCGGCGAACGAGGGGCAGGAACTGCGTCCCACGCTGCGGCGGGCGCTGGAGCAGGTGCTCGCCACCGGGTGAGCGGCGCAGCGTGCGGCGGGACGACCGGGTGCTGCGGGGACGTCCCTCCCCCGAGGGGTACCGCCTCGCCTCCGACCCGGACGGTCCCCACCGCGCAGGCGACGTCCAGCGGGGCCGATCGCGACTGATCCCGGCGGGTCAGGCGACCAGCGAGAGCGAGACCGTCGGCGCGGACGAGAGGACGGGACCCGCCGGCTCGACGACCGACGTGAGGTCCCGCACCTGCCGGCTGGTGCGCAGCAGCAGGTCAGCCAGGTCCAGGCCGAGAGCGCCGCAGATGGCGGCGAGCACCTCGGAGGAGGGTTCCTTGCGCCCGCGCTCGACCTCGGACAGGTGCGGCAGGGACACGCGCGCGTCGCCGGCGACGTCGGACAGGGTGCGGCGCTGGGCCGTCCGCTCGGCCCGCAGCACGCTGCCGAGGGCGTCGCGCAGCAGGGGGTCCGGACGGCGGCGCACGCGACGGGGCGGGACGACGGTCAGCGTGCGCACGGGAACCTCCACCGGTCGGTTCCCCACGACGCTACGGGCCGGTGGGGGCCGCCGCACCGCCGTCCGCTCAGGGCGGACGACGGTGCGGCGGGTTCGGGGGTCAGCGCCGCGCGGACGGGCGCTCGTAGGCGGTCGCCATGGCGACCTGCTCGTCGATGACCTCGGAGATCCGCGCCTGCACCGTGTCGAGCTCGCGGATGATCGCCGCGGTCTCGTTGATGCCGCCGGAGACGGCGGAACTCGACGCCTGGATCCCCGAGATCTGCTGCGCGACGCGCTGGGTGGCGTCGGCGGTCTCGCGGGCCAGGTCCTTGACCTCGCTGGCGACGACGGCGAAACCCCGGCCGAGTTCCCCGGCGCGGGCGGCCTCGATCGTCGCGTTGAGCGCGAGGAGGTTCGTCTGGTCGGCGATCCCGGAGATGATCTTGATGACCTCCCCGACGGCCGCCGACGCCTGCGTCAGCGCGTCCACCTCGCCCGTCATCGTCGAGGCCTGGCCGACGGCGGCGTCCGCCACCCGGCCGGCGTCGTTCACCGCGTCCCGCAGGCGCGAGACCGTGTCGAGCAGTTCGTGGGACCGCGCGGCGTCGTGCTCGCTGCGGCGCAGCACGTCCAGGCGCTGGGAGACGAGCTGCTGCACGTTGCGCAGCGAGGAGGCGCGCGACTCGGACAGGTCGATGACGTCGGTGGCGAAGAAGTCCATCGTCCCGACGACGCGCCCCTCGGACAGGACCGGGAAGCAGACGCCCGACTTCACACCGGCGCGCTGGGCCGCGGGGGCGCGCACGCAGTCGGTCATCTCGGCGAGGTCGCGGACGTAGACGAGGTCGCGCTGGCGCCAGGCCCGGCCGGACAGGCCGACCCCCTCGGCGAAGCTCGCCGCGAGGGTGACGCGGCGGAACTCCTCGCCCGCCGAACCCGACTCGACGACGAACTTCAGCGTCGCGCTGTCCTCGTCGAGGGCCCAGTACGACCCGTAGGCCCAGCCGAACGCCTCGCGCACGGTCTCCAGCGCCGTGCGGAGCGCGGCCTCCTGGTTCGCGGCGGCGCCGACGTTCGTCACGACGGTCGTCACGGCGGCGCGGTCGTTGAGGGTCTCCTGCAGCGCGGCGGTGTCCAGGGCGCGGCGACGGGCGTGCGCGGCGACGCGGCCGATGGCCGACCACTTCTCGGCGCGGCCGCCGAAGAACGGCAGTTCGTTGCGGGAGTAGTACTCGTGGATCGCGACCACGCGCCCGTTCTCGACCACCGGGAGCTGACCACCGCTCTTGGCCCCGGCGGCGCGGGCGTCGCGCCAGCGCTGGCAGGCCATGGCCTCGGGGGAGTCGTCGCACTGCACGGGCTCGCGGGTGGAGATGGCCTTGCCGCCGCAGCCGTCACCCACGCCGACCGCGAGGGACCGGCTCGAGACCAGGGCCTGGCTCATCGGGCCGACCTCGGCCGCGACGGTGAAGCGGCCGTCGGGGCCGGGCAGCCAGACCCCGCCGTAGCAGAGGTCGAGGGCTTGGGAGAGTCCGCGGACGCAGGCCAGCTGGGCGTCGAGCTCGGTGGTGATGCCCGTGTCGAGGGCGGCGAGGACGGCCTCGAGGGCCTCGACGTCGCGGGGCATGGGCCCGGTCACGACCTGACCGACGGCGGCCTTCTGGCGTCCGAACACTGCCCACTCCCCACACGGGTGACGAAACTTCTAGAAGCGTTGCTCCCAGAGAGTCCTTCGGCCCGGCGAGCCGAGAACTTGAACTCAGACCCCCCGACCGTCCGCCAGGTGCTCGCGCAGGGTCGCGAGACCCCTGTGGGCGTTGCTGCGCACCGTCCCGGTGGTCACGTCGAGCAGGTCGGCGATCTGCTCGTCGGAGCAGTCCTCGAAGTGGCGCAGGACGAGCACCGTTCGCTGCTTCGTCGGCAGCCGGCGCAGCGCGGTGAGCAGCTCGTCGCGGTCGGCGACCTGCCCGCTGCCGTCGGCGGTCGCGCCCTCGGGCAGGTCGCCGGTGGGCCGTTCGCGGCGTGCGGCCCGCCGCCAGAACGAGGTGGAGGCGTTGACGACCATGCGGTTGACGTAGGCGACGGGATCGTCCGCCGCGCTGACGCGCCCCCACGACAGCAGCGCCTTGGCCAGGACGTCCTGGACGACGTCCTCAGCCGCGTGCGGGTCCCGCAGCAGCCCGCGGGCGAGGCGGACGAGGGCCGGGCCGCGGGCGGCGACGAACTCCTCGAACGTCAGGACCCCGGCCTCGTCGGGGGCGCGAGTGGTGGTGCGAGGTGTCACCGGGCGCCCCCGCCGGCGTCGGTGAGCTCGGCGGCCAGCTGCAGCTCCCGCGAGGCCAGGGCCGCGGCCTGGTCCAGGGCGCTCTGCCCGTCGGGCTGGTAGGTGGTCGTGGACACCTTGACGACGAGCTGCCCCGTCCGCGCGACGACGGTCGCGTTCCACGACGGGTCGTCGCCGAGGGTCGCGGCGCGGTAGCCGGCGACCACTTGCTCGGCGTCGACGGCCGCGGGCGCCAGCGTCCAGACCGCACCCTCAAGCTGCGTGGTGGTGCAGTCCTGGGCGTCCTGCGCGGTCGCCGCCATCCACTCCTGGGCGGCCGTGCCGCGGAACAGCAGCACCTGCAGCCCGACGTCCTCCGGCGGACCCGAGCGCGCGGTCGAGGATCCACCCCAGCCGGCGCCGCGGCTGTCGACAACCGTGCGGGTGCCGTCGTAGGCGTCGTCCTGGCAGAACCCGGAGTTCGTCGACGCGCTCTGCCCCAGCAGCTCCAGACCGGGGACCACCGCGTCGACGTCCCGCGTCGAGAGCAGGGCCTCGTTCGGGACGGCCGTCACGGCGGGCGCGGGGGTGGCCGGCACGACCGGCCGGACCGACGTCGGGTCCTGGCCCCACTGGGACACCCCGAACGGGACACCCAGGGCGAGGACCGCGACGACGCCGACCACCCCCTGCCGGCGTCGCCGGATGGTGCGGGCGCGCCCCCGCGCCCCCGCGACGAGAGCGGACACGTCGACCCCGACGTCGGCCGTGCCCGCACGCCGCAGCGCGCGGACCAGCTCGTCGTCCCCCGGGTCGGCTCCCCTCCGGTGCTCGCTCATCCCGTCCTCCCCCTCGTCCTCCCCCTCGGCGCGGCCGCCTGCTGCGACCGCCTCCGAGCAGCAGACGCCCCACCGGGCCGCGGCGTTGCACCGCCAGGGGAACGGATCAGCGGCCGCCCGCGCGGAAGGGGCCGTGCAGCACCGCCCACTGCAGCAGCGTGACGGTCTTGCCGTCGCAGATCCTGCCGTCCCGGCACATCGCGAGCGCCTCGTCGACGTCCACCTCGACGACCTCGATGTCCTCGCCCTCCTCCGCCACCCCGCCCCCGGCGCCGGTCCGGTCGGCCGGCGCGTAGGGGGCGGCGTAGAAGTGCAGACGCTCGGTCACCGACCCCGGGCTCATGAACAGGTCGAACAGGTGCTCGACGGCGCCGACGTGGACGCCCAGCTCCTCGGCGGCCTCGCGGCGCACGGCCGTCTCGGGGTCGTCGGCGTCGATCAGGCCGGCGGCGGCCTCGAGGAGGAGACCGTCCGGGTGGCCGTTGACGTAGGCCGGGTAGCGGAACTGCCGCGTCAGCAGGACGGTCCGGCGCTCCCGGTCGTACAGCAGCAGAGTGGCGCCGTCCCCGCGGTCGTACGTCTCGCGCTGCTGCACGGTCCACGTCCCGTCCCGGCGCCGCAGGTCGAACGTGGTGCGGCGCAGCACGTGCCAACCGTCGGAGGTCACCTCGACGTCGCGCACGACGACGTCCGGGTTGCCGCGCAGGTCGCGACCGACGCGGTCCAGGCCGGTCCGGCCGCGGCGGTCGGGGGCGTCGACCCCGGGGCGGGGAGTGCCTGCGGCCGGTACGTGCATCATGATGCAAGCCTAGACGAAACACGTACGAACGTGCACGAACACGGAGGAACGAGGATGCTGGCAGCTCAGCGCCGCGACTGGCTCCTGGCGCGGATGGCGCGCGACGGACGGCTCGTGGCGAAGGACGTCGCCGCCGAGCTCTCGGTGTCGGAGGACTCGGTGCGCCGCGACCTGCGCGACCTGGCCGCCGCCGGGCTGTGCCAGCGCGTCTACGGCGGCGCGTTGCCGGCCTCCCCCGCCGTGGCCGACTACGCGGCCCGCACGCGGCTCGCGACGGACAGCAAGGAGCGGGTCGCCCGACGCGCGGTCCAGCTCGTCCAGCCCGGCTCGACCGTCGTCCTGGACGGCGGGACGACGACGCTGGCGGTGGCCCGCGCCCTCCCGCCGGACCTCGCGTGCACGGTCGTCACCCACAGCCCGACCATCGCGGCCGCCCTCGTCGAGCACCCGACCGTCGAGGTCTTCGTCCTCGGCGGACGCCTGTTCAAGCACAGCGCGGTCACGTGCGGGGCCGCGACGGCCGAGGCCGCGCAGACCGTCTCGGCCGACCTGTTCCTCCTCGGGGTGACGGGCGTGCACCCCGAGCGCGGGCTGACGACCGGCGACCCGGACGAGGCGGCCGTCAAGCGGCTGCTGGCTGGGCGGTCCGCGGAGACGTGGGTGCTCGCGTCGGCCGAGAAGGTGGGCGCGGCCTCGCCGTACGGGGTGGTGCCGTGGGACGCCGTCGCGGGCGTGGTGACTCACACCGACGACGACGCGGCCGTGGGGGAGCTCGAGCAGCGGGGCGTGCGCCTACTGCGCGCGGACTGAGCGTTCCGGGCCGGACGACGAGAAGGCCCCCGGTCACGTGGACCGGGGGCCTTCCTCGGTAGCCCCGACGGGATTCGAACCCGCGCTACCGCCGTGAGAGGGCGGCGTGCTGGGCCGCTACACAACGGGGCCCCAGCGCCGTTCCGTTCCCGGAACCGGCAGGCAGGAGTCTACCCGCTGCTCGCGGGTGCCCCGTCCACGTCACGGGCCGGGGCGGCGTCAGCGGGGTTCGTCGCGGGCCACGACGGAGAAGTCGTCGTCCCCGTGCCCGGCGCGCTGCGCGGCCAGCAGCCCCTGGGCCGCGACCGTCAGCGCGGGCAGGGGGAAGCGGGTGGTGGACGTCATGAGGCCGGTGTCCTTGAGCAGCAGGTCGGCGGAGAACTGGGTGTCCCCGAACTCCCCCGTCCGCAGGTTCTGCCCCTTCATGGCGGCGATGGGCCCCAGCCCGGTGCCCTTGAGCGTCGTCAGGACCTGCTCGACGTCCAGACCACCGGACGCACCGAGCCGCACCGCCTCGACGAGCCCCTGGAAGGAGACCGCGAGCGCCAGGTTCGCGACGAGCTTGCCCGTCGCGGCCGCGGACGCCTCGGGCAGGACCTGCAGGCGTTCGGGATCGGCCCACAGGGAGACGAACGGCACGGCCCGCTCGGCCGCGGGGCCACCGGCCAGCACCCCGAGGGCGCGGTTCGCGGCCGGGCCGAGCGAGCCGACGACCGGGGAGTGGACGTGGTCGACACCGCGCTCGGCCGCCCAGCGGGCGTGCTCGGCGGCGTCGGCGGGCGAGATCGTCGTGATGTCGATCCACAGGGTGCCGGCCGCCGGCGACAGGCCGTCCAGGACGACCTCGCGGACGGCGGGCGGCCCGAAGAGGGCCGTGACGAGGACGTCGGCGCCGTCGAGGGCCTCGGCCGGGGACCCGGCGGAGATGGCCCCCGCGGCGACGAGGTCGCCGTCGCGGCCGGGCGTGCGGTTCCACACGCGGACGTGGTGGCCGGCCTCGAGGAGGTGACCGGCCAGGACGCGTCCCATCCGGCCGAGGCCGAGGAAGGCGATCGTGGACGGTTTCTGCGGGGCGGGAGGGTTCACGGGACGTTCCTCGCGGACGGGCGCACACGCTGGGTGATGCGCGGAGTGACTGGGTGCGACGGACGCGGGAGGAGCGCAGGGACGATCGGGGGACGCCGGACGCTCAACCACCTCCCTACCCTGAGGCGGTGAGTCAGCTCGCGCACCCCGTCGCTCCGCCCACCGACCCGTGGGTGACGCGCTGGCGGTTCGGCCCGCGGCTGCGCGACGTGGTCGCCGTCCTGCTGTCCCTGTTCTTCGCCGTGGCGTGGTTCCACTCCGTCGTGGTGGGGCCGCTGCGCAGCCAGCCCGGCGGGCCCGTCTTCCCCGAGGGCCTGACCTGGGTCGCCCAGGCCCGTCTCCCGCAGGTCCTCGCGTGCGTGGTCGTGGTGGCCAGCTGCCTGGCCCTGTGGTGGCGCCGGGACCACCCGGTCCTGCTCAGCCTGGTGTCCCTGGGCGTCGCGGGGGTGCTGGCCTTCGACGGCGCGCTGTACCTGGCCCTGCTGACGCTGGCGGTGCGGCGGCGCGACCGGCTGCTCGTCCTGCTGTCGGGGGCGGCCGGCGTCGTCGTCACGGTGGCGTCGCTGCGCACGACGGCCAACGGGCTGGGCTGGTCGCTGACGTCCTCGGTCGTCGGGGTGTCGCTGTGCGTCTTCGTGGGCGCGTTCGTCGGTGCGCGACGCGACCTCGTGACCTCGCTGCGGGAGCGCGCGGAGCGGGCCGAGCACGAGCAGGTGCTGCGCGCCGAGCAGGCCCGGCTGGCCGAGCGGACCCGCATCGCCCGCGAGATGCACGACGTCCTGGCGCACCGGATCTCCCTCGTCGCCCTGCACGCGGGGGGCCTGGAGGTGCGGCCGGACGTCGGCGCCGACCAGGTCGAGGCGACGGCCGCCACGATCCGCGAGACCGCCCGGACGGCGCTGGAGGACCTGCGCCGCGTGCTCGGCGTGCTGCGGGCCCCCGGTACGGGCTCGGCCGCGACGACGGCCGCCGAACTCGCGCCGCAGCCGACGCTCGTCGACGTCCGCCGGCTCGTGGAGTCGACGCGCGAGGCGGGGGTCGCCGCGGAGTTCCGGACGGACGTGCCCGTCCACGCCGACGTCCCCGCCGAGCTCGGGCGGACGGTCTACCGCGTCGTGCAGGAGGCGCTGACGAACGTGCACAAGCACGCCCCGTCGGCGCAGACCGTCGTGACGGTCTCCGGTGAGGTGGGGCTGGAGATGCTCGTCAGCGTCGTCAACGCCCGTCCGCACGGGGCGTCGGCGGGGTTGCCGGGGGCGGGGTCCGGGCTGGTCGGGTTGTCCGAACGCGTCGGGCTGGCCGACGGGACGATCTCCTCGGGCCCCGAGCCGGGCGGGGGGTTCGCGGTGCGGGCGCGGCTGCCCTGGCCGACGCCGGACGGACTGCCCCGTGCGGGTGCGTCCGCGGCGTGGACCCCGCCGGATGCGAGGATCGTGCGCACCCCGGCCGGGTCGGCGACGACTCAGGAGGGGTGAGGGTGACGGATCGGGTCGAGGCGGAGGCGGGCGGAGTCGTGGGCGTGGACGAGCAGCAGGGCAGGCCGACGAGGGTCCTGCTGGTGGACGACGACGCCCTGGTGCGCGCCGGGCTGCGGATGATCCTGTCCAGCGCCGAGGACATCGAGGTCGTCGGGGAGGCCGAGAACGGCGCCCAGGCCGTCGAGGGCGTGGCCGCGCACCGGCCCGACATCGTCCTCATGGACGTCCGCATGCCCGTCATGGACGGGCTGACCGCGGCCAAGGCCATCACCGAGCGCCCACAGGCTCCCAGCGTCGTGATGCTGACGACGTTCGACCTCGACGAGTACGTGTTCCAGGCGCTGCAGGCAGGAGCGACGGGGTTCCTGCTCAAGGACACCCCGCCGCGCGAACTCGTCTCCGCGGTCCGCGTCGTCGCGGCGGGCGAGGCGATGCTCTCCCCCACCGTGACCCGCCGGCTCGTGGGCCACTACGCGGCGGACACCGTGAACCCGCGGCGCCGGGAGGCGGCGGAGCGGCTGCAGCTCCTGACCGACCGCGAGCGCGAGGTGCTGGGTGCCGTCGGCCGCGGGCTGTCGAACGCCGAGATCGGCCGGGAGCTGTTCATGAGCGAGGCGACCGTCAAGACGCACGTGTCGCGGCTGCTGACCAAGCTCGAGGCGCACAACCGCGTGCAGGTCGCGATCGTGGCCCACGACGCGGGGCTCCTCGACGCCTGAGCGCCGAGGAACCCCCGCCCCTCAACGGCCGGCGGCCTCGAGGGTGGAGAACTCCTCGTCGGTCAGCTCGACGTCCGCCGCGGCGAGGTTCTCCTCGAGGTGGGCGACGGTCGAGGTGCCCGGGATCGGCACGATGACGGGCGAACGACGCAGCAGCCACGACAGCGCGAGCTGCGACGTCGAAGCGTCGTGGTCCTTTGCGATCTCGTCGAGCGGCCCGCCGGGCCGGGCCAGGCTGCCCGCGTCGACGGGGGCCCACGGGATGAAGGCGATGCCCTGCTGCTCGCAGTAGGTCAGCAGGTCCTCGGCCCGCCGGTCCCCGAGGTTGTAGCGGTTCTGCACCGAGGCGATCGTCAGCCCGGCCGCCTGGGCCTCCTTGACGTCGTCGACGTCGACCTCCGACAGGCCGACCTGCAGCGCGAGGCCCTCGTCGACGAACTCCTTCATCACCCCGAACTGCTCCTCGCGCGGGGTCTTCTCGTCGATGCGGTGCAGCTGCCACAGGTCGATGCGTTCGACGCCGAGGCGGCGCAGGGACATGAGGATGCACTGGCGCAGGTACTCCGGGCGACCCAGCGGCGGCCAGACGTCCGGGCCGTGCCGGGTCAGCCCGCCCTTGGTGGCGATGACGACGTCGCCGTAGCCGGTCCCCTTCCCGCCCGCGTCGTGCAGCGCCTCGCGGATGAGGTCCTCGGAGACGTACGGGCCGTAGGAGTCGGCGGTGTCGATGAACGTGACGCCGAGCTCGACGGCACGGCGCAGCACGCGGACGGCTTCGTCGTGGTCCTTCGGCGGGCCCCAGACGCCGTCGCCGGTGATGCGCATGGCGCCGTAGCCGAGGCGGTGGACGGTCTTGCCGCCGAGGTCGATGGTTCCGCTGGCGGACACGGGCACGTGGTCCTCCCGGGATCGGTGGTGTCGCGGTCGCGGGAACGCTAACCCCGGCCGCGGCCGTCGACACCTCGGCGCGACGGGCGGACCGGCCCGCGGCATGATCTCCAGCCGAGAGTGCCCCCGAACGAAGGTGGAACGCCGTGAAGGTCACCCCCGTCCGCTTCACCCAGGACGTCGCCGCCATGCGCCGCTTCCTCGTGGCCCTGGGCCTGACGAGCACGTCGAGCTCCGAGGACGGGTCCTGGGTGAGCCTGGAAGCCGCAGGCGGCGGCGAGGTCGGCCTGCACAGCACCGCGACGGCGAACTCGGCGACCCCGGCCGGGTCGACGGACCTGGCGTTCTCGACGAACGAGCCGCTCGAGGCCGTCGCCGCGCGGCTGCAGCAGGCCGGGTTCGACTCCCGCGTCGTGGAGGAGCCCTACGGCCGCGTCCTGCACGTCACGGACCCGGACGGTCGCGAGCTGGAGGTGCAAGGCACCACGACCGACCTGCACGGGTACTCCGAGGGCGACTGACGGTCGTGCCGACTCCGCTGATCGACGCGCTGAACGTCCCGGCGATCACGGCGTACGAAGTCGACGACGGCACCGCGACCCCCGGGCTGCGGGCCCTGGGGGCGGTGCTGGCGCTGCACGGGATCTCCGAGAACGGGGGGCTCGCGGGCGGCGGGGTGGAGAACCTCTTCTTCAGCCGCCGCCTCGACGATGTCGACGACGCCGCGGCCGGACTCCGCTGGCTCGGCCTGGACGACGTCGCGGACCTCGTCCTCCGCGCGCGCCGGGAGTTCTTGCGGTTCCGGCCCACCGGGTACGAGGAGCTGTCGGCTGCCGACGAGGAGCTCTGGGACCGGCTGGACGAGGAGTTCTTCGCGCTCGCCCCCTCGGACCGTCTCGAGGCGGCCGTCGCGGCCCGTCTCCCGCAGATCGCGCCGGAGCTGGCGTCCCCGTGAGGAGGGGACCTCAGCGCACGAGGGCGAGGACGAACCCGTCCCAGCCCTTCGACCCGACGGTCTGCAGCGCGGTGACCTCCAGGCGCGGGTCCTCACCGAGGGCTTCGAGGAACGAGCGGGTCCCGGTGACCGTGGGGTCGGTGCTCTCCTCGTCGACGACCCGGCCGCCGCGCACGACGTTGTCCCCGACGATGACGCTGCCGGGGCGCGTCAGCCGCAGGGCCCACTCGAGGTAGTGCGGGTTGTTCGGCTTGTCGGCGTCGATGAAGACGAGGTCGAAGGGGTCCCCACCCTCGGCCTGCAGCTGCGGCAACGTGTCGAGGGCGGCACCGACCCGGACGTCCACGACCTCGGAGAACCCGGCGCGGTCGAGGTTGCGGCGGGCGACCTCGGCGTGGCGCGGTTCGTACTCGCACGTCACGACCCGTCCGCCCGGCGGCAGCGACCGGGCCAGGTGGATCGTGCTGAACCCGCCGAGGGTGCCGATCTCCAGGACCCGCCGGGCCCCAGTCATCCGCACGAGCAGCGAGAGCAGCGCCCCCTGGAGCGGGGACACGTCGATCGCCGGCAGGCCCGCGGCCTGGTTCTCGTCGACGACGAGTTCGAGCACCTCGTCCTCGGGCAGCAGCGTCTGGACGAGGTACTCGTCGACCTCGGTCCACGCCGAGCTCGGGTCGTGGTCGCCGGTGGCAGAGCGCATGACCGCACTCTGCCACCGGCCCCGCGGACCTCGGAACCCCGTCAGCGCAACAGGTCGGGAGTCTCGAACGGCAGCCCGTGGACGTGGGTGGCGAGGAACGCGAACACCGTCTCGTACCAGAGCGCCGCGTGCTTCGGCGTCAGCACCCAGTGGTTCTCGTCAGGGAAGTACAGGAACCGGTGCGGCAGGTCCGCCGGGTCCCCCGTCCACTGCTTGTTCAGCACCCACCACAGGCGCAGGGCCTCCCCGACCGGCACGCGGTAGTCCTTGTCGCCGTGGACGACGAGCATCGGCGTGACGATGTGCCGGGCGTGCGCGGCCGGGTCGTTGGCCGCCACCATGGCCGGCGTCATCTCCCGCTCCCAGTAGTGCGCGGCGTCCGTCGTCGCCCCGAACTGCTCGAGGGCGAACAGGCTCGCGTGGGTGACGATCGCGCGGAACCGGTCGGTGTGACCGGCCACCCAGTTCGCCATGTACCCGCCGAAGGAACCGCCCATCGCGGCCGTGCGCTCGGGGTCCAGGTCGTCGCGTGCCAGCGCGGCGTCCGTGACGGCCATGAGGTCGGAGTACGGTTCGGCTCCCCACGCACCCCAGCCGCGGGCCAGGAACTGCGCGCCGTACCCCGTCGACAGGCCCGGGTCCGGCAGCAGGACGGCGTACCCGCGGGCCACCGCCAACCAGGGGTTCCACCGCCAGGACCAGGAGTTCCAGGAGGACAGCGGACCGCCGTGGATCCACAGCAGCAGCGGCGCCGGCGACTGCGGGCCGGCACCGGCCGGGAGGCACAACCAGGAGCGGACCTCGGCCCCGTCCGCGGCCGTCGTCCGCACCTCGGTGAGGGTTCCCGGCAGGTCCGGCGCGTCCGCGGGGCCGGGCAGGACGACCGGCTCGCCCGCCGTCGAGGCGTCCAGGCGCACGACCGCCGGGGGCGCGTCCACGGCCGCGCGGACCGCGTAGACCGCCGCGCCGTCGGGAGCCACCTGCAGGTCGGAGTAGGCGCCGTCGTCGGTGCTGAGCCGACGCAACGATCCCTCGCCGTCCGTCCCCACGTCGACGCGGTGCACCGGCGCCCGGCCGTGGTGGTCGACGGCGAGGAACAGGGCGTCCGAGCCCGGCCCCCACTGCGGCGTCCCCGCGCCCCAGACCTCCCAGCCGGGGACGACGTCGCGCGGCGCGCTCGACCCGTCGAACGGGACGAGGACCAGCCGCAGGGTCGGCGGGTCGACCGGGGTCGACAGGCTCTCGGCGACGGCGGCGACCCAGCGCCCGTCCGGGGAGACCGACGGTGAGGCGAACTCCCGGGCGGGGTCGTCGGCCAGCACGCGCAGCGAGCCGTCGGTGCGGTCGAGGACGACGAGCCGGGAGCGCTGCGACCCGCCCGGGCCCGGCACGCTCTCGGTGGTGACGAGGGCGGAGCCGTCGGGGGTCAGCGCCGCCGTCGCCTCGTCGTAGCGACGGCCGGGGACCGGCGTCAGGTCGCGCCAGGCCGCCGGTTCGCGCTGACCCGCCGCGGTCTCCGCCGGCAGGTCCAGCGTCAGCCAGCGGGGTTCGTCGGGTCCGAGGTCGGTGTCCCAGTACCGGACGGGGTACCCGGAGTGCAGGACGGCGTTCACCTTCGCGTCCTTGCGCGCCGCGCGGCGGGCGGCGTCGGACGTCGGTCCCTCGGTGCTGTCGTCGGCGCCGGGCAGCGTGTCCGACGCGACGACGACGGCCACCGAGGTCCGCGCCGTGCGGGGGCCGGAGACCCCGCCCGGCCGGGAGGCGACGCACCGCGCCTCTCCCGTCGGGGGCAGCGCCCAGAGCGCGGCCGGTGGGTCGTCCGGTGCCTCTCCCGCCTCGGCGTCCGGCCGGGCAGAGGTGAAGAGGAGGGTGCCGTCGGGCGCGAAGACCGGTGAGGACGCCGCGGCCGCGCCGCGCGTGAGGCGCCGGGCCGGACGGCGGCCCGCCGGGTCGACCTCCCACAGCGCACCCCGCCACCGCGTGCGGTCCGCGGTGAGCGTCGCGACCGTCGTCACCAGCCGCGTCCCGTCGTGGGACAGGGCCAGGCCGCTGACGCGTGGCAGCGCGGCGAAGGCGTCGAGGTCGGCGAACGCCGACGAGGGGGCGGGGCTGGCGGTGGTGTCCGGCACGCGACCAGTCCTACCCCCGTCCTCCGACACGGGCCAGGGCGTCGATCACAGGCGGAAGGCGCCGACCGTCTCCCGCAGCCGGGACGCGCTCTCCCGCAGCGACTCCACCGACCCCGTGACGAGCTCGAGGCTGACCCGGTCGTCGGCGCCGGAGGCGGCCACGCCCGCGAGCATGGTCGAGATGTCGTCCGCCCCGGCGGCCGCGCCGGCGACCGTGCGGGCGAGGTCCGCGGTCACCGCGTTCTGCTCCTCCACGGCCGCGGAGATGGACGCCTGGTAGTCGTCGACGCGCCCGATGACCTCGGCGATGCGCGCGATCGCGGCCGCCGCCTCCTCGCTGCCGCGCTGGATCGCCGCCACCTTCCCGGCGATGTCCTCGGTCGCGGACCCGGTCTCCTGCGCCAGTTCCTTGACCTCGCCGGCGACGACCGCGAACCCACGGCCCGCCTCGCCGGCCCGCGCGGCCTCGATGGTGGCGTTGAGGGCCAGGAGGTTGGTCTGCGCGGCGATCGAGGTGATCGTCTTGACGACGCTGGCGATGTCACGGGTCGCCTCGCCCAGCCCGGCCACCGCCGTGCGCGTCGCCTCGGCGACGTCCACGGCCTCGCGGGCCACCGACGCCGACGACGCCATGCCGGAGGAGATCTCGGCGATCGACGCACCGAGTTCCTCGGCCCCGGCGGCCAGGGTGGCGACCTCCCCGGAGACCGCGCCGGCCGACGCCGCGGCACGGTCGGTCTCGGCGCCCGTGCGGGCGTTCGCGGCGGACAGGGACGCGGCGCGTGAGGAGAGGTCGTCGGCCTGACCCGCGACCGACTGGGCGTGCTCGACGACGCCCGACACGGTGCGACGGGTCGCGGCGACCGCGGCGGCGAGGGCCTGCGCCATCTGCCGGAACTCGTCGCGCCCGTCGAGGACCGGTTCCACCGTCAGGTCGCCGTCGGCGATGCGGCCGAGGTCGGAGACGTTGCGGCGCAGGGGGACGACGATGCTGCGGGTCAGCGCGACGAGCAGCAGGACGACGAGCGCGACGGCCGCGGCGACGGCCGCGAGGACCAGCGTGCGGCTGCGCTCGGCAGCGGCGCGGCCCTCGGCGCGCACGGCGGCGGACCGCTTCGCGACGGAGTCGGTGAGCTTCTGGGTCTGCGTGAGGATGTCCGCGTAGACGACCCAGCTCTCGTTCTGGATGGTGTTCTCGGCCCCGGCCAGGTCACCCTTGCCGTACTGGGCGACGGCGCGGTCGTCGGAGGCGAAGTAGTCGGTCCACTTCTGCGTGATCTGCGCGTTGACGGCCTTCTCGTCGGCCGTCATGAACTGCACCGGAGCGGCCTGGAGCGCCGACAGGAGCTTGGCCTTGTCCGCGAGGAACCCGGCGCGGTTGGCCGAGTCGTCCTTGACGGCGGCCGCCGGCCCCACCCGGTAGGTGTCCCACGCGTAGGCGGCCTGCCAGCCGGAGACGTCGGCGTCGTAGTACTTCTGGTCGGCGACGTAGGCGGTCAGGACGGCGAGGTCGGCCGTGCGGTCCGCGGCGCGGCTCTGCGCCCGGCCACCGAGCAGGGCCGCCGTCCCGGTCAGGCCGAGCAGGACCAGCACGACCCCGAAGGCCGCCCCGAGGCGTGCCCCCACTCCCATGCGTCGAAGCACCGCGGTCATGTCCGTCTCTCCCTGTTCGATCGGTCGGCCTGGTGCACCGGTCTGCCACCACAGGTGTCGGCGGACGCGCCACCGGTGTGGACGGACAGCGCAGGACATCCCCCGTTCGGAGCAGCGCGCGCGTGACGGCGGACCGTTGCGCGGCAGCACAGGAAGGGGCACGATGCGCCCGTGGGGTCCCGCACCGACGCGCCCTCCTCGGACGCTGCCCGCCGGCCGCTCGAGGGGGTCCTCGTCGCGGACTTCTCCCGGGTGCTCGCCGGCCCGCTCGCCACCCTCCACCTCGCCGACCTCGGCGCCCGCGTCGTGAAGGTCGAACGCCCCGGCTCCGGGGACGAGACCAGGCGGTGGGGACCGCCCTTCAGCCCGACGGGCACGACGTACTTCGACAGCGTGAACCGCAACAAGGAGTCCGTCTGCCTCGACCTCGCCGACCCCGGCGACCGGGAGCTGGGCCGTGAGCTCGTCCGACGCGCCGACGTCCTCGTCGGGAACTTCCGGGCCTCCTCCACCGCGGGCTTCGGCCCGGACGAGCTCGCCGCGCTGAACCCGCGGCTGGTCACCGTGTCCATCACCGGGTTCGGCAGCGCCGGCGGGGCGGACCGGCCGGGGTACGACTTCGTGGTGCAGGCCCTCGGCGGGCTCATGAGCATCACCGGGCCGTCCGGGCACCCGACGAAGGTGGGGGTCGCGCTCGTCGACGTCCTGTGCGGCAAGGACGCCACCATCGGGATCCTCGCCGCGCTGGCCCGCCGCGCGGTCGACGGCCGCGGCAGCCACGTCGAGGTCGACCTGCTCTCCAGCCTGCAGGCGGCCCTCGTCAACCAGGTGCAGGCGTACCTCGGCACGGGCGTCGACCCGCAGCCCCTCGACGACGCCCACCCCTCGATCGCGCCGTACGAGCTGCTGACCTGCGCGGACGGCCCCGTCGCCGTCGCCTGCGGCACCGACGGCATGTTCGCCCGCCTCGTCGAGGCCCTCGGCGCGCCCGCCCTCGCGCAGGACGCGCGCTTCGCGACGAACGCCGACCGCGTGCGGAACCGCCCCGCCCTCCGCGCCGAGCTGGCGGACCTGCTGCGCACGACGACGGCCGTCGACGCCGAGGCCCTGCTCGTCCGGGCCGGGGTTCCCGCCGGTCGCGTGGGGACGATCGGCGACGGCCTGCGGCTCGCGAAGTCGCTCGGGCTCGACCCGCTGCTCGACGTCGTCGACGCGGACGGCGTCGTCGTCGGCCGGCAGGTGCGCAACCCCGTCCGGCTGGACCGCACCGGCCCGCCCCGGCGCGACGCCCCACCCCGCCTCGGCGAGCACGACGACGCCGTCCGCCGCTGGCTCAGCACCCCGATGGAGGAGACCCCGTGACCGACCTGCCGGACACCCCCGACCAGGACCTGCTCGCCCTCGACGGCCTGCTGTCGCAGGAGGAACGGGCCACCCGCGACCGGGTGCGCGCCTTCGTCGACGAGCACGTCCGCCCCCACGTCGCCCGCTGGTACGAGGACGCGCACTTCCCCCGCGAGCTGATGCCCGAACTCGGTCGCCTCGGCGTCCTCGGGATGCACCTGCACGACGCGGGCTGCCCCGGCCGCAGCGCCGTCGAGTACGGCCTCGCCGCGCTCGAGCTGGAGGCCGGCGACTCCGGGCTGCGGACGGCCGTCAGCGTCCAGGGGTCGCTGGCCATGAGCGCGATCTCGAAGCACGGGTCGGACGAGCAGAAGGCGCAGTGGCTGCCCGAGATGGCCGCGGGCCGGGCCGTCGGCTGCTTCGGGCTCACCGAACCCGACGCCGGGTCCGACCCCGGCAGCATGACGACGACCGCGCGGCGCGACGGCACGGACTGGGTCCTCGACGGCCGCAAGCGGTGGATCGGGCTGGCCAGCCTCGCCGACGTCGCCGTCGTGTGGGCCCGCACCGACGAGGGTGTCCGGGGTTTCCTCGTGCCGACGGACTCCCCCGGGTTCGCGGCGCGGCCCATCGTCCCCAAGCTGTCGATGCGCGCGTCGGTCCAGTGCGACGTCGACCTGGCCGGTGTCCGCCTGCCCGCGGACGCGCAGCTGCCGGGGGCCCGCGGGCTGAGCGGGCCGTTCGCCTGCCTCAACGAGGCGCGCTACGGGATCGTCTGGGGCGTCCTCGGAGCCGCCCGCGACAGCTACCTCGACGCGCTGCGCTGGTCGCTGACCCGCCGGCAGTTCGACCGCCCGCTCGCGGGGTTCCAGCTGACGCAACGCAAGCTGACCGACATGGCCGTCGCCATCGCCAAGGGGCAGCTGCTGGCCCTGCACCTCGGGCGGTTGAAGGACGCCGGAGCGCTGGAACCCCACCAGATCTCCGTCGGCAAGCTCGACAACACCCGCGTCGCGATCGACGTCTGCCGCGAGGCCCGGACCGTCCTCGGCGGCAACGGCGTGACGCTGGAGCACTCGCCGCTGCGGCACGCGTCGAACCTCGAGAGCGTGCGGACGTACGAGGGCACCGACGAGGTCCACACCCTCGTCGTCGGGCAGCGGCTCACGGGGATCTCCGCCTTCCGCTGACGGTCCGGCCGTGTCGGTGGCTTCGGCCAGACTGACCCGGTGCCCGTCCTCGACCACCCCGTCCTGAGCGCTCTGCGCGGCCTGCCCGCGGTGCCCCGGCTGGGGCTGGCCGTCGTCCCGGGCGGCGTGGGACTGGCCGTGCCACAGGGGAACTGGGGCGTCCCCACCGACGACCCGGCCGGACTGCTGAGGGCGCTGGAGGTGGAGTTCGCGCCGCGGTGGACGTGGTGGTCGGCCGCGTCGGCGCTCGGGCGCATCCCACCCGTCCACCTCGCCCGCTGCCACGACCTCGCCGCCGTCCACCGCGTGGTCGAGGGCGGCCACCGCGAGGACCCGGGCGCGGTGTGGGCTGCAGCGCAGGGACTCCCCGCCCCCGCGCCACCCTCGCGCCGGCCCGCCGCCGCGCACGGCACCGGGCTGCTCGACCTCGACGGCGCCGCCGACGCCGGCGACCCCGTCGCGCCGGACGGGACGCTGGCCCCCGCCTGGGCCGACGGCCGGGCGTTCGACACCGACACGGGGGAACGCCTCTCCCGCGCCGGCCGGTGGGCGGCCCTCGCCCTCGACGTCGCCGACGCGCAGGACGCACGGCTCGCCGCCCTGCCCGACCGGCGCGCCGAACCCGCCGGACCGCCCCTGCCGGTGCAGACGGGTTTCGCCGAGTCCGCGGCTGCGGCGCTCGCGGTCGAGCTGTCCCGCACGGGGTTGCCGCTGGACCGGGCGACGGCCGAGGAGATCGTCGGCGCCGCCGTCGGGCCGCGCCCGGCCGACGCCGCCGCGGAACGGCAGGCCCGCGCGGACCGGGACGCGCTGGTGCGCGAACACCTCGGACCGGGGGGCGCGACCGTCGACCTGCGCAACCCCGCCCACGTCCTCGCGGCGCTGCGCGGGCTGGGTTTCGACGTCCCCGACACCCGCGCGCACCGGCTGGAACGGCTGCGCGAGGCCCACCCGGCGGTCGCCGCGCTCCTGGTGTGGCGCAAGGCGGAACGGCTCGCGACGACGTACGGGTACCCGTGGCTCGACGAGCACGTGGGGTCCGACGGCAGGTTGCGCGGGGCGTGGTCGTCGGCCGACGCCGCCGCGGGGCGGATGACGGCGCAGGCGGGGTTGCACAACCTGCCGGCCGAACTGCGGCCCGCGGTCGCCGCCGAACCCGGGCACGTCCTCGTGCGCGCCGACCTCGGCCAGGTCGAACCCCGCGTCCTCGCAGCCGTCTCGCGCGATCCCGGCCTCGTCGCCGCCACCCGCGACGAGGACCTGTACGCCCCCGTCGCCGCGGCGCTCGGCGCCGACCGGCCCACCGCGAAGATCGCCGTCCTCGCCGCGATGTACGGCCAGACGTCCGGCGCCGCGGGAGAGGCGTTGCGGCGCATGGAACGCGCCTACCCCCGGGCCCTGGCCTACCTGCGGGCCGCCGAGGAGGCGGGCCGGGAAGGCCGCGACGTCCGGACCTACGGCGGACGGCTCGTCCGGATCTCCGACCTCGCCCCCGCCGAACCCGGCGCCGCCACCGCGGCCCGCGGCCGGTTCGCCCGCAACGCCGTCGTCCAGGGCGCCGCGGCGGAACTCTTCAAGGCGTGGGCCGCGACGGTGCGGGCCGGGCTCGCCGGGACGGACGGCAGGATCGTGCTGTGCCTGCACGACGAACTCCTGCTGCACGTGCCGGAACCCGACGCCGACCGCGCCGCCGCGCTGCTGGAGTCGGCGCTGCAGCAGACGGCGTCGCGGTGGGCGTCGGGGTCGGGGGTGCGGTTCGTCGCCGACGTGTCGGTGGTGCGGCGGTGGTCGGAGGCCAAGTGACCGGCGCCGTCCGGCACACCGCGGCGCGCCCGCCGGAAGCTCAGCGGAACATCACCGTGAGCGCCTCACTGCCCCCCGAAGGCCGTGACCTGCTCCGCGGAGAACTCCCCGAACGACCACGGCTGCCCCGTCGCCTCGAGCACCGACCACCACAGGTCCCCGTGCGGGTCGACCTGGTTGCGCGCCGAGACGGCGAGCGCGATGGGGATGTGCACGAACCGGCGGCGCCAGCGGCCCACGACCATGTTCGTGCGCCCGGCCATCGCCGCGTGGACGGCGGCGTGCGCCAGCCGGATGCAGTACACGGCGTCGTACGGGTTCGCCGGCACGCTGCGGATGACGTAGCTGGGGTCGATGTACCGCATGTTGAGTTCGAGGTCGTGCGCGGCGAAGTCGTCGGTGATCGCCTGCCGCAGCAGGCTCCCGACGTCCTGCAGGCGCTTGTTGCCGGACGCGTCCTTGAGCGAGGCCGCGGCCGCCGCCGGGTCGAACAACTCCTGCCCGGCGCCCTCGGCGGCCACGACGAGCGCGTGCCCCTGGGTCGCCACCTTCTCCCGCAGCCGTTCCAGGAAACCCCCCGGCCCGTCGAGCGTGAACGGCACCTCGGGGATCAGGACGAAGTCCGCGTCGTTCTGCGCCAGGGCCGCGTAGCACGCGATGAACCCCGAGTGCCGGCCCATGAGCTTGACGACGCTCACCCCGTTCGGGGCGGTGCGCGCCTCGACCTTGGCGGAGCGGATCGAGCGCGAAGCCTCGCTGAACGCGGACTGGAACCCGAAGCTCTGGTCGATGAAGGGGATGTCGTTGTCGATCGTCTTCGGGATGCCGACGACGGCGATCTTGAGGTCGCGCGCCTTGATCTCGGCGGAGATCTTCTGCGCTCCGCGCATCGTGCCGTCGCCGCCGATGACGAACAGGATCGAGATGCCCATGCGCTCGAGGCAGTCCACGACCTCGACGAAGTCCTGCTGACCCCGGGAGGTCCCCAGGATCGTGCCGCCCTCGCCGTCGATGTTCTCCACGACCTGCGGCGTCAGGTCGATGACGTCGTGGCCGTAGCTCGGAATGAAACCCTGGTAGCCGTTCTTGAAGCCGTGGATGCGGCGGACGCCGTAGTGCGTCGTCAGCTCCGAGACCAGGCCGCGGATGACGTTGTTGATGCCGGGGCAGAGGCCACCGCACGTGACGATGCCGACGCGCGTCTTGGACGGGTCGAAGAAGATCTTCTTGCGCGGACCGGTCGGCTCCAGGCTCGGCAGGTCGGTGAGGTCGCCGTCGCGCCGGGACACCTTCGACAGCGTGTCGTCGAAGAGCACGCGGTCGTTCTCGTCGATGTAGTGGTGCGTCGTGCGGCGGGCCTGCAGCCGGGGCGCCAGCGGCGAGTCGACGGTGCACGGACCGAGCGTCTCGACGGTGAAGTCGATGGGCTCACGGCTCGTGGGACGGTCGGTGGGCTCGGCCATGAGCGCGCGGTCCTTTCCTGGCGGTGGAGGGCGAGCCCCCATCATCGGGCAGGGCCGTGACCCCGGTCACCCCGGGGGTCGGACCCGCGTTCCGGTCCCGCGTTCCGGCCCGGCGTCTCGCTCGGGCGCGCGGGCCCGGGGATCCGTGCCTAGCGTCGAGCCATGGCTGACGACCTGTACACCGGCACCGTGACCGCGACCGAGGGCTCGGCCCGCTCGGACGACGGCGCCCTGTCCCTCGACGTGCACGAACCCACCGCCCTGAAGGGCTCCGGAGAAGGCACCAACCCCGAGCAGCTCATGGCGGCGGCCCTCGGCTCGTGCCTGCTGGAGTCGCTGCGCATCGCCGCGACGAGCGCCGGCGGCAGCACCGACGGCGCCAGCGTGGAGTCCCGCGTCACGCTGGCCGCGGGGGACGGCGCGGGCTACACCGCCCGCTACGACCTCAGCGTGACCCTGCCCGACGCCGGCGGCGACGCCGACGCCGTGCTCCAGCAGGCCCTGGCGATCTGCCCCTTCACCAAGACGATCGACGCCGACGCCCTGCAGGTGCAGCTGGCCTAGCTGCCCCTAGCTCCGGGGGCCCTCCCGGTCCGCCAGCCGCTGCAGCATCGCGTTGTACTCGGTGAGGTCGGAGTCGCCGTCGCGCGCGGCCTTGCGGTCGCGGCGGCGGTTCTCCCGGTCGTCCGAGCGCGACCAGCCGACCGCCACCCCCAGGACCAGGACGAGGGTGGGGACCTCACCGATGCCCCAGGCGATGTCACCGCCCTCCTGCTGGTTGGCCAGGAGGTTCGCGTCGGGGGTCATCGCCGCGAACCAGTCCGGTGCGAGCAGCGTCTTGCCCTGCATGAGCGCCACGCCGAAGAAGGCGTGGAAGGCCATCGTCGCCAGCAGCAGGAGCAACCGGAACGGGTACGCCGGGCGCTGGCCACCCGGGTCCACGCCGATGAGCGCCGAGGAGAACAGGTACCCGGTGCCCAGGAAGTGGAACATCATCAGCTCGTGCCCGACGTGGGTGCGCAGGGCGAGCTCGAACAGCGGCGAGTAGTAGAAGACGATGAGCGAACCGGCGAAGAGCGCGGCCGCCACGAGCGGGTGGCCCACGACGCCGAGGTAGCGCGAGTGGACCAGCTCCAGCAGCCACTCGCGGGCGCCGCGCGAGTGGTCCCGGCGGGCCGGCAGCACCCGCAGCGCGAGGGTGACGGGCGCGCCGAGGACGAGCATCGGCGGCACCGCCATCGTCAGCAGCATGTGCTGCAGCATGTGCGCGCTGAAGGTGATGCGGCCGTATGCGGCCGGACCGCCGCTGGTGACGAACAGCAGCGCGAGGCAGCCGGCGACCCACCAGATCGTCCGCCCCACGGGCCAGGAGTCGCCGCGAGCCCGCAGCCGCCGGACTCCCAGCAGGTAGCCGACGAGGGCGAGACCGCCGATCGTCAGCCAGAGCAGGTCCGGGCTGGCCTGCGTGAACCAGCGGGCGGCGGTGATCGGCGGGGGCAGCGGCTCCCCCAGCAGCGCCTCGGCGCTGCTGGTCCCCGGCACGTTGTCGGGCACCGGGGTGGGGCTGCGGCTCAGCGCCACCCCGAGCCCGGTCGCCGCCCCCATGAGGACGAGCTCCCCCGCGGCGATGCGGACGAAGGCCGCGGGGCGGGAGGCCAGCAACGGGATGGTGCGCCGCCGGTGCCAGACGCCGAAGGCGCCCAGCGCGACGAGCGCGACGACCTTGCCGACGACGAGGGCGCCGTAGGACGTGGCCAGCCCCGACCAGCCGCCGAGGCGGACGGAGGCGTTGAGGACCCCCGACAGCGCGACGGCCGCGAAGCACCACAGCGCCACGGTCGAGTAGCGGGAGGCGAGGGTCGTGAGATCGACGGGGCGGTGGCCCTTGGCCGTGCCGCCGCGGCGGCCCGTGAGGGGCGCGACGAGCAGGACGGCGGCGAGGCCGCCGACCCAGACGGTGACGCCGACGAGGTGCATGGCCAGCGAGCTGACGGCCGTCTCGTGCGAGGCCGAGCCGGAGGCGTGCCCGGACAGCGACAGCGGCATGAGCGCCAGCACCGACAGCGCGAAGCCCCAGGCCGCGCCCGTGGGCGTCGCGGCGGCCGCCCCCACGGTGGCGACGACCGCGGCGAGCACGGTCGTGACGAGCAACGCGCGCCCGAGGTCGATCGACTGGGCGAACTGGGCGAACTGGGCCCCGAACCCGGCGGCACCGGGGGCCGCGCCGATGACGTCCATCGCGGTGAGGACCAGGACGAGCAGCGCGGTGACCGCCCACACGCCCGCAGCGACACCGGCGACGCGGACCGCGCGGCCCCAGGCGTCGCTCGGGTGCGGCAGCAGGAACGTCGCCACGGCGAAGCCGCCGACGGCCAGGGCGGCCGAGAGGTCGTGGACCGTGCGGGCGATCGGCAACCCGTACCGGACGAGGGCGCCGGGGTCCCCGAGGACGGACGGGGTCAGGCCTCCGGCGAGGGCGAGGGCGGTGAGCAGGACCGCGAGCGCGGCGAGGAGGACGGCCGAGGTGGTGAGGAGGACGCCGCTCGTGCCGGGTGCGCTGCGGGCCGTGCGGGTAGGAGCGGCCACTCCCCCAGGGTAGGTCGCGGACCTGGGAGTCCGGTCCGGAGGGAGGACCCCGCCGGGACGCTCAGGCGGTGGCGCGGACGGACCGGACCGGGGCGAGGGCGGTGGCGACGTCGAACCAGACGGTCTTGCCGAGGGGGTCGACCTCGACGCCGTGCGCGTCGGCGAGGGCCTCGACGAGGGCGATGCCCCGGCCGTTGAGGGCCTCGGGGTCGGACTCGCGGCGCATCGGCAGCCGGGTGTTCTCGTCGCCGACGGCGATGCGGACGCGGGAGCCGACGCGCCCCACGCGCAGGTGCACGTCGCTGCGGCCATGCAGGACGGCGTTGGTGACGACCTCGGCGGTCAGGAGGAGCAGGGTGTCGACGACGTCGCCGATGACGCCCTCGCCGATGCACCAGTCGGCCACGAAGTGCCGGGCCGCCCGCGAGGACAGCGGCACGGGCGCCAGCGTCGTCTCGCGCGACCAGTCCGTGAACGACACTGAGTAACTCTCCCGATACGTAGGGTCAACAGGCACCGTAGCGCAGGGTCCCTCGGACGGCCCAGTCCGGCCACCGGTCCAGCCACTGGCGGCCCGGGCCCGGGCCGACCGCCGTGCCCACGGTGCGCTGTCCACTCCCACGTTCGACCCCCCGGTACGTGCTTGCGCCTGGTAACTTGTCCATGTCGTTGCATGTAGCACTCAAGGATCGCCCCGACCGGGCCGATGTCCCGGGGAGTACTTCGCCGGACGGTCCCGCTCCGTTACAGCGCGCACTACAGGACGCAACCTCCGTTCGGCCGAGCGACACACCAGACAGACCCGTGGGAGCACCCTGATGACCCCCAGCACCACCATCGAGGAGCCCGTCGGCACCTCGACCCCACCCCCGGCAGCCCCCGAGGGGCACGAGCAGCTCGTGGCCGCCGTCGCCGACCAGGTCGGCCGTCAGCTGCGCGCGCTGCACTCCTTCAAGGCGCAGATCGCCCGCGGCGAGAGCGACGTCGAGCGGGCCATGCACGTCGTCCTCTACGTGCTGGCCGACCACGGTGCCCTGCGTGTGAGCGGCCTGGCCGAGCGCCTGGGCACCGACCCCTCGACCACCAGCCGGCAGACGGGCGAGCTCGTCAAGCGCGGGCTCCTGCGCCGGCTGCCCGACCCCGACGACCGGCGCGCCAGCCTGCTGGACGTCACCGAGGCCGGCCACGAGGTCGTCGCCCAGATGAAGCAGCGGCGCCACGAGCACCTCGCTCGGGCGGTCGACGACTTCTCCGACGAGGACCTCGCGAGCTTCACGGCCCTGCTGTCCCGCTTCGCCGACGGGCTCGAGCGAGCCCGCACCGACTGCCTCCGGACCACCACGACCGCCCCTGGGGAGAACGCATGAGCAGCACGACAGCCGGCGCAGCGCCGGCACCGGAGGCCCCGGTCTTCAGCCACCGCCAGATCATGGCGATCCTGTCCGGCCTCCTGCTGGGGATGTTCCTCGGCGCGCTGGACCAGACGATCGTCTCGACGGCGATCCGCACGATCGCCGACGACCTGGACGGGTTCTCCCTCCAGGCGTGGGCGACGACCGCGTTCCTCATCACGTCGACGATCTCCACGCCGCTCTACGGCAAGTTGTCTGACATGTACGGCCGGCGGAAGTTCTTCATCGCCGCGATCCTCATCTTCATCGTCGGGTCGGCCCTGTGCGGGATCTCGACCTCGATGTACGAGCTGGCCGGGTTCCGCGCCCTCCAGGGCCTCGGCGCCGGCGGCCTGATGTCGCTCGCGCTGACGATCATCGGCGACATCGTGCCGCCGCGGGAGAGGGCCAAGTACCAGGCCTACTTCATGATGGTGTTCGGCACGTCCAGCGTGCTCGGCCCCGTCGCCGGCGGGTTCTTCTCCGGCCTGGAGTCCCTGCTCGGTCTGGCCGGGTGGCGCTGGATCTTCTGGCTGAACGTCCCGATCGGGATCTTCGCGCTCATCGTCGTGACGAAGAACCTGCACCTGCCCAAGCGCTCCAGCCACCACCGCATCGACTGGCCCGGCGCGCTGACCCTCGTCACGACGCTCGTGCCGTTGCTCATCGTGGCCGAGCAGGGCCGCGAGTGGGGCTGGACCGACACCAAGTCCATCGCCTGCTACGTCATCGGCGCCGTCGGCCTCGTCGGGTTCATCCTCGCCGAGCGCGCCTACGGCGACGAGGCCCTGCTGCCGCTGCGCATGTTCCGCGGCCGCACGTTCGTCGTCGGGTCGCTGGGTTCCTTCATCCTCGGCATGGGGATGTTCGGCGTGTTCGCCGTCCTGCCGCAGTACCTGCAGGTCGTCAAGGACCTCAGCCCGACCAAGGGCGGCCTCGCGATGCTCCCCGTCGTCGTGGGCATCATGTCCGGCAGCATGTTCTCGGGGCGTTTCATCGCCCGCACCGGCACGTACAAGGTCCTGCCCGTCGTGGGCACCGGCCTCATGGTCGTCGCCCTGTTCCTGTTCTCCCGGGTGAACGCCGACACCCCGATCTGGCAGACGATGATCATCATGCTGCTCATGGGCTGGGGCCTCGGCGGCAACATGCAGCCGGTCATCCTGGCGGTGCAGAACGCGGCCAAGCGCAGCGAACTCGGCGTCGCCACCAGTTCCGTGACGTTCTTCCGCCAGATGGGCGGCACGCTGGGCACCGCCGTGTTCCTGTCGATCCTGTTCTCCACCCTCGGCGACAAGATCGGCAGCTCCTACCAGTCCGCCTCGCGCACCCCGGAGTTCGGTCAGGCCCTGCAGAGCTGGGGCGGGGACCTGCAGGCCACCCTCGCCCGCGCGACCGACGACACCTCGGTCCTGAAGCAGCTGCCGAGCGTCCTGGCCCACCCGTTCAAGGTCGGGTTCACCGAGTCGACGAGCACGATCTACCTCGTCGCGACGTTCATCATGGTCGCCGGGTTCGTGACCATGCTGTTCCTGCCGTCGCTGCCCCTCAAGGGCGCGCCCGCCGCCCCGGCCGCCGAGGGCACCGCCGCCGAGGGCCAGACCCCCGAGGCCACCGCCGTCGCCGCCACCGCCGCCCCCGTCGAGGCGGCCGGTGCGCCGGTCACCACCAGCGGTGGCGGGACCGGGACCGGCGTGGCTACCGTCGATGCCGTGAACGGATCGATGGCGCCCGGGGAACTGGCCGAACGCCTCCGCAGCGGGGTCCAGCAGGCCAAGGCCGCCCAGCAGGCCATGGCGGACCTCGCCCTGGAGGCTGAACGCCGCGAGGCCGCGTTCGACGCGGCCGTGGAGAACCTGCGCGACCTCGGCCTGGACGAGGCGTCCATCGAGGCCGCGCTGGGCGAGGACGCGGCGGCCCCGCGCGGTCGCCACGCCGGCGCCGGTGACGAGGCTCCCGTGCGCGAGGAGCTCGGCGCGCAGAACTGATCAGCACCGCTCGTCCCGCAGGGTCCCGGAACAGTCGTTCCGGGGCCCTGCGGCGTTGTGCGAGCCTTCTGGCACGTTGCGGGACAGCCGATGTGGTGAGGCTTGCCGTACGAAAGCGAGGCTCACCTTCTTTTGACAGAGTCCAAAGAAGGCGTACTGTCGAACCATGACCTCGACCGACCACGCCTCCCCGGAGGAGGTGCTGCGCGACGCCGGACTGCGCAGCACGGCCCCGCGGCGGACGGTCCTGGAGGTCGTGGCCGACCACCCGCACGTGACCGCCGCGGGCCTGGCCGAACTGCTCGGGACGGCGGGTCACCGCATGTCCCGGCAGAGCCTCTACAACGTGCTCGAGGACCTGACCCGGACGGGCCTCCTGCGCAGCATCCAGCCGACGGGCTCCGCCCCGCGCTACGAGACGGCGGAGGCGGGCGAGCACCACCACGTCGTCTGCCGCGGGTGCGGGACCGTCGTCGACGTCCCGTGCGCCGTCGGGACGAGCCCCTGCCTGACCCCCGCGCAGGCACCGGGTTTCCCGGTGCTCGACCGCGCCGAGGTCACCTGGTGGGGGTGGTGCACCGCCTGCAGCGCCGACTCCGAGACCAGCCCAGCATCCGACTCATGGAGGACACCGTGACCACGATCGACGACATCACCACCGCCGGCCTGACCCAGACCGCCGTCGCCGGCTTCGACGCCAGCTCGCGGCTGAACTCGGGCCTGCAGGAGGTCCTCGTCGACCTCACCGCGCTGCACCTGCAGGGCAAGCAGGCCCACTGGAACATCGTCGGTGCGAACTTCCGCGACCTGCACCTGCAGCTCGACGCGCTCATCGACGACGCCCGCACGTACTCCGATGACGCGGCCGAGCGCATGCGCGCCGTGGGCGGCGTCCCCGACGCCCGCCCCGCCACCGTCGCGGCCACCACGACCATCGGCGACTTCGGCGCCGACGAGATCGACACCAAGGCCGCCGTCGAGGCGATCGTCGCGATGACCCGCCGCACCGTGGACACCATCCGCCGCGTGCACGACCCGATCGACGCCGAGGACCCCTCGACCGCCGACCTGCTGCACGGCTTCATCCTCGGCCTGGAGAAGCACGCCTGGCTGATCGGTGCGGAGAACCGCGCGCCCCGTCGTCGCTGAGCACTCCCGCACGTCCGTGCACGGCGGGCGGTCCCGGTCGGGCAGGATCGGCCCATGCCGACCCTGCTGATCACCGGGGCCGCCGTGGCCACCGTCGACCCCTCCGGTACCGAGCACCGGAGGGGTTTCGTCGTCGTCGACGACGGTGTCGTCACCGCCGTCGGGGCGGGTGACCCGCCCGCGGGCACCACCGCGGACCGCGTCGTCGACGGTCGCGGGCACCTGCTGACACCGGGGTTCGTCAACACCCACCACCACCTCTACCAGTGGGCCACGCGCGGGTTCGCCGTCGACGCGGGCCTGTTCGAGTGGCTGACGACGTTGTACCCGGTCTGGGCGCGGCTCGACGCCACGGACGTCGAGGCCGCCGCCCGGGCGGGACTGGCCCGGCTCGCGCTCACCGGCTGCACGACGACGACGGACCACCACTACCTGCACCCGCGCGACGGGGGCGACCAGCTCGCCGCGACCGTCGAGGCCGCGCGCACCGTCGGCCTGCGCTTCTCCCCCACCCGCGGCTCGATGGACCTCGGCGCCTCCGCGGGTGGGCTGCCGCCGGACTCGGTCGTCGAGACGGTCGACGCGGTGCTGGCGGCCACGGCCGACGCCGTCGACCGGTTCCACGACCCGACCCCGGGGTCGGTGCTGCGGGTGGGCGCCGCCCCCTGCTCCCCGTTCTCCGTCTCCCCCGACCTGCTGCGGCAGACCGCCGCCCAGGCCGCCGAGCTCGGCATCCGCCGGCACACCCACCTCGCCGAGACCGCCGACGAGGAGGAGTACTGCGCGCGGACCTTCGGCCGCCGCCCCGTCGAGGTGCTCGAGGACCTCGGCTGGCTCGGCCCGGACGTCTGGCTCGCGCACTGCGTCCACCTGTCCGACGCCGACATCGCCACCCTCGCCCGCACCGGCACCTCGGTCGCGCACTGCCCCAGCTCCAACGCCCGGCTCGGCGCCGGCATCGCCCGCACCCGCGACCTCCTCGCCGCGGGCGTTCCCGTCGGCCTCGGCGTGGACGGCGCCGCGTCCAGCGAGCAGGGCAGCCTGGCCGACGAGCTGCGGCAGATGCTCTACGTCGCCCGGGCCGTCGGTGGTCCCACGGCCGTCTCGGCCCGCGACACCCTGCGCGCCGCGACGGTCGGTGGCGCGACGTGCCTGGGCCGGGCCGACGAGATCGGCTCCATCGAGGTCGGCAAGCGGGCCGATCTGGCCCTGTGGGACCTCACCGGCCTCGGGCACGCCGACCTCGACGACCCCGTCGTCGCCCTCGTCGTCGGCCCGACGCCACCGCTGGCCCTGTCGACCGTCGAGGGGCGCGTCGTCGTGGAGGACGGGCAGCTGCGCACGACCGACGTGGACCGCGCGGTCGCCGACCTCGTCGCCGCCCGCGGGCGGGTGCTGGCCCGGGGCTGACGCAGCCGGACGTGAGACTCCCCACTCGGCGCGCCGCCGGGACGGAACCGGTTGCCCGGCGGCGCTACGGTCGGGTCCCATGACCGCAGAACCCGCCGAACGCCAGGTGCACATCGTCGAGCCCACGTACGCGCGGACGTGGCTGCTCGTGAACGCGACCCGCACGGACCTCTTCGACGTGGCCGCGCGCTCGCGGGCCGACCAGGTCGTGCTGGACATCGAGGACGCCGTCGACCCCAGCCGCAAGGACTCCGCGCGCGCCGACTCGATCGAGTGGCTCGCCGCCGGTGGGCAGGCCTTCGTCCGCATCAACGACGTGACGACCCCGCACTGGCGCGACGACGTCGACGCGCTCAAGGGCGTCCCGAACCTGCTCGGCGTCATGCTCGCCAAGACCGAGGCCGGTGAGCAGGTCGAGGCGACCTGGCACGCCCTCGGCGGTTCCGTGCCCGTCGTCGCGCTGTGCGAGTCCGCGCTCGGCATCGAGGCCGCCCGCGAGATCGCGTGCGCCAAGGGCACGTTCCGGCTCGCGTTCGGTTCCGGCGACTACCGCCGCGACACCGGCGCCAGCGCCGAGGACATGGCGATGGCCTACCCGCGCACCAAGCTCGTCGTGGCCAGCGCGATCGGGAAGCTGCCCGGCCCGATCGACGGTCCGACCACCGGTGGCGGCCACCCCGAGCTGCGTGAGGCCTCCGGCGTCGGCGTCGCGATGGGGATGATGGGCAAGCTCTGCCTCGACGCCGAGCAGGCCTACGTCATCAACGAGGTCATGAGCCCGAACGTCTCGGACGCCACCTGGGCGCGCGACTTCATCGCCGACTTCGAGCGCAGCGGTGGCGTCGTGCGCGACGGGTCGGACCTGCCGCGTCTGGGCCGCGCCCGCCGCATCCAGGAACTCGCGGACGCGTACGGCATCCGTCCCCTGTGACGTGACGGGGGGTGGGTCCGGCCGGACCCACCCCCCGCACGGTCCTCAGTCCAGCGGCTCGAACGCGCCGTCGTCGACGCGGACGACCTGGCCGATCCCTGGCTGACCGAGGAACAGACCCGCCACGCTGAACGCCGTCGAGTACAGGTGGCCGTGCGTGAACCGCAGTCCGAGCGGCATCGTCACCTGCGCCGCGGAGCGGTCGCCGTCCGGCGAGACCGCCACGATCCGCCCGACGGTCGTCGGGTCGAAGTCGGCCGGCGGCGGCCCCTCTCCCGCCGGGGCACCCTCGAGCAGTTCCGAGACGTAGAGGGTCCCGTCGTCGCCGACGGCGACCCCCGTCGGTGCCGTGAACCCGCTGGTCTCACCGAGGACCGTCCCGTCGCGGGGGTCGAGTTCGTACACGCGACCCTCCAGCGGCGCCTCGCCCGACAACGTCGAGACGAACAGGTGCCCGTCCGGCCCCCAGGCCAGACCGGTCGGCACCGGGTCGCAGCCCCCGTCGTCGACACCGTTGTTCTCCAGGCCCTCGCACAGGCCGGTGGTGACGGCCGGCGGGACGAAGAACGCGCTGACCGTCCCGTCCGGGTCGACGGCCAGGACGTCGTTGGCTCCGGCGTCGGCGACGAAGACGCGCCGGTCGGACCCCTGGCCGGCGAGCACGGCGAAGGGGTTGCTCAGCGCGTCGAGCGGGGCGCCGTCCGGTCCGAACTGCGGTTGGCCGTCGGGGTTGTTCGCGAGTTCGAAGGCCATGAGGTCGGCCAGGACGCGGCGGGGTTCCCCGCGCCGGGACGACCACAGGGTCGAACCACCCGTCGCCGCGGGGTCCTGCGCCTCGCCCGTGACGACGTACAACGTTCCCGCGCGGCGGTCGACGCCCGCGGGGGCGGCGAAGTCGGCTAGCCGGACGGTCGGCCTCCCACCCGGGACGAAACCGCTGATCTCGCCGGCGGAACTCTCGGCGACGTAGAACTTCCCGCCCTCGGACGCGAGGCCGAAGGGGTCGTCGAGGCCCTGGGCGACGACGGCGACGGGGCCGCCCGGCGGCGCCCCGGCGTGGGCGGGAGCCGCCACCACGGCGGTGGTCGTGGTGACGGCGAGGACGAGTGCTGCGGTGCGGAGCCGGTGCGCCATGTCGTTCTCCTCCGGACAGGGAATCCTCAGCGATCCCCGAGGCGCCGCACAGTAGTCCTACGTCGCCCCGGGCGGGAGTCCCCCGTTCGGTGGTCGCGCCGCTCGGCCCGACCCGGGTCGCATCAGCTCCAGGTGAGGGCGCGCGCCGGGTCCTCCAGGACGGCGGCGATGTCCGCGAGCGCCCGCGAACCGCTCTCCCCGTCCAGCATGCGGTGGTCGAACGACAGGCTGAGCTGCGCGAGGTACCGCGGCTTGATCCTGCCCTTGTGCACCCACGGCCGCTGGGAGATCTTGCCGACCGCGAGGATCGCCGCCTCACCGGGGTTGAGGATCGGCGTGCCGGTGTCGATGCCGAACGTCCCGACGTTGGTGATGGTGATGGTGCCCTCGGCCAGGTCCCGGGGTTTCGCCTTGCCCTCGCGGGCCGTCGCCGCGAGTTCGCCGAGGTGCACGGCGAGTTCCTTGAGCGACATGTCGTCCGCGTCCTTGACGTTGGGGACGAGCAGGCCGCGCGGGGTCGCGACCGCGATGCCGAGGTTGACGTAGTTCTTCACGACGATGACCTGGTTGGCCTCGTCCCACGTCGCGTTGATGTCGGGGTTGCGCTTGGCGGCGACGAGGAGGGCCTTGGCCACCAGCAACAGGGGCGAGACGCGGATCCCCGCGTACTCGGGATCGGTCTTGAGCCGTTGCACCAGTTTCATCGTGCGGGTGGCGTCGACCGTGGTGAACACCGTCACGTGCGGGGCGGAGAAGGCGCTCTCGACCATCGCGGCGGCCGTGGCCTTGCGGACCCCGCGGATCGGGACGTGGCGCTCGCGCTCGTGGTCGACGAACCGCCGCTCGGGTTCGGCCGGCGGAGCGGGGACGAGGGCGAGGACGTCGGCGCGGCTGACGGTGCCGCCCGGGCCCGTGGGCGTCGCGGCCGCGAGGTCGACCCCGAGGTCGCGCGCGAGCTTGCGCACGGGGGGTTTGGCCAGGACGTGCACCTCGGCGGAGGGGGCCTGCACCTCGGGGGCGGCCGGGACGGCGCCTCCCCGTCGGCGACGGGGTGCGCTCTCCTTCGTGCCGTAGCCGACGAGCGTCGCGCCGGAACCGTCCTCCGCCGCGGGCTCGGCTGCAGGAGCGGGTTCCGCCGGGACGGACGCGCCGTCGCTGACGACGACGATGTCCGCACCCACCTCGACGGTGTCGCCCTCGGCCGCGAGCAGTTCCGCGACCGTGCCCGCCCACGGGCTCGGGAGTTCGACGAGCGACTTCGCCGTCTCGATCTCGACGAGGACGTCGTTCACGGCGACGGTGTCGCCGGGCTTGACCTTCCAGGAGACGATCTCGGCCTCGGTGAGACCTTCACCGACGTCGGGCAGGGCGAACCGCTGGTTCAACGGAGTCCTTCGGGGTGTGGGGGTTTCTCAGGCGGCCAGGGACTGCTCGACGGCGTCGAGCACGCGGTCGAGCGAGGGCAGGTAGTGCTCCTCGACCCGGGCGGCCGGGTACGGCAGGTGCCACCCGCCGACGCGCTTGACCGGGGCCTCCAGGGAGTAGAAGCACGACTCCTGGATGCGCGCGGCGAGCTCGGCCATCGGCCCGTGGAACGTGGGCGCCTCGGAGACGGTGACGAGGCGGCCGGTGCGGCGCACCGACTCCGCCACCGTGTCCACGTCGAGCGGGGAGATGGAGCGCAGGTCGACGACCTCGAGCTCGGTGCCGTCCTGCGCGGCGGCGGCCGCGGCGTCGAGGGCGAGCTTCGTCGTCGGGCCGTAGGCGACGAGGGTCGCGTCCGTGCCCGGCCGCAGGACGCGGGCCTTGTGCAGGGGCGTCACCTGGCCGGGGCCGAGGTCGGTGTCGACCTCGCCCTTCTGCCAGTAGCGGCGCTCGGGTTCGAGGAAGAGCACCGGGTCGGCCGACGCGATGGCCTGCTGGACCATCCAGTAGGCGTCGTGCGGCGTGCTGGGGGCCACGACCCGCAGCCCGGCGGTGTGGGCGAAGAGGACCTCGGGGCTCTCGGAGTGGTGCTCGACCGACCCGATGCCGCCCCCGCTGGGGATGCGCAGCACGACGGGCACCGACAGGCGGCCGCGCGAGCGCGCGCGCAGCTTCGCCAGCTGCGTCGTGATCTGGTTGAACGCCGGGTAGACGAACCCGTTGAACTGGATCTCGCAGACGGGGCGGTAGCCGCGCAGCGCCATCCCGATCGCGGTGCCGACGATGCCGGCCTCGGCGAGCGGGGTGTCGATGACGCGGTCCTCGCCGAAGTCCTTCTGCAGGCCGTCGGTGACGCGGAAGACCCCGCCGAGGGCGCCGATGTCCTCGCCCATGAGCAGGACCCGGGGATCGCGGTCCATCGCCGCGCGCAGGCCGGCGTTGATCGCGCGGCCGATCGCCATGGTCTCCATCAGCGCGTCCCTCCGTGGGCTCCGGCGTGTGCTGCGGCGTGTGCGTCGGCGTCCTGCTGCTCCCACGCGGCGAGGAACTCGTCGCGCTCGGCCAGGACCTGCGGGTGCGGTTCGGCGTAGGCGTGCTCGAACATCGAGAGCGGGTCGGGGTCGACCATGGCCGACACCCCGGCGCGCAGCCGTTCGGCGAGGGTCTCGCTGTCGGCCGCGAGCCGCGACTCGAACTCCTCGTCCAGCACGCCCTCGCGGGTCAGGTGCGTGCGCAGCCGGTCGATGGGGTCCTTCTCGCGCCAGGCGTCGACCTCGGCGGCGAGGCGGTAGCGCGTCGGGTCGTCCGACGTGGTGTGCGCGCCCATCCGGAACGTGTACGACTCCACGAAGGTGGGGCCGCCGCCGGCACGGGCCCGGTCGAGGGCGCTGCGCACCACGGCGAGGACCGCGAGGACGTCGTTGCCGTCGACGAGCACCCCGGGCATCCCGGCGCCTTCGGCCCGCCGGTGCAGCGGCACCGGGGACTGGCGGGAGACCGGCTCGGAGATGGCCCACTGGTTGTTCTGGCAGAAGAAGACGACCGGGGCGTTGAAGACCGCGGCCCAGTTGAGGGCCTCGGCGGCCTCGCCCTGGGAGGTGGCGCCGTCGCCGAAGAAGGCGATGACGGCGGTGTCGCGGTCCGGGTCGCCCGTCCCGACGGCCCCGTCGCGCTGCACGCCCATGCCGTAGCCGACGGCGGGCAGCATCTGCGCGGCGATGACGAGCGTGTACGGGTGGACGCCCATCTCGACCGGGTCCCACCCGCCGTGGTCGATGCCGCGGAAGATGCTGAGGATGTGCAGCGGGTCCACCCCGCGCGACAGCAGGGCGCCGTGGTCGCGGTAGCTGGGGAAGAGCTGGTCCTGGCGACGGGCCGCACGGCCCGCCCCGATCTGGGAGGCCTCCTGGCCGCGGCTGCCGGCCCACAGGCCGAGCTGCCCCTTGCGCTGCAGCGCCTCGGCCTCGCTGTCGAAGCGGCGCATGAGGACCATGTCGCGGTAGAGCCCGAGGAGCTCCTCGGGCGTCAGGTCGAGGTCGTGCTCGGGGTGCCGGTGACGCACCCCGTGCTCGTCGAGGAGCTGGACCATCTCCTGCCGCCGGGGGGCGGGGTGCTGCTCGTGGGCCGGTACCGGGCCCGTGGCCGTGTCGGTCACGTGCGTTCCTCCGTGGGTCGTCGGGTGCGAGCACTCTGACGATCGTCACCAACCTACGGTTCCGTAGGTGACGCGAGCGTACGTTACGCGACCGTAGGTTGGGAACCGCCACGCGGGTGGACCGGTCCGGCGCCGGCCGGACGCGCATGCGGTCGGGCCGTCGGCGCATGGTTTCCGACGGCCCAGGCCGCTGGACTGGGACCGCACCCCGGACGGGGTGGCACCCGGCACCCCACCCCGGCCGTCGTCGCACGCGACCCCGACCCGGCCCTCCTGGACCTGCTCGCCCGCGAGGTGGCCGTCGACGCGCCGGCGCAGCCGCTCGTCCTCGACCGGCCGCTCGACCTCCTGCTCCTGGCGTCCCTGCGGGCGTGGACGGCGGACGGCCCCGGACAAGCCCCCGCCCCAGACGGCGTGGTGCAGGAGGCGCTGGGACTGCTGCGGGCGTCGCCCGAGGCGCCGTGGACCCTCGACGCGCTCGCCCGCCGGACGGGGACCTCGCGGTCCACCTCGACGAAGCGCTTCTCGGCCGTGACGGGCACGTCACCGATGGCCTCCCTGACGGAGTGGCGGCTGGCCGTGGCCGCCGACCTCCTCGCCGACCGGGACCTCACCCTGGCGTCCGTGGCGGGGCGCGTCGGGTACGCGTCGCCGTTCAGCCTGTCGGCCGCCTTCGCACGCCGGTACGGCGTCAGCCCGGCCCGCTACCGCGAGCGGACGGTCACGGACGCCCGGCCCGCAGACGCGCCGCCACCTCGAGGAGGCGCTCGCCGCCCGCCTCCTCGGCGACCGTGATGCGCACCCCCGCCCCGGCGAAGGCCCGCACGACGAGCCCCTCGGCCGCGAAGGACTCGGCGAGCGGGACCGCGTCGTCCCCCACCGGCAACCACAGGAAGTTGCCCTGCGCGTCCGGGACGTCCCAGCCCTGGGCGCGCAGACCGTCCAGCAGGACGCGGCGCTGCGCGACGAGCGCGCGCACCCGCTCCATCAGCTCAGCCTCGGCGGCCGTCTGCAGGGAGGCCACGACGGCGGCCTGCGCGATGGCCGAGACGCCGAAGGGCGTCGCCGCCTTCCGCAGCGTGCCGGCGACCTCGGGGTGGGCGACGGCGACACCGATGCGCAGACCGGCGAGGCCGTAGGCCTTGGAGAAGGTCCGCAGCACGACGACGTTCGGGTGCGCGCGGAAGACGTCGACGCCGTCCGGGACCTCGGGGTCGTCGACGAACTCGCGGTAGGCCTCGTCGAGGACGACGAGGACGTCGCCGGGCACCTGCGCCAGGAAGTCCTCGACCTCCCCCCGGCGCAGCGCGGGACCCGTCGGGTTGTTCGGCGAGCAGAGGACGACGAGCCGCGTCCGCTCGGTGATCGCGGCGAGCATCGCGGGCAGGTCGTGGCGGGCGTCGGCCGTGAGCGGCACCTCGACGGGCACGGCGTCGGAGATGGCGACGGTGATGGGGTAGGCCTCGAAGGAGCGCCAGGCGTAGACGACCTCGTCGCCGGGGGCGCAGGTGATCTCGGCGAGCTGGGCCAGCAGGCGCACGCTGCCCGTCGCGGCCGCCAGGTTCTCCGGTTCGACGCCCCACGCCTGCGCGATGGTCGCCACCATCTGCGTGGCCATCGGGTCGGGGTAGCGGTTCACGGTGGCGGCGGCCCGCGTGATCGCCGTCAGGACGCTCGGCAGCGGCGGGTACGGGTTCTCGTTCGAGGACAGCTTGAAGACCTCCAGACCCTCCCGGGCCACGGCCGGCTTCCCCGCGACGTACGCCGGGACCTTGGCCATGTTGGCCCGCAACCGCGGAGCCAGGGGGGTGCTGGGAGTCGTCATGCGCGCCAGCGTACGGACCACGCGCCTGCGACATCCGTCACGTCCGCGGAAGGCGCGGCGGGGCCGTGCGGTTGACTCTGACGCCACGACCCCACCGGCTGGAGGCCCGACCGTGACCGACACCCCCACCCCGCCCGAGCTCGTCGCCGTCGACGCCGACCCCATGGCGCTGCGCACCACCTTCGCCCTCTTCCCCACCGGCGTCGCCGCCCTGTCGGCCGTCGTCGACTCCGGCGAGGGCCCCGAACCCGTCGTCCTGGTCGCCTCCTCCTTCCAGGTCGGCATCTCCCTGGACCCCCCGCTGGTCCTGTTCGCCGTCCAGCACACCTCCACCAGCTGGCCCAAGCTCAAGACCGCCGCGCGCATCGGCGTCTCCGTCCTGGGCGAGGCCCACGACCTGGCCGCCCGCCAACTCGCCTCCAAGGCCGCCGACCGGTTCGCCGGCATCCAGACCACGACCACCGACAGCGGCGCGCACTTCATCCACGGCGCTCCCGTGTGGATCGAGGCCTCCATCCACTCGCAGTTCCCCGCCGGCGACCACGACGTCGTGCTCCTGCAGGTCCACGCCGCCGGCACCGCCCCCGACACCGAACCCCTCGTCTGGCACTCCTCGGGGTTCCGCACCCTCACGCCGCGGCCCGCCGGGTGAGCGGACTGCGCACGGTTGTCGTCTGCGGCAACCCCAAGGCGGGGTCGCGCACGCTGACGGCGGCCGTCACCACCGCCGAACTGCTCGCGCAGGCCCCCGTCGACCAGGTCGTCGACGTCACGACCCTGGGCCCGGGACTGCTCGGCTGGGGCGACCCCACCGTCCAGCAGGCCGTCGCCGACGTCGCCTCCGCCGACCTGCTCGTCGTGGCCTCCCCCACCTTCAAGGCCACCTACACCGGACTGCTGAAGCTGTTCCTGGACCAGTTCGCCGGCGGCGAGGGGCTGCGCGGGGTCACCGCGGTCCCGCTGATGCTCGGCGCCGCCCCCGGGCACGCCCTGGCTGCCGACCTGCTGCTCAAGCCCGTGCTCTCCGAGCTGGGTGCCGCCGTGCCCTCTCCCGGGCTCTACCTCATCGACCGCGAGGCGGAGGCGCAGGGCGCGGACACCCCGGCGCTGGCCGCGTACGTCGAGCGCTGGGGCGCCACGGTGCGCGCGACCGCGAGCGCCGGACGCGGGCCCCGGGCGACCTGGGCGAGCAGCCGGACGTCGTAGGCGCTGAACCGGCGGTCGACCGTGAGCAGGGTGAGGTCACGCCGGACGGCCTGGGCGATGAGCATCCGGTCGAAGGGGTCGGCGTGGTGACGCGGGAGGGCTCCCGCCCCACGCCGTCCTCGACCGTGACGGCGAGCGTCCCGAATCCCTGCTCCTGCAGGTGTTCCGGCAGTCGGTGTTCGCGATCTCCGTCCGCATGCGCCCGGACAGTCGCGCGTCGTCGGTCAACCACCACAGCAGGACGTGGGTGTCGAGGAGGAGACTCACGGGACCGACGTCTCGTGGTGAGGCGCCTCGTCGTCGGGCTCGAGGTCCCCGTGGAAGGCGGCGATGAGCTCGTCCGGCGTCTCGTCGAAGTCGTCGGGCACGACCACTTAGCCCCTTCCACACACCGGGCACCCGGGCGCCTCGGGGACGCGCGGGCACCAGGCGGGCGACGGGCTCGCCCGCCCGGGCGATGACGACGTCCTCGCCCTGTTCGACCGCCTCGAGGAGGCGCGACAGGTGCGTCGTGGCCTCGTGCACGTTCACCGTCCGGGTCACCGACCAAGGGTGTGGACTGAGTCCGACCAAGTCCTGGCGTTGCTCACGGGACCCGCTCCGCGGTGTAGTCGAAGACGTCGACCCGCGCGCCGGGGGCGTCGAAGAACGCGCTGCCGCTCTCGCGGAAGGCGCGCAGCGCCGGGTCGTCGGAGGCGTCGGCGAGGGCCGCCGTCCTCAGGTACCCCGACCAGCCGTGCGCGGCCAGCGGGTCCTCGCGCACCCCTTCCTGGTCGGACACGTCCCGCCGCACGACCGTCCGGTCCTCCGAGCCCGCGGCGTCCGTGCCGTCGAGGGCGGGGACGAGGTCGCCGTTGTGCTCGAGGGACACGGTCCGGATCCCCGGGGCGGCGGGCAGGCCGTCGGTCGGGGACCCGGCCGTCAGCACGTGGGTGACGTGGAACTCCGCGACCACGGCCGGGTCGGCCGCGAGCGAGGCGGCCGTCAGCCCGCCCTGGCTGTGCCCGGCGAGCATGACCGGTTCGTCCGGCCGGACCCCGGCCTGCCGCAGGGCGTCCACGACGGCGGTGCCCGTGGCGGTGGGCTCGCCGGCGACGGCGCGCAGGTTCGTCGTCAGGTCCATCGGGGTGCTGGTGCTGCCGGGCAGGGGCGTCCAGTCCTGCGTCCCGGGCACCTCGACGATCCACGCGACCGTCCCGTCGGCGTGCGTCACGCGTTCGAGGCGGATGCCTCCGGGTGCGGGTTCGCCCGCGGCGGAGAGGCGTCCGCCCACGGTGCCTGCCGCGGCCGTGTACCCCGTCGACTGGTGGGCGACCCCGTCGAGGACCTCGGCGAACCCGCGCGGCGGCCGGGACGGGACGGCGCGGGGGACGGTCTGGGGCGTGACGCGCACCGGCGTCTCGCGGAACAGCGGGGTCACGGCACCGGCCGAGGTCAGCAGCCCGGCGACGTCGGCGACGTCCTCGACCCCGGTGAGACCCGCCGCCCGGGCGAGGTCGGGCGTCAGCGCGGCCAGCTCCCGGACGACGTCCGGGTGGGCCGCGAGCAGCGTCCCCGCCCCCCGCAGGTCGACGAGCACGCGGTCGTCGACCTTCCCCACCTCCTCGGCCGCCGTCGCCGCGAGCACGCCGAGGTCGACGTCCCCCTCGACGGCCTGCGCGACGGCCGCGACGACCACGTGGTGCTCGACCTCCTGCAGCCGGAACAGCACGTCGGCGGCCACGACCGCCCCGGCGGTCCCGGCGAGTTCGGGGGCGGCGTCGACGACGGCCTGCGCGACGACCCGCCGCGCGAGGGCCACGACGGCGTCGGCGGTCTCGTCGCCGACCCGGTAGCGCAGCGAGGTGACCTCGAGGCGGCCCGCGAGGGCGAGCACCTGGGCCGCGACCGCGGGCGCCGAGACCCCACCGGCGACGATCCGCGCGAGATCGCCGGCCACGCGCCCGGCCGTCACGGGGGCGAGCGGGGCGCTCAACGGCAGCACCGGGTCTGCGGCCGTCAGCACGGCGACCGCGCCGACCCCGGCCACGGTCGCCGCCACGCCCGCGAGCTGCGCGGCCACCGCGTCGAGCTGGTCGGGGTCGACGGCGAAGCCGGCGTCGACGGTGATCCCGCCGCTCACACCGGACCCGCCATCGCCGTCGCGTGCGCGCGCAGGCTGCCGGCCGCCTCCTCGACCGTCTGGGCCAGGTGCTCGACCCGCTGCCCCGTCCGCCCCAGCTCGGCGCGGAAGCGGGTGGCGGCCAGGCCCGCCCACTCCACGTCCGCGGTGGCGAGGAGGTGGTGACGGACGGAGCGGACGTCCTCGGCCTCCGCAGCGAGGCGGCGGGCCAGGTTCTCGACGTGGGCCTGACCGGGATCCATGCGCAGCTCCTGCCGTGGGGGACGCGTCGTGGTCGACGCCGGGCGACCGTAGGTCGCCCGGAGCGGCTCCGGCCGGGGAGACGGTCGGAGCTGTGGACGGGCGGCCGCCGGGCTGCCCTGTGGAGACCGCGACGTCGTCGGCGCGCCGTCGTCCCCAGGGTGAGGATGGGCGCGTGAGCGAGACGTTCCTCAAGCGCCACGACCGTCCCGGCCCCCGGGACGCCGAGGCGGCGGGGTTGCGCTGGCTGGCCGCGGCCGGCGGTGTCGCGGTGTGCCCGGTGCTCGCCGTGCGGGACGACGGCCTGCTGCTGCGCCGCGTCGAGGGGGTCCCACCGACCGCCGCGGACGCGGAGGCGTTCGGACGCGACCTCGCCCGCACCCACGCCGCCGGGGCGGACCGGTTCGGCGCGCCGCCCCCGGACCTGGCGGGGGACGGCTGGATCGCGGCGCTGCCCTTGCCGATGACGACCACATCGACCCGCTGGAGCGAGTTCTTCGCCGAGCACCGGCTGCGTCCCCACCTGCGCGCCGCCCGCGACGCCGGGCACCTGACCGCGGCCGACGCCGAGGTCGTCGACGCGGTCTGCGAGCGTCTCCTCGCCGGCGACCTGCCGGGCGAACCGTCCGCGCCGGCCCGGCTGCACGGCGACCTGTGGTCGGGCAACGTGCTGTGGTCCTCCGACGGAGCGGTGCTCATCGACCCCGCCGCCCACGGCGGCCACCCGGAGACGGACCTGGCCATGCTGGCGCTGTTCGGGCTCCCGCACCTGGACCGGGTCCTCGCCGCCCACGCCGAAGCCGCGTCGCTCGCGCCCGGCTGGCGGCGGCGCGTCCCGCTGCACCAGCTGCACCCGCTGCTCGTGCACACCGTCCTGTTCGGCGGCGGGTACGCCGGGCAGGCGGTCCGCGCCGCACGCGAGACGCTGGCCCTGTGACCCACGAGTACCCGGTGGAGGTGGTCCACCTCCTCGTCTCCCCCGAGCACGCCTACTTCGGCCGCCCCCGCGACGGCGCCGCGGACGTCCCCACCCACACCCCGGACGTGGTCGAGGTCGTCGCCGGCAAGGGGATCCGCGGGGACCGGTTCTTCGGCAAGGCCGCGCACATGGACGCCGCGGTGACGTTCCTCGCCCTGGAGGCGTGGGAGGCCGTCGCCCGCGACCTGGAGCTGGACGCCGTCCCGGACCCGCTGCTGGCCCGGCGCAACGTGGTGGTCCGCGGGGTGGAGCTGGACCCGTTGCGCGGGCACGACTTCGACGTCGTCACGGCGGCCGGGTCCGTCACCCTGCACGGTGGTCGGCCGGCCAACCCCTGCGCCTGGATGGACCGTGTCGCGGCGCCGGGGGCGCACCGGGCGCTGCGCGGGCGCGGCGGTCTGCGCTGCACGCCGGTGACCGACGGCTGCATCGCCCTGGGCGCCGGGGTGCTGCGGTCCCCCGTCCCGCTCGACCCCGCCCGCGCGGGTGAACCGGTCCTGCGACGGCACCCCCTCCCCTGACGTGCGGTGCCCCGGAACTGCCCCGACGCTGGACGCATGGTGAAGAAGGGCGATCACGTCGAGTGGAACACCCCGCAGGGCACGACCGAGGGGAAGGTCACGGACAAGAAGACCGACGACTTCGAGCTGTACGGGCAGAAGCGGAAGGCGTCCGACGACGACCCGCAGCTCATCGTGGAGAGCGACAAGTCCGGCAAGAAGGCCGCGCACAAGGAGTCCTCGGTCGACAAGGCCTGACGGTCCCGCCGACCCGGGACCGCGGGAGCGGTGGTGGCGGCGTGGGACCATGTGGCCCGTGACCGACGAGCTGGACGCCGCCACCACCCTCACCGCCGCCGACCTGGGCGACCCCGCGCTGGGCCCCCTCGACGGGCGCTACCGCCGCTCCGTCGCCCCGCTGGCCGCGCACCTGTCCGAAGCGGCGCTGAACCGTCGGCGCATCCACGTCGAGGTCGAGTGGCTCGTCTTCCTCGGCTCGCACGACGTCGTCCCGGGTGTGCGCCGCATCACCGAGGACGAGACCGCGTTCCTGCGTGAACTGCCGCTGCGCTTCGACGCCGCGGCCGTCGCCGAACTCGGCGAGATCGAGCGCGTCACCGTGCACGACGTCAAGGCCGTCGAGTACTGGATCAAGCGCCGCCTCGAGGGCACGTCGCTCGCGGACGTCGCCGAACTCACCCACCTGTTCTGCACCAGCGAGGACATCAACAACCTCTCCTACGCGCTCATGGTCCGTGACGCCGTGCAGCAGGTCTGGCTGCCCGCCGCGACGAGCCTGGTCGACGACGTCGTCCGGATGGCCCACGACCTGCGCGACGTCCCGATGCTGTCGCGCACGCACGGCCAGCCCGCGACGCCGACGACGCTCGGCAAGGAACTCGCCGTCCTCGCCCACCGCATGCGCCGCCAGCTGCGCCGCACCGCGGACGCGGAGTTCCTCGGCAAGTTCAACGGCGCGACGGGGACGTACGCCGCGCACCGCGCCGCCGTCCCCACGACGGACTGGCCGGCCGTCTCGCGCGAGTTCGTCACCGGTCTCGGTCTCACCTGGAACCCGCTGACCACCCAGATCGAGTCGCACGACTGGCAGGCCGAGCTGTACGCCGACGTCGCCCGCTTCGGCCGGGTGCTGCACAACCTCTGCACCGACGTCTGGACGTACATCTCCTACGGGTTCTTCGCCCAGGTCCGCGGTCAGGGAACCGTCGGGTCCTCCACCATGCCGCACAAGGTGAACCCCATCCGCTTCGAGAACGCCGAGGCGAACCTCGAGGTCTCCGGCGGGCTGTTCCGGGTGCTGGAGGAGACGCTCACGACGTCGCGGATGCAGCGCGACCTCACCGACTCCTCCATGCAGCGCAACATCGGCGTCGCGTTCGGCCACTCGCTGCTGGCGATCGAGAACGCCCAGCGCGGCCTCGCCGGCCTCGACGCGATCCCCGCGGCGCTCGCGGCGGACCTGGACCAGAACTGGGAGGTCCTCGGCGAGGCCGTGCAGTCCGTCATGCGCGTGCACGGGCTGCCCGAACCCTACGAGCGCCTCAAGGAACTCACCCGCGGCCGCAAGGTCGACCAGGCCAAGCTGCAGGAGTTCGTCGCCGGTCTCGGCCTGCCCGAGGGCGAGGCGGCGCGGTTGTCGCTGCTGACGCCGGCCGACTACACGGGTGACGCCGCCGCACTGGTGTCCGTCCTCGACGAGGACTGAGCCGTGCGCGCCGTCCTGGTCACCGAGTTCGGCGCGCCCGCGCACCTGGCCGACGTCGACGACCCCACGCCCGCCCCGCACGGGGTCGTGGTGGCCGTCGAGGCCACGGGTGTGTGCCGCAGCGACTGGCACGCCTGGCAGGGGCACGACGACGACGTCGTCCTGCCGCACGTGCCGGGGCACGAACTCGCCGGGACGGTCGCCGCGGTCGGCGCCGACGTGCGGAACTGGCACGTCGGCGACCGCGTCACGACCCCGTTCGTCACGGCCTGCGGGACGTGCCCCGAGTGCGCCGCGGGCGCCCAGCAGGTCTGCCGGTCGCAGACCCAGCCGGGGTTCACCGGGTGGGGCTCGTTCGCCGAGCTGGTCGCGCTCGACCACGCCGACGTGAACCTCGTCGCCCTGCCCGAGGGTTTCTCCACCTCCGCCGCGGCCGCGCTCGGCTGCCGGGTCGCCACGGCGTTCCGCGCTGTCACCGACGTGGGGGCCGTGCGCGCCGGGGAGTTCGTCGCCGTGCACGGGGCCGGTGGGGTGGGGCTGTCCGCGGTCGCCGTCGCGGCCGCCGCCGGGGCGCGCGTCGTCGCCGTCGACCCCTCCCCCGCCGCCCGGGAGCTGGCGCTGACCTTCGGGGCGGAGCACGCCGTCCCGGCCGACGGCGCCGTCGAGGCGGTCCGTGAGTTCACCGGGGGCGGAGCCCACGTCTCCCTCGACGCCGTGGGCCTGCCCGCCACGTGCGAGGGGTCGGTGCGGTCCCTGCGCCGGCGCGGTCGGCACGTGCAGGTCGGGCTCCTGCCGGCCGCCGGCGGGAAGCCGTCGGTGCCGATGGACCTCGTCATCGCCGGGGAGCTGCAGGTGCTCGGCAGCCACGGTATGGCGGCGCACGACTACCCGCGCCTGCTGGCGCTCGTCGCGTCGGGGCGCTTCCCGCTCGCCGAGCTCGTGACGCGGGAACGCCCGCTGGAAGCCGGACCCCGCGCCCTGGCCGACGTCGGCGCCGCGACGACTGCGGGGATCACGGTCCTGCGCCCCTGAGGCGTCGTGCACGATGGGGGTCCACACCTGTCGAGGAGGACTCGTGACACTTCTGGACCCGCAGGACTTCGCCGGCCGCATCCACGTCGACGGCGCCTGGGTGCGCGGCGGCGGCGGCAGCACCCCCAGCGTCGAACCCGCCACGGGCGAGACCCTGGTCGAGGTCGGGATGGCGGACGCGGACGACGTCGCCCGCGCCGCGGAGGGCGCCGCGAAGGCCCAGCGCGAGTGGGCCGCCCTGCCGCACCCCGCCCGCGCCGCCGTCCTGCGCCGCGCCGGGCAGCTGTGGGAGGAGCACGCCGAGGAGATCTCCGGCTGGAACGTGCGCGAGGTCGGCGCCGTCCCGCCGCTGGCCGGGTTCGCCCTGCACGTCACGGCCGCCGAGTGCTACGAGGCGGCCGCGCTGCCCTCGGCGGCGTCGGGGTCGGTCCTGACGAGCGAGGAGCCGCGGCTGTCCCTGTCCCAGCGCGTGCCCGTCGGGGTCGTCGGCGTCATCTCCCCGTTCAACGTGCCGCTCATCCTGGGCATCCGGGCCGTCGCGCCCGCGCTGGCCCTCGGCAACGCCGTCCTGCTCAAGCCCGACCCCCGCACGGTCGTCACGGGCGGTGTGACGATGGTCCGGATCTTCGAGGAGGCCGGGCTGCCGCCAGGCGTGCTGCAGCTGGTCCCCGGCGGTGGGGACGTCGGGCAGGCCCTCGTCACCGAACCGCGCGTCCGCGTCATCGCGTTCACCGGTTCGACCCGCGCCGGTCGCAGCGTCGGCGAGCTGGCCGGCAAGCACCTCAAGCGCGCCCACCTCGAACTGGGCGGAAACTCCGCGTTCCTCGTCCGGCACGACGCCGACGTCGACGAGGCCGTGAACCTCGCGACGTGGGGTGCGTTCCTGCACCAGGGGCAGATCTGCATGACCGTCGGCCGGCACCTCGTGCACGAGTCGCTCTACGAGTCCTACGTCGAGAAGCTCGCGGCCAAGGCCGAGTCGATGCACGTCGGCGACCCCGCGGCCGGCCAGGTCCACCTCGGCCCGCTCATCGACGAGACCCAGCGCGACCGCGTCCACGGCCTCGTCGAGGACGCCGTCGCCAAGGGGGCGCAGCTGCGCGCCGGGGGCACGTACGAGGGCCTGTTCTACCGGCCGACCGTGCTCGCGAACCCGCCGCGCGACGCCGCCGCGTACTGCGACGAGGTGTTCGGCCCCGTCGCCTCCGTCGTCCCCTTCCGCGACGACGACGAGGCCGTGGCCCTCGCGGCCGACACGGAGTACGGCCTGTCGCTGGGGATCGTCACGGCCGACGCGATGGCCGGGTACGAGCTGGCGCAGCGCATCCCGACCGGCATCGTGCACATCAACGACCAGACGGTGAACGACGAGGCCAACGCCCCGTTCGGCGGGGTCGGGTCGTCGGGGACGGGCTCGCGGCACGGCGGGGTCGAGGCGAACGTCGAGGCGTTCACCGAGACGCGCTGGATCACGATGCGCCGCCGCCCGGGGTCCTACCCGTTCTGAGCCTCGCGGGTGCAGCCGCGGACCGGAACCCGCGGCTGCACCCATGGACCACCACCCACCGGGACCCGGTCCCGCGACCCTGCGCCGAGCCGTAGTCTCCCCGCCGTGGAGATCGCGATCGCGCTCGTGGCGCTGACGGTCGGGGTGTGCGCGGTGGCGGCGGCCTGCGACCGGTTCGGCTGGCCGACCCCGCTGGTGCTCGTCGTCGTGGGCGCGCTCGCCGCCCTCGTCCCAGGGGTCCCGTCGTTCACCCTCGGCCCGGAACTGGTCCTCAACGGCCTGCTCCCCCCGCTGCTCTACGCCGCCACCGCGTCGACGTCGCTCGTCGACTTCCGCCGCAACAAGACCGCGACGGTCCTCCTCTCGGTCGTCCTCGTGGTGTTCACGACGCTCGTCGTGGGGTGGACCACGTCGTGGCTGCTGCCGGGGGTCGCGCTGGCGGCGTGCATGGCGCTCGGCGCGGTCGTCGCCCCGCCGGACGCCGTGGCCGCCACCGCCATCGGACGGCGCCTGGGGCTGCCCCGCCGGGTCGCCACGATGCTCGAGGAGGAGAGCCTCCTCAACGACGCCTCCGCCCTCATCGCCCTGGCCGCGGCCACGTCGGCGCTGACGACGCAGTTGTCGCCCTGGCACATCGGCGGTGAGTTCGTCCTGGCCGTCGTGGGCGCGGTGCTCATCGGCGGCCTCGTCGCCGCCGTCCTGGCCGTCGTCCGCCGCCGCATCGAGAACCCCGTCCTCGACACCGCGGTCTCGTTCGTCGCCCCCTACCTCGCGTTCCTGCCGGCCGAGGCGTTCCACGTCTCCGGGGTGCTGGCGGTGGTCGTCACCGGCCTGGCGATGGCGCACGTCTCGCCGAAGGTGCAGACGGCGGCCTCCCGCGTGGCCGAGACGTTGAACTGGCGCACGGTCGCGTTCCTCCTGGAGAACGCGGTCTTCCTGCTCATCGGCCTGCAGTTCCCGCTGCTGCTGGCCGGGGCCGCCGAGAGCGGGTACTCCGGTGCCCGGGTCCTCGCCGTCTGCGCCGGCGTGCTCGTCGCCACGATCGCGGCCCGGTTCGTGTTCGTCTTCGCCGCCTCGGGCTTCTTCCACGCCGTGCCGCGCCTGCGCGCCCGGGCCTGGTCCCCGGGCGTCTCCCTGCTGCTGTCCTGGGCGGGGATGCGCGGGGTCGTCACCCTGGCCGCCGCGCAGCTCATCCCCGAGGACGTGCCCGGCCGGGACGTGCTGCTGCTCGCGGCGTTCACGACCGTGGTCGGGACGCTGCTCGTGCAGGGGCTGACGCTGCCGACGGTCGTGCGCCGGCTCGCGATCCCCGGCCCCGACCCCGCGCAGGACGCGCTCGCGGCCGCCGCCCTCGGCGACGCCGCGGCCGCGGCCGGGCTGCGCCGCCTCGACGAGCTGCTCACGGGCGACGAGCCGAAGCACCTGGTGGTGCAGCTGCGCGGTCGGTCGAAGTCCCGCTCGCACGCCGCGTGGGAACGGCTGGGCCGTCCCTCGTCCGACGTCATGACCCCGTCGGTCGTCTACTCCACGCTGCGACTGGAGATGCTCGCCGCCGAACGCGCCGTCGTCGTGCAGGCCCGCGACCGCGGCGCCGCCAGCCCGGAGGTCCTGCAGCGCGCCCTGGCCGACGTCGACTTCGAGGAGGCGCTGCTCGACCGCCTCGAGGACCTCGAACCCCTGGCGCCCGACCGCGCCCTGGCCCCCCGCACGGCCGGCGAGGGCTGCGACCACCTGCGCGTCTCGGTCGGGCGGGACGAGGCGACGCAGCGCTGGGGCGCACCGCCGCTCGGGTGCGCCGAGTGCGTCGCCGCGGGCAAGGCGTGGGTGCACCTGCGGACCTGCCTGCACTGCGGCTACACCGGCTGCTGCGACTCCTCCGAGCTGCGGCACTCCCGCGCCCACTTCACCGCGACGGCCCACCCGACGATGGTCAGCGCCGAACCCGGCGAGGCGTGGCGGTGGTGCTGGGTGGACTCACAGCTGGGCTGACCCAGACTGGAGGGGTGCCCCTCTACGCCGACCTGCCCGCCCGCCGGACCCGGCAGGTGGTCGGCGACGCCGGCTGCCTGCTCGTCGTCGTCGCCTCGGTCCTGGCCGGCCGGGCCGTGCACGCCGCCGTCGCGGGTGTGGCGGACCCGGCGCGCCGGTTCGCGGACGGGTCCACGGCGCTCGCCGACGGGCTGCGCTCGACGGGCGGTTCGCTGGAGCGCGCCCCGCTCGTGGGGGACGACGTGGCGGGGTTGCTGGACCGCTCCGCCGACAGCGCCGCGTCCCTGGCCCGGGCCGCCGGGGAGCAGCGCGACGCCGTGCTGCACCTGGCGACCGTCCTGGGGCTGCTGACGGCGTTGCTGCCGGTCCTGGTCGTCGTGGGGGTGCGGGTCGTGCGGCGCCTGCGCTGGGCGGCGCGGGCCCGGGACGCGCGCCGGCTGGCGGGCACCTCAGCCGGGGACCGCGTGCTCGCGCTGCGGGCGTTGCAGCGCAGGCCGGGACCGGTCCTGCTCGCCGTCGACCCCGATCCGGCCACGGGCTGGCTGACGGGGGACGCGCGCGTCGTGGCCGACCTGGCGGACCTCGAGCTCGCGGCGCTCGGGGTCCGGCGGCCCGCCGGAGTCACTGCAGCGCGGACGTGAGCCGCGCGACGTTCTCCTTGATGACCTGCATCCGCGACCGCGCCAGCCACTGCTCCAGGGTGAGCTCGGCGCACTTGGCGCGGTACTCGTCCTCGACGCGGCGCAGGTCGTCGGAGAACTCCCGGCCGCACACCATGAGGGTGAGTTCGAGGTCGAGCAGGAACGAGCGCATGTCCATGTTCGAGGAACCGATGACGGCGACCTCCTCGTCGACCGTCATGTGCTTGGCGTGCAGCACGTACGGCGCGGGGTAGCGGAAGATCCGCACGCCCGCGCGCAGCAGGTTCTCGTAGTAGGAGCACTCGGCGTAGTGCACGAGCGCCTGGTCGCCGAGCTCGGAGACGAACAGCTCGACGTCCACGCCCCGTTCGGCGGCCGTCGTGATCGCCGACAGCATCGACTCGTCCGGCACGAAGTACGGGCTCGTGATGGAGATGCGGCGCTGGGCGGAGTACAGCAGCGCGTTGAACAGCTTGAGGTTGTTCTCCCCGTCGAAACCCGGCCCGCTGGGGACGACCTGGCACTCCAGCCGTCCCGGGGAACCCACCGGGGAGACCTCGGGGCGCTCGGACTGCAGGAGCTCGTCCGTCTCGGAGTACCAGTCGGTGATGAACATGGCCTCGACCCCGGAGACGACCGGCCCCTCGAGCCGGACCATGAGGTCCTGCCACTGCAGGCCGCGCTTGAGGTTCCCGCGCTTGTTGTAGCTGCGGTCCAGCACGTTCTGCGACCCCAGCCACGCGACGTCGCCGTCGACGACGAGGAGCTTGCGGTGGTTGCGCAGGTCCGGGCGCTGGTACTTCAGCTTGTGCAGCTGCACCGGCAGCATCGGGTGCCACTCGACCCCGATGTCCTCGAGGTAGCGGATGGTCCGCCGGTACCCGGGGTAGCGCAGGGACCCCACGTGGTCCAGCAGGAGCCGGACCTTCACGCCCCGCTCGACGGCGCGTTCCAGGGCCGTGAAGAACGGTTCGCTCGTCGGGTCCTTGGTCATGATGTAGAACTCGACGTGGACGTACTCGCGGGCACCGTCGATGCTGCGGGCCATCGCCCGGATCGCCTCGTCGTACTCCCCGCACAGCACGGCGGAGTTCCCGCCGACGAGCGGCATGGACCCGAGGTTGCGGTTCAGCTCGACGATCCCGGACAGCCACGGCGGCCACGGGTGCTCGGTCGAGACGAGGTCGATGCCCTTGGTGGAGTCGAGGATCAGCTGGTTGATCTCCCGCTGCTTGCGCCGGCGGGCGCGCGGCAGCTTCGGGTTGCCGATGAGCAGGAACGCCGCGACCCCGACGTAGGGGATGAAGAAGATCGTCAGCAACCACGCCAGGGCCGAACTCGGTCGCCGGTTCACCGGGACGACGGCGACGGCCGTGACGCGCACGACGAGGTCGACGACGAGCAGGGCGATGGCCGACGCCGTCAGCGAGGGCAGCCAGTCGGGCCAGTCCATCCGGGTCCGCGCTCAGATCTCGACGGTGCCGCGCGTGGTCTCGAACGTCACCGAGCGCAGGCCCGTCGCACGCGGGCTGCCCACGACGTCGAGCCAGGTGAACTCGACGCGGTCCGGGGTGAACTCCGCCGACAACCCGAGCCAGTTGCGCACGCGCGAACGCTGACCGGCGATCGTGAGACCCGCGAGGCGCGTCCCGCCGGCCAGCGAGAGCGCCGACGGGTGCTGGGTCTGCGGGCCGTCCCACTCGATGAGCAGGGGCAGCTGGGGTTCGGTGTTGAGGGCGGGGGCGCCGATCTGCCGCCAGCGCAGCTCGACCCCGTCGGGACGGCGGCGCACGCCCTCCTCGATGTCCTCGCCGAGCCGGTCGCGGTAGCTCTCGATGTCCTCGACGAGGACGCTCCACGCGAACCAGCCGCCGCCGGCCTCGGTGCGCTCACGGACGGCCCGCCCGAAGAGCGCCTTGTCGGCGACGGGGTGGTCGAGGACCTCCACGACCTCGACGTAGGTGCCCTCCGACAACGGCAGGACCGCGTTGCGGGTGCCGAAGCGGGGGTGGGGACCACCCTCGACGACCCGCACGCCGAGCCGCGCCGCCAGGGACCGGGCGCTCTCGGCCAGGCCCTCCGGCCCGGCGGCGAAGCCGACGTGGTCCACGCGCATGCCGGTCAGCCTCTCAGGCCCGTTCCGCGCCGACCGCCGCGGGCTCCCCCGCGCGCTCGCTCTCGTGCCCGTCCGCGAGCGCCAGCACGTCCGCCGCGTCGAACGCCCGCGGTCCCAGGCCCTCGCGCACCGACGTCGCGGCGAGCAGCTGCAGGGCCTCGTTGACGGGGGTGGGGACGTCGTGCCGGCGGCCCAGGTGGACGATCTCGCCGTTCAGCCAGTCGGTCTCGATGGAGCCGCCGCGGTGCAGGCTCTGCCAGCTCGAGGAGCCCAGGCGCTCGGTCCCGGCGACCTCGGCCGTCTGGAAGCCGAGCTCGGCCAGCTGCGGGAGCGCCCGCTCGCGGGTCAGCGCCGGGGAACCGGCCGCGGCCAGGACGGCCTCGCCCTCCGCGCGGGCCCGCGACCGCAGCTCCTCCCAGCCCGGCCCCGGCCGGCAGACGGCGTCGAGGGCGTTGCCGCTGTTGTCGAGCAGCTTGCCGCGCTTGGCGGCCATGACGTCGTCGCTGACGGCCGTCGCGAACCCCGAGGCGGCGAGGTCGGCCGCGATGGTCTCGACCAGCTCGTCCCGGCCGTGCGGGTAGCGCCCGAGGACGAGGCCGCCGGAGACGGGCGTGCCCTCGGAGATGACGACGCCGGGTTCGAGGTGGCTGGCGGGCAGGAACACGCAGGCCCCGACGACGCGGCGGAACCACCGCAGCGCCAGCCGCTCGCCCTCGACCCCGTTCTGCGCGCAGACGACGGGCAGGGTCTGACCGGCCGTGGAGTCCCCGACGGGGGCGGCGGCCCAGTCGGCGAGCAGCGCCGCCGCGTCCTGGACCTTCACGGCGAGGACGAGCACGTCGTCGGGCGTGAGCTCGACGTCCGCCGGCGAGTTCGCGACCGGGGCGTGCAGCTCGACGGGCCCGGTCGGCGTCAGCAGCTGCAACCCCCTGGCGCGCAGGCGGTCGGCGTGCGCGCCACGGGCGACGAGGACGACCTCGTGACCGTGCTGTCCCAGGCGGCCCCCGAGGGTCCCGCCGATGGCTCCTGCTCCGATGACGACGTAGCGCACCGTGGCAGTCAAGCACCACCTCGGAGGTGCAACCCGGTGGGGACGGACGGACCGGGGTCGACGCTCACGCGGTGCCCGCCATGAGCCAGCGCCGGACGCCGACCTCGAGCAGCGCCCCCGGGGTCCCGTCGCCCAGGGGGTCCCGCACGTCCCATCCGTACTTGGCGTCGAAGGCGGCGACGACCTCGTCCGGGTACCCGCTGGTGCGCACGGCCGCGTCCCCCTCGGCCACGACCGGCGCGTCCCCGTCGGGCAGGGCGAGGCTGACGCGCGGGTCGGCGCGCACGTTGCGCACCTTGACGCTGTGGGCCGCCGTCCCGATCCAGAAGGCGCCGGCGAGGTGGACGAACCAGACGGGGGTCAGGTGCGGGGACCCGTCGGGGCGCAGGGTGCAGCACCAGAGGGTGCGCTCGGTCCTCAGGCGGGCCGGGACCGTGTCGTCCACAGCCTCCAGTCTGCCGTGACCGCTCTGTCGGAGGACGGTGGCAGCATCCGGGGCATGTCCGCTGGAGCAGTCCCTCAGCCCGTGAGCGCCGACGCGCGCGCCGACCTGCGCGCCGAGGCCGAGGAGGTCCTGCGCCGCCTGGTCGGCGACCCGGCCGCGGCCCTGCGCGAGGACCAGTGGACGGCGATCGAGGCGCTCGTGGCCGACCGGCGCCGGGCCCTGGTCGTCCAGCGGACGGGGTGGGGCAAGTCGGCGGTGTACTTCGTGGCGACGGCCCTGCTGCGCGCCCGCGGGTCCGGCCCGACGGTCATCGTCTCCCCCCTGCTCGCGTTGATGCGCAACCAGATCGCGGCCGCCGAACGGGCCGGCGTGCGGGCCGTGACGGTGAACTCGACCAACGGGGACGACTGGGGCCGGGTGTACGAGGAGGTCCGCGCGGGCGCCGTCGACGTCCTCCTCGTCTCCCCCGAACGCCTCAACAACCCCGGGTTCCGCGACGAGGTGCTGCCCCCGCTGGCCGCGACCACGGGGTTGCTCGTCGTCGACGAGGCGCACTGCGTCTCGGACTGGGGCCACGACTTCCGGCCGGACTACCGCCGGATCCGGACGCTGCTGGCCGACCTGCCCGACGGGATCCCGGTCCTGGCCACCACGGCGACGGCGAACGCGCGCGTGACGGCCGACGTCGCCGAGCAGTTGTCGGTGACGGGCACCCGCACGCTCGAGGACGTGCTGGTCCTGCGGGGTTCCCTGGACCGGGAGTCGTTGCGGCTGGCCGTCGTCCGGATGCCCTCGCACGCCCACCGGCTCGCGTGGCTGGTGCAGCACCTCCCGGAACTGCCCGGGTCGGGGATCGTCTACGTGCTGACGGTGTCGGCGGCCACCGACGTCGCCGCGCACCTGCGCTCGCACGGCATCGAGGCCGTCCCGTACACCGGGCAGACGGAGGCCGTGGAGCGGCTGCAGGCCGAGGACGACCTCGTCAACGACCGGGTGAAGGTGCTCGTCGCGACGAGCGCGCTGGGCATGGGGTTCGACAAACCGGACCTGGGGTTCGTGGTGCACCTGGGGGCACCGAGTTCCCCGATCGCCTACTACCAGCAGGTGGGGCGCGCGGGCCGCGGCATCGACAACGCCGAGGTCGTGCTGCTGCCGGGCGCCGAGGACCGCGACATCTGGCGGTACTTCGCCTCGATCGGGTTCCCGGCCGAGGAGGACGTGCGCCTCGCGCTGAGCGTCCTGGCCGACGCCGGAGAACCCCTGTCCACGCAGGCCCTGGAGACGCGGGTGACGTTGCGGCGCAACCGCCTCGAACTCATGCTCAAGGTGCTCGACGTCGACGGCGCCGTCCGGCGGGTGAAGGGCGGATGGCAGGCGACGGGTCAGGAGTGGGCCTACGACGCCGAACGGTACGCGCGGGTCAGCGCGACCCGCGAGGTCGAGCAGCAGGCGATGGTCGACTACGTCAGCACGACGGGGTGCCGGCTGGAGTTCCTGCGCCGCGCCCTGGACGACGCGGACGCGGCACCGTGCGGCCGCTGCGACAACTGCGGGGGTTTCGACGTCGCGGTCACCGTCGACGAGACGGCCGTGGCGCAGGCCGGCGCGGACCTGGACCGACCCGGTGTCCCCCTGGAACCGAAGAAGGTGTGGCCCACGGGCATGAAGGGGATGGACGTCGCCCTGTCCGGGCGGATCGCGCCGGCGGAGCAACCCGGCGTCGGTCGCGCGGTGGCCCGGACCACCGACCTCGGCTGGGGTGGGCCGGTGCGCGAACTGTTCGCCCCCGGTTCCCCGGACCAGGAGACGCCGGTCCCGCTGCGGCACGCCGCGGCCGCCGTGCTCGACGACTGGGCGCGCGAGCTGGGTCTCGACGGGATCGTGGCCATGTGCTCGGCCTCGCGTCCCCAGCTCGTGTCCCACCTCGCGGACGGTCTGGCGCGGTACACGGGGCTCCCGCTGGTGACGACGTTCCGTCTGCTCGACGACTCCCCGACGCGGACGGACGTGAACTCCGCGCACCGGCTGGCCCAGGTCGTGCGGCGCTTCGAACTCCCCGACCCCGACCTCGTCCGCGGCCGCAACCTGCTGCTCGTGGACGACCGGACGCGCAGCGGCTGGACGTTGACGGTCGCCTCCCGACTCGTTCGGCGGGCCGGGGCGGACTCGGTGTGGCCGTTCGTCCTCGCCGACGGCGAGTGACGGGCAGACGCCCGGGTCAGCCCCCGAGTCGGACGGCGGCCCGGACGGCCGTGCCGAGCAACCGCGACGCCCCGCGGCGGGGCAGCGCCGCGATGCGGTCCGCGAGCGCCGGCAACCGGTGCGCCGTGCCGGCCTGGACGGCCGCGGCCACGAGGACGGCCGCTCGCTGGTGGGTGTCCATCGCGCTGTGCCCGAGACCGGGCAGCTCGAGCAGGACCCCGTCGGGCAGGAGGTCCACCAGACGCTCGGCGATCGGCCGCGGCGTCCGCAGGTCGAGGTCGCCGGACACCACGACCGTGGGCCACGTGAACCCCGGGACGAGCGACGGCAGGTCGTACGGTTCGCCCCGGTACGGCGGACGCGAGGCGGCCACGCGGGCGAAGGCGACCTGCGGGTCCAGCGGCCCGCCGTCCGGCGGCAGCCCGTACCCGAGCTGGCCGAAGCCGATGCCGGCCACGAGGTCGGGTTCGGTGACGTGGCGCACTCCCCGGCCGTCGAGCTCACCCTCGGAGAGCCGTGCGACCTGCCGCCACAGCCCCGCGAGCTTCCCCTCCGCACGCGCGCGCAGCAGCCGCAGCAGTGCCTCGGGGCCCGCGAACTCGTAGACGGTGGGGACCACGGAGGCGACCTCGTCCGGGTCGGCGTCCACCGACCGCACCGCAGCGGCCAGCGGGGTGTCGGCGTCCCACAGCAGCCGACGCCGGTGCGCCCGGACGGCCACGAGGTCGTCGGCCACGGACAGCAGCGGCGAGTCCAGGACCATCGCCGCGACGCGGTGCGGGTGCCGGACCCCGAACACCTGCGCCAGGTAGGTCCCGTAGGAACTGCCGTCGACGACGACCCGCTCGATCCGGAGGTGGTCCAGGACCGCGGCCAGGTCGTCCGCCGCGGCCTCGACGGTCACCTCGGCGACCGGCAGGTCACGACCCGCGCCGTCCGTGCGGGACAACCCGATCCCCCGGTGCTCGACCATCACCGAGCCGACGCCGTGGGCGGCGGCCGTGGCGCGCAACCGCTCGTACGGCAGGACGGACGCCATGCCGGGGCCCCCGGGGACGACCAGGACGGGGACGTCCTGCGGGGGACCGGAGCGGACCCACGTCAGCGGGAACGACCCGCCCCCAGCGAGGGGGCGGTCGAGCGTGCCCCCGGTCCTGTCGCGCAGCGCCCGCGCGGGCACCCCGAGTACGTCCACTCCTCCTGAACGCCCCCGGGACGCCTCAGTTCCCCGGGAGGGGCGGCCCGTCGACCTCGACCTCCTCGGCGCGGAGCGTGGTCTCGACCACCACCTCGCCGGACACCGTCTCGACCCCGACGCGCACGAGTTCGACGGGGTGCACGCGGAGCGTGACCTCGGGGACCTCCTCGTGGAGCACGACGACGAGTTCCTCGACGGGCACCGAGGGGTCCACGTCCGGGACGGGGTCACCCGGTCCGAGCGGTTCGTGGACGACGACGAGCTGCTCGACCCGGACGGGCACCTCGACGGTGCGCGTCGTCTCGACGATGCGCTTGCTGATGCGGACGCGTTCCCGGGCCACCCGCACGGTGCGGGTGCGCAGCGCCTCCGCCGACAGGACCACCTCGGGGGTGGCCCCGTCGGCCGGGACGTCGTCGGGGCGGTGGTTCAGGAGCGGTCCGCCCCGCGCGTGGTGCGCTCGCCCGCGTCGAGGTCGATCTGCTCCTCGCGCAGTTCGGCCTGCACGGTCTCCTCGCCCTGGACGGTCTCGGTGTCGAGGCGCACGCGCTCCACCGGGACGGTCTCCTTCTCGGCGACGGCGCGCTCCTCGGTGAGGACCACCTCGTGCTCCTCCTCCGTCAGGTCACCGCCGGACAGGGCGGCGCCGCGGTTCTCCTCCGTGATGGGCTCGCGCGTGACGCGGACCTCCTCGTGCGAGACGGGCACGGTGCGCGACACGTTCTCGGTGGTGATGTGCTTGCGCAGGCGGGCGCGGCCGCGCTCCACCGTCTCGGTGCCCACGCGCAGCTCCTCCTTGGAACGCGTCATGGCGTCGTCCGTGGTGGGGCCCGACGTGTCGTGGCCGACGGTGTCGTGACCCACGGTGCTCCGCTCGCGGGTGTCGTCGGCCAGGTCGTACCCGGCGCCGCCGGTCGTCGCCGTGCCCGTCGCGTCACCGGTCGCGGTGCCGGTGTCCCGGACTGCCTGCCCCGTCCCGAGGCCGTAGTACCGGTAGAGCTCGTCCTCGTCGGACTCGCTGAGCTCGCGGCCCGGGTCGTGGTGCGGGGCGTCCTTGACCTTCGCCTTGCCGAACGGCACGGTCAGCGTCCCCGCGTTCGCCTGCGCCTCGGCGAGGGGGATGAGGGACAGGTTGGAACCGAACAGACCGGTCTTGACCGAGACCCACTCGGGCTGGCCGGTCGCGTTGTCGAGGTAGACGTCCTCGACCTTGCCGATCTTGTCGCCGTCGTCGGCGACGACGGTCGCTTCGTAGAGGTCCTCGGGCGTGAAGCTGTTGCGGGCCATGGTCTCCCTCTCGTCCTGCAGTCGCGGATCGCGGTGATCGTCGCGGTGTTCCTCACGTGTTCCTCGCGACGTCCCGCCTCCTCCTTCCCGCTGGGAGCGCGTTCAACCGTGGGGTTGTCGACGGTTCCACGGGGTAGGAGGTGGCTGCCGGTGACTGCACCGGCGTCGCGCGGAGGAGTTCCGCGGCGGCGACGCACCGAGGAGGAGCAGGACACCGTGGGAGAACGTCAGACCGTCATCCGTTCGCTGCACGACATCGGGCTGGCCGCCTGGTTCGGCGGTTCGCTGTTCGGGGCGGTCGGCCTCAACGGTGCCTCCGCGGCCGTGGGCGACCCGTCCGACCGCACGCACGTCGCCGCCGCCGGCTGGGCCCGGTGGGCGCCGGTGAACGCGGCCGCGCTGGCGGCGCACTCCGTCGGCGCCATCGGGCTGCTGACCGCGAACCGCGGCCGGGTCGTGGCCCAGTCGGGGACGCGCGGGAACAGCGCCGTCAAGACCGTGGTGACCCTGGCCGCGATGGGCGTGACCGCCTGGTCCGGGCTGGAGGGGGCTCGCCTCGGGAAGGACTCCAAGGCGCCGGCGAACTCCGGCGTCGACCCGAACGCGGACACCCCGCCGGACGTGGCGTCGTCCATGAAGAAGCTGAAGGTGCTGCAGTGGACCATTCCGGCACTGACGGGCGTCCTGCTCGTCCTGACGGCTCAGCAGGGTGAGCAGCAGAAGGCGTCGCAGGTCGTGAAGGGCTTGCTGCCGGGCCGTCGCTGAGAACCACCGACGAGATCGCCCCTCCCCGGCCCGGGGAGGGGCGCCGTCGTGTCAGGGACCGGTCAGGGGAAGACGTCACCCACGTGCACGTGGACGCGGACCCCGTCGACCTCGCCGAGCAGTTCGCGGATGGTCCCCACCACCGCGCGGCGGACCTCCTCGGCCGCGGTGGGGACGTGGGCGCCGTACCGGACGCCGGTCTCGACGGTGAGGAGCTCGAGGTGGTCCTGCTCATCGGTGACGCACCGCACCGCGGTGACCTCGGCCTGCGGCAACCGGTCGACCGCCTCGCGCACGTCGGCGGTCAGGACGTCGCAGGAGACGACGAACTCGCCGCGTTCGTGCCGGCCGCGGATGGGGGCCGAGGGGCGGTAGGCCCGGCGGACCGTCTCGAGGAGGTTGACCCGGAAGACCTGCCACCCCGAGGGGGTGTGCAACCGGAGCGCTTCGGCGGCCTGCGCCAGCAGTTGGTCCCCGGACGCCGGAGTCGCGGGGTTCGCAGGGTTGTGGTCGGGAGTCGTGGTCACCGCCATTCCTCCAGGGTCGTGGCCAGGGTGGTCCGGGAGCGTTCCAGGAGACCGCGCACGGCGGTCGACGTGGTGCCGAGCACGGAGGCGACCTCCTCGTAGCTCAGTCCCTCCACCTCGCGCAGCAGCCACGCGGTGCGTTGTCGCGGTGGCAGCAGCTGCAGGGCGAGTTCGAGGGCCTCGCGCAGGGCGCTCTCCACGCTGGACCGCTCGGGGTCCTCCCGCAAGTCGCGCAGCCGGTCCTGCACCTCCTCGACCGGGATGAAGGGGCGGCTGCCGGCGTTGGGCCAGCGGCGCAGGCGGGCGAAGGCCGCGTGGCGGGCTAGGGTGAAGAGCCAGGTGCGCAACGTCGAGTCGCCGCGGAAGGTGGGCAGCCCGCGCCAGGCGGCGAGGAAGGCGTCCTGGACGCAGTCCTCGGCCTGGTCGCTGCGGTGCAACAGGTTGCCCGCGTAGCGCAGGAGAGCGGGACCGTGGCGGTCCACGATGAGTGCGAAGGCGTCACGGTCCCCGAGACCTGCTCGCCGAGCGAGCACGTCGTCGGGAACGTCAGCGCGTTCTGCATCCACGAGGTCTTCTCCACAGCTCTTCCCGGACGGTGGTGCGGTTGGTGCGGTTGAAGCGCACCACGTCGCCCGACACGCCGCGAGTCGAACGAATCGGCCTGTGATACCGCAAAACCCTTGTCTAGAAGGGGATCTCGTCGACCCGCGCACGCATGGGTAGCACCTGCTCGGACGGGGTGTGTGATGCAGCTCACAAGGCCTGGAGCGTGACGATCCGTCGCGGCGGCGCTCCAACCCCCTGAACCGGCTGCAACCGCGCGGCCGGACCCCGACCGGAGAGACCAGGAGGAATCGTGTCCGACACGACTGCCACCACCCGCCCGAACGTCACCGGCACCGCCCCGGCGAACGGCAGCAGCCAGCGCTCCGGCCTGAGCAGCGACCACGGCGCGACCACCATCGCCGACACCGTCGTCTCCAAGATCGCCGGCATCGCCGCACGCGACATCTCCGGCGTCCACGCCCTCGGCGGCGGCGCCGCCCGCGCCGTCGGCGCCCTGCGCGAGCGCATCCCCGGCGGCCGCACCAACCACTCCCAGGGCGTCTCCGTCGAGGTCGGCGAACGCCAGGCCGCCGTCGACATCACGCTGATCGCCGAGTACGGCGTCCCCATCGCCGACCTCGCCTCCGCCGTGCGCCGCAACGTCATCGCCTCCGTCGAGCGCATGACCGGCCTGGAGGTCACCGAGGTCAACCTCGAAGTCTCCGACGTCCACCTGCCCGAGGACGACGACCAGGACGACGAGCAGAGCGCGCCCCGCGTCCAGTGACGCCCTGAGGCAGCACGCCTGCTGCGCCCGGGCCCGGTCGAGAAGACGGCCGCGCCCGGGTGCCTCCCGTTCCACCCCCACGCAGCAGAGGAGTTCGTCGTGCCGAACAAGTTCTCCCAGGGCGCGAAGCGCTGGTTCGTGGGGGGTGTGGCGGTCCCGTTGAGCGCCAAGGCCCTCGACCACCTGGCCACCCGGCTGGAGCGCGCGGAGGGCAAGACCGTCCTGTCCCGCGGCCTCCGCGCCTCCGCCAAGGTCGTGGGCAAGCGCGGGTCCCGGAGGTCGGGCACCGCGCCGGACACGACCTCGACGAGCGGTGCGGGGCACTCCGTCCGCCGGGCCCGCTGAGCGCCGACGAGCGCGCCGGGCTCCCTCGCCCCACCATGAGCTGGTGTGCGTGCCCACCCCTGCCTCGACCCTGGTCGTCCCGGTCGACCTGTCGTCGGGGCGGTTGGCCCGCCACTTCCTGGAGGAGCACTGGTGCCACCAGCACTCCAGCGCCCACCTGGACCAGGCCAAGCTGCTGTTCACCGAACTCGTGACGAACGCCGTCCGCCACGCAGGGCCCCCGATCGTGCTGCGCCTGGAGTGCGTGGAGGCCGAGGGCGTGGTCCTGTCGGTCAGCGACGGTGACCCCGCCGCTCCCGTGACGACGGTCGCCGACCCCGCAGACCTGGGTGGGCGCGGCGTCCACCTCGTCGAGCTGCTGAGCCGGGACTGGGGGGTGAGGCACCACCCCCCCGGTCGGGACCACCACGCGTCCGTCCCGCCCGTGCAGACGGTCAAGACCGTCTGGTGCCGCCTGGACCGGCAGGAGCGCCTGCGCCAGGAGCACCACGACGGACGCGCGACGCACCGGCACGCCACGCCGACCCCTGTGACGACGAGCCGACGTGACCTACTCTCCCCGTGAGACCGCTCCGGACCGGAGCGGACGACGAAGCGAAGGACCAGCGTGACCAACTCCGAGCTCGGCCAGGGCCCCGACGAGGCGACCGACGGCGGTCACCTCGAGGTCGACCACGAGGCCCGGCTCACCACGATCACCCTGCACGGTGAGGTGGACGCCGCCCTCGGCAACGTCCTGGACGACCTGTGCGCCCGGGCCGGGGCCGCGGGACTGCCCGTGCGGGTCGACCTGTCCGCCGTGACGTTCCTGGAGTCCACCGGCGCCTCGTTCCTGGTGCGCCTCACGCGAGCGGTCACCCCGCACCGCGTGACGCTCGTGAAGCCTGCGCCGCAGGTGCTGTACCTGCTCCAGGTCACCAAGCTCGTGACCATCTTCGACATCGTCGACTGAGAGTTCCGCCGAGGGCCGGCGCCCTCCCGGACGGACGTCCGGCGGGCGGTCCAGCAGGGTCCCCGGGTGGGCCCTCGGGGTGACGACCGGTTCGAGCGCGAGGTCGACACCGGAGCCTGCGACGAACCCCGTGCCGGCCGCTGGCGCCTCCGTGCTGGGGTTGGTGGCCGCACTCGCGGTGCCGCGCACGACGTTGCGACGTGAGGAGTCAGCCGCGCTCGATGCGCCGCGTCTCCTGGACGACCAGGACCAGGACGACGAGCAGGAGGACGGCGCCGCCCCAGGTGCCGCGCGCCCCCCAGGCGTCGGTGGCGAGGGCCCCGGCGAACGCGCCGCTCGCGAAGCAGACCATCACGGTGGCGAGGTCCCGGGCCTGCCGGCCGGTGCTCTCGGGGTCCCCGCGGCGCCGGACGACGGCGTAGGTCTTCTCGACGAGGCTGCGCAGGTTCCCCGACGCGAACGTCGTCGCGTACGTCAGGCCCCGCACCGAGCGGAACACGTTGACCTGCATCGCGGCCGCGAACGCCACGCCGGCGGAGGCGATCGAGGTGGTCGTGGTGCCCACCGGGGCGAGGGGGACGAACCCGACGGCGACGAGGACCGCCACCTGCAGGAGCAGGACCGCGCGGACCGGTCGGCGCAGCAGCCGCCGCGCCCGCGGACCGTCGAGGACCTCGGTCAGGAGCACCCCGGCGAGGAACGCGAGCAGGCTCGGGAGGTGGCCCAAGGCCTTCCCGACGTCACCGGCCGCCGCGGCGACGCCCATCAGGACGACGTTGCCGGTCTGCGCCGCCGCCAGCACGCCTCCGCGGGCGAGGTAGGTGCTGGCGTCGAGGAAGCCGCCCGTCGCGGCGAGCAGGGAGGCCACCGCGAGGGACTCCGGCCGGCTGCGCAGTCCCACGCCGGGTCAGGACCCCTCGGGGTCGGCCGCACCGTCCACGACGCGGTCGGTCCTCGGGTGGGCAGGCGGGACGGGCACGTCGGCGAAGCTACCGCGTGGGGTCAGCGGGTCGACGGACCGGTGACGGCCTCCCGCGCTCTGGCCAGGGCCGCGTCACGGGCGACGTCGTCGAGACGGACGGGGGCGTGGGTGGCGACGGGCGGGAGGACTGCGAACCCGGTGGGCTCCAAGACACCGCGGTGAGCGCCGTCAGTCGCGCGTCACCACCAGCAGTCCGTACACGACCCCCGGGACGTGTCCCAGCAGCTGGAGGAGGAAGGCGATGAGGACCTTCCTGCTGGGACCGTCCTTGAGCAGGACCGCGAGGAAGGGGAAGAAGAAGCACAGGACGATCAGGGCGATGCGCACGCCGCCAGCCTCGAGCGCCGAGCTGGACACCAGCCGGGAACCCGCCCCACCGGGGCCGCGAGCGACGGCCCCGGCCGCCTCACGCTCCGCTCGTGCCCAGCACCAGCACCGAGACGCGGTCGATGAGGCTCTCGAGGGACTCCTCGAACTCCTGCAGGGCGCGGTCCTCCGCCAGCTGCGCGGCCAGGCGGCGGACGTGGGGGGCGTCGTCCAGGCCGCCGACGGGCTGCTCCTCGTCGACGAGGTCCAGGGGCCCGACGGCCCCGCCGCGCTGGGCGACCTCCAGGAGCAGGTTCCCCAGCAGGAAGCTCGTGAACGCCCGGTAGGCGGCGACGGCCTGGTCGTCGGAAAACCCCTCCGCCACCAGCCCGGACAGGAAGGCCTCCACCCACTCGACGCTGCGCAGCGGCGGACGCAGCCACGGCGCCTCCGGCGGGGTGGAGGCGATGAGCGGGAAGGCCCGGGGGTGGGTGATCGCCACCCGCCGCACGCCGTGCGCCAGCCGCTGCAGGAAGTCCTGCCAACCGTGCGTCGGCGTCCGCAGCACCTCGGGGTCGCGACCGAGTTCCTCGACGAGGGCGTCCACCACACCGTCGAGCAGGTCCTCGCGCCCGGGCACGTAGCGGTACAGGGACATCGCCTCGACGCCGAGCCGGGCCCCGAGCCGGCGCATGGTGAGCGCCCCGAGCCCGTCCTCGTCGATGAACTGCAGCGCCACGGCGAGGATCCGCTGCCGGCTCAGCGGCACGCGGTCCGACGGGCGCCCCTCCCCCGCGACGACGAGTTCGTCGACGTCGGGCACCACGGACTCCGCCGAGGGTCCGGACCGCTGGGAGGAGGCACCGGCGCCTGCGTCGGGGGTCCCTGGCACGCCCCGATCCTGGCACCGCCGCGGCGCGTCCGCCCGCGGGGCTGGCGTCTCGTCCGCTTACGGTGTAAGCCTCTCTCAGGCCGCTCCGCCGGACCGGCTCCCGCCCACCACGTCCGAGGAGGCACGACCGGTGCCGCAGCCCAGTCCCGACGCCTCGGACGAGGCGGACGAGGTGACCCTGATGAGCGAGAGCGTGGTCGCGACCATCGCCGGCCTGGCCGCCTCGGCGGTCCCGGGGGTCGTCGGGGAGGCCGGCAGCGCACCCGACGCGGTGGCCACCGTCTGCCCCACGCACGCGACGGTGGACCTCACGCTGGTGGCCGAGACCGGCACCGACCTCGTCGACCTCATGTCGCAGGTGCGGCGTTCGGTCAGCGAGGGCGTGCGGCAGATGACGGACCTGCGGGTGACCGAGGTGAACGTGACCGTCGTCGACGTGCGCGGACGCTGACCCGCCCTCAGTACTGCACGGTCTCCGTCCGGCCACTCGTGAGCGCGCGCGTCGCCGCCTCCGCGACCGCCTGCGCCGCCAGACCGTCCTCGAGGCCCACGGGTGGGGGCGTCCCGGCCTCCAGGGCCCGGACGAACGCGTCGAGGGCCGCGGCGTAGGTCGGCTCCACGCGCTCGAACCAGCCGGCGTGCAGTCCGTCCTCGACGGCGCGCGTCCCGCTGCGGCGCACCACGTTCCCGGCCGCCATCCGCCGCGACTCGACGAGCCCCGTCGACCCCACGACCTCGATGCGCTCGTCGTACCCGTACCCCGTGCGGCGCAGGCAGTCGACCTGCACGAGCGCCCCCGAGGGCAGGGTCAGCGTCGCCACCGAGGTGTCGACGTCGCCGAACTCGGCCAGGCGCGGGTCGGCGAGCGCCGAGCCCGTGACGGACACCGACACCGGGTCCTGGCCGCTGATCCAGCGGGCGAGGTCGAAGAAGTGGACGGCCTGGTCCCGCAACTGGCCGCCGGAGGCGCGCAGGTACTCCAGCGGCGGCATCGACGGACCGCGGGAGGTGAGCTGCAGGAGTTCGACGGAGCCCACCTCGCCGGCCGCGACGACGCGTGCGAGTTCGGCGTGGTCGCGGTCGAACCGGCGGTTGAAGTCGAGCATCGCCGGAACGCCCGCGGCCCGGACGTGCTCGACGACGGCGCGGGCGCTGCCGAGGTCGGTCGCGACGGGTTTCTCGCACAGGACGGCGAGGCCGGCGTCGGCGGCGTTCCGCAGGTGCTCGGCGTGGGTGGGCGTGGAGGAGGCGATGAACACGGCGTCGACACGGGTGGGGTCGAACACGTCGTCGAGGTCGGTCGTCCCCCGCGTCCCGTGAGCGCGGGCGAGGTCGTCGGCGCGGGCACCGTCGACGTCGTGGACGACGACGAACTCGACGCCGGGGTGGGCGGCGAGGTTGCGGGCGTGGACGGCGCCGATGAAACCTGCACCGACGAGGGCGAAGCGCTGCACGGCGGCCTCAGCTCACCAGGAGGGAGAGGAGGTTGCGCATGGTCGTCGCGACGAGCAGCGGGTCCTGCTCGTTCGCCCGCCGGGAGAACATCTCCGACACCCACCACCCGTCGTACCCCGTGGACTTGATCGCGTCCACCCACTGCTGCAACGGGATCGAGCCTCCACCGAGGACGACGTCGCGGTGCACGTCCTGCGCGGGGACGTCCCGCTCGCGGTCGAGCTCGACACCGTCGGAGAGGTGGACGGCCTTGATGAGCTCCTTCGGCAGTGCGGCGACCTCCTCCAGGGTGTCGCCCGTCGTCCAGAAGTGCCACGTGTCGAGCGCGATGCCGACGTTGTCGCGACCGACGGCCTCGATGACGGCGAGGGCGTGCCGGCAGCGGCTGAGCCGGGCCCAGGCGAGGGGTTCGAGGTAGAGCTCGAGGCCGTGGCCGGCCGCGATGTCCGCGGCCTCGCGCACGTTGGCGGCCGTGACCGCGACGGCCTCGGCCTCGTCGAGGCCGAGGGTTCCCCGGTAGCGGGGGTCGTCGGCGGCCAGGACGCCGGCGCGGAAGTCCTCGACGACGTGCCAGTCGACGGGGCCGGTGCACAGCTGGACGATCGGGGCGCCGACGACCTCGGCGACGGCGCACATCCGGCGGACCTCGGCGAGGAACTCCTCGCGGGCGCTCCCCTGGCGCTCGACGTCCAGGACGGCGCCGAGGCCGGTGACCTGCAGACCGTCCAGCAGCGGCGGCAGGGTCTCGACGGCGAACCCGGCGTCGAGGTAGCGGTACAGCTTGGGGCTCTGGAGTTCGATGCCGCCGAACCCGGCCTCCCTGGCGATCCGGATGTCCTGCACGACGTTGCCGAAGAACGTCGTCGTGACGTTCATCGAGATCTTCGGTGTTCCCGGTCCGGGCACGAGCTGCTCCTCCGCGAGCACTGGACAAGAATGGACCGGTCCAGACTAGCGTCCAGGTCGCTTCCCGTCTGCCCCTAGGCTGGCCCGGTGAGCGCCGGGGACCATCGGAACGGAGCACCCCGGGTGCCGACGATCCGGGACGTCGCCGACCGGGCCGGGGTGTCCAAGTCCCTCGCCTCCCTCGCCCTGCGCGGTGATCCGGGCGTCAGCCAGGCCCGTCGGGCCACGGTCCGCCAGGCCGCCGAGGAGCTCGGGTACCGCACCGACCGCGTCGCCCGGGCACTGGCCGGCACCCGCTCGGGGATGGTCGGCGTCCTGCTCAACGACCTGCGCAACCCCTGGTTCGTCGACCTCCTGGCCGGACTGACGGCCTCGCTCGACGGGGCCGGGCTCGCGCCGGTCCTCGCCGACTCGGCCACCACCCGGCAGATCGGTCGCTCCGCCGTGGAGCAGTTGCGGTCGCAGCGCGTCGACGCGGTCGTCGTCGTCGGCACGACCGAGGACGGCGACGCGCTGCGGGCCGCGTCCCGCGACGGGGTCCCCGTCCTGCTGGCCGGCACGTGGGACCCGGACGACCTGGGCGCCGACGTCGTCGTCAACGACGACGAGTCCGGTGCGACGGCGGCAACCCGTCACCTCCTCGCGCTCGGGCACCGTCGGCTGGCGCACCTCAATGGTCCCGGACGCGTCGGGGAGCTGCGGGCACAGGGCTTCCGCGGCGCCGCCGGGGCGGGCGCCCTCGTCGTCCCCGGCGGCATGAGCGAGGAGAGCGGGTACGCCGTCGCGCGGCGGTTGCTGGAGGCCTCCGAGCGCCCGACGGCGCTGCTGGCCTACAACGACCTGGCCGCCATCGGTGTCCTGTCCGCCGCGCACGACCTCGGCCTCGACGTCCCCGGGGACGTGTCCGTCGTCGGGTACGACAACACCCACCTGGCCGCGATCCGGCACCTCTCGCTCACGTCGGTCGACAACGGCACCTTCGCGATCGGCGTGCAGAGCGGACGGTTCGTCGCCGAGCGCGCGGCGGGGACGGGCGGCGGGCCCAGGGTCCACCGCGTCGCCGCGTCGCTGCAGGTCCGGGGCACGACGGGCCCCCCACCCGCCTGACCGTCACAGGGTGCGGGTGGTCACCAGCCGCTCGGCGAGTTCGTGCAGCTTGACGTTCTCGTCCTGGCTGAGCCGGGCGAGCAGGGCGAAGGCCTGCTGCGGGCCCATCCCGTAGCGCTCCATGAGCATGCCCTTGGCCTGCCCGATGACGTCGCGGCTGGCGAGCGCCTGCTTGATCTGGTCCAGCTCCTGCGCAGCGGCCAGCGCGGAGGCGGCGTGCGCGGCGAAGACCGCACCCAGGGCCGGGGCGTCCTCGTCGAAGGCGTCGGCCCGGGTGGCGAGCAGGTTCAGCCCGCCGAGGGTGTTCTCCTCGTGGACGAACAGCTGGAAGCACAGGACGCTGCGGATCCCCAGGGTGTCCGGTGCGGTCTTGGACAGCCGCGGCCAGCGGCTCTCGGCCGTCAGGTCGGGCCCGTGGACGACGGGTTCGCTGAACATCGCCTCCAGGCACGGTCCTTCGCCGAGCTCTTCCTGCAGGCTGTCGAAGTCGCGCGCGACCTGGCTGGTGGCGGCAGCGGAGAACACCCCGCGCCGGCCGGTGACGAGGCTGACGGAGCCGTGCTCGGCGCCGGGCACGAGCGAGACGGCGGCCGCGACGACCTCGTCCATCACCTCCTGCGGGCTGGACCTGCGCTGCAGGGAGCGGGCGAGGTCGGCGAGGTCGGCCGAGCGCTGCGGGTCCGTCACGGTCACTCCTCCGATCTGCTCGAGGACGAGCGGAGCTGGGTCGGAGCCGATCCTAGGGTGGTGCCGCCGCCGAGGGCTTGACGGCACCGGTGTTGTGAGTGTTCACTCACACACATGGCCGTCCGATCCACCGCCGAGGCGCAACGCGCCCTCGCCGTCGCGAGTGCGACCCGGGTCTTCGCCCGGGCCGGCTACCACGCGACCCCGGTGACGGCCGTCGCCGCGGACGCCGGGATCTCCCCGGCGTACGTCTTCCGGCTCTTCGACGGCAAGCTCGGCCTGTTCCTGGCCGCCGTGGAGCACTGCTACGCCCGCGTCGTCGACGCGCTCACGGCCGGCGCCCAGGAGGCGACCGACCGTTCCCCGCAGGGGCTGCTCGACGCGATGGGGCTGGCCTACGCGCACCTCATCGCCGACCGCGACCTGCTGATGCTGCAGGTCCACGCCCAGTCGGCGAGCGACGTCCCCGAGGTGCGGGACTGCCTGCGCCGCGGGCTGGCCTCGGTCGTCGGCGCCGTCGAGGACCTGTCCGGTGCCGACCAGCAGGCCGTCCAGCGGTTCATGGCGTGGGGGCAGCTGTGCCACCTCGTCGTCATGGCCGACCTCGACGAGGTGCCCGGTTCCTGGGCCCGCACGCTGACGCAGGGCATCCGCCACTTCTGACCCCTCCCCCGCGGTCCCCTCCGCGCGCCCGCAGTTGTGACTGTCTGATCACTCACCAGGAGTTCCCGTGACCACCACCCGTGTCGTCCTCCCCGGCGTCGTCGAGCCCGATGGCCTGCGCGTCGAGCGCACCGACGTCCCCGTCCCCGGTCCCGACCAGGCCCTCGTCGCCGTGGAGGCCAGCGGCGTCTCCTTCGCCGAGCAGCAGATGCGCCGGGGCCGCTACTACGACCAGCCGCGGTTCCCCTTCGTCCCCGGCTACGACCTCGTCGGCACCGTCAGCGCCGTGGGGTCCGCCACCTCGCCCGCCCTGGTCGGCACCCGGGTCGCGGCGCTGCTCGGCACGGGCGGGTGGACGACGCACGCCGTCGTCGACGCCGACGCCCTCGTCCCCGTGCCGACCGGCCTGGACCCCGCGGCGGCCTCGACGCTCGTCGTCAACGGCCTGACCGCCTGGCGCATGCTGCACCGCTGCGCCCACGTGCGCGCCGGGCAGACGGTCCTCGTGCACGGCGTGAACGGCGGCGTCGGCACCGTCCTGGCCGAGCTCGCCGCGATCGCCGGCGCCCGCGTCCTGGGGACGGCCGCCCCCCGCCACCACGACGCCCTGCGCGCCCTCGGCGTCGAACCCGTCGACTACGCCCTGGACGGGCTGGAGCAACGGGTGCGGGCACTGGCACCCGACGGCGTCGACGCCGTCTTCGACCACGTCGGCGGTGACGTGCTGACGGTGTCGCACCGTCTGCTGCGCCGCGGCGGCACGCTCGTGTCCTACGGCAGCGCGGACACCCGCGACGCCCACGGGAACGCGACCTGGACCATCCTGCGGCTCATGGCCCGCCTGCAGTGGTGGAACCTGCGCCCCGGCGGGCACCGGGCGACGTTCTTCAACGTCTGGGGCGGCAAGCGGAACCCCGCCCGGTTCCGGGCCGGGGTGCGCGAGGACCTGGGCCAGGTGTTCGCCCTGGCCGCCGAGGGGCGCCTGCGCACGCAGGTCGCGGCGACCTTCCCGCTCGACCGCGTCGCCGACGCGGTGCGGCTGGCCGAGTCCCGGACCGTCGTGGGCAAGGTCGTCCTGGTGCCCTGACCCGACGGCCCTACCCGGCGAACTCGTCGGCGGACAGCAGCCAGCGCGTGATGCGGCGCAGGCTCGCGTCGAACCGGGGGTCGGGGGTGTTGAGGTGCCCGTGCACCGTGCCCGGTTCGCACACCGACAGGACGGGCGACCCCGCCAGCACCAGGCGGCGGGCGAACTCGTCGGCCGAACCCCGCAACCCGTCGACCTCGCTCGTGAGGACGAACGTGGGCGGGAAACCCTCGAGATCGGCCGTCCCGGGGACGGCGGGGGCCGGGGCGGTGTCCAGCGGTCCCCCGAGGTACGTCTCGTACATCGCGGCGACGTCGGCCGCCGACCACCGCTCGGCCTGCGGCAACGTCTCGACGGCGGCCTGGGCGGCCGGCGACGCGACGGGCGGCACGGCGTGCAGCGTGGGGTAGGCGAGGAACACCGCGGCGGGGACGTCGCCTTCCCCCGCGAGCAGGCGCAGCACCGCACCCGCGACGAGGTTCCCGCCGGCACTGGCCCCACCCAGCTGGATCCGTCCGACGGGAACCCCCGCCGTGCGGCAGAACTCCCGCCCCCACCGCCACGCCGTCAGCACGTCGTCGGAGGGGACGGGGTACGTCGTCCCCGGACCGGCGAGCCGGTAGTCGACCGCGACGACGAGGATCCCGTTCTCCTGCAACCTCCGCGCGACGGCGTCGGACTCGGGCATGTCGAGGTCGCCGGCGACGAAACCCCCGCCGTGCGCCCAGACGAGGGCGGCCCGGGGTTCGGGGTGGAGGTCGGCGTCGGGCCGGTACACGCGGACCGGTACCCCGTCCGCACGGTCGCCGTGGATGGTCACCCGGGGGACGCTACTCCCACGTGGCGGTCGCGGGGTCGACGCCCCGCGCTCGCGCGTTCTCCTCCACGACGGCACGCAGCCACTGCGCCAGACCGGGTTCGCGCCGGTCGTAGTGCTCCCGGAACCGCGGGTCGTCGACGTAGCTGCGGGCCAGGCACACGTGCATGGCGTACGTGCAGTCGAAGTGCTCGGCCACCGACGCGCGGTGCCGTTCGGCCAGTTCAGCGGCCCGCTCCGAACCCGGCGCGGTCCCGACGCGGAACGCCGCCGCGAGGTCGGCCTCGAGGGTCTCGATGCGCGCCGCGAGGGCCGCCCAGTCCGTGGTCGACCGGTCGGCCGCGCGTTCGGCGTGCTGCCGCCACTGGGGCGAGTCCCCCCACTCCTCGCGCGCCTGCCCCGGCCAGGACGGGTCCCAGTCCGCGCCGAAGAGCTCGGCCTGCTCCTGCGCGGTGAGCGTCGTCCCGCGTTCGGTGGCCTCGATGAGCCGGTCCACCGCGGCGAGCGTGTCGCGGGTCCGGTCCAGCCGGTCGAGGAGTTCCGCTCGCTGACGGCGCAACGCCTCGAGGCCGTCCGAGGGCGAACCCTCGTCGAGGAGCCCCGCGACCGCCGCGAGGGGGACCCCGAGTTCGCGGTAGCGGACGACCCGCTGCAGCCGGGCGACCTCACCGGGACCGTAGGTGCGGTACCCGCCCGTCGTCCGCGCCGCGGCGACCAGGCCCAGCGCCTCCCAGTGGTGCAACGTCCGGACGCTGACGCCGAGGAGCTCGGCCACCCGGCCCACGGTCAGCTCCCCGTCCAGTCCCTCGCCCGGCGCGTCAGCCACGGGGCAAAGCCTGTCACCGTGGCGCACCGATCCCCACCTCCCGCAGGTCGCGCGCCGCGGTGTCGTCCAGGGGCAGCGCCGCGGTGAGCACGACCCGCACGTGTTCCGGGGTCACGACGTGCAGTTCCACGCTGTTCCACGGCCGGCGCTCCGGACCGCTCGTGCTGCCCACCCGCAGCGCCTCGCAGGCCGTCGCGACCTCGTCGAGCTGGCGCAGCACGCACGCCACGCTCAGCGTTCCCGGCGGTGGGGTGGCCGGGGGTTCGCCCGGGACGAGCAGGACGTCCTGGAACCGCCACCGGCGCAGGTGGACCAGCCGGCCCGGGATCGAGAACAGCTCGACGAACCCCAGCCCGCGGGTCCAGAACTCGACCGACGTGGTCAGGTCGGCTGTCGGGACGGTGGGGAACATCGGCATCCCGTAGACGCACTCCTCGACGGGCGGGGGTTCGGCGTCCAGGGCCGGGACGGGGACGGTGCTGTGGGAGGTGTCCATGACGTAGCGCACGGGGGGAACGCTGAGGCCTGACGTCGCGTCAGGGTCAAGCCACCCGATCATCCAGATCTCGATGTACCGTCGTCCCGTGATCGCACCGCAGGCCGTCGGCCACGCAGAGGTCCTCGCCCGCTTCGGGCACGCCCTGTCCGACCCGACGCGCACCCGGCTGCTGCTCGCCCTGCGCGAGGCCCCGGGGTACCCGGCGGAACTGGCCGACCTGCTCGGCGTCTCGCGCCAGTCGCTGTCGAACCACCTCGCGTGCCTGCGCGGCTGCGGGCTCGTCGTCTCGGTGCCGCAGGGCCGGCGCGTGCGGTACGAGATCGCCGACGCCCGGCTCAGCCACGCCCTCGGCGACCTCCTCGGCGTCGTGCTGGCGGTCGGTGACGACCACTGCGCGACCGGGGAGGTGGCCGGGTGAGCCACGGGCACGGACACGGCCAGGGGCACGGCCACGGCGGCGCCGACCTCGCGCAGAACCGGCGCCGGCTGACGGCGGCGCTGGCCGTCACCGCCACCGTCCTCGTCGCGGAGGCCGTCGGCGCGTTCGTCTCCGGCTCCCTGGCCCTGCTGGCCGACGCCGGCCACATGCTCACCGACGTGGCCGGGCTGACGATCGCCCTCATCGCGGCGAACCTCGCCGCCCGTCCGGCCTCGGCGCAGCGGACCTGGGGTTACCGGCGGGCCGAGGTGCTCGCCGCCACCCTGCAGGCCGCGGCTCTCCTGGCGGTCGGCGTCTTCGTGCTCGTCGAGGGTGTGCGGCGGCTGCTCGAACCGCCCGAGGTGAGTTCGGTTGCGATGCTCGTCTTCGGTGTGATCGGCCTGCTCGGCAACGTCGTCGCGCTGTGGCTCCTGCTGCGCGGCAACGCCGACGCGAACGTCAACGTCCGCGCGGCCGTGCTCGAGGTGGTCAACGACGGGCTCGGCTCGATCGCCGTCCTCGTGGCGGCCGCCGTCATCGCCCTCACGGGGTGGACGCGCGCCGACGCCGTCGTCTCCCTGCTCATCGGCGTCCTCATCGTCCCGCGCACGGTGAAGCTGCTGCGGGAGACGACGTCGGTCCTGCTGGAGTCCACCCCGCCGGGCCTCGACCTCGAGGACGTCCGCCGGCACCTGCTGGAACTCCCCCACGTGCACGCCGTCCACGACCTGCACGCCAGCCAGATCACCTCGGGTCTGCCGGTCCTGTCGGCGCACGTCGTGCTCGACGACTCCTGCTTCCTCGACGGGCACGCTCCCGTGATCCTGGACTCCCTGCAGGCCTGCGTGGCCGAGCACTTCCCCGTGCCCGTGCACCACGCGACGTTCCAGCTCGAACCCGTCGGCCACGTCGGGCACGAGAGCGGGACCCACGACTAGGTTCCTCCCCGTGCCCCGTCACCTCGCGCCGTCCCAGCACTGCCAGGTCCTGCTCGGGGGTCCTGACCTCGCGGTTCCCCGGGTCCTGTTCGAGACGACCGACCTCCTCCTCGAGGCGCCGAACTGGTCCCTCGACGGCACGTCCCTGCTGCTGAACGGCGACGGCCACCTGTGGCGCCTCGACGTCCGTGCGCCCGGGGTCGGCGTGCACCGCGTCGAGTTCGAGGGTCTGCCCCCGCTCAACAACGACCACGTCCTGCACCCGGACGGCCGGCACGTCCTGATGACGGCGGACGACGGCCACGTGTACCGCGGGGAACTCTCCGGTGGGCCCGTCGAGCGGGTCACCGTCGAGGACGGCAACTGGCACTTCCTGCACGGCGTCTCCCCCGACGGTTCGCGGATCGCCTACGTCGAGATCGCCACCTTCGACGAACCCGGCCACCTCGTCGTGCAACCCGTCGGTGGCCAACCCCTGCGTCTCGCCGCCGGAGCCGGTCACCTCGACGGCCCGGAGTGGAGCCCGGACGGCCGCTGGATCCTGCTCAACACCGAGGCGTTCGGCTCCGTCCCCGGGCACGCCCAGTTGGCCCGCCTCCCCGACGGCGGCGGCCCCCTCGAACGACTGGTCGTCAGCGACACCGTCGACTGGTTCCCGCACCTGTCCCCCGACGGCAGGTTCGGGAACTACCTGTCCTTCCCGCCGGGAACCCTCGGCCACCCCGCCGACCTCGACGTCGTCGTCCACGTGGTCGCCGCCGACGACTGGACGACCTCGGTCCAGCGGTACGCCGTCCCCGGCGGGCAGGGGACGACCAACGTCAACGGCTGGGCGCCGGCCGGGTCGCAGTTCGCGTTCATCGCCTACCCGACGGCCTGAGCAGGGCGGTCGGCCACGACGAGGATGCCGCGCGGAACGGAACGTGCCACACCGCCCGAGTGGTGCGTTGCGACCCGCCCGCGGCTCGTGAACGGGTCGGAACGTACCGCTCCACGGGCGGGCACTGCCGCGGGCCGGGCGACGGACGCGCCGGCGGTCAGGGGTTCATCCCCTGAGCCGCCGGCCCGACGTCGGGCCCACCTACGCGATGAGCGCCCCCGCCAACTCCCGGAACTGCCGGCGCGGGAACTCCCCGCCCCCACCGAGGACCTGCAGGGCCACCTCGTCGGCGCCCGCGTCGACGTGCCGGCGGACCCCGGCGACGACGTCGTCCAGCGACCCCCAGGCGACGAGTTCGTCGACGAGGCGGTCGCTGCCCCCGTGCAGGAGGTCGTCGTCGCCCCAGCCGTAGCGGCGGAGGTTGTTCGTGTAGTTCGGCAGGGCGAGGTAGACCGCCAGGTGCTCGCGCGCGGTCGCACGAGCCGTGACGGGGTCCTCGTCGAGGACGACGGCGGCTTCGGGCGCCAGCCACGAGCCCGCACCGAGCGCCTCGCGGGCGGCGACGGTGTGCTCGACCGTCACGAAGTAGGGGTGCGCCCCCGCGGTCCGGTCGCGGGCCAGCTCGAGCATCTTCGGGCCCAGCGCGGCGAGGATCAGACGGTCGGCCGGCACCCGGTCCCCGAGCGCGTCGAGGTACTCGACCGTGCGGGTGTACGGCTTGTCGTACCGCTGCCCCCCGCCCTCCACGGCGGGGGCGTGGGAGTTGCCCAGGCCCAGCAGGAACCGTCCGGGGTGCTCGGCCTCGAAGCGGGCGAAGGCCTCGGCGGAGTCGTCGGGGGTGGCCGTCCAGATGCTGACGATCCCGCTGGCGACGCCGAGCGTCCGCGTCGCGCCCAGCAGCTCGCCGAAGGCGGGCAGGATCCCGGGGTCGAAACCGCCGGAGAACCACAAGCGGTGGTAGCCCAGCTCCTCGACCTCCGCGGCCACCTCCTTGGCCTCGGCGAGCTTCGACGGGTCCTGCCACGGGCCGCCGCCCCACAGACTGATGACGCTCATGCCGTCGCCAACCGTGGCGGCCGCACCCGTGTTCCGGGGGCGGGACCGCCTGATCGGGCGAATGAGTTCACGCCCCGTCGCGTCGAAGCTCAGACGGCGGGGGTCCCCCCGCGTGCTGGACCGCGGAGCAGGGGAGGGTCATGGCCAGGCGCGACGTCACGCTGCTCGGTCTGCTCGCCGTCCTCAGCCTCGTCGTGGCGGTCCCCGCGCTCAGCGGTGAGGTGGGCGCGGTGGTCGCCGCCGTCGTCGACGGAGGCGCGCTCGCGCTGGCCGTCGCGGGCGTCCGTCGCCACCGGCCGGTGCTGCCGCAGGCGTGGGTGGCCGTCCTGGTCCTCCTCACCGTGGGGTTCGCCACGGCGGTCGCCACGCTCCTCACGGGACCGGACGCGCGCTGGAGCGTCGGCGCGGTGCAGGTCGTCGCGCTGTCCCTGGTGCCGTTCGTCGTCCGCACGCTGCGGCACACGGGGGTCCCGCTGCGGCGGACGTGGCCCGACGTGGCCCTCACGGCGTTCGCGGGGGCCCTGGTGGTCGCGCAGGTGCTCGGCATGCTGCGGGAGACCGGTCTGGCTGACGACCCGGCCGTGCTCATCGGCACGGCCGCGGACATCGTGCTCGCCATCGTGCTGCTGCGGATCCTCGGCACCCGCACGGGCATGGCCCCCGGGACGGCTCTCGTCCTGCTGGCCGCCGGGGTGCTGCTCGCGATCTCGGCCCTCGCCACCGCGCGCGCCGACGTCGTCAGCGACGGACGACACCTGCTGCACGGGGTGCAGAGCCTGGCGATGGTGCTGCTGGCCGCCGCCGCGCTGCACCCGAGCATGCGGCACTTCGGCACACCCGTCGCCGGGGGCACCCTGCGCGGGGACGGGCAGCGCCTGCTCAGCGCGCTGCCCGTGTTCTGCACCGTGCCGCTGCTGTGGCTGCTCGGCACCGTCCACGTCCTGCCCGACGTGGCCGTCGAGGTCGTCGCCCCCAGCGGGTACGTCCTGGCCTGCGCCGGTGTCGGGTGGGCCGCGCTGTCGGTGCGACGGGCCGAACGCAGCGCCGAACGGGACCCGCTCACCGACCTCGTGAACCGGCGCGGGCTGCCCGGCGCCGCCGAGGACCTGCGCCGCCGCCTGCACGGCCAGGACCTGCACCTGTGCCTCGTCGACCTCGACGACTTCAAGCAGATCAACGACACCCGCGGGCACGCCGTCGGCGACGCGCTCCTCGTCGAGGTCTCCGAACGCCTGCGGAGCGCCGTCGGGCAGCACGGCGTGGTCTCCCGCACCGGCGGCGACGAGTTCATCGTCGTGCTGTGGACGCGCGACGACGAGGACGAGGGCCCCGCGGACCTGCTGCTGAAGGCCCTGGACGCCCCCTTCGAGTTCAACCGCCTGCCCTACCGGGTGAGCGCCAGCATCGGCATCGCGCCCCTGCGCGTCGGCATCGCCTTCGAGGAGGCCCTCGTCGACGCGGACGTGGCGATGTACGCGGCGAAGCAGGCCGGCAAGGGACGGGCGCTCGTGTACCGCCCCCAGCTGCGCGAGAAGGTCCTCGGGGGCCTGGCCCTGCAGCAGGAACTGCGGTCGTTGCTGCTGCAGGGCGGTCGCGCCGAGGACGTCGGCGAACTCGTCGTGGTGCACCAGCCGGTCGTGGACCTCGGGGACGACGCCCCGCGGATCGTCGGCGTCGAGGCGCTCGTCCGCTGGGACCACCCCCGCCGCGGTCTGCTGGCCCCCGACCAGTTCCTCCAGCACGCCGAGACGGCCGGGCTGGGCGCCCGCCTCGACGAGCACGTCGCCACCCGCGCGCTGCGCGACCTGGCCCGCTGGGACGCGGCCGGTGTCGACGGGCTGCACCTCGCCGTGAACCTCGGCATCGGCAGCCTGCACCGCCAGGGCATGGGCCGCTGGATCTCCGACCTGGCCGCCCGCAACGGGATCCACCCCTCCCGCGTCCACCTGGAGATCACCGAGCACGAGGAACTCCCGGACGACCCGTGCATCGCGGCATCTCTGCGCGAGGTCGTCGCGGCGGGTTTCCACCTCGACCTCGACGACTTCGGCATCGGCTACACGTCGCTGTCGTACGTGCGCCGGTTCCCCGTCTCGACCGTCAAGCTGGACCGGTCGCTGACGACCCTGGCCACCGGCGGGGACACGTCCCTGCTCGAGGGCATCGCCGCGCTGTGCCGGGCGCTCGACATGGAGATCCTCGCCGAGGGCGTGGAACGCGCCGACCAGGTCGCCCCCCTGCGCGCCCTCGGCGTGCGACGGGCGCAGGGGCACCTGTTCGGCAGCGCGATGGCCGCCACCGACGTGCCGGGGTACGTCCGCCGCCTCGGCCGGCCGGCGGACGACGAACTGCTGGCGGGCTGAGCGGGCGTCCGGGATCCGCGCACCGGGAGGCGCCGGGACTGGAAGACTGGCGGTCCGACGACGGAAGAACCCGAGGAGCGTCCGTGGAACCGCACTCCCTGCTGGCCTTCGCCGGTCTGTGCGTCCTCCTGGCCCTGGCACCTGGCCCCGACACGTTCCTGGTCCTGCGCCACGGGGCGCGCGACGTCCGCGCCGGGGTGGCGGTCGCGGCGGGGTCGGCCGCCGGTTCCCTCGTCTGGGCCGTCGCCGTCGCCGTCGGACTGGCCGCGCTGCTGGAGCAGTCGGCCACGGCGTACCGGTTGGTCAAGATCGCCGGGGGCCTGTACCTGCTGCACCTCGGTGTCAGCGCCCTCGTCCGCAGCCGCCGCGGTTCCTCCCCCACGAGCGCCGCCGGCACGGAGGATCCCGGCGCGTCCGGGCCGGGGACCGCCCGCGGCGGTTTCCTGGCCGGGCTCCTGTCGTGCTGCCTGAACCCCAAGGTCGGGTTGTTCTTCCTCGCCGTCGCCCCGCAGTTCCTCCCCGGATCCGCGTCCGGCGGGGCCGGGTTCGCCGGGCAGGCCCTGCAGGTCCTGACGCTCGGCGTCATCGACGCCGCGATCGCGTTCGTCTACCTCGCCCTCGTCACCGCGGGGGCGGCGCGCGCGGCACGCTGGTTGCGCCGTCCCCGGGTGGCCCGCGCCCTGGACCGTACCTGCTCGGCGGTCCTCGCGGCCTTCGGTGTGGGGACGCTCGCCAGCGCGCGCTGAGCCCGGCCGACGGGTGGGGGTGAGCGAAGCCACACCCTCCCCGGTCCCGGGACCTACGACGGCCCGTCAGACTTGGGGGACCACCCCGTCACGAGGAGGACCCCATGACCTCCGGGCCGCTCGCCGCCCGCTGGTTCCGCGTCATCGCCACGTTCGAGGCGATCTCGTGGACCGCACTGCTCATCGCGATGTTCCTGAAGTGGATCGTCAAGGCTCCCCACGAGGGCGGGGTGCCGGTGGTCGGGATGGTCCACGGCATCGGCTTCGTGGTCTACCTGCTGTCCACCGTGTGGGCCGCCCGGACGATGGGGTGGTCCCTCAAGACTCTCGCCGTGGGTCTGGCCGCCGGGGTACCGCCCTTCGGCACCATCGTCTTCGAACGCTGGCTGCTGCGCCGCGGCCTGCTCACCACGCGATCGCGTCGAGGCTCGAGCGCAACCGCCTCCCCTTCGCGGGGTTGACGGCCTCCACGCGCGCCACCCGGCCCTGCAGGTGGGCCCGGAAGTCCGGGTGACCGTCCCGGTTCTGACCGTCCGGGCCGTGCTGCACGCAGTTGTGCAGCACGGCCTTGAGCCGGTCGAACTCCTCGCGCGGCACGTTCGGCCGCTCGTTGACGACCAGGCCCGTGACGAGCTGCCGCGCCCCGGCCCCGCGCACCCGCGTCTTGGCGGGGTTGAGCCGGAACCCCTCGTCCTCGGCGATCCCCGCCACGGCCCGCTCCAGCCGCCGCGGGTCGATGCCCTCGATCGAGGAGAACGTCAGGTCGTCCGCGTACCGCGTGTAGGTCGCACCGGTGGCCCGCGCCCAGCCGGCCAGCCGCCGGTCCAGGCCGAGCGCGACGAGGTTCGCCAGCGCCGGCGACGTCGGCGCCCCTTGCGGGAGGTGAGCCCGGGACAGGTTGCGGCGCAACCGGTGACGTTCGTCCGGCGAACCACCCGCGGGCATCGTCCGCAGGACGGTGAACGGCGTGACGTGCGTGACGAGCCCGGTCAGCACGTGGGCGACGGGTTCGGCGTACCCCGTCTGCCGGAACAGCCCGAACACGCGGGCGGCGGGGACGGCCGCGAAGAACCCCTCGAGGTCGAACCGGACGACGGTGCGGGCCTGCACGTGGTCCCACGCCCCCGTCAGCGCCGACCGCCCCGGCACGAACCCGTGCGCGGCGTCGTGCACCGGGAACCGCGCCAGCACCCGGTGCAGCAGCGTGCGCTGCACGGCCTTCAGCCGCGGCAGCGGTGCTTCCAGCAGCCGCGGGGCGCCGCGCTTCGCGGTCCAGCGCGACCGGTAGTGGTGCAGCGGACCCGCGGGTGCGCGGACCTGGAACCGGTGGACGTCGGCGAACCAGTCCAGGTGGGCGTCGTCCAGCTCGAGGAAGGCGGCGAGGTCGGCGACGGTGTCCAGCACCGGCACGCCCCACCGGTTGCGGCCCATCGCCGTCGCCGCGGTGGCCAGGTGCGCCACCCGCAGGGGCTCGCCGGCGCGCGAGGCCCTGGTGCGGGCCTCCTGGTACGGCGTGGACCAGGCGACGACCGCCTGCAGGGACCGGGTCTCGTCCAGCGGTGGCCGGGGGAACCGCTCGAGCACCTGCTCGGCGAGGGTCCGGACCCAGCGCACCCGCGGGCGCCCGACGGCCCGCCGCCCGCGCGCGGCGAGGTCGGCCGCCGTCCAGGGGCCGTCGAGGAAGGCGGCCGCGAGCGCCGCGGCGACGGGGTCGGGCGGCTCGCCCCTGCGGTCAGCCACGGCGGTCAGGAACGGGTGCGGTGACGTCGGGCGACCTGTCCTGCTGTGCGGGATCTACCGTGCGCGCAGCGCACAAAGGATCCTGCGACGTGGTGCCGGAGGAGACGTGCTGTCCCCGGGGTGACCCCGGAGCTGCTCGAGAGAGCCCTCTCGTCCCGGCGCCACCGCACGTGATCACCCTGGCACACGGAGGGCGGCCGCGGGCGGGGATGGGCAGGATGGCCGGGTGCTCCTCGCCGACGTCGTCACCACGTCCGCCGCCGTGGCCGCCACCCGGGCGCGCACGCGCAAGGTCGCCGAGATCGCCGACCTGCTGCGCCGGCTCGACCCCTCCGACCCCGCGGGGCTCGAGCTGACGACCGTCGTGGCCAGCTACCTCGGCGGCAGCCTGCCGCAGCGCCGGACCGGTCTGGGGTGGCGGTCCATGGCCTCCGCCCCGCCACCGGCGCAGGAGCCGTCGCTGGAGGTGCTGGACGTCCACGCCCGGTTCGACGCGATGGCGGCCCTCGCGGGCCCGGGGTCGCAGGGCCGGCGCTCGGCCGCCCTGGAAGACCTCCTCGGCCGCGCCACCGAGCAGGAGCAGCGGTGGCTGCGCGGCGTCGTCACCGGTGAGCTGCGCCAGGGCGCCCTCGACGCGCTGGTGCAGGACGCGGCCGCCGCCGTCGCGGGCGTGCCCGCCGCAGACGTGCGGCGCGCGGCGATGCTCGCGGGCTCCACCGTGGCGGCGGTCGTCGCGGCGCTGCGCGGCGGGGCGCAGGAGCTGGCGGGGTTCGGGCTGCAGGTGGGCCGTCCCCTGCTGCCGATGCTCGCCTCCAGCGCGACGACGGTCGCGGACGCGCTGAGCGGCCTGGGCGAGGGCCCGGTGGCCGTCGACACCAAGCTCGACGGGATCCGCGTGCAGGTGCACCGCCGCGACGGCGCGGTGACCATCGCGACCCGGACGCTGGAGGACATCACGGCGCGGCTGCCCGAGGTCGTCGCGGTCGTCGCGGCGCTGCCGGGCGGGGACGTCGTCCTCGACGGCGAGGCCCTGGCCCTCGACGAGGCCGGCCGCCCGCGGGCGTTCCAGGAGACCGCCTCGCGCACCGCGCAGGCGAGCGGGACGGTCGTGACCCCGTTCTTCTTCGACGTCCTGCACGCCGGCGGCCGCGACCTGCTCGACGTGCCGCTGCGCGAACGCCTCGACGTCCTGGACTCCCTCGTGCCCGCGCCCCACCGCGTCACCCGTCTCGTCACCGCCGACGCCGACGCGGCGACGGAGTTCGCCGCCTCGGCCGTCGCGGCCGGCCACGAGGGCGTCGTGGTCAAGGACCTCGCGTCGCCCTACGCGGCCGGGAGGCGCGGCGGGGCGTGGGTCAAGGTCAAACCCGTCCACACGCTCGACCTCGTCGTGCTGGCCGTCGAACGCGGTTCGGGGCGTCGTTCGGGGTGGTTGTCGAACATCCACCTCGGGGCCCGCGACCCGGAGTCGGGCGGTTTCGTCATGCTGGGCAAGACCTTCAAGGGCATGACCGACGAGGTGCTGGCGTGGCAGACGCAGCGCTTCCGGGAACTGCAGGTGGGTCCGGCCGGCGACGGCGGGTACGTCGTCCGCGTCCGCCCCGAGCAGGTCGTGGAGATCGCGTTCGACGGGTTGCAGCGGTCCACCCGCTACCCGGGCGGACTCGCGCTGCGGTTCGCCCGGGTCGTGCGCTACCGCGACGACAAGACCGCCGCGGAGGCCGACACCATCGAGACCGTCAGAGGTATCGCGTCGGGTCGAAGTCGGCCAGCGGGATGATCCGCACGCGCGGCAGGACGACGTTGAACGCGCGGACGTCGTCCTCGAGGTCGAACACCTTGAGGCCGCGCTCGGCGAGCCCGGCGTACTGGGAGTTCATGAACTCGCGGAACCCGACCATGCCGACCAGCCGGTCGCCCGTCAGGAGCCGGTCGACCTGCGGCAGGAAGTCGACGTCGTGGGAGCCCAGCAGGACGTCGCCCTCGCGGTCGACGAGGGCGTCCAGCGTGCGCTGGATGCCGATGTCGACGACCTTCTCCCCCGGCCCGCCGGCCAGCGGGATCGGCTGGTAGCCCAGGGCCAGCAACGCCTGCACGAACGACATCGGCAGGTGCCCGCTGGAGGCGTTGAGGAAGAACAACCCCTTGGCGGGCTGCTGGAACGTCGTGCGGGCGAAGTTGAGCAGGCGCTCCCAGCGCGGGCGCTGCTCGGGCCCGGGACGACCCTCGAGGATCGAGGCCCCCAGCGTCGCGTCGATGTTCTCGCCGTCGACGACGACGTACGTCGTCCGCTGCCCGTCAGTCACCACACGGGGAGGTTATTCCATCCCGGACACCTCAAGCCGACCCCCCGCGAGGTCGATGTTCCCCGTGTGACCGCACGCCCTCCCGCAGTCCGTCCCGTCGACCTGTCGTCGGCCCCCCTGCAGCAGACGCTCACCGCGCTGATCGCCGAGCGCGAGGCCTTCGTCGTCGTGGACGCGACGAGCGGTGTCCTCCTGCACGCGTGCCCCCGGGCCGTCGAGCTGCTCGGCTCGACGGTGGAGGGCCTCACCGGCCGCACGCTGACGGACGTGCTGTCCGTGCCGCACGGCGTCGACGTCGCCGAACTGCTCGGCGACCGCAGCCAGGGCCTGGAGGCCCTCGTGGCGGGCACCCCCGACGAGCGCTGGGTCCGCTGCACCTCCCGGCGGATCGACGGGACCGCCGCGACGCTGGTGCTGCTGGCCGACGTCACCCTCGCCCGCGCCGAGCTGTGGGACCTGCGCAGCAAGTCCCGCGCCGTCGAGCGCTCCCAGGCCGTGGTCGAGCTGTCGCCCGACGGGATCGTGCTCCGCGCCAACGACCTCGCCCTGGACCTCCTCGGGTACGAGGCGGACGACGTCGTGGGGCAGCACCACCGGATGTTCTGCGACGCCACCTACGCCGCCGGCCCCGACTACGTCGCGTTCTGGCGCCGCCTGCGCGCCGGCAGCACGGAGGCCGGTGAGTTCACGCGGTACGGCGCCAGCGGCCAGGAGATCCGCATCCGCGCGACCTACAACCCCGTCTTCGGGGCGGACGGCAAGGTCGTCAGGGTCATCAAGTACGCCTACGACGTCACCGGCGCCGCCCGCCGCGCGGTCGAGCTGGAGGGCCGCGTCGCCGCCATCGACCGGTCCCAGGCCGTCATCGAGTTCGGTCTCGACGGGACGGTGCTCGCCGCGAACGAGAACTTCCTGGCTCTGCTCGGGTACAGCGAGGCCGAGGTCGTCGGTCAGCACCACCGCCTGTTCGTCGACCCCGAGGACGCGGTGTCGGCGGAGTACCAGCGCTTCTGGGAGAAGCTCGGACGCGGGCACTTCGACGAGGGCACCTACCGCCGGATCACCAAGTCCGGTGAGGACGTGTTCATCCAGGCCACCTACAACCCGATCCTGGACCCCGAGGGTCGGCCGCTGAAGGTCGTCAAGTACGCCGTCGACGTCACGCGGAACACCGTGGAGAGCGCCGAGTTCGCCAGCCGCGTGCAGGCCGTCGACCGGGCCCAGGCCGTCATCGAGTTCGACCTCGAGGGCAACGTCCTGACGGCCAACGAGAACTTCCTGCGGACGATGGGCTACTCCCTCAAGGAGCTCCAGGGCCAGCACCACAGCCTGTTCTGCTCCGCCGAGTACCGGGTGTCCGCGGAGTACCGCGACTTCTGGCTGCGCCTGCGCAAGGGCGACTTCATCGCGGGACGCTTCCACCGGGTCGGCAAGTTCGACCGGGACGTGTGGATCCAGGCGACGTACAACCCCGTCTTCGACCTGCGCGGCCGGCCGTTCAAGGTCATCAAGTACGCCTACGACGTGACGGCGCAGGCCCAGCTCGAACAGCTCATCACCGCCAAGAGCGGGCAGATGAGCGAGACGGTGGCCGAGCTCTCGCACTCGATCGACTCCATCGCCTCGAACGCCGTCCAGGCCCGCGACCTCGCGGCCCGCACCCACGGGGACGCGCAGACGGGGTTCGAGGCGCTCAAGAGCTCGATGGCCGCGATCGAGCTCATCCGGCGCTCGTCGGGTTCCATCGCCGAGATCGTCCGCGTCATCACCGAGATCGCCGCCCAGACGAACCTGCTGGCGTTCAACGCCTCCATCGAGGCGGCGCGGGCCGGCGAGCACGGGGTCGGGTTCTCCGTCGTCGCGGGCGAGGTCCGCAAGCTCGCCGAGCGGTCCTCCACGGCGGCCGGTCAGATCGCCGAGCTCATCGCCGAGTCCGAGTCCCGCGTCAGCGAGGGTGCCGAGGTCTCCCGCGCGGCCCAGGAGGCGTTCGAGAACATCGTCTCCAGCGTCGCGCAGACGTCGGAGTCCATCTCGACGATCGCCGGGGCGACGCAGCTGCAGCAGGACACCTCCGCCGTGGTGCGCGCGCTCATCGCCGACCTCGCGGCGCGGACCAGCGCCGACTCGTGAGCCCGCGGTGAAGGTCGGACTCCTGCGCGTGCAGGGGGCGCTCGTCGCCCTGCCCGTGGACGTGCTGCGTGAGGTCGTCCCCCTGCCCGAGCGCTTCGACGCCCTGCCGACGGCCGCACCGGGGCTGGTCGGGGCCGTGCTGCTGCGCGAGACGGTCCTGCCCGTCCTGGACCTCGCGGCGCTCACCGGCACGACCGACGGCACCGCCTCCCCCGCGGCGGCGATGGGCGTCGTCGTCCTCGTGCACGACGGCCGCGCCCTCGGGGTGCTCGTCGACAGCGTCCACGACGTCGTCACCCTCGACCCGGCGGCGCTGCAACCGGTGGCCGCCGGGGAGCGGCGCCTGTTCACGGCAGCGTTCGTGCGGCCGGGCACCGGCGAGGTGGGCAGTCTCCTGGACCCGGCCGCCGTCTTCGGCGTCCCCGGGGTGCTCGCGATGACCAGCGCCCCGGACCCCGAGGGCGGACCCCCTGCGGGCACCGGCACCGGGCTCGACCCCGCCCACCTCGTGGTGCGGTGCACCTCGGCCGGGGGCGCCGGGGACGTGCTGCTCGCGATCGACGTCGCGGACGTCCAGACCACGCTGCCCTCGTTGTCCCCCCGACCCTCGCAGCTGTCGTCGTCGTGGTGCCTGGGCGTGACCGACCACGGCGACGTCCGGCTGCCCGTCGTGGACCCGCTGGCGCTGCTGGGGTTGCCCCCGGCGGACCGGTCGACCTCCTGGCAGGCCCTGCTCGTCCGCTCCGAGCGGGGGCTCCTCGCGCTCGTCTTCGCCGAGGCGCTCGACATCGTGCGGGTGGCGCCGTCGGCGCGCTCGACGGCACCGCCCTCGCGCGGTCTGGCGGCCGGCGTCGTCCGGGACGTGGCCCGCCTGCCCCAGGGGCCGGCGTTCGTCCTCGACGTGGCCGCCCTGCTCGCCGACCCCGAGGTCAGCGCGCTGACCTCCCTGAACACCGGTCCGGGGGCCGCGGCGCCCGCCGGCGAGGTCACCGGCCAGGTCACGGCCGTCCCCCGCCACGACCCCGTCGTGCTCTTCCGGGCCCGCGGCACGGTCACGGCCCCGCTGGACCAGGTGGACGGGGTGGTGCCCTTCCCCGCCGCCCCCGTGCCGTGGATCGGCGGGAGCTCCGACCTCGGCGCCCTCGTCACCGACACCGACGTGGTGCCCCTGCTGGACCTGTCCGAACTGCTGGGCCGTGGACGGCTCGCCGACCCCACCGCGGGCGTCGTCCTCCTGGTGCGTCCCCCGGCGGACGACCCGGACGGTCCTCCGCGCCGGGTCGGTCTCGTCGTGGAGGAGTTGTGCGACATCGAGCGTCCGGTGTGGCGCGAGGCCCTCGACGAGGCGGCGGCCGAGGAACGGGCACCCCTCGTGCGGACGGGCTCGGCCACGGGTCCGCTGCTCGCCTGCGTGGACCTGCACGCCCTGGCCGAACCCTTCGTCCGGGTGAGCAGGACCGCGACGGCCCCCTCCCGGGGGCCGGAGTTGTGGCACGCTGTCACACGTGACTGAGCAGTCGGTGGAAGCCCCCGCCGCCCCCCGTCGTGGACGCCCGCCCGCCTCCTCCCGCGAGGAGATCGAGACCGTCGCCATCGAACTCTTCCTGAGGAAGGGGTTCGAGGAGACGACGCTGGCGGAGATCACCGCCGCGGCCGGCGTGAGCAAGACGAGCTTCTTCCGCTACTTCCCGTCCAAGGGATCCATCATCTGGTGGCGCTTCGACGAGTTCACCGGCGGTCTCGGCGAGGCGCTGGACGCGTCCGCGGACTCCTCCGACGGCACGATGGACCTCGTGCGCGGCAGCGTCGTGACTGCGCTGCAACGGGTCCTGGACGACGAAGGCATGTGGATGCAGCGCGTCCGCGTCCTGTTCGAGTCGACGGAGCTGCGTTCGGGCGAGTCCGAGCAGTGGGCGGCGTGGCGGGACCAGATCGCCTCGTTCGTGGCCCGGAGACACGGTTTCTCCACGAGCGACGTGGCGCCGCAGAGCATCGCGGGCGCCGTGCACGGCGGGTACGTCGCGATGCTGCGCCGCTGGCTCGACGTCGAGGAGGTCGGTCGCGACGCGCTGACCCAGCTGGACGAGGAACTCCAGCCGTTGTGCCGGGTCCTGCAGAGCTGGCTCGACGGCTCCTGCGCCTGAGCAGTTCCTGAGGGTTTCCTAGATCGGCAGTTTCTAGACCTGGCGTCACTGCAACGATGGAAGTTCCTGGGAACGTCACCAGAGCACGACGCATAGTTCTCTGCTAGAAACTCCGACACGCCGGGGTGACGAGTGTTTCCCGTCACTCCCGGCCCCCTCAGCGCGAGAGCAGGACCGCGACCTCGACGTGCGGGGTGTGGGGGAACATGTCGAGGACCCGCGCCCGCACCGGACGCAGCGAGGGCATCTCGCTCAGGTCGGCGGCGAGCGTCTCGGGGTTGCAGCTGGAGTAGACGACGTGCCGGACGCCGGAGCGTTCCAGCCACCCCGCGAGCTCCGGGCCGATGCCCCGGCGGGGCGGGTTGACGACGACGAGGTCCGGGACGTCCGTCGCCGCGAGCGCGAAGGCCGTCGCGTCACCGGCGGCGAACGCGACCCCCGGCAGGTCCCGGGCGGCCAGGCGCGCGCTCTCGACGGCCTCGGCGCTCACCTCGATGCCGACGACCCGCCGCCCGGGGGCGGCGCAGTGCAGCGCGAAACCGCCGACGCCGCAGTAGAGGTCCCACACGGACGCCGGGGCGACCTCGTCCACCCACTGCCGGACCTGGGCGTAGAGCGCCGTCGCGACGTCGGTGTTGGTCTGGAAGAAGCTGCGCGGACGCAGGTCCAGCTGCACCCCGCCCAGCGGCATGGGCAGCGTCGTGCGCTCGGTGAGCGCGACCTCCACCTCGCCTTCGAGGACGGCCTTGTGCTCGGGCAGGAGGTTCGCCGTGACGACCGCGATACCCGTCGCCTCCCGCAGCAGGCGGGGCAGGTGCTCGCGCAGGCGCGGCAGGGCGCGGTCGGAGCGCAGGACGAACCGCACCATGAGCTCGCCCGCGGGCGACTCCGTGACGAGGACGTGCTTGAGCTCACCGCGCCGGCGGGGCACGTCGTAGGGGGTGAGGCCGGCCCGCGTCACGAAGCGCGCCACGTGCGGCAGCGCCGCCCGGATGCCCTCGGCCACGACGGGGCACGAGCGCAGGTCGACGCCGCGGCCGCCGGCGTCGAGGATGCCCAGGGTCGGGTGCTCGACCGTCCCCCCCACCACCATCTTGGCCTTGTTGCGGTACCCGTCCTCCCGGCTGCGCACGGTCGGCAGCCACTGCAGCCCGGGACTCTCCCCCAGCAGCTCGGCGCAGCGTTCCTCCTTGCCGCGCACCTGGTCGGCGTAGGGCAGCTCGATCAGGGTGCAGGAGCGGCAGGCGTGGGCGTCGAAGTACGAGCACTGCATGGCTCCCCCATCCTCTCAGAGGTCCCGGGCGCAGCAGAGGGACAGCGACGAGCCGACGTAGGGGCCGAAGGCCTCGATCCGTGCGTAGCCCTCGCGCAGGTAGAAGCGCAGGGCCTCCGGCTGCGCCGTGCCGGTCTCCAGCAGCATCCGGCGCACCCCGCGGGCCCGGGCGGCGTCCTCAAGCGCCCGCAGGACGGCGGTCGCCACGCCGCTGCCGCGCGATCCCGGGTCGACGTACATCCGCTTGACCTCCGCCTCGCCCGGACCGAGGGGGCGCAGTCCCCCACAGGCCACCGCCCGGCCGGCGGCGTCGCGCGCGACGAGGAAGACGGGGACGTCGTCCGCGGTGGGAGCGGTCCCCGGTTCGTGGTCGTCGCTGCCGTAGCGGGCGTCGAGCTCGGCCCGCTGGGCCGCCCGCAGGCGGGCGCCGTCCGGGGCGTCCCACGGTTCGGCCTGCACGGTGAACTGCTGTTCCGTCACGTCCGTTACCGTAACGCCTGTCACGAACCGCTCGTCCAGGAGGTCCCCCGTGCCCCGTCGCCGCGACGTCGACGCCCAGCGCCGCACGCTGTCCGCCGCCGTCTGGGCGGTGCTGGCCCGCGAGGGCCTGCCCGGCCTGACCCTGCGGGCCGTCGCGGAGGAGGCGGGCTGCACGACCGGGCTGGTGCTGCACGCCTTCACCGACAAGCGCGCCCTGCTGCGCCACGCGCGCGAACTGCTGCACGAGCGGACGGGGGCCCGCGCCGACGCCGCGGCGGGCGCTGCCGAGAACCCCGCGTCCGCCGTGCGGGACGTGCTGCGCCAGGCCCTGTCGCTGACCGACGACAAGCGCGAGGAAGCCAGGGTGTGGGTGGGTTTCCTCGCCGCCGCCCTCCCCGACGAGGACCTGCGCGCCGTGCACGTGGCGCACAACCGCGCGTTCCTCACGCGCGTCGGTGAGCTCGTCGGGGCCTGCCGGCCCGACCTGGCGCCGGCGGCCCGCCGGCACGCGGCCGTGGCCCTCGTGGCGCAGGTGGAGGGCCTCAACGCCCTCGCCGCCGCCGACCCGCAGACCTACACGCCGCACCGGCAGCGTGCCGCTCTCGACCGGGTCCTCGCCACGCTGCTGTCCCCGACCGGGTGAAGCCGCCGGCTCACTCCAGCCAGACGCGGTCCCCGAACCCCCCGCGCTCGGCGCGCTTGGCCGCCGCGCGCCGGACGACCTCGTCGATCGTCGTGCCGCAAGCCCCGGCGACGGCCACGAGCACCTCGTAGACGTCCGCGGCCTCGGCGAGCCGTTCCTCCACCGTGGTGGCGGCACGCAGTTCGCCGGCCTCCTCGACGACCTTCTCGAGCACGGCGTCGACGAACTCGTCCCCGCCCAGCACCCGCACGACGGGTTCCTCCCCGTTCGCGCGGATCACGTCCGGGATGCGGTCGCGCACCAGTTTCCCCACGCGGTCTTCCTACCGCAGCCGCCGCACCGACGGCTGGTCAGGGGCGCGCACCCGCCGGCCGCGGCCTGCTGAACAGGTACCCCTGGGCCAGGTCGCAGCCGAGCGAGAGCAGGACGTCCCGCTGCTCGTCGGTCTCCACGCCCTCCGACACGCAGACCAGCCCCATCGAGCGGGCCAGGTGCACGCAGGCGCCGACGATGGCGCGGTCCGGTCCGCTGTCCACGACACCCGACACGAACGACCGGTCGATCTTGAGCTCGTGCACCGGGAACCGCTGCAGGTACGTCAGGCTCGCGTACCCCGTGCCGAAGTCGTCCACAGCGATCTGCATCCCCAGACCGGACAACGCCTGCAGCGTCGTCAGCGCGGTCTCCGGGTCGACCATCAGCGCCGTCTCGGTGATCTCCAGGACGACCTGGCTCGCCGGGACGCCGTACCGGGCCAGGGCACTGGTCACCAGCAGCACCAGGTCCGGGTCGGCGAGCTGCCGGGTCGAGATGTTCACGCTGACCTGCACGCCGACGCCCGCGGCGTTCCAGGCGGCGGTCTGAGCAACCGCGGAGTCAAGGACCCACGCGCCGATCTCGCGGATCAGCCCGGACGCCTCGGCGACCTCGATGAACTCGCCCGGTCCCAGCAGACCGCGCTCGGGGTGCTGCCACCGGACCAGGGCCTCCACCCCGGTGGTCGCGCCGTCGGCGAGCCGGACCCGGGGTTGGTAGTGCAGCCGGAACTCCCCCTCGGCGAGCGCGGTCCGCAGTTCCTGCAGCAGTCGCAGGCGGTCGGCGGCGCCGTCGGCGGCGTGCGGGTCGTGGACGGCCATCCCACCCCGGCCGACGCCCTTCACGGAGTACATCGCCGTGTCGGCCCGCCGCAGCAGGGCGTCGGCGGCCGCCGCGCAGGCAGGTCCTCCGGTGCCGCCGTCCACGGTGCAGGCCCACACGTCGCCCGGCACGTCGGCGAAGGCGATGCCCGCGCTGGCCGAGGGGACGACCTCGATGCCGGCGACGACGACCGGCGCCGCGAGTTCGGCGAGCAGCCTGCGGCACAACGCCTCGGCCTCGTCCGCTCCGGGGAGGACCTCGGCGACGACGAACTCGTCCCCGGCGAACCGGGCCAGGACCGCGTCCGGCCGCAGGGCAGCCCGCAGGCGTCCGCCCAGGACGCGCAGGAGTTCGTCACCGCCGGCGTGCCCGACGCTGTCGTTGACGGCCTTGAACCCGTCGAGGTCGAGGAAGACCACGGCCAGCCGTCCCGTCGGGTCCGCGCCGTCCGACGTCAGACCCGTCAGGGAGGTGGCGAGGGCGGCGTGCAGACCCGTGCGGTTGAGCAGACCCGTGACCGGGTCGTGGTGGACGAGGTGCTGCAGGTGCGCCTCCGCGGCCGCGCGCTGCGCCTCCGAGGCCTCCGCGGCCCGCTTCGACGTCAGCAGCTCCTGCTCGTAGCGGCGGCGTTCGCGCGCGCCGAAGAGCGCCACCAGGACCGTCGGACCGTCCGGGCCGGTGACGCTCGTGGCGCTGAGAAAGGCCGCGTGCCGGGTGCCACCGGTCCCGACCACCTGGACCGAGACCTCCTCGACGCGACCGGACACGCCGAGCTTCGGCAGCCCGTGCGTCGTCCACACGATGCGGTCCCCGACCGGCAGCAGGCGCGCGAACGGCGTGCCGACGACGTCCTCGCGCGACAGCCCGGTCCACGACGTGAACGTCCGGTTCGCGTCCAGCACGAGGCCCGCGTCGCCGTCGAGGACGAGGTGGGCGCACGGGGATTCCTGCCACCAGCCCGCCGCGACCGGTCCGGCGACGGCCTCGTCCGGTGGCACGACGACGGTCACGGTCGGGCCAGGTGCGCGGCGAGGTGGGCGCGGACCGCGGTGGCCGTCTGCACCGGGGCACTGATGTGGGGGCAGTGGCCGGTCGCGTCGAGCGCCACGAGGTGCCCGTGCGGCAGCGCGGCCGCCACGGCCGCCCCGACCGCCTCCGGGGCCAGCGCGTCGTGCCGGCACTGCAGCACCAGCGTGGGGAGCTGCACCCGCGGCAGGACGTCCCGGGCGTCGCTGAGGAAGATCGCCCGCGCGAAGGCCGCGGCCGCGTCGGGGTGGGTGCCCAGGAAGCTCTCGGTGAGTTCCGCTCCCAGGTCGGGGTCCTGCGGGGTTCCCATGACGACCGGCGCCATCGCGGCGGACCAGGCGTAGTAGTTGCTGTCGAGGGATTCCAGGAGCTCGTGGATGTCCTCCAGCGAGAAACCCCCGGTCCACCCCGTCTCGGGCTCGTCGACGTACCGGGGCGAGGGTGCCACCAGGGACAGCGACGCGAAGCGGTCGGGCTGGGCGGCCGCGGCCAGCAGCGAGACCACCCCGCTGACCGAGTGCGCCACGACGTTGACGTCCTGCAGGTCCAGCGCCGCGCACACCTCGAGCAGGTCCTGGGCGTACCCCGTCAGCGTGCCGTGGCGCACCGGGTCGAAGTCCGCCATGCGCGTCGACCCGGACCCGGCGTAGTCGAAGAGGACGACGCGGTGGTCGGTGAAGTGGGGGAGCAAGCGCTGCCAGGCGCTCTGCCCGGCACCGAAACCGTGCGCGAGCAGGAGCACCGGTCCGTCGGGATCACCGGCTTCGGTCACGCAGTGGCGGGTGAGCACCGAGGACGGCTCGGGAACGCTGAGGACGGGGGTCGGCAGCCCGCACCGCTGGACCCCGCCCCGACCGGGGCAGGGCGACGCGGCGACGGAACCGGTGGTCGGGTGCATGAGGGTCCTCACGGTGGATGCAGACGAGGTGGTCATCGGCGCGGGCGGCGCCGGCCCTGATCCTCCGGACGGGCGACCTCGGAGGAGCTCAGGTGAGGACGGTGCGGGTCGTCGTCTCCTGCTCGGCCAGCACGGTCCCGATGAGCGCCTGGGTGTGGTTGATCTCCTCGACGGCCGCGTGGATCCCGGCGAGCGACGTGACGACGGCCCGCACCCGGTCCTGGATCGTGGCGACCTTGTGGCTGACGTCGTCGGTGGCCCGCTCGGTCTGGGAGGACAGCTCCTTGACCTCACCCGCCACGACGGCGAAACCCTTGCCCGCCTCCCCCGCCCGCGCGGCCTCGATCGTGGCGTTCAGGGCGAGGAGCTTCGTCTGCGCCGCGATCGACTGGATGGCCCGCACGACGTCGTCGATCTCGCTGCTGGCCTGGCCGAGCGCGGCCACCTGCCCGTTCGCCTCCTGCGCCAGCGCCTCGCCCTGGGCGGCGACACCGGCGGCGGACGTGACGTTCCGCTCGACCTCGGCGATGGAGGACAGCAGCTCCCCGCCGGCCTCCCGCAACCGGGTCCCGGCGGTCAGCCGCTCCATGGCCTGTCCCACGAGGAACGCCGTGTTGCGCAACGCGCTCTCCCGGCTCGCGGACATGATGAGCGTCCGGGTGGCGAAGAAGTCCATCGTGCCGATCAGCCGGCCTCCGACGACGACGGGCAGGCAGACGCCGGACTTGACCCCCGCCCGCTGCGCCGCGGGCGCCCGGACGCAGTCGGTCATCTCACCGAGGTCCTCGACGAACACGAGGTCCTGCTTCGCCCACGTGCGCCCGGACAGACCGACACCCTTGGCGAACGACGCCGACAGGGTGACGCGGCGGAACTCCTCACCCGCGGTCCCCGACTCCAGCTCGAACCGCAGGACCTGCGCCTGCTCGTCGAGACGCCAGAACGACCCGTACTGCCAGTCGAAGTCGCGGCGCACGACGTCGAGCGCTGTGCGCAGGACGAGTTCCTCGTCCGAGGCCGTGGTGAGTTCCCGGATGACGGTCGAGACGGCGTCGACGTCCTGGGCCGCCTTCTCCTGGCGCACGACCTCGTGGGCGCGTTCCAGGGCGCTGGAGACGAGCACGCCGACGGCGCGCAACGCGTCCAGCCGCCCCTGGGACGGCGCCAGCACCTCCGTCGTGAAGAAGTCCATCGTCCCGACGACCCGCCCGCGGTCGACGATCGGGAAGCACACACCCGACTTCACCCCGGCCCGCTGCGCGGCAGGAGCACGGACGCAGTCGGTGACCTCGGCCAGGTCGGGCACGAACACGAGGTCGCGGGACCGCCAGGCCCGTCCCGACAACCCGACCCCCTCGGCGAAGGAGGCCTCCAGGGTCACCTGTCGGAACTCGGCCCCGGCGTCGCCCGACTCCTGGGCGAACCGCAGCACGCCGCGACCCCCTCCCCCCGACGGGTCGAGCGCCCAGAACGACCCGTAGGCCCAGCCGAACCGCTCCCGGACCGTGTCGAGGGCGATCCGCACCGCCTCCTGCGGGGACCGCACCGACGCCAGGGCGCGCACCACCTCGGTCATGGCGGCGACGTCGGCCTCGCTGGCGACGAGCCGGGCGGTGGTGCTGGCGAGGACCGCCGTGGAGTTCTTGCCGAACATGTCGCTCCTGGGACGAGGGAACCCGCCGTCGGGCCCCGGCGGAACTGCCGGTGCGCTGTCCCCACGTCATCGACAGGCCGGACGAGTGGTTGAGACGGCGACGAAACGTTCACTCGTTCGGCGGTTGCTTCTAGTTCTTCTACTTCTCTAGAACACGAGCGCTTGCGCAACCTCCTCTCTTGTCCCGTTGCGCGCCAACTGATGTCCGAGACAGGAGCCGGCCACCGAGGAGCCCCGCACGGACGCCGTCGTGCGGACTCGCGCGTTCCCGCCGAACTCGTCGCCGGCCAGGCCCGGGGGACCTCTTCGCCGTGCGCACCGCCGTCGGTGTCCTCGGGGTGGACTTCGTCCTGCTGCCCGGCCACGAGGGCTGCGGTGCGGTCGCCGCTGCCTCCACGTCTCCGCCGCCCACCACGCCGAGCGCACGGACCCCACGGAGGTCGCGGAGTGGCACGCGTCCGCGACGGCCGACCTCCTACAGCAGCGGTCCACCCTGCTGCGGGAAGCGGTGTTCCACGGCGGCGTGGGGTCCCGGCCGCCGTGCACGAACTCCCCACGGGTCGGGTGCTGCCCGGCCACGTCCGTCACGACAGGACGAGAGCACCGGCATCGCGACGGACGTGCGTCCGCAGGCCCCGACGCACTGACGGGCGGCGGGATCAGGAGCGCGCGGCGATCCCGGAACCCCGGGTGACGACCCGGTTCCGGCCTGCCCGCTTCGCGGCGTAGAGCCGGCGGTCGGCCGCCGAGAGGAGCGCGCTGAACGTCGTGTGGCCCTCGCGCACCCCGGCGAGGCCGATGCTCACGGTCACGGGTGCCCCCGGGCACAGGTCGGACCAGTCGCGTTCGGCCACCGCGCGGCGCAGCGACTCCGCCGCCTGCTCGGCCTCCTCCGCCGAACCGGTGAAGGCGACGACGAACTCCTCGCCCCCCAGCCGGCCGGCGAAGGCACCGATCCGTTCCCCGCTGCTGCGCAACACCTCGGCGAACTGCTGCAGGACGGCGTCGCCGACCTCGTGGGAGAACGTGTCGTTGACGGCCTTGAAGTGGCCGACGTCGAGCAGGAACACCGAGAGGTCGGCGGCGGGACCGTCCGCCAGCAGGCCCTCGAGGTGGACCTGCGCCGCGCGCCGGTTCGGCAGTCCCGTGAGGGCGTCGGTGTGCGCGAGCAGCTTGTAGTGGTCGCGGTCGCGCCGGGCGGTGCGGGCGTCGTACTCCGCCTGCGCGAGCAGCACCCGGGTCGCGTCCTGGGCCTCCTGCAGCGCGCGGCGCGCCGCGTCGTGCCGGAGCTGGGCGCGGTAGGCGGCTTCCCACTGACCGCGGTCCGCGAAGAGACCGGCCTGCAAGGCCTCGACGTCGGCGAGGAGGCCGGGGAGCTGTCGAGCGGCAGCGAGGTCCCTCGCGCGGGTGAGTTCCCGTTCGGCGTCGTCGGTCCGTCCGAGGGCGCGCAGGACCGAGCACAGGGTGAGGATCACCAGGACGAGGTGGTCGGCCTGCGTGGTGGTGCGGTCCGCCGTCCCCACCGCCTCCCGGACGGTGCGCAAGGCGTCGTCGGGACGGCCGTCGGCCAGCTCGATGCAGGCGATGGTGTCGAGGTCGGCCTGCCGCAGCACGATCCCGTGCCGCGCGGACAGGTGGCGCAGCTGGGCCACGAGCGCCAGCGCACCGGTCACGTCCCCGTCCAGCAGCAGCCACCAGGCGCGGTTGTTCGCGGTGAACACCTCCCACCGCTTGTCCTGCTCCGCACGGGCGAGCCGGTCCAGCTCGACGAACACGTCGCTGCGGGAGTGCGCGGCGTCGTCGAGGACGACCGTCAGCGCCAGCAGGTGCTCGGCCCGCAGCCACCCCGGAGCCGACTCGGGCAACGTCTCGACGCTCAGGAGTCCGTGACGTCGGGCCTCGACGACGTTCCCGGCGAGCAGGTGCAGCACGAACTGGAGGAAGTGCACCCGGGCCAGCAGTTCCGCGTCCTCGTGCCGGCGGGCCGTCTCACCGGCTGACACCACCAGCTCCAGGGACTCCCGGGCGCGGCCGGCGGCCTGCAGCACGTCGGCCACGACGAGCTGGGCCCGGGCCCGCAGCACCTCGCAACCCGCGTCCGCCGCGGCACGTTCGAGGGCGCGGGCCTCGTGCTCCTGCCCGGCGAGGCCGAAACCCCGGTCCCGCTCGAGGGTGTGCAGGCGGTGCAGCAGGTCCGCGTGCTCGTCCTGGTGGTGGTGTGCGGACAACCGGCTGCTCCCTCCACGCGCTGCGGCCCCGTCGCCGACGCCCGTCGTCGGCCACCAGGACATCGACCTCGACGCCTCGGCCCTTGAGCATGCCCCCTCGGAGGGCGGACCGCCGCTGATCCGCCTAGCGTGGCCCGCACCGCCAGCCACGAGCCGGGAGACGCCCGTGACGACGACGCACCCCACCCCCACCACGATGCAGACCGACGACGTCCGCCAGGACCTCGCGGACCGCTACCCGCCCATCGCCGACCACGCCCTCGTCGGGGACGGCGAGACCGCGGCGCTCGTCGGCCTCGACGCGCGCATCGCCTGGGCCTGCCTGCCGCGCTTCGACTCCCCCGCGGTCTTCGCCTCGCTGCTCGACGCCGACCGCGGCGGGCGCTGGGACCTGCCGGTGCGGGACCTGCGCAGCAGCCGCCAGCACTACCTGCCGGGATCGGCGGTGCTCGTCACCGAGCTCACGACGGGCACGGGAACACTGCGCGTCACGGACGCGCTGCTGCTGGACGGCGCACTGCGCCCCCGGACGTCATCGGCGACGGGTGCCCTCGGCCGGCTGCTGGAGGTGACGCACGGGACGGTGGACGTCCGCACCGTCCTGCGCGGACGCGACGGCGCAGCCGTCGAGGGTTCCCCGGTTCCCCTTCCCGACGGTGGGGAACGCGCCCTGCACCTCTCGTCCTCCCGGGACACCGGCCGGGGGCACGTGCTCCGCGCCGGCGACCGGTGGGCGCTCACGCTCTCCTGGACGGGGGAACCGCTCGACCTCGACCCCGACGCCCTGGCGGAGGCGTTGCAGCGCACCGACACCGCCTGGCGGGACTGGAGCGCGGGTGTCCGGTTCGACGGTCCGCACGCCGACCTCGTCCTGCGCAGCGCCATCACCCTCAAGCTCTGCGACCACCACGCGAGCGGTGCCGTCGTCGCGGCCCCCACGTCGTCGCTGCCCGAAGCCGTCGGCGGTGAGCGGAACTGGGACTACCGGTTCACCTGGGTCCGCGACGCCGCCTACACGGTGTACGCGTTGCGGCGCATCGGGATGGTCGAGGAGTCCGACGCGTTCCTCGACTGGGTGCTCGACGCCGCGACCCGGGAGGACGCCCGGCCCGACGTGCTCTACACGCTCGACGGGACGTTCCCGCAGGACGAGATCGAGGACGAGGACTTCGAGGGGTACCGAGGGTCGGGTCCCGTCCGCTGGGGCAACGGGGCGAGCGGTCAGCTGCAGCACGACGTCTACGGCGAGATCCTCGACTGCGCCTACCAGCACGTCCGCCACGGTGGAACCCTGACCGACGCGCGGTGGGCCCACCTGGAGCACCTCGGCCGGCTCGCCGAACGCCACCACCTCACCCCGGACCAGGGGATCTGGGAGATCCGCGACGCGGGCCGCCCGTTCACCTACTCGGTCGCGATGTGCCAGGTGGCGTTCGACCGCCTCGCGCGGCTCGCCGAACTCAGCGGTCGTGCGGACCGTGCGGCGCACTGGCGGACGCTCGCCGACGACGTCCGCGAGGACCTGCTGGAGCGGGCGTGGAGCGAGGAGGACGGCTGCTTCACCGAACACCTCGACCAGCCCGGGACGCTCGACGCGAGCCTGCTGGCGTTGCCGCTGCGCCGCGTCGTGGACGCGGCCGACCCGCGGATGGTGGCCACGGTGGACGCCGTGGCGCGCAAGCTCTCCCCCGGCGGCGGACTGCTGTACCGCTACCTGCACGCCGACTCCCCCGACGGCCTCGAGGGGAACGAGGGGGCGTTCGTGCTGTGCTCGTTCTGGTGGGTCGACAACCTCGTGCAGAGCGGACGCGTGCAGGAGGCGCGAGAACTGTTCGAGAGCCTGGCGGCACGCGTCAACCACGTGGGGTTGCTGGCCGAGCAGGTGGAGCCGACGACGGGTGAGTTCCTCGGGAACTTCCCGCAGGCGTTCAGCCACATCGGGCTGATCTCCTCCGCGGTGCTGCTGGCCCGCACCGAGGGCACGAGGTCGCCGACGTCGTAGCTGTCGTCCGCGGGGTTCAGGACGCGTACGGGATGTCTGCACCCTGGTGGCGGAAACGACCGAGGACCGTCGTTCCCGCGATCGGCGTGCAGACATCCCGTCCGTGGTGGCCAGCAGTACCTGTCTCGGGGCCGCGCGGCTGTCAGCCCCGCCGCAGGGCCGGGTACGTCGGGCTCAGGCGGTCCCGTCCATCGCCCCGCACCCGGGACCGCAGGGTTCCGGTCTTCACCGCCGGGTCGTACAGGCCGCGTCCGGCCAGGGCCGGGACCACGAGCTCGGCGAAGTCCTCCAGCGTCCCGGGGCTGAGCAACGGGTTGAGGACGTAGCCGTCGAGTCCCGCGGCGGCCGCGTGCTCGCCCATCGCGTCGGCCACCTGGTCGGGCGTTCCGACGAAGAACAGGTCGCCCCCGCGGGCGACGGACGTGAACCGCTGCCGCACCTCGCCCGCGGTCAGCGGCGGCGAACCCGGGCCTGCCGTCAGCACGTAGCTGGACAGCCCGTTCGTGACGGTGCTGAGGGGTTCGTCGTCGGCGTAGCGGGAGATGTCGATGCCGGTGTCACCGGAGTACGAGACGAGCTGGGCCCGCAGCCGGTAGGTGCTCTGCAGGTCGTCGTACTTGGCCTGCGCCTCGCTCTCCGTGCGGCCCACCACAACGCGCGCCAGGGCGAGGGCCCGCAGGTCGTCGGCGGCGCGGCCGAGCGCCGCGGCACGGCTGCGGACGTCGGCGAGCCCGGCGGCGATCTTGACCGGGTCGGCCTGCGGCAGCAGCAGGACCTCGCCGTGCCGGGCCCCGAACTCCCGTCCGCGCGGCGACCAGCCCGCCTGGAAGAGCAGCGGTGTGCGCTGCGGCGAGGGGGACGTGAGGGCCGGGCCGTGCACGCGGAAGTGCTCGCCGTCGTGCGCGAGGGGGCGGACGGAACCGGGCCGGGCCCAGGTCGCGCCGGCCTTGTCGGCCACGACGGCGTCGTCGTCCCAGGAGGTCTCCCACAGCTGGTGGGTGACCTCGAGGAACTCGTCAGCCCTGCCGTACCGGTCGGCGTGGGCCAGCTGGCGGTCCAACCCGAAGCTGCGGGCGGCACTCTCCAGGTAGCTGGTCACCACGTTCCACCCGATGCGGCCATCGGTCAGGTGGTCGAGCGTCGCGAAGCGGCGGGCCAGGGAGAACGGGTGCTCGTAGGTGGTGGACGCCGTGACGACGAACGCGAGGTCGCGCGCGGTCTCGGCCAGTGCGGGGACGTAGGCGAACGGGTCGTTCGCGGGAACCTCGACCGCCTCGCCGACGGCGGCGTCGAGCGACCCCTCGTAGACGTCGTACAACCCCAGCACGTCGGCCAGGAACAGGGCGTGCAAACCCGCCTGTTCGGCGGTGCGGGCCACGTGGCGCCACCGGTCGAGGCTGTTGACGCCGACGCGGTCGTCCGCGGAGTGCGTCCACAACCCCGGGGCGCCGCCGCAGCCGACGCTGGCCTGTTCGTAGAGGGCGACGACGAGGGGCCTGGTCCTGCTGCTCACGCCGCAACCCTGCCAGAGGTGCGGGAACCCCGGCGCAGCCGGTGCACGAGGTAGCAGGCGCCGGTGAACACGACCCCGATGACCGTGGCCAGCCGCTGGGACCCGTCGAACAGGGACGCCACCACGGAGACCCCGCAGGCCACGAGGACGAACACCGGCGCGAACGGGAAGAAGCGGGAGTGGTACGGCAACGTGGCCGGATCCGTCCCGGCAGCGGGCAGACGGCGGCGCTGGACGAACTGCGCCAGGGCGATGACGGCCCACACCGCCACGACGGCGAAACCCGCGACGGACACCAGCACCACGTAGACGGTTCCTGCCGCGACGTACGAACTGACGAGTGAGACGAGGCCACCGGCCAGGCTCACCGCCACCGCGAGCACCGGGATGCCCCGGCGGTCGGTGCGGGCGAAGACGGGCGGGAGGTCCGCGGTGAGCGCGAGCGAGCGGAGCAGGCGGGAGCAGGCGTACAACCCGGAGACCCCGGCGGACATGAGCGCGGTGATGATGACGACGGCGATCACGTCGGCCGCGTACGGGATGCCCGAGGCGGCGAACACCGTGACGAACGGACTGGTCTCCACGGACTCGTCGGCGCTGCCCAGCTGCGCGTACGGCACCAGCGCGGCCATGACGACGATCGCGCCGATGAAGAACACGACCAGCCGCACCATCGTCGTGCGGACGGCCTGCGGGACGACGCGCGCCGGGTCGTCGGTCTCGCCCGCCGCGATGGCGATGAGTTCGGTGCCCGAGAAGGCGTAGAACACCGCGAGCACGGCCACCAGGACCCCACCGATCCCGGCGGGCAGCAGCCCGTCCGGCGTGACGAAGTTCGACAGCAGCGGTGCGGGAGCGTCCGACCGGCTGATCCCCACGACCGCCAGCGCCCCGACGACGATGAAGACGAGGACGGCGGTCACCTTGACGGCGGCGAGCAGGCTCTCGGTGTCCCCGTACAGGCGCACCGGCGCGAGGTTGACCGCCAGCAGCACCGCGGCGAACACCGCGCACCACACCCACACCGGCACGCCCGGGAACCACCGCTGCATGAGCAGGCCGGACGCCGTCAGTTCCGAACCGATCGCGGCGACCCAGCACAGCCAGTACAGCCACGCCGTGGTGAAACCCGTCGCTGGACCGAGGATGCGGTGGGCGTAGACGTGGAACCCGCCGGACTCGGGCATCTGCACGGCCAGCTCGCCGAGGCACGTCATGAGCTGCCAGGCCACGACCGCGCCGATCGCGTAGGCGATGACGGCTCCCAGCGGCCCGGCCTGGTGGATCGTGTATCCGGAGGAGATGAACAACCCGGAACCGATGACGCCCCCCAGGGCGATCATCACCAGGTGGCGGGACCGCAGTCCCCGTCGCAGTTCGGCGGTCCCCGGCTGCGCCTGCAGGGGGACGGGGGTGTCGGCCATGGTTCTCCTCGCGCGTCCGCTCTTGCCGCGCGCTCCGCGCGGCCGGGTCTTCACCTGGAGCACCCCACGCGGTGGAGGGTTGCTGGGCAGCCGGCCAGGGCCCGAGGCTGCCGCTCGTGACCGGCCACGGATCCTAGGGAAGGGGCGGCGGGAGCGTCAAAGGGGCGCACTCCCGGAACGGGTCACACCAGGTTCTCGCCCTGCAGCAGCAGTTCCACCGCCTGCGACGGGAGGCGGGGGACGTGGAGCCGGAGGAACTGGTGGTCAGCCCCGCCCCGCCGGATCCAGCCGAGGCCGGACTCGGCGTGCCCCCAGCGCTGCACCCCGACCCGGCGACCACGGACGCGGACGGTCGTGTACCCGCCGGCGGGGTCCATGAGGCTCGTCCGGTCCTCCGGCGCGCCGCTCGGTTCCGACCGAGCCCAGACGCGCAGGACCGTCGCGTCCCGTTCGGCGGAACGGGGCAGCACGACCTCGTGGACGCTCGTCCCGGACGGCACCCAGCAGAGCACCACCTCGAACCCCTCGTCCCCCTCCTCCCCTCGGCTGAAGCACCAGCACCGCTGCCCCACCGCGACGAGGGGCGGGAGTTCGGGCAACGGACCCCCGAGCCACGCCTCGACCTCGGCCGGGGTCCGGGCCCGCAGTTCCACGGAGATCGGAGTCGTGGACCACGTCCCGAGGCCCTTTCCGCGCATAGCGCCCGGCGCCCGCAACCGCGACAGCAGGTCCGCCACTGGAGCGGTCAACGGCAGCCCCACTGCTGGGGCCGGGTTGGCCGCGGCCCAGGCGACCGCCTCCTCCTCGGCGACCCGCTCCGGCCACAGGGCGAGTTCCGGCTGCTCCCACTCCGGGTCCGGTTCCACCTCGGGCCACGGGACGATCGGCGGCGCGGAGAGGACTCCCGACCACCCCGAGTCCCGTCCGTCGGGCAGTCGCCGCTCGTACACGACGACGTGCGCCTGGGTCGAAGCCTCGACCGCCGACAGGACGAACCGCGTCCGCTCGCGGTCGAGATCGATCAGCAGCGCGCCGAGGTCGACGGCAGGACCGTCCGCGAGCGAGGCCGCGATCCGCAGGACGCGGTCGTCCAGGGCCGGCCGGTGGCGGTCCCACCCGGCGTTCAGCGCGCCGCCGTGCTCCAGGGCCGCGACGGCGTCCGCCCACCGCACGACGGCGCGCGGACGCCGTTCGGGGTCCCGGCCGGACGGCGGCCCGACCGCGACGAAACCCGCGGCGTCGAGCACGGGCAGCCAGCCGCCGCACCGGGCCAGCAGGTCGACCGCCGCCTGGTGCCCGCCGCCGCGTTCGCTCACCGCCAGCCGGAGGGTCGCCGCCAACTCCTCCGGCGCGAGACCCGTCGGGGATGCGAACTCGTGCTCGTCCTCGTACACCCCCCGATGGTGCCCGTCGCCACGGCGATCTCGCAGCCCGCGACAGCCTCGGCACATCACGGTCGTCCGTGTGAAGTTCACGCCCCGTCCTGTTGCCAAGGCCCCGGAGGACTGGTTGACTCCACGCCAGCCGGTCGCACGGATGCGACCCCCGGCCCCGGAGCGGAGCCCCGTGAGCAGCCTCGACCGTCGTCACGTGATCGCCGAGCGCGTCCGCGCCCAGGGATCCGTGCGCATCGACGCGCTCGCCGAGGAGTTCGGCGTCAGTGCCATGACCATCCACCGCGACCTGGACCACCTCCACAGCCGCGGGGTGCTGCGCAAGGTGCGCTCGGGGGCCGAGGCCCGGCCGAGCGAGGCGTTCGAGCACCACCACGCCTACCGCGCGGACCTCAACGTCCCGCAGAAGCGGGCGATCGCCGGCGCGGCCCTGCGGTGGGCGGCCGACCGCGGAGCGCTGCAGGCCGTCGCCCTGGACGACAGCACGACGGCGCTGCACCTCGTCCCCGCCCTCAAGGAGCGCGGACCCCTCACCGTGGTGTCGAACTTCCTGCCCGTCCTCACGGCCTTCGCCACCGAACCGGAGGTCCGGCTCACGGCAGTGGGCGGGGAGTTCGTCCCCGAGTTCGCCTCCTTCGGCGGCTCCAGCGCCATCGCCGCCCTGGCCGACCTGCACTACGACGTCGTGTTCATGTCCGTGACGGCCGTGTCCGACGGCGCCTGCTTCCACCCGTCCCGGGCAACGGCCGACCTCAAGCGCGCGTTCCTGCGCAGCGCGGAACTGCGGGTCCTGCTGGCCGACCACACGAAGTTCACCCGCCGCGCCGTGCACCGCATCGGGAACCTGACGGAGTTCGACGTCGTCGTCGTGGACGCCGAAACCGATCCCGCCGACCTCGACGCCGTGCGCGCTGCAGGCGTCGACCTCGTCGTCGCGCAGGAGGCGCACCCGTGAACACCTCGCCCGTCGTCGCCGTCATCGCCGTCGACTGCTCGACGACCGCCGTCAAGGCCCTCGTCACGGCGTCGGACGGCACCGTCCTGGCCTCGGCGTCCTCCCCGCTGCAGACGCGCTCCCCCGCGCCCGGTCGCGCCGAGCAGGACGCGCGGTCGTGGTGGACCGCGCTGGACGAGGCCGTCCGCGCTGCCCTGCAGTCCCTCCCGGACCGCGGCGTCGTCCGCGCGCTGTGCATCAGCCACCAGCGGGAGTCGTTCGTGTGCCTCGACGAGGCCGGCGAACCGCTCGCTCCGGCCATGCTCTGGCTCGACGGGCGCGCGGCGGAGCAGGTGGCGCGCGACGGCAGCGAGCACGTCGAACGGCTCTGCGGGAAACCCGCCGACATCACCCCCGGCCTCTACAAGCTGGCCTGGTTGCGCGACCACCACCCCGACGTCCTCGACCGCGCCCACCGCGTCGTCGACGTCCAGGGCTACCTCGTGCAGCGGCTCACGGGTCGCTGGGTGACGAGCACCGCGTCGATGGATCCCCTGGCCCTGCTGGACGTGGAGACGAAGGACTACCACCGCGACCTCCTGCGGATCGCCGGGGTGCGGCGCGACCAGCTGCCCGACCTGGTCCCCGTCGGCGCGGACCTCGGGAAACTCCTGCCCGCTGTGCGGCAGGCGTGGGGGCTCGCCGCGGGGACCGTGGTCGTCGCGGGCCTGGGCGACGGTCAGGCCGCCGGCCTGGGTGTCGGCGTCACCGAACCCGGCGACGCCTACCTCGTCATGGGCACGGCCGTCGTCATCGGCGCCCAGCACGAGGAGTACCGGCCCTCCCGCGCCTACCGCACGATGGTGTCGGCGTTCGAGGGGCAGCGGACGCTGGAGACGTTCTCCTCCTCGGGGACGTTCCTGTCCACGTGGTTCCGCAGGGAGTTCGGCGAGGCCGGAGCCGACGGCCGCCCGGACCCCGCGCTGGAAGCCGCGGCCGCCGCCGTCCCGGTGGGTTCGGAGGGTCTGCTGACGCTGCCGCACTGGAACGCGACGCAGACCCCGCACTGGGACGCCCTGTCCTCCGGCGCTGTCCTCGGCTGGCGGGGCTTCCACACCCGCGCGCACATGTACCGCTCGCTGCTGGAGGGCATCGCGTTCGAACTGCGCACGCAGCTCGACGGCCTGGAGGAGGCGACGGGTCGACCCGTGCGCTCGATCCGCGCGATCGGCGGCGGGATGCGCAGCCCCCTGTGGGGGCAGGTCCTCGCCGACGTCCTGGGTCGGCGCCTGCACAAGCGGGCCGACGGCGAGATCAGTGCCCTCGGCGCGGCCGTCGTCGCCCTCACCACCCTCGGCGAGCACCCCGACCTGGCGACCGCCTCGCACGCCCTCACCAGCTTCGAGGAGGTCGTGGAACCGCTGCCGGAGAACGTGCAGCGCTACGAGGCCCTCCTGCCGCTCTACAAGTCCCTGTACCCGACGCTGCGCGACGTCCTGCACGCGCTGCACGTCTGACCCCTCACCGTCCACCCAGAGGAGACCCAGTGCGAGCCGCCATCTTCCACGGCCCCGGCGACCTGCGGATGGAGGACGTCCCCGACCCCGAACCCGGACCGGGCGAGGTCCTCGTCGACGTCCGCGCCGCCGCCACCTGCGGGACGGACCTGAAGTCCTACCGGCGCGGTCACCCGAAGCTGTTCCCCGTGCTGCCCTCGCGGTTCGGCCACGAGTTCGCGGGCGTCGTGCGCTCCGTCGGCGACGGCGTCACCGGGTTCTCCCCCGGTCAGCGCGTCGTCGCCGCGAACACCGCCCCGTGCGGTCAGTGCTGGGCCTGCACGCGCGGCCGGCTCAGCCTCTGCGAGAACCTGGAGTTCCTCAACGGCGCCTTCGCCGAGCAGGTCGTGATCCCCGCGTCCATCGTGGCGCGCAACACCTACGTCATGCCCGACAGCCTGTCGTTCGAGGCGGCGGCCCCGCTGGAACCCCTCGCGACCGTCGTCCACGGCATCGACGAGTCGGGGATCTCCCTCGGGGACACCGTCGTCGTGCACGGCGCCGGACCCATCGGGTTGATGTTCACCCGCCTCGCCACGCTGCGGGGCGCCAGCGTCGTCTCGGTCGACCAGACGCCGTGGCGGCTGGAACAGGCCCGGGCCGCCGGCGCCGTCGAGACGATTGACCTCAGCGACCTGCCGGACCCGGACTCCCGCGTCGCGGCGATCAAGGCCCGCACCCCCGGTGGGCGCGGTGCGGACGTCTCGATCGAGGCCGTCGGGCTGCCCGCCGTGTGGGAACAGGCCGTGCGCACGCTGCGCCCGGGCGGGACCGCGGTGCTGTTCGGCGGAACTCCGAAGGGTGCCCCGTTCTCGGTGGACTCCTCCGCCATGCACTACGAGGAGTACACGCTCAAGGGCGTGTTCCACCACACCCCCGACTACGTCCGCACGGCCGTGGAACTCCTCAGCACCGGCAAGGTCGACGGGACCATGCTCGTGACGGAGGTCCGGCCGCTGGAGGCTCTCGTGGACAGCCTCGAGGACATGGCCGCGGGCCGCGGTTCCAAGTTCATCCTGCAGCCGGGGCTGCAGCCGTGAGCGGTGGACTGGACGACCTCGCCGGAGTCCGGCAGCAGGTCGCGGACACCTGCAAGGCGCTCGCCCGCGACGGCCTCGTCGTCGGCACGGCCGGCAACGTTTCCGTCCGCGTCGGCGACCTCGTCGTGATCTCCCCCAGCGGCCTGGACTACGAGGCCATGACGGGTGCCGACGTCGGCGTCCACCGCATGGACGGCGAACCCGTCGACGCCCCGCTGAAACCCTCCAGCGAACTCCCCCTGCACCTGGCCGTGTACGAGAGTTCCGCCCACACGGCCGTGGTGCACACGCACGCACCGGCATCGACCGCGCTGTCGACCCTGGTCGACGAGGTGCCCGCGTCGCACTACTACACGGCGTTGTTCGGCGGCGGGATCCGCGTCGCCCCCTACGCCACCTTCGGGTCCGACGACCTCGCGACGGGCGTCGCCGCGGCACTGCAGGACAGGACCGCAGCGCTCATGGGCAACCACGGGGCGGTCGTGGTGGGGAACGACCTGGCGAAGACGTTGAGCCAGGTGGCCTACCTGGAGTACGTCTGCGACGTGCAGCTGCGGGCCATGGCCACCGGGCTGCCCGTGCGGACCCTGCCCGCGGAGGAGATCGCGCGCGTCGCCGCGGGCCTCGCGGGCTACGGGCAGTCGCGTCAGACCCCGAGCCGCTGACGCAGGTCCGGCAGGACGTCCTGGAGGGGCGCGTCGAGGCGGACGGTCGCCTTCTCGTCCCCCCGGGTCGGCCCGGCCGTGACGACCGCGACGGGCTGGTCGTGCTTCGCGGCGTGCAGCACGAACCGGTAGCCCGACATGACGGCGAGGGAGGACCCCAGCACGAGCAGGGACCGGGAGGAGTCGAGCAGCGCGAAGCACCGTGCCACCCGGTCCTTCGGGACCGTCTCGCCGAAGAACACGACGTCGGCCTTGAGCGCGTCCTGGCCGCACCGGCGACAGGGAACGGTCGTGAAACCCTGGAGCTGGGCGTCGGTGAGGTCCGCGTCGCCGTCGGGGTTCAGCGCCTGGAACTCCTCGACCCGGGCGGTGAACCCCGGGTTCGCGGCGGTCAGGCGGTCGGCGAGCTCGGCCCGGTCGGTGACCTCGCCGCAGTGCAGGCACACCACGCGGTCGAGGTTGCCGTGCAGTTCGACGACCTCGCGCGTGCCCGCGGCGAGGTCGAGGCCGTCGACGTTCTGGGTGATCACCCCCGTCAGCAGGCCGGCCCGCTCCAGCGCGGCCACCGCCCGGTGGGCGTCGTTCGGCTGCGCCCGGCGGAAGTGCTCCCACCCGACGTGGCTGCGCCCCCAGTAGCGGCGCCGGTTCTCCGCCGACCCGGTGAACTCCTGGTAGGTCATGGGCGTGTGCCGCTGCAGGGAGCCGTTCGGTCCGCGGTAGTCGGGGATCCCCGATCCGGTCGACATGCCCGCGCCCTCGAGCACGCAGACTCCGCCCGCACCGACCAGGTCGGCGAGTTCCTCGATCACGCCCCCATGCTGCCCGCCGGGGTCCGACCCCGCAGGCCCAGAGCGGCCAGGACCGCGGCCACGGCGGCGAGGGCCGTGACCACGCCGACCACGACGACCCAGCCGCCGCCGGAGAAGGCGAAGCCCGCGAGCCAGCCGACGACGCTGGACCCCGCGTAGTAGGCGAACGTGTAGAGCGCCGAGGCCTGCGCGCGCACGCCCGGCTCGGCGCGTGCCCCGACCCAGCCGCTGGCGACGGCGTGCGCGGCGAAGAAGCCGGCCGTGAGCAGGACCAGCCCGGCCACGACGAGCGCGAGGTGCGCCGACACCGTCAGCACGCAGCCCGTCGCGAACACCGCCACGGCTCCGAGCAGCACCCGCAACCGACCGTGCGCCGCGAGGCGTCCGGCGACCGAGGAGCTCAGGGTGCCGGCGAGGTAGACGACGAACAGCAGCCCGACGACCGCCTGCGACAGGGAGAACGGCGCCCGCAGGAGCCGGAACCCGAGGTAGTTGTAGACCGTGACGAACCCGCCCATGAGCAGCAGCGCCTGGGCGTAGAGGACGAGCAGCGCCGGGTCGGACAGGGCGCGCCGCACCCGGTCCCGCAGCGGCGGGCCGCTGACCCGGCGGTGCCGGACGAAACCCCGCGACCGCGGGACGAGGAGGCAGAACACGGCCGTCGCGGCGATCCCGACCAGCGCCACGGCCGTCACGCCCCACCGCCAGCCGAACAGGTCGGCCACGCCGGAGGACACGATCCGGCCGGTGAGCCCGCCGACGGAGTTCCCCGAGACGTAGGCCCCCGCGGCGAGGGCGACCTCGCGGGCGTGGACCTCCTCGGCGAGGTAGGCCATGGCGACCGCGGGCAGTCCGCCGAGCGCGGCGCCCTGCAGGGCCCGCAGCACGAGCAGCGGGCCGAGCGAGGCGGCGAGCGGGACGGCGAGGCCGAGCAGGCTCGCCAGGACGACCGAGGCGACCATCGCGGGGACCCGCCCGACCCGGTCGGCGACGGCGCTCCAGCCGACGACCGAGACGGCGAGCGCCCCCGTCGCGACGGAGACGCCGAGGGCGGCCTGCGACGCGCCGAGGTGCAGTCCGTCCGCGAGCGCCGGCAGCACGGACTGCACCGAGTAGAGCTGGGCGAAGGTGGCGACCCCGGCGGCGAACAGCGCGACGACGATCCGCCGGTAGCCGGGGGTGCCGCGTTCGTGCCCCAGCCAGGGCGGGGTGCCGGTGCGGGCGTCGAGACTCACCCTTCGACGGTAGGAACGCACGAACCATGCGTCCAATGCCGCGAACGGTCCTGATCCATGCAGACTGAGCGGGTGGACGACGTGGAAGCCCTGGTGACGCCGTGGCGGGTGCTCGCAGCGGTGGGCGAGACCGGGCACGTCACGCGGGCGGCGGACCTCCTGGGGTTGCAGCAGCCGACGGTGAGCCGGGCACTGGCCCGGGTGCAGCGGGCCGTCGGGGTGCCCCTCGTGGTGCCGGAGGGCCGGGGCATCCGGCTGACGGCCGCGGGGCGGACGCTGGCGGACGTGGCCGGGCGGGCGCTGGCCGACCTGGACCGCGGGGTGCGGACCGTCCGCGACGACGACGCCGTCGACACCGGCCGCGTCTCGCTCGGGTTCCTCCACACGCTGGGCGCGGCCGCCGTGCCCGGGCTCGTCCGGGCGTTCCGGCGGGAGCACCCCGGGGTGCGGTTCCAGCTGCACCAGGGCGCTGCGGGCGCCGTCCTGGACCAGCTGACCGCGGGTGAGGTCGACCTCGTCCTCACCTCCCCCGTCCCGGACCGCCCGGGCCTGCTGAGCGACCCGCTCGTCGAGCAGCCGCTGGTCGTGGGGTTCCCCGAGGACCACCCGCTCGCCGTCCCGGGCCCCGTGGACCTCGCCGCCGTCGCGGACGAGGAGTTCGTGCTCTTCGAACCCGGGTACGGGCTGCGGGAGGCCGCCGAGGTGCTCTTCGCCCACCACGGCGTCGTCCCGCGCGTCGCGTTCGAGGGGCAGGACAGCCACACCCTGCGCGGCCTGGTGGCCGCGGGTCTCGGCGTGGCCCTGCTGCCGGCCGCGCAGCGCGGTACGTCGGAGGCGTTCGCCGGGGTCGTGGAGCGGCCGCTCACCGGGCCGGCCTCCACCCGCGTGCTGGGGCTCGTCCGGCGCGACGAGGAGCTCCCCCGGGTGGCGGCGGCGTTCCGGGAAGTGGTGCTGGCGCGGCGGGACGTGCTGCTGCCGTGACGGGTCACCGGACCTGAACCGGGTCCCCGCACGGCACTTCCCTGACCGAACGCGCAGCCGTATGCTCGTTCGTGCAGGGCGGCGGCGCGTCGTTCCTCCCCCGTGGCGACGCGCCACCGCCCCCCTTGGAGCCACCGTGGCGATGTTCGACCCCTCCGCCCGCCGCCCGGCGGAGTACGAACGCTTCGTCCGTCCCGTCCCGCCTGGTTCACCGACGCGCGGTTCGGGATCTTCGTGCACTGGGGCGCCTACTCGGTGCCGGCGTGGGCCGAACCCCTCGGCGAGCACGGCACCCACCACGACGACTGGTTCCTGCGGAACCCGTACGCGGAGTGGTACATGAACACCATCCGCATCCCGGGGTCCCCCGCCGCGGAGCACCACCGCAGCACGTACGGCGACGCGCCCTACGACGACTTCCTGGACCAGTGGCGGGCCGAGGAGTTCGACGCCGACGCGCTCGTCGCCCTGTTCGCCCGCGCCGGGGCGCGCTACGTCGTGCCGACGACCAAGCACCACGACGGCATCACGCTGTGGGACGCCCCCGGCACGGGGACGCGGAACACCGTCGCGCGCGGCCCCCACCGCGACCTCGTCGGCGAGTTCGCCCGCGCCACCCGAGCCGCGGGCCTCCGGTTCGGCGTCTACTACTCCGGTGGCCTGGACTGGCACGCGGCCGACACGGGCCCGATCTGGGACGCCGACGACGACTCCGGCGCCCGCCCCCTCGGCCTGGAGTACGCCCGGTACGCGACGGCGCAGGTGCGCGACCTCGTGCAGCGGTACGCCCCGGACGTCCTGTGGGGCGACATCGACTGGCCCGACGCCGGGAAACCCGCGGGGCCCGACAGCTTCGTCCACGTCCTCGAGGAGTTCTACGCGCGGAACCCGGAGGGGGTCGTCAACGACCGCTGGGGCGTGACGCACTGGGACTTCCGCACGAGCGAGTACCAGGCCGGCACCGCCCTGGAGGGGACGGAGGCCTGGGAGAACTGCCGGGGCATCGGCCTGTCGTTCGGGTACAACCAGCGCGAGGACGAGCTCGGCCTGTCCCTCGACGGCCCCGCCGCGGTCCGGCACCTCGTCGACGTCGTGTCCCGCGGCGGCAACCTCCTCCTGAACGTCGGGCCGGACGCGGCCGGCCGCATCCCCGCGCCGCAACGGCGCTGCCTGGAGGGCCTGGCGGACTGGATGGCGGTCAACGACCGCGCGGTCCACGGGGCCGGGCCGCTGCCCACGGGCATCGCCGGTCCGCAGGACGACCCGTGGGTGCGCTGGACGGCGAGCGCGGACGGCGAGCGCGCCTACGCGGTCGTCCAGAGCGCCGAGGGTCAGATCGACCTCGTCGTCGACCCCGCCGACCTCGAGACGACGAGCGTCCACGTGCTGGACGGGGGTCCCACGGGTGTCCGCGAGGTGCCCGTCCAGGTCACCGTCCAGAACGGCTCCCTGCGGGTCCCGCTGCCCCGTGCGCAGGTGCAGGGGCCGGTCGTCGTGCAGTTCCGCCGGACGCGCTGACCGGACCGTCGAGGGCCGCGGTTCCTCAGCGCTGCAGCCGCTCGACGAGCCCGCCGACCTGGGCGGCGATGTCGTCGCGGACGAGCCGCATCCGCTCGATCCCCTCGATGCCGCGTTCGGACGGTTCGTCGGTCTCCCAGACCTCGACGGTGGTTCCCCCGACGGGTTCCACCCGGGCCTGCGGTCCGAGCACCACGACGAGGTCCGCGGAGCGCACGTCGTCCTGGGTGAGCTGGCGCGGAACCTCGCCGGTGACGTCGACGCCGACCTCGCGCAACGACTCGACGGACTGGGCGTTCAGCGTGGTGCCGGCCGCGGTCCCGGCCGAGGACACGGTGGTCTCGAGTCCGGCCTCACCGAACGCGCGTCGGGCCAGTCCGGCCGCCATCTGCGACTTCCCCCCGTTCCGCACGCAGACGAAGAGGACCCGACGGATGCCCCGCGCAGAGCGCGCCCGTTCCTTGATCGCGGAGATGACCTCCGTCTTGGCGTCGGCGTAGTCGTTCGTGTCCTCCCACCGACGCGCGACGAGGTCGCGCTTGACCGACTCGTAGAGGTTCCGGTCGGACTGGTTGCGCCGCAGGTGGTCGCGCAGCAGCAGGTAGTCCTCGACCGCGCGGTCGCCGTGACCGTAGACGTGCACGTGGACGTCGCGTTCCGGGGTGCGCACCAGGCGGTGCCCGGGTTCCCGGACGCGGAGCACGTACCCGGCGGCCAGGAGCGGGTCGAGGTAGTCCTCCTCGGCGGTGACGTCGTCCACGACCACGACGAGGTCGACGACGGGTTTGGCCGCGAGGCCGGGCACCGACGTCGACCCGATGTGCTCCACCTGCACGTCCTGCCCCGCGAGGGCGGTGAGGATGCGCGCGCGGTGCTCCGCGAACGCGTCCGCCCAGCGGGGGTCGTGCTCGGCGAGGGTGACGGTCAGCGGTTCGGGACCGCCGACCAGGTCGAGCCCGGTGACGTCCGGACGGCGAGGGCGACGGGTGCTCACGGCTCCATCGTCCCAAGGCGCCGGCCGCGTCCAGCCGTGCGGGTGAACGTGGCGTCAGCGGCTCAACACACGGTCCGGTCCGGTCGAACCCCTCCTGAGGCCGGTCCGCCGGGACTGCCGGGAGAGGAGGAGGGACACACGCCGTGAGCGCAACTCCGCGTGCCCTCCCCACTGCCGACGACCTGCCCGCCGAGCTCCCGTTCTCGGCCGGCGCGCTGGAACCGCGGGGCTGGCGCCTCTGGGCCGCGGCGCTGGGCGTCCTCGTCGTGGTCAGCGCGATGTGGTGGGCGCTGCCCGCCGAGGCGGTGCTGGCGCCCTGGTGGACGCAGGCCCTGGGCTGGCCCGCGGTCGTGCTGGTCCGTTCCGGGGCGGTCCAACGCGCCCTCGGCGGTGGCCGCCTGGACAACCGCGTGTGGCTGCGCGTCGGGGTCGGGGTCACCTCGTTCGCCCTCGTCCTGGCCCCCACGGGCATGGGTTTCCTCTTGCCCCTGTGCGCGGTGCTCGTCGCCAGCGTGCACCTGCAGTGGAGCGGCCCGAGGGCGTGGCGCGCCGGTGCCGCGATGACCGTGCTGCACACCGCGGTGCTGCAGTGGCTGATGTCTGCTGGACACCTGCCCACCCTGCTCCCCGGCCCGGCCGGGACGGTGGTCACGGGCACCGCGCTGGTCGTGTCGGTGGCGACCACCCTGAACATCGCCCTGCTGGCCGCCGAGCGTGAAGCCGGCGCTGCCGCGCTGGAACGGGTGCGCCGCGCCCGTCACGCCGAACTGCTGCACGCCGCCACCCACGACCCGCTGACCGGGCAGCTGAACCGGAAGGGGCTGGAACGCGCCCACGCGTCGCTGCCGGCGGAACCCGGCACGGTCGCGATGCTCTACGTCGACCTGGACCTGTTCAAGGCGGTCAACGACGACCACGGTCACGCAGCGGGGGACCGGTTGCTGCGCCTGGCGACCGACCGGCTCCAGGCCCACCTCCGACCGCAGGACCACGTCGCCCGCCTGGGTGGGGACGAGTTCGCCCTGCTCGTGACCGGGACCGACCGCGCCACGGTCGAGGCCCTCGCCCGGCGGGCCAGGCAGGCCCTGGAGGAACCGTTCGACCTGGGCGTCGCCGTCGTCCGGATCTCCGCGAGCATCGGGATCGCCCACCACGTCGGCCCCGGTCCGGTGGGCCTGGAACAGCTGCTCCACGACGCCGACCGGCAGATGTACCGGGTCAAGACCGACCGCACCCGCTCGGGTGGGTCTCAGCGGCCGCCGGACACGTCCAGCGTGGTGCCCGTGACGTAGGACGCGGCGTCCGACAGCAACCAGACGACGGCCTCGGCCACCTCGTCGGCCTCCCCGCCGCGGCCCATCGGGACGGTCTTCTGCAGGCGCTCGACACGGCCGGGTTCGCCCGAGGCGGCGTGGATGTCGGTGCGGATCAGCCCGGGCCGCACGCCGACGACCCGGATGCCGTCGGCCGCGACCTCCTGCGCCAGCCCGACCGTGAGGGTGTCGACCGCGGCCTTGGAGGCGGCGTAGTCGACGTACTCCCCCGGGCTGCCGAGGACCGCGGCCCGGCTGGACACGTTGACGATCGTCCCGCCACCCGCGTCGCGGAGGTGCTTGACGGCCTCGCGGGCGCAGAGGAACGCCCCCACGACGTTGACGTCGAGGAGTCGGCGGATCCGGTCCACCTCGAGGTCGACGACCCTCGACTGCGGAGCGGTGATCCCCGCGTTGTTGACGAGGCCGGTCACCGGCCCGAGACCCTGTGCGGCGGAGAACAACCGCTTGACGTCCGACTCGACGGACACGTCCGCCTGGACCGCGACGGAGGGCGAGCCGAGGTCGGCCGCCGTGGCCGCGACGACGTCCGCGGCCTCCCGGTGGGTCGAGTAGCTGAAGCACGTCCGCACACCCCGCGCAGCGAGCGCGAGGACCACCGCCGCCCCGATGCCGCGACTACCACCGGTGACGACGACGGTTCCCTTCACAGACGCACCGTAGCGAACGCTCAGTCCACGAAGACCTCGGCGGTCCACAGGTGCAGCAGGGCGTAGCCGCGCCAGGGGCGCCAGGTCTCGGCCCGGGCCAGCGCCTCGCGCGCGGTGATCCGGCCGAGGGCGCGGCGCAGCACGAGGTCGGAGGGCAGGAAGGCGTCGTCGTCGCCGAGGACGCGCAGCGCCACGTAGTCCGCCGTCCACGGGCCGATGCCCGGCAGGGCCAGGAGTTCGGCGTGCGCGGTCGCCGGGTCCACGGCGCCGGCGGTGTCCAGGTCCAGGCCGTCGGCGAGGGTCTGCGCGAGGACGTGCAGCGTGCGGGCACGTGCTCCCGTCACCCCGGTGACGGCGCGGATCGCGTCCGCTCCGGCCGCCGCCAGGACGTCCGGGCGGGGGAAGGCCCGCAGGGCGTCCGCGGGCTCGCCGTACGCGGCGACGAGCCGGCCGGCGAACGTGCGGGCGGCGGCGAGGGAGACCTGCTGGCCCAGGACCGTGAGGAGCGCGGTCTCGGCTCCGGACACCGCGCGGGGCACCCGCAGTCCGGGGGTGGCCGCGACGAGCGGCGCCAGCAGCGGGTCCTGCGCCAGGTGCCGTTCGGCCTCCACGTGGTGACCGTCGAGGTCGAGCCAGCGCCGCACGACAGGGGCCAGCTCCTCCAGGTGCGGTCCGTCGAGCTCGACGACGTCGCACCGCTCCCCCCTCCCGAGGTCGACGGACGCCTCCACCGGGCCGTGGCTCGTGCGGAACACCCGCCGGTGCACCCCGTCGACGTGCGTCTCGGCGCCCGGCAGGGCGTGCGCGAGGAGGAACCGCCGCAGCGGCTCGGCGGCCAAGCCGCCGGGGACGGGCAGTTTCACGGGTGCTCCGGGTCGAAGACGGGCGGGTCGGCGGGGGCGAGTGCGGAGTCGTCGTCGCGGAACGTGCGGATCCGTCCGACGGGGGTGTGCGGACCCTCGAACCGTACGGTGACACGTCCGGCCCCCGACCCCTGGACCCAGCCGGCCCCGAACTCCTCGTGCCGCACGTCCTGCCCCGGCCGCCACCCCAGGGCCGCGGGCGGGCCGTAGGGCTGCGGCGACTCCAGCGGTTCGTCCTCGTCGGTGGTCGTGACGTCCTCCGGCTCCGGTTCCAGCTCGTGCAGCAGGTCGGTCTGGCTGAACTCGCTGAGCCCCGAGACCCCGACGCCCAGCAACCGCACCCCGTCCGCGACGTCCACCGCGTCGAGCAGTTCCGTCGCGTTCTGGACGATCTCGCGCGCCGAACTCGTCGCGTGCGCCAGGGTGCGCGAGCGGTTCAGCGTCGAGAAGTCGTACCGGCGCACCTTGACCGTCACCGTCCGACCCGACAACCCGGCCGCCGCGAGCCGCGCCGCGACGCGGTCCGCCATGCGCCGCAACCGCTCCCCCAGGTCGCGGCGGTCGGTGAGGTCGACGGCGAACGTCTCCTCCGCCGAGACGGACTTCGCCTCGCGCTCGGCCACGACCGGCCGCGGGTCGATCCCGCGCGCGAACGCCAGCAGGGCCGAGCCGTGCGCCTTGCCCAGCATCCGGACGAGTTCCCCCTCGTCCGCCGCCGCCAGCGCACCGATCGTCTTCAACCCCGACCGGACGAGGCGGTCACCGGTGACGGCGCCCACGCCGGGGATCGTCCGCACGCTCATCGGTGCGAGCAGCTCCTCCTGCTCCGCGGGCGGCACGACGACGAGCGCGTCGGGTTTGCGCAGGTCCGAGGCTATCTTGGCGACGAGCTTGCTGGCCCCCACGCCCACCGACACGGTCAGGCCGGTGCGGGTCCGCACGGCCGCCCGGAAGTCCTCGGCGATGTCGGTGACCGCCGCGACGTCGAGGTCGGGGTGGGCGGCGGAGAGGTCGACGAACGCCTCGTCGAGCGACAACGGCTCCACGAGGGGCGACAGCTGGTGGGCCAGTTCCATGACCTGCCGGGAGACCTCCCGGTAGGCCTCGAACCGGCCACCGAGGTACGCGGCGTTCGGGCACAACCGCCGGGCCCGGGCCGTCGGCATCGCCGAGCCGATCCCGAACGCGCGGGCCTCGTAGCTCGCCGTCGACACCACGCCGCGGCCACCGGTCCCGCCGACGACCACCGGTTTGCCCCGCAACGACGGCTTGTCCCGCTGCTCGACGGCGGCGAAGAACGCGTCGAGGTCGAGGTGCATGACCCCGGGGACGGCCGGGTCGGTCACGACCGGTACCCGTGCACGGTTACGCTCCCCCGGTGCTGGACCTGGCGACGACTGACCTCATCCCCCTGTACCTGGCGGCCCTGGTCATCGGGTTCTCCAAGACGTCGATCGGCGGGGCGGGCACGATCGCCGTCGCGATCTTCGCCGCCGTCCTGCCCGCCAAGGAGTCCACGGGGATCATCCTGCCCCTGCTCATCCTCGGTGACCTCTTCGCCATCTCCATCTACCGCCGGCACGCCGACTGGGGCCTGCTGGTCCGGCTCTTCCCGTACGTGGCGGTCGGCGTCGTCGCGGGTGCGGGTTTCGTGCGCGTCGTCGACGACACGTTCATGCGCCGGTCCATCGGGGTGCTGCTCGTGCTCCTCGTCGCGATCCACGTCTGGCGGCAACGGCGGCTGCGCAAGAACACCGACGTCGTGCCGATGTCGCCGAGCCGGCGCCGGTGGGCGTCGCTGGGGTTCGGGTTCCTCGCGGGGTTCACGACGATGGTCGCCAACGCCGGCGGCGCCCCCATGTCGATCTACCTGTTCACCATGGGCCTGGGCGTCATGTCGTTCCTCGGCACGGGCGCCTGGTTCTTCTTCATCGTCAACTGCTTCAAGGTGCCCTTCAGCGTCGCGCTGGGCCTCATCAGCGTGGACTCGCTCTGGCTGGACCTCCGACTGGCCCCGGCGGTCGTCGTGGGTGCGCTCATCGGGTGGTGGGTCGCCAAGCGGATGGACATCAAGACGTTCGAGAAGTGGGTTCTGGGGTTGTCCGTCGTCTCGGGCCTGAACCTGCTGCGCTGAACCCGCCGCACAGGGGCGCTCGATCCGGCAGGCTGGGTCGGTGATCCGGCTGCGGCGGCAGGACGTCGGGGTGTGGCGGCTCGTCGCCCAACGGGTGGTGCCCGCCCTCGACGACGCGGCGGCGGTCGTGACGCACCTCGGGGCGGTCCAGGCCCAGGACCTGCGCGCCGCCGCGACGGCGGTCGCCCTGCGTACGAGACCGGGCACGACGGCCGGGCTCGCGGCAGCGCTCGACGCCGGCACGGTCGTCCGGTCCTGGCCGATGCGCGGAACCCTGCACCTGGTGCGCGCCGCCGACCTGCGCTGGGTGCTCGCGCTGTGCGCGACCCGGACGATCACCGCCACCCGCCGCCGGCGCGAGCAACTGGCCATCACCGACGCCGACCTCGACGTCGCCCGCGCGACCGTCCGCACGAACTGCCCGCCGACAGGGGCGACCCGCGCGGACCTGCTGGCCGCCTTCGAGGCCGCGGGGCAGGGCACGAGCGGGGGACGCGGCTACCACCTGCTGCACCACCTGGCCCTCACGGCCGACCTCTGCCTCGGCCCTCTCGCCGGTCGCGAGCAGCTGTTCGTGCCCCTGGACTCCTGGGTGCCCGAGGGTGTCCTCCCGCCGGACCCGTTGGCGGAGTGGACGCGACGGCACCTGCGCTCGCACGGGCCGACGACAGCGACCGACGTCGCGTTCTGGACCGGTCTGCCGCTGGGCACCGTCCGCCGCGGGTTCGAGGCGGTCCGCACCGAGTTCGAGACCGTCGACGTGGAGGGGGTCGAGCACCTCGTCGACCCCGGGCTGCCCGACCTCGTCGAGGCCCACCGCAGCGCCGCCCGGGGCGTGCACCTGCTGCCCGGTTTCGACGAGTTCCTGCTCGGCTACGCCGACCGGTCCGCCGTCCTGGCCCCGCAGCACGCCGAGCGCGTCGCGCCCGGCGGCAACGGCGTCTTCCGCGGCATGCTCGTCGCGGCCGGCCAGGTCGTCGGGACGTGGACCCGCGCCGGGGACCGGCCCGACGTCGTCCCCTTCACCGAGCTGTCCACCACCCGGCGTGCGGCCGTCGACCGCCGGGCGCGGACGCTGCCGTCGGGACGCCTCGATCAGCGCGACTGAGCTGCGTGGTGCTCCAGCGCCAGTCCGAGCCAGAACTCCACCCGGTCGTCCGAGGCGGGGACGCCGAGCCACGACGGTCCCATGTCCCGGCCCGGGCCCATCTCGGCGCGGACCGCTCCCTCACGCGCCACGAGGTCGGCAGACCGCTCCGGGTCGACCCTCACCAGGAGGCTGCCGTCGCCGCGCACGCTGAGGACCATCCGGTCGTCCACCACGACCGAGGTCCCGCCGAACATGCGGCGCTCGCGGACGTCCCTGCCGGCCAGCAGTTCCCGCACCCGCTCGAGCGCCGTCACGACCGGATCCTCAGAGCCACTTCTCGACGAGGTGGTCGGCCCGGATGTGCCGGATGGTGCCGGAGCGGGCCCGCAGCGCGATCGACTCCGTGCGGATGACGGGCCCGAGCCGGCGGACGCCGCCGACGAGGTTCCCGTCGGTCACGCCCGTCGCGACGAAGAACGTGTTGTCGCCCTTGACCAGTTCGTCGGCGGTGTAGACGTGGTCGAACTTCAACCCGGCGTCGGTGCCCTGCTGGCGCTCGTCGTCGGTCTTGGGGGCGAGCCGGGCCTGGATGAGCCCACCCAGGGCCTTGATGGCGCACGCCGTGGCGACGCCCTCGGGGCTGCCGCCGACACCGACGCACATGTCGAGACGACCCTCGTAGGAGGCCGCGTCGATGCCGCCGGCGACGTCGCCGTCGAGCAGGAGGCGCGTCCCGGCACCGGCCGCGCGGATGTCGGCGATGAGCTGCTCGTGGCGGGGGCGGTCCAGGACGCCGACGGAGATCTCCTCGACGTCCTTGCCCTTGGCCCTGGCCAGCGCCCGGATGTTCTCGCCGATGGGCTGACGGAGGTCGACGACACCGACGCCCTCGGGGCCGGTGACGATCTTCTCCATGTAGAACACCGTGTGGGCGTCGAGCATGGCGCCGCGGTCCGCCGCCGCGATCATCGAGATCGCGTTCCGCCGCCCGAGGGCGGTGAGCGAGGTCCCGTCGATGGGGTCGACGGCGATGTCGCAGGCCGGGCCGTTCCCGGTGCCGACCTCCTCGCCGTTGAACAGCATGGGCGCCTCGTCCTTCTCGCCCTCGCCGATGACCACGACGCCGGCGAAGTCGACGGTGCCGAGGAACTCGCGCATCGCGTCGACGGCGGCACCGTCCGCACCGTTCTTGTCCCCGCGACCGATGAACGGCGTGGCGCGGATCGCGGCGGCCTCCGTCGCCCGGACGAGTTCGAGGGCCAGGTTCCGGTCGGGCGTGGTGCGCAGGCTGCTCATGGCAACCATCATGCCCGTCCCGGCCCCCGGCCCGAACCGGTGATGCAGGACGACTCAGAAGCGGAAGCCCGCCACGAGGTCGCTGAGCCGCCCCGCCGCGCGGGACACCTCCTCCGCCGTCGCCGCGGTGTGCGCTGCGCTGTCGGTGGTCTGGCCGGCGGCGTGGGCGATGCCGGTGATGTTCGCGGCGATCTCCTGCGAGCCGGTCGAGACTTCCGTCACGTTGCGGACCATCTCGCTCGTCGTGGCCGACTGCTGCTCCACGGCCGCGGCGATGGTGGCCTGCAGCCCGTCGATCTGGGCGATGACGTCGGCGATCTGCGCGATGACCCCGGTGGCCGCCCCGGCGTCGGCCTGCGTGGCGTTCACCTTGGCGACGATCTCCTCGGTCGCCCGGGCGGTCTGCTGCGCGAGTTCCTTGACCTCCCCGGCCACGACGGCGAACCCCTTGCCGGCGTCCCCGGCGCGGGCGGCCTCGATGGTCGCGTTCAGGGCCAGCAGGTTCGTCTGCTCGGCGATGGAGGTGATGAGCTTGACGACGTCGCCGATCTCGCGGCTGGAGGCTCCGAGGCGCTCGATCGTCTCGCCGGCGTCCTGCGCGGCGGCCACGGCGGTCGCCGCGGTCTCCGACGCCTGCGCGGTCGACGTGGCGATCTCGCGGATGGCCGAGGTCATCTCCTCGCCCGCCGCGGCGACGGTGCCGATGTTCGCGCTGATCTCCTCGGTCGCGGCCGAGACGACCTGCGACTGCGAGGCGGATTCCGCAGCGCCGGAGGACAACTGCGACGCCACGCCGGTCAGCTGCCGGGAGGAGGAGGTGAGGTCGCCGGCGGTGGACGTGACGTCCCGCAGCAGCGTCGTCAGGGTGTCCATGGAGTCGTTGGTGGCCGCGGCCAGGCGGCCGACCTCGTCCCGGCCCGGGTTCGGGACGCGGCGGTCCAGCCGGCCCTGCGCGAGGCCCTCGACCACCTCGAGCGTCTGGGCCAGGGGACGGGAGATCGACCGCGCGATGGACAGCGCCAGCACGACGGCCAGGGCCACGGCGAGCGCCGCGACGACGAGGAGCGCGACGAGGTTGCGGTGGTAGTCCCGCCCGCCCTGGGCGGCCATGGCGGTCGCGGCGGCGGATTCCGCCGTGGTCAGCTCGATGAGGGCGGCCTTCGTCTGCTTCGCGGCGGGCGCGATGTTCTGGGCGCCGAAGGCGGCGGCGGCGGCCTGACCCGAGGAGGTGCCCAGGCTGATGAACTGCTGCACCGCAGCGCGGTACGCCGTCAGACCCGTCGTGTAGGCGGACTGCTGTGCGGCCGTGGCCGAGGGCGAGGTGCCCTGGTAGGTCGTCCACGCCTGGTCGAGCGCGGCCTGGTCGGCGTCGAGGGTGGACAGGGCCGCCTTGACGTCGGCGCCGGGCAGCGAGGCGCGCAGCAGGTCCTCGCGGACGGTGCCGAAGGACGTCTCCAGGTGGCCGGCGGCCGCGACGGAGGCGACGCCGGAGGCGGAGAGGTTGTCGAGGTTGTCCTGCGCGGCCCGCAGCCGCAGGGCGGCGAACCCGGTGGTGAACACCAGCAGCAGCACGACGACGCCGAACCCGGCGACGAGCTTCGTGGACACGCGCAGATCACGCAGACGAGCCGACATGGACTACCTCGAACCTCCCCAGGGGACCCCGCGCTTCGAGGACCCGCGGTTTCATCGACGCAACGGTCGGAACCCTGAACGTTTCACCGGTGGAGTGACGGGCGCCACGTCGGACGTCAGCCGCCCAGTGGGAAGCGGACGCCCGTCATCTCCTCGGACACCGTCCAGAGCCGGCGGGCCAGCTCCGGGTCCGCGGCGCGCCGGGAGCGGCCGATGAGCATCGCACCGCCGCGCATGTGCAGGGCGCGCTCCGGGCCGGTGAAGGCGCCCGGCGGCACGTCACCGGTGGCGGCGAGCAGGACGGGGAGCGCGCCCTCGTCGGGGCTCTGCGCGAGGTGGCGGACGGCGAACCGGGCGAGTCTGCCCCCACCCGTCGTCATGCCCGTGGCGACGTACCCCGGGTGGGCGGCGGTGGCCAGGACCGGGGAGCCGACGGCCGCCAACCGCCGCTGCAGTTCACCGGTGAAGAGCAGGGCCGCGAGCTTGGAGCCCGCGTAGGCCCGCGACTCCCGGTACGGCCCACGGTCGCCGCCCGGGTCGTCGGGGTCGAGCCGGGCGGCCCGTTCGGCCTGGGAGGAGAGGGAGACGACCCGGCCGGTCACGTGCGGCAGCAGCAGGTTCGTCAGGGCGAACGGCCCGAGGTGGTTCGTGCCGAACTGCAGCTCGAACCCGTCCACGGTCCGCTGCCGGTCCGGGACCGAGACGCCCGCGTTGTTGACGAGCAGGTCCAGCGGGTCGTCCCAGGCCCGCGCGAAGGCGCGCACCGAGGCGAGGTCGGCGAGGTCGAGGCGCCGGACCTCGACCCGGCCGGGCATCCCGGCCGCGGCCCGAGCCCCCTTCTCGAGGTCGCGGACGGCGAGGACGACCCGGGCACCGCGCGCGGCCAGGACCCGCGCCGTGGCCGCGCCGATGCCACCGCCGCCCCCGGTGACGATGGCGGTGCGGGTCGACAGGTCGGGCACCGCGGGGGCGTGGGAGCGAGGCATGTCGCCAGACTAGGCGGTGTCTACTTCCTAGGCAACGTCTACTTCCGTGTAGGTTTTCGGCGTGACCCGGCAGTCCTTCCACCACGGCAACCTCCGCGCGGTGCTGCTGGACGAGGCGGAGCGCACCCTGCGCGAGCACGGCGTCGACGAGCTGTCCCTGCGCGACCTGGCCCGGCGGGCCGGGGTCAGTCACGGAGCCCCGCGCAGCCACTTCGTCGACCGGCGGGCCCTGCTGGACGCCCTGGCCGAGCGGGGGTTCTCGCGGCTCACCGAGGACGTCGCCGCCGCCGGCGGCGCGTTCCCCGGCGACCTGCCCGCCCGCCTGCGCGCCGTCGCGACGACCTACGTGCAGTTCGCCGTCACCGACGCCGCCCTCATGGACCTCATGTTCTCGACGAAGACCGGTTCACCCACGACGGCGGCCGCGGCCGGTCGCCTGTTCGCGACCTTCGACGAGCTCTTCGACGCGGACTTCGAAGCCGGACGGTTCCGCAGCGTCGAGAAGGAACGGACGAAGCTCCTGTTCGTGGCGGCGCTGCAGGGGATCGCCGCCCTCGTCACGTCCCGACGGGTCACCGCGGACCGGGGGGAGGGCCTCGTCGAGGAGGCGGTCCGCCTGCTGGTGGTGGACGGCACGTGATCCACCGCCAGCGGCACGGCCACCCACCCGGCCCGCGGCCAGCAGGCCACGGCGCGCGGCGCGGATCGTCGAGGGATGCCGGACGGGTGCGTCCTCGGTCGGACGCTGTGTGACGTCCTGACACGTGATGAGACGTGGTGGGTGGTGGAACGCAACGCAACAGCTCGTGGGGTGCATCCCCCCGCCCCCGTGGGGAACACCCGGTCGTCCCGCGTCCTGTGCGCATCCCCTGGTCATCCACGACACGGCACTGGGGCCGTCACCGGGATCCCCGGGTGCGACGTGTCGTCAGGCCGGTCGCGCCCCCCGGGTCGACGTCTCGCTGCAGACGCGGTTCCGGCCCTCCTGCTTGGCGCGGTAGAGGAGCCGGTCGGCGCGTGCGTACAGGGCGTCGACGACGTCCGGCCCGGCTGAGTCCACGGCGGCCGGGTCCGCGTCGGGAACCGGTCCGACCGCGACCCCGGCGCTGACGGTCACGGGCGGCAGGCCGCCGTCGTCGGCGACCGCGGCCCGGAGCCGTTCGGCGAGGGCGGCCACCTCGTGCGGCCGCCGGCCCGGGACGAGCACGAAGAACTCCTCCCCGCCGATGCGGGCGAGCAGGTCCTCCGAGCGCACCGTGGCGGCGAGCACACCGGCCACGCGCAAGAGGACCTCGTCGCCGGCCCCGTGACCCAGGGAGTCGTTGACCCGCTTGAAGTGGTCGATGTCCAGCAGCACGGCGCCCAACGCCCCCGGGGGACGGACGGCCAGGGCCGTGCGGAGCCCTCGCCGGTTCAGGAGCCCGGTCAGGGGGTCGCGGGCGGCGAGGACGTCGGCCCGGTCTCGGGCGGCCACCGCGCGCGCCACCGCGGCGTCGAGCCGGGCCCGCAGCGCGAACAGGCCGGCGACCGTGAGGGCGAGCACCATGTCGACGGCCACGACCCGCGACGCACGCACCAGGGGGTCTCCCGGGAGGTCGACCACGAGACCGGTCGCGACGACGAGGGCCAGGGCGAGGTGCCCGAGCATCGAGCGGGCGCTGCAGAACATCGCGGCGTAGAGCGGACCGACGACGAGGGCGGTGACGGCCGTCTGGCGGAACGCCTCGTCCGCCACGCACGCCGTCAGGACGGCGATGAGCCCCGTCGCCCACACCGACCACCAACCCTGCGGCCGTCCGGTGCGGCGGTGCCGGACGACGGCCAGCAACGCCACGGGCTGCGCCAGGACCCCCGCGCCGAGCACGACGGGCCCGGCCCCCGGCCGCAGCACCTCGGGGACGACGAACACGACCGCGAGCGCCAGCACGAGCAGCGCGGGGGCGCACAGGACCATGAAGACCTGGCTGGCGCGCAGCGAGGGGACGGGGTCGTCGAGGGCCGCGGCGCCGAGCCCGCGGTCCGCGGCTGCTGCACGTCCCCCCACGGACACGTGATCGGCAGCGGGTGACACCGACACGAGGACGGGTGGCCCGGACAGCCCAGTGCGCCGCCCGTGCCACCGGTGGCTCAGGTGTCCCGCGTCACGCCGTGGAGCCGTTCGGCCTCCGGTCGGAGGGCAGGAGGAGGACCGTCCGACGCCCTCAGGCCAGGAGGGGACCGAGCGCCTCCGCGGTCCGGCGCACCCGGTCCGAGAACGTCTCCACCCTCGAGACGGAGGTGACCGGGGCGGTCGCCAGCAGCGCACCCACGACGTCCCGCGTCGACCCCCGCACGGCGACCGCGAAACCCTCGACGCCCGGCGAGGCCTCACCCCTCGCCTCGTCCTCGCCCTGCAGGACCGCCAGGACGAGGTCGCAGCGCGCGGGGTCGGTCGCGGGCGGGACGTCGGGATCGGCGTCGGCCAGGCGCGGGACCCCTCCCCGCGCGACGCAGAGGTGGACACCGGCCCGCACCCCGGACCGGAGCCGTTCGAGTTCCACGCGAGCGGCCGCCACGACGCGGACGGGGGCCGCCAGCTCGACGAGCCCCTGCACGCGCGCTCCGAGCGCGAACCCGGACAGGTCCGGCAGCCGCACGACGTGCTCCTCGGCCACGAGGAGGTTCAGCAACCGGTAGGCGGTCGCGCGCGGCAACCCCGTGACCTCCGCGAGCTCGGCTGCCGTCACCCCCGGCCCGGCCCGGGCGACGGCCTCCAGCAGGTCCAGGGCCGACGTCACGGCCTTCGGCTGGCGCCCGGTCAGATCGGCCACCGCGACCTCACCGGCCCGTCACGACAGCACGTCCTGCCGCCGCGTCTCGTCGTACAGACCGACACCCGCGACCAGCGCCGGACGACGCCACCGCAGGGCGAACGCCCGCACCACGGACAGGCCGACGAGGGCGGTCGCCGCCAGCACCCAGCCCCCACCCGCCGCGACGGACCACGCGATGCACGCGGCCAGGACGGCGACGAGCGACCCCGTGGCGACCACCGCGACGACGACCGGCCCCGCGGTCAGCTCGCCGATGCGGCCCAGGAACGCCGGGGCCGCGGCGCACACGAGCACGTACCCGCCGACGTAGCCGCACGTCCCGACGACCAGCAGCCCGCGCAGCACGTCCCCGGCCGGCGCACCGGCCAGCAGGACCGCGGCGGGGACGACGACGGCCACCACGCTCGCCACCACCACCGCGACGGCGGGCGTCCCGAACCGGCCGGTGACCCCCCAGGACCGAGGCACCACCCCCTCGCGTCCCATGGTGAAGAGCAACCGCACCAGGGCGGTGAGCGAGGCCGACGCGCAGCCCACGAACGACGTGAGGATGCCGACCTCGAGGACGGCGGCCAGCGACGGGCCGCTGAGCACCTCGACCGCCGCCGCCAGCGGAAGGGGTGCGACCCCCGCCCCGGGGGAGGCGGCGAAGACGACGGACTGCGCCCCGGCGGCCAGCACGTAGAGGACCCCGGAGACGATCGCCGTCCACCGCACCGCCCGGGGCACGACGGCCAGCGGCCGGCGGCTCTCCGTGGCGAGCGAGCCGGCGCTCTCGAACCCGACGAAGGCGGTGACGGCCAGCAGCAACCCCTGGCCGCCGGGCCCGAACGGGTGGCCTACCCCGCCCGCGAGGGTCGCGAGGTCGGACGCGCCGTCGCGGCCCACGGACACGGTGACGACCACGCCCAGCACGACGAGGACCACCGAGATCGAGAGCAGTTCCAGGGCCAGCCCGAGCCGTGCCGAGACGCCGGCACCTCGCACCGCGGCGCCCGCGACGAGGAGGCCCAGCGCGGCGAGGACCCCCACCTCGAGGCCAGTCCCGGCCGTACCCGGGGGGACCACCCGCTGCAGCAGCCCCGTCCCGGACGTGGCCGCACCGGTCAGGGCGCCCGCGACGAGGAACCCGTAGCCGACGACGAGGAACCCGCCCGCGACGGTGGCGGCGGTACCGCCCAGCCCCTTGGCCGTGAACGAGTAGAGCGATCCGGGGGCGACCATGCGGCGGGTGAACTGCCCGACGCAGGAACTCACGAGGAGGACGAGCACCGTGGCGACGAGGTAGGCCAGGGCGGACGGCGGCGCCCCGGCGAGGGAGAACGCCTGCCCGGGCGAGGTGGCCATCGCCGCCGCGGGCGCGGTCGCGGCGACGGACTGGGCCAGCACCTCCAGCGGCCCGAGCCGCCGGCGCCGCAGGCCGGCGACGGGGGACACCGAGCGCAGGGCGGGCACCGTCACCCGGCGAACGGTGCCGGGCCGGTGTTTCACGCGTGTTGCGCGGGGGTTTCGGCTCGTCGCCGCGGAACGGGACACCGTCGTGCGACCCTGTCCCGGTCGAGGAGATCGTCCGTCACACGGGAGCAACACGACGGAAACCGGACGGGAGCAGGATCGCTGGCGGGGCGGCGACCGGCCGCCCGGTCCCCTGCACGGAGGAGCGTCATGGCGTCCACCGCGAGCACCACGGAAGCACCGGCGCAAGCGCGCCGCCTGTCCGGCCGTCTCGGCGTCGGCTCGATCGTCTTCATGGTCGTGGCCGCCGCCGCGCCGCTGACGGTCGTCGGCGGGAGCGTTCCCCTCGGCATCACGATCGGCAACGGCGCGGGGTTCCCCGCGATGTACGCCGTGGGTTCGGTCGTCCTGTTCTTCTTCGCCGTGGGTTTCGTGGCCATGACGCGGTACGTCCCGAACGCCGGTGCGTTCTACACGTACATCGCCGCCGGGCTCGGCCGCCTGCACGGCCTGGGCGGTTCCTTCCTGGCCCTGCTGACGTACCAGACGATCCAGGCCGCGGTGTACGGCTACCTGGGCGCCGCGCTCGGCGGGGTCGTGTCCGACGACCTCGGCGGGCCGGACCTGCCGTGGTGGGTGTGGACGGGCCTGGCCATCGCCGTCGTCGGGTTCCTCGGCTACCGCCACATCGACCTGTCCAGCAAGGTCCTGGGGGTCCTGCTGATCGCCGAGATCGGCATCGTGCTCGTCGTCGACGCGGGGGTGGTGCTGTCCGGCGGTGGCCCCGAGGGTTTCTCCACGGCCTCGCTCACGCCCTCGGGCATCGCCTCCGGGGCGCCCGGCATCGGCCTGATGTTCGCCCTGGCCGGGTTCATCGGTTTCGAGTGCACCGCGGTGTTCCGCGACGAGGCGCGCGACCCGGACCGGACGATCCCGCGCGCGACCTACGCCTCGCTCGCCGTGATCGGCGTCTTCTACACCCTCTCGGCCTGGGCGGTCGTCTCGGCCTGGGGCGACACCGGGGCCGTCACCGAGGCCGCGGCCGACCCCGAGGGCATGGTCGTGCAGACCGCCTCGGACTTCGTCGGCGTGGCGGCCGGGGACGTCGTCCAGGCGCTGCTGCTGACCAGCCTGTTCGCCTGCGTCCTGTCCTTCCACAACGTCGTCAACCGGTACGTGTTCTCGATGGCGAACACCGGCGTGCTCCCCCGGTTCTGGGGCCGTTCGCACGCGCGGCACCACTCCCCGCACACCGCGTCGCTGCTGCAGACGGGCGCCTCGGTCGTCCTCGTCGTCGCCTTCGTCGCGGCCGGGCTCGACCCGGTCCTGCAGGTCTACACCTGGATGTCGGGCATCGCGACGCTCGGGTTCATCCTCCTCATGCTGCTGACCTGCATCGCGGTGCTGGTGTTCTTCGCCCGCACCCGTGTCGACGCGCGCCTGTGGAACACGAAGGTCGCGCCCGTCATCGGCGTCGTCGGACTGCTGGTGGCCGCGTACCTGACGGCCGCGAACTTCGGTCTGCTCGTCGGCGGTTGGACCGTCGGAGCGGTCTTCCTCGTCCTCATCGTCGCCTCCTACCTCGTCGGGCCGCTGGTCGGCGTCCTGAAGCCCAGCGCGGACCCGCTGGCCGTGGCCGCCTTCGAGGCGCAGCTCGACGCCGCCGAACCGGCCGTCCCGCACCAGATCCGCTCCACCCCGCACACCGCACCGAACAGCGAGGACCCCGCATGAGCCTGCTCGAGACGCCCACCACCGACCTGCTCGTCACCACGGGCCCCACGCACCCCCTCGACCGCCTCACCGCGGCCGAGGTCGACGCGGCGCGAGAACTCCTGGGACCCACGCTCACCCCCACGACGCGGTTCGCCTACCTCGGGCTGCTGGAACCCCCGAAGGCCGCCGTGCTCGCCTTCACCCCCGGTGACCCGGTCGAGCGCACCGTCCGCGCGCTGCTGCTGGACACCGCCACGGGCGTCGGCCGCGACGTGCGGCTGTCCCTCTCGCAGGGCGAGGTCGTCTCCGACCGCACGGTCGAGGGGGCCGTCGAGGGGCACCTGCCGATCCTGGAGGAGGAGTTCGCGGCGATCGACCCGATCCTGCGCGCCGACCAGCGGTGGGTCGAGGCGCTGGCCGCGCGGGGACTGGACCCCGCGGACGTCGTGACGGTCCCGCTGTCCGCCGGCCACTACGACGACATCCCCGCCACGGACCCCGGCGCCGCGCGCATCCTGCGCGTCTTCGCCTTCGCCCAGCCCGACCCGTCGTCGCTGCCGTGGGCACACCCCGTCGACGGGGTCGTCGCCTACGTCGACCTGTCCGCCGGCCGCGTCCTGCACGTCCTGGACCACCAGCGGTTCGAGATCCCCCGCCAGAGCGGGAACTGGGACGAGGCGCCGCACGCGCAGGCCGAACGGACCGACCTCAAGCCCATCGTCATCACCCAGCCCGAGGGCACGAGCTTCTCCGTGGACGGCGACGTGATCAGCTGGCAGGGCTGGAAGGTCCGCGTCGGCTTCGACGCGCGCGAGGGCCTGACGCTGCACCAGCTCTCGGTGGCCGACCACACCGGACCGGACCCGAGCGTGCAGCGCGACGTCGTCTACCGCGCCTCCATCGCCGAGATGGTCGTCCCCTACGCCGACCCCTCCCCCGTGCGGTTCTGGCAGAACTACTTCGACACCGGCGAGTACCTGTTCGGCCGGTTCGTGAACTCCCTGGCGCTGGGGTGCGACTGCCTCGGGGAGATCCACTACTTCGACGCGGTCCTGGCCGACGAGACCGGTCACCCCAAGACCGTGCAGAACGCGATCTGCCTGCACGAGGAGGACTACGGGGTGCTGTGGAAGCACTCCGACATGTTCAACGGCATGGACGAGACGCGCCGCCAGCGCCGCCTCGTCATCTCGTTCTTCACCACGATCGGGAACTACGACTACGGGTTCTACTGGTACCTCTACCTCGACGGGACCATCGAGCTGGAGGCCAAGGCCACCGGGGTCGTCTTCACGGCGGCCTACCCCGAGGGCGGTCTGGAGTTCTCCACCGAGATCGCCCCGGGCCTGGCGGCGCCGTTCCACCAGCACCTGTTCTCGGCGCGACTGGACATGATGGTCGACGGGCTGAGCAACGCGGTCGAGGAGGTCGACGCCGTCCGTGTCCCGCGGGGTGAGGGCAACGCGTGGGGCAACGCCTTCGGTCGCCGCGCCACCCGGCTGACGAGCGAAGCCGTCGCCCAGCGGGAGGCGAACGGGGCCGCGGGGCGCGTCTGGCACGTGCTGAACACCGAGAAGACGAACGCCCTCGGGCAGCCCACGGGGTACGCGCTGCACCCCGAGCACCAGCCGCTGCTGCTGGCCGACGACACGTCGGTGGTGCACGACCGGGCGACGTTCGGGACGAAGCACCTGTGGGTGACGCAGTACGACAGCGAGGAGCGCTACCCCGCGGGGGACTTCGTCAACCAGAACCCCGGCGGCGCCGGGTTGCCGGCGTTCGTCGAGGGCGACCGCGACCTCGACGGCCAGGACCTCGTCCTGTGGCACACGTTCGGTCTGACCCACTTCCCGCGTCCGGAGGACTGGCCGGTCATGCCCGTGGACTACGCGGGGTTCACCCTCAAGCCCGTCGGGTTCTTCGACCGCAACCCCGCACTGGGCGTGCCCGTGGCGCGGAACAGCCACGACGCTCCGGCGGGTGGGTGCTGCGGCGCGTGAGCAGGGTCCGCACCGCGACGTCCCGGGACCTGCGGGTCTCCCGGGGCGTCGCGGTGGCCGGGGCGGCCGCCGCCGTCCTGCACGTGCCGCTCGCCGTCGCGCACGCCGGATCGTCGCTGCCGCTGGCGGGGGTGCTGCTCGTGATGTCGCTGGTCTGCCTGCCGTGCGCGGGTCACCTGTGGCGGGCACCGTCGCCGCGGACCTGGACGACGGTGGCCGCCGTGGGCGGTGCGGTGCTCCTGGTCCACGCGGCGCTGCTGGCCACGCCGGCCACCGCGTCGCCGGGCCTGGTCGCCCCGGCCGGCCACGCGACCCACGCCACGGCGCTCGGACTCCCGGGCCCGTCCGGCGACGTCGCGCTCGCCGCGGTCTCGCTCCTCACGCTCGCCCAGGTCGTCGGCTGCTTGGCGCTGCTCCTGCGCCGGGAGGCTCAGTCGACGGTGAGGTAGAAGAAGTCCCGCTGGTCGGGGGCGAGGTAGCGGTCCGCCTCCCGCGTCATGTCCGGCAGCAGCTTCGCCGGTTCGACCGGTTCCTTCGACCCCGCCGGTGCGGGAACCCAGCTCGAGAACGACACCATGCCGCTGTGCATGTCGAGTTCCATGCCGCGGACCGCTCCGGCCTCGACGAGGGCGTCGGCGAGGTGCACGAGGTCGAACCCGTTCCCCGCCACGTAGACGAGGTCACCGGCGGCGTCGACGCCCAGCCCCGAGCGCCACGTGTACTGGCCCTGGTTGTGGGCCGTCCCCCACCGGCCGGACCCGTTGGCGGCCAGACCCGGCACGGGGGCCCCGTCGTCGACGACGAGGTGCAGGTTCTGGCGGGCCTCGGTCGTCCCGGCGCCGAGGGAGACCTCGGACCCCAACGCCCCCACCTGCAGCGCACCCGAACCGCTGATGGTGGCCGTGGCCAGACCGTCGACGAGGGGACGGCTGGACCGCCCGTCCTCGAAGAAGCCGCCCGGGGTGTCGTGGAACTTGAAGCCCGCGTTGAAGGTCGCCAGGAGGTTCGGCACGTCGCCCGGCGCGACCCGCGCGTCCCCCGGCCATGAGCCCGTGTCCGGTTCCTTCGTCCCCGCGACGAGGTGCGCCCGGTAGCTGCCGGCGCGGATCCACGCAGCCGCGGCGACGACCCCGGGGTCGGCGGCGTCCGGCCGGAACCACGTCGTGTAGAGCGCGGGGAGCCCGTCGGACCCCACCCGTCCCGCGGTCCAGCGCCCCTCGGCGGTCGACTCCGTGACCGCCCCCCGGACGACGGGAGGCGCACCCGGGGCCCCGGCCGGCACCTCCGGACCCCGGACGGCGGGGACCGCTCCGTGCGGGACGTGGCGGGAGAACCACCAGTTCTCGGCGAGGTCGACGAGGTGTGCGCCGCCGTGGTCGCGGACCCACTCCACCGCCCGCACGGAGGCCGGTGCGGCGCCGGGAGCGACCATCGCCCGTCCGAAGGAGACCCCCGGGACGGCCAGGACGCAGACCACGCCCAGAGCGACCCAGCGCCCGCGCCGCCGCCGTCGGGGGACGGGCGGGGCGTCGAGCGCCGAGGGTTCCTGCAGTTGGGTCACGTCTCCAGGGCACCAGGTCCGGCTGGGGACCGGCTGGACCGCGGGTGGGTGCGCGCCGATCAGACCGCGGACAACGTCCCGGTCCCCAGCAGCGCCAGGAGCACCACACCGAGCCCGACGCGGTACCCGGCGAAGACGCTGATCCGGTGGTGGGCCACGAACCGCAGCAGCCACGCGATCGAGGCGTAGGCGACGACGAGGCTCACGAGGGTGCCGACGGCGGTGGCGCCCCAGCCGACCGTGCGGGACACGTCGTTCCCCGCCGAGACCCCCTCGTACAGGCCGGCGGCGGTCAGCGCGGGGATCGACATGAAGAACGACAACCGCGTCGCGGTGACGCGGTCGAGGCCGCGGAACAACCCGGCGCTGATGGTCGCCCCGGAACGGGACACGCCCGGCACGAGCGAGAGGCACTGCACGACACCGATGGTGAGCGCGTCCTTGAGCGTGACGGTCCCCTCCCCGCGCTGGTCCGCCCGCCGGGCGGCGTACGTCTCCGCGGCCACCATGACGGCGCTCCACCCGATGAGCGCGAACGCCACGACCCACAGCGAGCGCAGCGGGCCGGCCACGAGGTCCTTGGCGAGGAACCCGACCAGGCCCACCGGCACCGACCCGACGACGACGCACCAGGCGAGGCGGTAGTCCGTCCCCCGTTCGGCGGAGTTCCGCAGGCCGCCCACCCACGCCAGGAAGAGCCGGGCGATGTCGCGGCGGAAGAACCCGATGACGGCGATGATCGCCCCGAACTGGATGATCGCGGTGAAGGCGGTGGTGCCGGCGTCGTCGACGCGCAGGCCCAGCAGCTTCTCGACGATGGTGAGGTGCCCGGTGCTGGAGACCGGGAGGAACTCGGTGAGCCCCTCCACGATGCCGAGCACGACGGCCTGCCACAACTGCACGTGTTTCCCCGTTCCTTCCGGTGGACGTCTCAGGAGTTCCGCGGTGACCGGGCGCGCCGGCGACGGGCGAGCAGGACCGCGAGCGCCGCACCGACCACGACCGCCACGACGACGGCGCTGCCCTGCCCCAGGGTGTGCGCGGCCCTCGCGTAGGACGTCCCCGCCGTCCAGCCGACGAGGACGGCCGCCGCCGACCACACCAGTCCCCCGACGACGTTCCACAGCGCGAAGCGGCGGTACGGCATCCGCGAGGCGCCCGCGAGCGCCGGTGTCACCGCCCGCAGGAACGCGGTGAAGCGGCCGAGGAACACCGCGACGCCGCCGCGGTCGCGGACGAGCCGGCGCCCCCGGTCCAACGCTGCCGCGTGCCGGCGCAGGGGCCGGACGGACAGGAGGCGGTCGCCGTAGCGCCGGCCCACGAGGTACCCGACGGAGTCGCCCGCCACGGCCGCGGCGGCCACCACGAGCAGGGTCGTGGTGAGCGGGGCGCGCCCGAGGCTGGCGGCCGCGCCGGCGACGACGGCCGCGGTCTCCCCCGGGACGACGAACCCGACGAACAGCGCGTCCTCGACGAAGACGAGCGCGCCGACCGCGGCCAGCAACCAGCCGCCCGGCACCCCGAGGAGGGCCGAGAGGAACTCGTGCACAGCGGAACCCACGCGGACACTGTGGCAGTCGGTGGCTGAACGTCAGCTGAACCGGCGTGCCGGTCCGGTGGAGGGTCGATGCTGGGCGGGTGCGGAACGGGAACCTCGAACGGGTGCGCGACCGGGTGGTGGCCCGGTGGCGCGGTGCGGGCGTCCAGGTGAGGTCGACGGTGGCCGCGGTGCTGGTGCAGGCGCTCGTCGTCCTGGCCGCCGGTGGGCTGCTGCTGCTCCTGCTGCGCGACGACCTGCGCCAGTCGCTGGAGGCGTCGAACCTCGCCACGGCGCAGTCCGTCCAGGCGCTGGCGCAGGTGGACCGCGAGGACCTGCAGGCGGCGATCGACGCGGCGGCGCGCCGACGGGCCGCGGTGCAGCTCTTGGACGCCGACGGGAACGTGGTCGCCTCCAGCGCGGACCTGCGGGGCGCCGCACCGCTGCTGGACCCGGCGACGGTGCCGACCGGGACGGACCACGAGAAGGTCCGGCTGCCGTTCGACGACGACGCCTACCTCGTGACGAGCCTGTCGGGGCACGTCGACGGCGAACGGTCCACGGTGTTCGTGGCGCAGTCCCTCGGCACCGGGGAGGACACGCTGCACGCCGCGGCCGCCGGGCTGGCCGTCGCGGGTCCGCTGCTGCTGCTCGCGGTGGGGTTCGCGACGTACGTGTTCGTGGGGCGCGCGCTGCGCCCGGTCACGCGGATCCGCCGGACGGTGGAGGGCATCAGCCACCGCGACCTGTCCGAGCGGGTGCCGCGGCCCCCCGGGCAGGACGAGGTGGCCCGGCTCGCGACGACGATGAACGCGATGCTCGACCGGCTGGAGGGCGGGGAGGCCGTCCGGCGGCAGTTCGTCTCCGACGCCAGCCACGAACTGCGCAGTCCCGTCGCGACGCTGCGGGCGGCGGCCGACATCGCGCTCACGCAACCGGAACGCGCCGACCCGGCCGACCTCGCGCGGCTCGTCCGGGGGGAGGCGCAGCGCCTGGACCGGCTGGTGTCGGACCTGCTCCTGCTGGCCCGGCTCGACGAGCGCGGCCGGGCGGGGACCCTCGCGGAGCCGGAACGGGAGGAGGTCGACCTCGACGACCTCGTCACCGACGAGCACCGTCGGCTGCGCGGGACGACGGGCCTGGACGTGGCCCTGCACCGGGAACCGGCGCGGGTCCTCGGGGACGCCTCGGCGCTGGCGCGGGTGCTGCGCAACCTCGTCGACAACGCGGTCCGCCACGCCCGCTCGTCGGTCGCGGTCGAATTGCGCCGCAACGGGTCCCAGGCGGTCCTCGTCGTGACGAACGACGGCGCCCCGGTGCCCGTCGCCGACCGGGAACGGATCTTCGACCGGTTCGTGCGGCTCGACGAGAGCCGCACGCGGGACGCGGGCGGCAGCGGGCTGGGGCTGGCCGTCGTCCGCGACGTCGTCACGGCGCACGGGGGGACCGTGCGCGTCGAGGACCCCGAGGGCGGGGCGCCAGGGACGAGCTTCCGGGTGGAGCTGCCCCTGGCTCCCCTGCCCTCGGACTGAGGTCAGCCCACGGGTTTGTTGCGGTACCGCGTGACGAGCTCGGGGGCGGCGACCTGCAGCCGGACGGGCGGCAGACCCCGGCTCATCAGCTCGAGGTCGTCGCAGACCATGTCGCCGATCGAGGTGAAGGCCTGCGGGATGCCACCGGCCCGGTGGGCGGACAGGACGGCGGTCTCCAGGGTCCGGAACGGGTCGTCGGCGGGGATCGGCTCCTGTGGCCAGACGTCGATCGCGGCGAGGAACCGCCCCTGCGCCAGGCGCTCGAACAGGGCCGCGTAGTCCACGACGTTCGCGCGGCTGACGAGCACGAGCCGCGCGCCGGGACGCAGGAGGTCCAGGGCGGGCCCGTCGAGGAAGTGAGCGTTCTCGGCGGTGGCGGTGGCCAGGACGAACACGAACTCGCTCTCGGCGAGCGTGTCCTCCAGGCTGGAGGGGACGACGCCCGCGTCCTCCAGGACCGCGGCGGGCAGCCAGGGGTCGTAGACCCGCACGACGGTCTCGAACGGGGCCAGCAGCGGCCGCAGCGCTCGGCCGAGGTTCCCGAAGCCGACCATCCCGACCCGCGCCCGCCGCAGCAGGACCGCGTCGAGGTTCCCGGCGGCCGTGTACTCCTCGGTGCCCGCGCGGACGGCCCGGTCGCCGCGCGTGATGCCGCGGGCCAGGTCCAGCGCGAGACCGAGGGCGTACTCGGCCACGGCCTGGGAGTAGGCGGTCCCGCAGCCGAGGACGCGCACCCCCTGGGCGAAGGCGGTGGCGTAGTCGACGTTGGGGAAGAAGTTGCCCTCGACGTTGACGATCGCCTTCAGGCGTCCGGCCGCGCGCAGGCGCTCGGCGGGCAGGTCGGGCTGACCCACGACGGCGAACGCGTCGGGCAGGGCGCGGTCCACGGCGTCGGGCGACGGGTCGTCCTCGAGGTCGACGACGTCGAAGAGGTCGTGCAGCCGCCGCAGGGCGTCGGGGGTGAAGATGCGGTCGCGCTGCTGCGGGGCGGGTCGCAGCAGCACGACGGGCTTGCCGGTCACCGGAGCCTGCTGCCCGCGACCCGGAGGCCGCCGTCCACCACGGTCAGGGCGCGCAGGTCGGCGACGACGACGTCGGCGTCGGTGGCCAGGGCCCGTTCGCCCACGCCGATGACCGTGCCGACGCCGGCGGCCCGGGCGGCGAGGACCCCCGCGACGGCGTCCTCGAGCACGACGCAATCGGCGGGCGCCAGGCCGAGCGCGGCGGCGGCCGCGAGGTACCCCTCGGGCGCGGGTTTGCCGGCGGTCACGTCGTCGGCGGTGACCATGACGTCGGGCAGGGGCAGGCCCGCGGCCTGCAGCCGGGCGCGGGCGAGCGGGCGCGTCCCGGAGGTCACCGCGGCCCACGCGCCCGGAGGCACGGCGGCGACGAGCTCCGGAGCACCCGGGATCGGGGGCACGTCACCGGCGGCCTCGAGCTCCAGGACGTTGATGCGCTGCAACGACTCTCCCTGCTGGGCCGCGTCCGGGACGAGCAGGGCGACGGTGTCGGCCGCACGCCGGCCGTGGACCTGGGCGTAGACGTCGTCGGGGTCGAAGCCGTGCTCGACCGCCCAGCGGCTCCAGGCCGCGTGGACGCTGGCGTCGGAGTCGACGAGGACTCCGTCGCAGTCGAAGAGGAACCCCCGTGCCGTGACGTCGACGTCCCGGTCCTGACCCACTGCGACCTCCAGCCCTCGGCCCGGGGCCGTCCCCGGGAGCAGTCCGGACCCACGATGTCAGGTCCGGGGCGCCGGGAGGAACCGGTACCCGGCGCCGCGGACGGTCTCGAAGAACTCCCGGCCGAGCTTGCGGCGCAGGTACCCGACGTACACCTCGACGGTGTTGTCGTCGCCCTCGTAGAACTCGTCCCAGACGTTCTGCAGGACGTTCGTCTTCGTCAGCACGTCCCCGGGATGGCGCATGAAGTGCTGCAGCACCTGGAACTCCCGGGCCGTCAGCCGCACCTCGGACCCGTCGAGGTGGACGCGCTGCTGCGCCGGATCCAGCGTCAGCCGCCCCGCGTCGAGCACAGCCGGACGTTCCGGGGCCCCACGACGGACGAGGGCCCGCAGCCGGGCGACGAGGACCTCGAACGAGAACGGCTTGCGTAGGTAGTCGTCGGCGCCGAGGTCGAACGCGTCGGTCTCGTCGTACTCCCCGTCCTTGGCCGTGAGCACGAGCACGGGCGTCCAGACCTGCCGGCTGCGCAGGGTGCGGCAGACCTCGTACCCGTTGAGGCCCGGCAGCATGATGTCGAGGACGAGGACGTCGAACGCCCCCTCCTGCGCCCGCTGCAGCCCGGTGAGCCCGTCGTGGGCGAGTTCGACGGCGAACCCGGCGCCCGTCAGCCCCGCGGCGAGCGTCGTCGCCAGGGTCACCTCGTCGTCCACGAGCAGGATGCGCACCCGGCCATCATGCCCAGTCGAGCCCTCACAAGAGTGGGCCGTTGTCGACGACGGGCATGGGCAGCGCTGGGCCTTGGAGAGTGGGCTGGAATCTCAGCAAGTCCGACTACTGTCGCAGACCGCCTGGACATCCCTGTTTGGCAGGTACACCCAAAGGTCTCCAGCTGCTTGTCAGCTGGAGCCGGTCGAATACTCCGGAAATCCATCGCCCAACCGAACGACCCCCCCAGCGTCCAGCCGCCGCCCTGGTTCTACGCAAGGTGCCCAAGGACATTTTTCTCGCATGCCCAGGCGGGCCTTTTTGGGAATTTCAAGAAAGTCTTGCCCAGCCAAGAACCCTTTAGTATTGGGCAATCTCTCGACTAGCCTCGGGATGAGTGGCTCGAGTCTTGTGCGGATGAGCTCACTGACATGACGCACACTGGCCTGCAGCGCAGGTGCGTCGTCGATGCACCATCTGTGCGCATGAGGTCTCTCCAATAGGTACTCCGGGCCGATCATGAAGCCGAAATCTCCGCCTTCAGCGTTGCCGGCGAACTCCATTTCGACGTCCTGCTGGTATTGGCCCAGCCAGTCGATCCAATCCTGCTTGCGGTAAAGAACAATCGATGCACCCACCCCTCGATGTCCTGACACAGAGTTGGTGTCCGGAGTGATGCTGAGGCGAGTGAAAGAATCGATGTCCCTGTGTATCCCTTTCCTTCCCAGGCGATACTCGTCGCCGAGGGCGGCCGCAAGCTCCTTGCGGAACGATCGTAAGTTGGGCGCCGGACTCATTTCCTGTAGTTCGCCTCTCCTGTCATGCGGTCAACATTCAGCCAGATGTAGCGTATCCGGTACCCGTGTTGACGCATCCATGCATCCGCAGCTCGTTGGCGCGCCGTCACTCGGGACGAGTTCGCTTTGATTTCATAGTAAGTGGCCCGGCCATTCACATCGAAGGATACTGCATCATACCGTCGCTCTCCAATATTTGGAATCGTCCTCCAAGCACCAGAACTCCGACGACCCCAGTAAACCTTCCCATTCTTGCTGGACTTCACGAGGTTGTCGCGAGCGAACTCTTCCCCGTAGCGACCGATGGCGCCCGATGACAGCGGCTTGCCACCTACGCCCCCAGTCAGGGGCATGCCCGCCCCACCGGGTGCGCCTCCACCTCCGGCGTCCGCATCCTTGGACATACGTCCATCGAGGTCGACGCTGCCAATGGAATCTGTGGGGTAAGCGTAGGCGTTGGGGGTTCCGCCGGGGACGGGGTCGATGGAGAGGAAGCGGGCGGTAGCGGGGTTGTACAGGCGGGCGCCCATGAGGGTGAGTCCGGCTCGGGCGTTGGTGGAGCGTTGCTTGCCGCCGAGCCAGTCGTACCGGGAGCTGGCGGTGTTGTTGCGGGTGGAGGTCGTGTCCAGGGCCATACCGAATTCGTCGGTGCCTGGGGTGGCGGTGGCTGTGGTGCTGCCGTCGGGAAGGGTCGCGACGACGTCGCCGTGCAGGTTGAGGACCTGCCAGATGAGGTTGCTGGTCCCGTCGGCCTTGAAGGTGGCGGTGGCGGCGAGGTCGGCGTTCAGCGCGGTGATGTACCGGGAGACGCTGCCGTCGGCTTCGTTCAGCAGCGCGGGGCTGTCGTCAGTGTCGTTGTAGCGGTTGACGATGCTGGTGCTGGCAGCTCCGGGCAGGGTGGTGGTGGAGCTGAGGAGCCGGTCCCCGGTCGGGTCGAGGCTGAAGCTTTGGTTCTCGGGGCCTGAGCTGCTGGAGAGGGTCTGGCTGGCGACCATGTCGCCGGGGTTGTAGGTGACGGCCACGGACGTGGTGCCGGCGGGGGTGCTGGCGGTGGCCAGGTTCCCACCGGTGCTGGTTCCTCCGCTGCCGGCTGCGGGGACGGCCAGGGTCCGTCCGAGCCCGTCGTAGCTGTAGCCGGTGTCGGTGATCTGGTCGAGGGCGTTGTAGGTGTGGGTCCAGGCGCTGTTACCGCCGCTGGGGGTGGTGGTGGACGGGACGGTGTAGCCGCTAGCGGCGCAGGCGCCTGCGGTGCTGGCGGTGCTGCCCTTGCCGATCTGGTTGGAGTCAGCGTCGTAGGCCCAGGCGCGGATGGTGCAGGTGGTCGAGCCCGGGACGGCGGGGGCGATCCTGGAATCGGCTGCGGTGACGAGTCTCCCGAAGCCGTCGTAGGTGTAGCGACGGTGCCGGGTCTGGGTGCTGACTGCGCCGGAGCCGGTGCCGGCGGGGTTGCCGGTGCCGTCCAGAGGGATGGCGGTCAGCTTCTGGGTGGACTCGATGAGCTGGCCGTACGTGCTCTGCCCGCCGCCGACTTGCCCGTTGTTGCTGGGGTCGGAGGTGGCGGCGTCGTCGAGGATGACGGTGTTGGCGGCGCCGGTGGTGACGGTGCGGCGGATGGCGGCGCCGGTGGTGTCGTACACCGTGCGGGTGGTCATCGCGCTGTTGCTGTAGCGGGTTTGGACGGCTCTGCCGTTCACGTCCGCGGTCATCGCTGCTGGTCCGGTGCTGGCTTGCCCGGAGGGGGCTTCGTCGGTGCTGGCGATGAGGTCGCCGGTGGTGGGGTCGTAGGTGTTCGTCGAGGTCCACGTCTTGCCGGTGGTCACGGTGGAGTAACCGGTCCGGCCGGTGGTGGTGTTGCCGTCGATGAGCTGGGTTGCGGCGACGCGGCCGGTGGAGTCGTAGGCGGTGCGGGTTGTCAGTCCCGTGGCGTCGGTGACGCTGTAGGGGCGCCCCAGCAGGTCGTACAGAGTGGTGAGGGTGCTGCTGGTGGTGCGCTTGCCGTCGTCGACGGTGGTGACGTTGCCCATGGCGTCGTAGGTGAAGTTCTTGACTTCGGTGCCCGCGGTGACGCCGGCGGCGTTCTGCGTGCTGACGACGGTCTGGGTCAGTCGGTCGCTGGACCCGTCGTAGCTGTTGCTGGTGACCCTCAGCAGGGTGCTGCCGTTCTTCTCTTCCTGGCGGCTCGGCTGGCCGGTGCTGCTGTAGCTGGTGACGGCACTGGGCAGACCGGGGGTGTTGATGCCGGACAGGCTGCCGGGTCCGCTCTGGCAGACCAGCCCGCCCATGGCCATGGGGCTGCTGGCGGCGGCACTGGTCGGGTCGGTGGTGCAGTTGTTGGTGCCGGTGCCGCTGTCGCCGTAGTAGCGGGTGACCGTGGTGGACGGAACGGTGGTGTCCGGGGCGGAGGTGCCTGCCGCGCGGGGCATGCTCGAGGAAATGACGCGGCCGAAGATGTCGTAGGCCGCGCGGGTCTCAAGGATGTCGCTGTTGTAGGTGGAGGAAGACACCGACCGGACGGGTTTGCCGGCGGCGACGCCCTTCCAGACGTATTCGGTGCTGGTGGTACGCACATCGTGGACCGGGCTGTTCAGCAGCACCGCAGCAGTGTTCAGGCCGCTGACCCCGGCGAATGCGGTGGGAACGCCGGTGGTGGTCTGCCAGGCGCCTTGGCTGTCACGGGTGCGGGTGTCGGTCGTGGTCGACATCAGTTCACCGGCGGAGATGAAACCGGTGGTGACGCTGGTGGGCAGCTCGGACACAGTCGCGTCGCTGGGTCGGGCAGCGTCGTAGACGGTCTTGGTCACCGACCGCGCCGGGACCGCAGTGCTGGACCCGTCACTGATGCCGTCCTTGGTGATGGTCAGCTTCAACGGGGCAACGGTGGTGGCAGCCACCTCGGAGGGGGCGTTGACCTGCGGGCCGGAGGCGGCGGAGGTCGAGACCACCCACCGGGTCTGAGCGGACAGCAGCTGGGCGCGCTGCCAGGTCTGCAGCTGAGTCAAGGTCACGGTGTCGGACAGCTTGGACAACTGAGCACTGGCCGTCGCACTACCGGCGTTGACTGCGGCGACGTCGTCCTGCCCCAAGGCCAGGGCGCGGTTGGCCGGGCTCAAGGCCATCGTCGTGTTGCCGGCGTCATCGACCAAGGCGGCGCTGATGCGGGCACCTCGAGCTGGGACGGCGACGACGTTGTTGCTGGGGCTGACGCCCCCGCTGCCGGTGGGGCCGGATTGGCCGTCGCTGTTGCGATCACTGTCCAGATTGGCAGCGGTGGAGTTGGCCAGATTCGTGCTGGTGGTGGCGTTGGTGTCGCTGGTACCGGAAGGCACCCACTTCCCCGCGGCCGATGAGGGGGCGGCCACGTCGATGGTGTGACCGTTGACGTCGAGGTAGGTCACCGCGGCGGTCGACCAGTTGCGCGCCGTGCCGTTGGCCCCGCCGGCGGAGGTCTGGGTGTCGTCGTAAGCATCGTGGTCGCTGCCGGCGCGGGCGTCGCTCGCAGCGGTGGGTCCGAAGACAGCAGTCGCATCCAACGGCGGGGTGTCCTGCCCCCAGGTCAGCGCCGCGGCCGGAGACATCGGGTAGGGGCCGAAAGCAGTGACGTCGAGGGGGACGCCGTAGACGACGTTCCAGGCAGCCGAGCTGCTGACGGTGCCGGGGGTGTACGCGGTGAGCGTGGGACGGGTGACCGACAGGAGCCGGCCTTGAGCACCGACCTGACCCACGTCGTGAGCAGAGGTCACTGAGCCGGTGCTGTCGTACCCGAAGGTCCAGGGCAGCTGACCACCGGCCGGGGTGAGCTTGATGACCGGACCGGGGACGTTGACACCGGTCGTGGTTCCCCGGGCCGCGGTGTAGTCGGCGGCGTAGTCGTAGGCGGTGACGAGCCCGGCCCGGTCGGTGACCGTGGCGAGCCGGCCATTGCTGTCGTAGGTGTAACTGGCCAAGGTCGCCGTGGTAACCGAACCGTTGGCGGGGTTGGTGGTGTACAGGGTGATCGACAGTAGCCGGGTGAACCCGTTCTGGGTTCCCCAGTTCAGCTGCAGCACGCGGCAGCCGGTGCCGGGGGTGGCGGCGGTCAGGCAGGTGCTCTGCTGACCATCGCTCAACGCGGGGTTGGACGCGCCGATGCGGTACAACCGCCACGCGGTCTGGGATGCGCCCTTGGCGTCGGCGACGTTCTGCTGGGTGTACTGGTAGCGGGTGGCGTTGCGTTTGGCCGCGTCCAGTCCAGCGCTGCCTTCGCCGCTGGCAGCAGCGGCCGGGGTGATGGAGACGGTCTGCCACGTGGACTTGGTGCCGTCGCTGGTGACGATGGGGTCGTTGTCGGCCCGGTTGACGGTGCTCTTCTGACCGAAGACGGTGACGGTGCCGTCACCGCTGGTCAGGGTCCAGGTGTCGGCGGCAAAGGGCTTCTGCGGGCTCCAACTACCCCCAGAGGGGACCAGCTGCAGATCCTCGGCGCCGTCTTCGGCGTACCAGGTAGTGCCGGCGTCGTCGACGACGAAGGCCGTGGGTTGCCCGTCTGAGCCCACAACGTCCAGGGAGTAGTCGGAGGTCTGGCGCAGTGAGGTCCAGTCGGCGCTGACGTCGTCATCGACCCCGCCCATCGACCATTGCGGTCCGAAGGGCGAGCCGGCCAGGTTCTGGCTGCCGGCGTCAGTACGCCGGGAGGACGCGGTGCGGCTGATAGAGACCCCGAAGGCAGCTGCGTCGGTGGCGGACAGGTCGTAGGCGCCGGTGAGCAGGTTCAGCGTGCCGGGGCCCACAGCGCTGGTGCCTGACTGTCCGCCGTCGGGGTCGTACTCCACGCCCCCGACAGAGGCGATGGGGACCTGCTTGCCGGTGGTGGAGTCGGTGAAGACGATCCGCACGTCCAGGATGCCGCCCAGACCGGCGAGGGTCTTGCCCGCGTCCCACGCCAGGCGGCCCTGGCCGTGCTGGCCAGACTGGATGGTCAGGGTTTGGCCGGTCTTGGTGATGGGGATGGGGGCGGAGGGGTCGGTGCTGCTGACAGGACTGCCGTCGGGCCAGATGAGGTCGGTGGCAGGGACCTGCTGCCACTGCGAGCCCTGGGTGAGGGTGGTGACCGACGAACCGCTGCCGGTGGTGATGGGCGCCTTGGCGCCGCGACGCCACTGCACGATCGGGTTGGTCAGGCGGGCGGACCAGTCCACCGATGTCGCGCCGGTGTCGGCGTCGGTGCCCGGGGCGTTGACGGAGAACTCCAAGGGCAGCCGGCGGGCGGTGTGCTGGTTCACCCGGGGGGCCCGCATGGTGGCGGCAGCGGTCTTGACGATCGCGGTGTACCCGTTGCGGGGGTCACCGTAGATGATGCCGTTCTCGAAGGTGCTCTGCTTGGCGTCGGCTGGTGCTGCTCCCCCACCTGGCATGACGGTGGGGTGGAACTCATCGTTGACGGGGTAGCCCAGCCAGGACCCAGTGGCACCGAGGGAGCGGTAGATGTCGTAGATGCGGCCGTGGACGGAGAAGGCCTGCCCGGCGCCTGTCTTCCAGAAGATGCCCCCGTTGTAGGGGTTGATGGAGCTGGCCGGGGCTGACCATCCGGCCCCGTCGGTGCCGACAGTCTGGAAGTAGCTGACGCGTCCACCCCCGTCGGGGGTGGCGGTCTCGTCGGTGGCGGGGAAGCCAACGACGCTTTCGTACCCCTTGTTGGCCCACTTGTCGCGGATGAGCCCACCGATCAGGTGTGCTCCCGTTGCCGAGGTCCAGTAGACGGAGCGGTAGGCCTTGTCGGCGTCGTTGAGGTTGTGGAAGTGGTTGTAGTAGCCGTTGCCCGAGGGAGTCGCGGCGTCGTCGGTGGCCGGCCAGCCCTCAGGGGAGGTCTCCCAGCCGTCGCTGGCCCACTTGTCGCGGATAGCACCGACGACCGAGTGCGCCCCAAGGGTGGAGGTCCAGTAGATGGAGCGTGCCTGGCCGGACTTGTCGAAGTGGTTGAAGTAGCCCTTGCCGTTGGAAGTGGCCGCGTCGTTGGTGGTGGGCAGTCCGAACCCAGACGGGCCGCCGTTGGTGGCGTAGTCGTCACGGATGGACCCGCACACCTTGCGGGTGCCAGAGCCTCCGGCACCGGCAGGGTAGTTGGTGCAGTTCTCCCACGACACCGTCAGGCCGGGCATGCCGGAGCCGGTCTCGGCGGAGTTGAAACGCTTGTAGCCAGAGACGTCGGTGCCGTTGGCGGTGATGATGAAGCCGTAGTTGGTCAAACCGCCGTAGTAGCCGGAGGTTCCGTTGGCCCACTTCTGCACGATGGGGGTGACGTCGTAGAACTCTGCGGCCGCGGCACAGGACGAGTTGTAGCCGTGCGCGAAGGTCTTCATCGAGCCGGCGTTGGCCCAACCCGGGCGCGTGTTCCAGGTCACCGTCGCCGGGTTCCAAGAGCCGGTGGCGGCGTCGACCCACAGCCCAGCCGGGGTGCAGGAGTAGGAGTAGTTGTTCCACAGGGAGAACTGCGCGGAGGTGATCGTGTTCTCCGACCCGATCAGGTCCCCGAGGTTGAAGTACACCAGCGTGGTCGAGCCCTTGGTGGCGCCGTTGACGGGTCGGTAGCCGGCCAGGAGCCGACTGGAGTCCTGGACCCCTTCAGCGGTGGTGGGGTTGGCCTCGTCGACGTAGGCGTCGAAGTTGTTCGACCCGTTGGCGCCGGTGGAGCCGGAGAAGCTGGTGCCGGTGGCGATGTGCGGGTCGATGGTGAGGGGGAAGATGCGAGCGTTGTCGGCGACCCACGTCGGGTCGACGCTGACCTCGACCGTTGCTGTCCCTGCGCTCGTACTGGTCCCGGTACTCCCGCCGACCTTGACCGCCAGCAGGCGGGTCGCGACCGGCGCGGTGGCCGGCTCCCCCACCTCGTTCTTGGACGAGTCGAAGGCCTTGCCGCCACCGAAGGTGGCGATGACAGCGCCCGAGGCGTCGACGAACTCCACTCCGAGCGTGGTGGGGTCCACCCCACCTTGGGCGCTGGCTTGCCGTACGGTGACGCCGGCGGGCAGGGTGAAGGTGTCCCGGTACACCGCGGCGGCGTTCGCACCCCCTGCCGCGCTCACTTCAGCACGCGACGCCAGGACGACGGACTCCTCAGCGCCGGTCGCAGTGACGTTGACGGTGTAGTCGCGCCCACCCTTGAGAACGTCAGGAAACACCGCCGCGGTACCAGCGTCGTCGGGAGCGGCGTCACCGGGGGCGCCGTCGGTGGTCGCCTCAGAGGCGCTCCTCACGTCCCGGGCAGTGCTCTTGGCCTCGCGTGTGGTCCCCGCTCCAGGAGCGGGCGATGCCATCGGCGAGGGAGTCTCCGGCGCCGGGGGTACCTGCAGGTCCACTCCGCCGATGACGGGGGTCACGCCCGCGGTGGGGGCCGCCGCCTTGACCGGGGGCAGTGCACCACCAGGCCCACCGACGCCGACGGGGGCAGCCGCGGCCTGAGGAGACCAGGAGATGGTCTGTCCCGCCGGTCCCACGGCCACCATGCCCGCGCCGGAGGCGTCGCTCAGGCGAGCAGCCCACGGGCCAGCGGACTCAGCGGTGGTCCGTCCCGAGGCGTCGGTCCCGGTGAGCGAAAGGTCGTTGTCAACCCATTCCACCTTTCCGGTGACGTCGGCCCCGGTTCCCCCGTCGCTACGGTGCCGGACCGCTCCAAGTGCAGTCTGGGTGCTGAAGGTGCCGTCAGGTTCAGCGGTGGTGAGGGACGTCTCCGTGGTCAACGCGGCAACCACGACCGGCGCTCCGGTGCTTTGCGCCGTTCGTTGTGCTGCTTCCACCGCGGCGTCTCGAGGACTCATCGGTGCCCGCTGATCAGCAGCAGGCAGCCCAACCACCGGCGGCGGCGCCGTCTGTGCGTCGCGGGCATCGGCTGCGGCCTGGCGATCCGCCTCGGCGTGGTCGGTGTCGGCCTGTGCAGCCTCAGCGGCCAGAGCGTCTTGTTGCAGGTCGGCGGCCGTGTCTGTGGGGCGGGCGGCGTCGCGGGCGGCGGCCGCGGCCGACCATTGCATGATCGACCACGGGTTCAGGTCCACAGCGGCGGTGATGGACAAGGCCAGCAGCGTGGACGCGGCAGCAACGCGGACCGCTCCCCGGCGGCGGCGGAGGGGAAGGACAGGCCGCTTCTCGTCCTGCCGATCTGCGGGCGATGTCGGGAGCACGGGCGACGGGGACTGCGCGCGGTGGCCCAATAGACGGTGAGAGAGACGGTTCATGGGAGTGCGCTCCTGGTTCAAGCGCTACCGCGAAGTGGCCGCGCTTCCTAAACCCCGTCACTCGGGGCATCACGAAGGTAGCCAAGAGTGAGCTGTCCTCGTTGCCGTCCACCAAATATTGGACTCGGCACCTTTTAGCGTCACCAGAGAGTCACAGGGGGCTCTCCGAACTCGTCGGCCACGAGCACCCGCTCACGGGCAACCGCCGCTCAACGGCGCGCGCACCCACCTGAGCCAGGACACGGAAACGGCAGGACTTCGCCCGGCTCCAGGGGCGGTCATCCGGCACTCAGTGTCTGCCTGCCACGCGACTGGGCTGCAGCCATGCACCATGAGAGCTAGCAGGCCGACAGTGACGGGATGAACCATTCGTACCCATCAGGTTGGGTCACCCCTCGAACCTAGACCGCGCCGCGCCCCCACCCCGCGCGTAGGGTTCCGGCATGGAGTACCGCCACCTCGGCCGCACAGGTCTGCGCGTCTCGCCGCTGTGCCTCGGCACCATGAACTTCGGCCCCCGCACGAGTGAGGCCGACAGCCACACCGTGATGGACGCCGCGCACGAGCACGGCATCAACTTCTTCGACACCGCGAACGGCTACGGCAGCCACAAGGGCGAGACGGAGGAGATCGTCGGCCGCTGGTTCGCCCAGGGCGGCGGCCGCCGCGAGAAGACCGTCCTGGCCACCAAGCTCTACGGCGACATGACCGACTGGCCCAACGACGGGAAGTTGTCCGCCTACAACATCCGGCAGGCCTGCGACGCGTCGCTGAAGCGGTTGCAGACCGACCACATCGACCTCTACCAGATGCACCACGTCGACCGGGCGACGCCGTGGGAGGAGATCTGGGAGGGCATGTCCGTCCTGCGCCAGCAGGGCAAGATCCTCTACGCCGGGTCCTCGAACTTCGCCGGGTGGCACCTCGCCGCCGCGCAGGCCAGCGCCGCCGAGCGCGGGATCGTCGGCCTGGTGAGCGAGCAGTCGCTGTACAACCTCATGTCGCGCTGGGTCGAACTCGAGGTCCTGCCGGCGGCCGAGCACTACGGCCTCGGCGTCATCCCGTGGTCGCCGCTCGCGGGCGGCCTGCTCGGCGGGGTGCTGGCCAAGCAGGCCAGCGGCGACGAGGGACGCGGCACGTCGAACACCGACGGGCTCGCGGCGAACCGCACGGCCATCGAGGCGTACGAGGAGTTCTGCCGGGACCTCGGGGCGGACCCCGCGGACGTCGGCATCGCCTGGCTGCTCACCCGGCCGGCCGTGACGGCGCCCATCATCGGGCCCCGCACCGTCCAGCAGCTCACCGGGTCGCTGCGGTCGCTGGAACTGCAGCTCGACCAGGCCGCGCTCGACCGGCTCGACGAGCTGTTCCCCGCGCCGTTCCCGCACGGCAGCAAGCCGGCCCCCGAGGCGTACGCGTGGTGAGTTCCCAGGAGTGAGTTCCTAGGGAGCCGGGATCCGCGACCCACCGAGCAGCACGTCGTCGCGGGTCCCGGCCAGGGACAACCGGATCCACCCCTCCCCGCCGGCACCGAACGCCGAACCCGGCGCCACCGCGACGCGACGTTCGACGAGGAACCGCTCGCACCAGGCGGCGACGTCGCCACCGGACACGTGGGACACGTCGACCCACAGGTAGAACGACCCCTGCGGCCGCTGGAACCGGACCCCGTTGCCCGACAGCGCCTCGCAGACCACGTCGATGTTCGCGCGGTAGTGCTCGCGGGCGTCGGTGACGACCTGCTGGTCGCCGGTCAGAGCGGCCAGGGCGGCGTGCTGGGCGGGGGCGTTGACGCAGCTGACGACGGCCTCCTGCGCCGTGCGCAGCAGGGGGGCCCAGTCCAGCGGCGCGACGAACCAGCCGACCCGCGCGCCCGTCAGCGCGTACGTCTTGGAGAACGAGAACACCGACAGCACGCGGCCGTCCGTGTCGAGCGACGCGGTCGAGACGTGCGGGACGCCGAACGTGAACCGTTCGTAGACCTCGTCCGAGACGACCCACAGGTCGTGCCGCCGGGCGAACTCCACGAGGTCGGCCAGGACGGCCGCGGGGTACACCGTCCCCAACGGGTTCGACGGCGAGTTCACGAGCAGCACCCGCGTCCGGGGCGAGACGGCGGCCTCGAGCGTGGAGAGGTCGGGACGGAAACCGTCGTCGGGGTCGAGGCGGTAGGGCACCGGAACCGCGCCGACGTGCCGGGCCGTCATCGAGAAGTTCACGTACCCCGGGTCCGGCACGAGGACCTCGTCCCCGGCCTCCAGCGTCAGGGACAGGACCTGGTGCAGGGCCTGCATCCCACCCGCGGTGACCCACACCTGCTCGGGGTCGACGTGCAGGTCGTTCTCGCGCGCCAGCTTCGCCGCGATGGCGGCCCGCAGTGCGGGGATCCCCCCGTTCGGGGTGTAGTCGGTGACGTCGTCCTCCCAGGCCCGCGCCCCGGCCGCGAGGACGTGCGGCGCGACGGGCAGGTCGGGTTCCCCGACGTTCAGCAGGACGACGTCGTCGAGGCCCCGCGCCAGGTCGTAGATCCGGCGGATCGGCGAGGCGGGGATCGTCAGGGCGTGGGGAGCGATCGCGGGCACGCCCCCGATCCTCACAGGTGCGTGAGCAGGGCGGTGACGTCGGGCAGGACGAGGTGCGCCCCGGCCTCCTCCAGAGCCGACCGGTCGTGGGCGCCGGTGAGGACGCCGACCACGAGCCCCGCCCCCGCGGTGAGCCCGGACCGCACGTCGCTGACGGTGTCGCCGGCGACCGCGACGGCGGACACCGCCGAGACCTGCGCGCGCAGGGCGGCGGCCAGGACGAGGTCCGGCGCGGGCCGGCCACGTCCGACGTCGGCGGGCGACAGAGCTCCGTCCACGAGGTCGCGCCAGCCGAGGGCGTCGACGAGGACGTCCCGGGTGGCGGGGGCGAAACCCGTCGTCAGCACCACGCGGATCCCGCGTCCGGCGACGTCGCGCAGGAACTGCGTCGCGCCGGGGACCTCCTGGGCGCCGTCGGCCGCGACGAGTTCGGCGTACGCGTCCTCGAAGGCGGCGGCCGCCCGGGCCGCGGCCGCGACGTCGCCCCCGCCGAGGTGGGTGAAGACGTCGAGCTTGGACTGGCCCATCGTCGCGCGGACGTGGGCGAGCGCCTCCGGCCACGGCATGCCCCCGGCGATGCCCGTGCGCTCGTGGGCGAGCGCGAACGCGCGCTCCACGACGCCGTCGTCCTGCACTGTCGTGCCGGCCAGGTCGAGGACGAGGAGTTCGGTGCGGGTCACGGGCCTTCTCCCTGCAGGGCGGACCGGACGGCGTGCTCGGCGAGGCCGAGACCGGTGGTCATGCCGATGCCCGTCGTCACGGTCGCGACGACGACACCGGGGGCGGGGCGGGCGAGCAGGAACTCCTCGGGGCCGCTGGCGTAGACGCCCTGCCAGCGTTCGAGGACGCGCGGGGGGCGGACGCCGAAGAGGTCGGCGGCGCAGGCGAGGAGGAGCTCGTTCGCCTCCTCGGACTGGAACGGGTCGACCCCAGGGCCCCGGCGGTGGGTGTCGCCGAGCAGGAGCGAACCGTCGGGTTGCTGCGTGACCATGAGGTTCACGTCGAAGGCGGCCGCGCGGGGGTTCTCGGCGTGCAGGCGGTCCCGGACGGCGACGGCTTCGGGCAGGTCCGCGAACGCGCGGTACCGCACGAGGGACCAGCCCGTCAGCAGCGGACCGGGCAGCGGCGCCGGCAGGGCTGCGTCGACACGGAGCATGTCGAGCGCGCAGCGCTGCACGTCCGCTGCCTCCGCCAGGCCGGGCAGCAGGTGGTCCAGGTCGTGGTTGACGGCGACCACGACCAGTCCGGCGGTGAGGGTTCCGCGACCGGTGACGATGCGCCCCTCTTCGACCCCGAGCGCGGGGGTGCGCCAGCGGAACCGGACGCCGCGACGTTCGAGGTGGGCCGCGAGCGCCGCAGCGGCCCGGCGGGGGTCCACCTGGAGGTCGGCGGGCAGGTGCGCGCCGCCGACGGCCCGCGCGACGGGGACGCGGGCGGTGAACTCGTCGGCGTCGAGCAGGTGCACGGGGGTTCCGTCCGGGGCACGGTCCGCGGCCGCGGCGAGCAGGGCGAGTTCGTCGGGGTGGCGGGCGACGACCCAGGTGCCGTCCTGCCGCACCCCGAACCCCGCGTCGCGGCCGAGCTGGACCCACCGTTCACGGGCCAGGCGGCCGTACTCCCAGGCGCGGCCCGTCTGCGGGGTGAGGCAGACGTGGCCGAAGTTCCGGACGGTCGCTCCGGCGGCCGCGGGCGAGCGGTCGAGGACCGTCACGGAGAGGCCCCGTCGGCGCGCCGCGTCCGCGACACCGAGCCCGACGATCCCCGCACCCACCACGACGACGTCGCTGTGGTCCTCCACCAGCACCTCCTCAGGTTGTCTACCCAACTCAAGCAGAGCTGCGACGAGATGTACACCCACCCCCGGGGTCGGTACGGTGCCGCGGTGAGCGTCTACCAGCAGATCGCCGACGACCTGCGGCAGCGCATCACGTCCGGGGACCTGCGCCCCGGTGACGACGTCCCCACCGAGGGCGAGCTGGCCGCCCGGTGGCGCACGTCGCGGGGACCGGTCCGCAACGCGCTGGCCGCGCTGCGCGCGGAGGGTCTCGTGGAGTCGACGCGGGGCCGGCCGAGCCGCGTCGCCACGCGCCCCGCGCGCCAGCCCGTCGACACCTCGGTCCCCTTCACGCGCTGGGCCCGGGAGATCGGGGCCCGGCCCGGCGCCCGCACGCAGTCGGTGACGCTGCACCGGGCCGACGCCGACCGCGCCCACCTGCTCGGCGTGGACCCGGGCGACCTCGTCGTCGACGTCCTGCGCCTGCGGACGCTCGACGACCGCCCGACGATGCTGGAACGGCTCACGTACGTCGAGGAGGTCGGGCGCCTGCTGCTCACCGAGGACCTCGACGCCGTCTCCATCACCGAGGTGCTGCAGTCGCACGGGCACGACGTCGACGACGTCGACCACGAGATCGACGCGGTCGCAGCCGACGAGGACGACGCCCGCCTGCTCGACGTCGCCGCGGGCACTCCCGTCCTGCGGCTGCGGCGGTTCTCCTACGGCGCGGACGGCCGGGTGTTCGAAGCCGGCGACGACCGGTACCGCAGCGACGTCGTGCGGTTCACGGTCGCGACGACGGGACGCCGACGTCCGACGGGGCCGCACTTCGTCCGCCCCGTGGGGCGTTGACCTTCAGTCGACGGAGGCGTTGCGCTGCAGCACGTCCAGGTAGTGCGCGTTGTGCATCAACCCCAGGAGGTTCCCGAACGGGTCCACGACGCACGCCCCCGTGAACCCCTCCCCGAACTCCCGCACCGGCTGGAACACCCTCGCCCCGAGCTCCAGCGTCCGGGCGAGGGCCGCGTCGAGGTCGTCGACGTGCCAGTACAGGACGACCCCGCCGGGGCGGTCGACGGCCGGCACGCCGCCGAGGTCGGCGGCGTACTGCGCGTTGAGGACCCCCAGCTCCTGCTGGTGGTCCCCGACGCGGAACTCGGCGTACCAGGGCTGGTCGAAGTAGGGCGGGAACCCCAGCAGGTCGGTGTACCAGCGCTTGGCGCCCTCGAAGTCCTCGGCCAGCAGCGCCACGGTCGACATCCCTCGCAACATCACGTGCTCCTCGCTCGTCCGGTGTCCGTCGAGGTCCACGCTCCCGCGTGAAGTGCTCACCTCCTGAGCACTTCTGGTGGCACTCTCGTCGTGTGCGCGCCGACCGTCTCGTGGCCGTGCTCCTGCTGCTGCAGAGCCGGGGGCGGGTGACGGCCGCCGAGGTGGCCGCCGAGCTCGAGGTGTCCCTGGCCACGGCGCGTCGTGACCTGGAGGCCCTGTCCACCGCCGGGGTGCCCGTCTACCCGCAGCCGGGGCGCGGCGGCGGCTGGTCGCTCGTCGGTGGCGCCCGCACCGACCTGTCCGGGCTGACCCGCGACGAGGCGCACGCCCTGTTCCTCGTGGCCGGGCCCGCGGCCGGGGACCCGGCGACCCGCACGGCCCTGCGCAAGCTCGTCCGCGCCCTGCCGGGCACCTTCCGCGCGGAGGCGGAGGCCGCGGCCCAGGCGGTCGTCGTCGACCACGGGGCCTGGGGCGACGTACCCGAGGGCCGCCCGGCGCTCGTGGACCGGTTGCAGCGCAGCGTCGTCACCCGCCACCGGGTCGAGCTGACGTACGCCTCCCGGCGCGGCCGGAGCCGCCGGGTGGTCGAGCCGCTCGGCCTGGTCGCCAAGGACGAGGTCTGGTACCTGCTCGCCGACGGTCTCGCCGGACGCCGCACGTTCCGCGTCGACCGCGTCGAGGCGGTGGCGGAGCGGGCCGAGACCTTCGACGTTCCCGCGGACTTCGACCTGGCCCGCGAGTGGAGCCGCGTCGTCGACGAGGTGGAACGGCGGCGGTCGACCACGGTCGCGACCGTCGTCGTGGCGGAGCGCTTCCTGCCCGTCCTGCGCCGCCAGTTCGGGAGGCACTGCACCGACGTCCGCAGCGACGTCCACGACGCGGGTGCCGGCCGGGTCCGGTGCCGGCTCGCGGCCCCCACCGCCCTCGACCTGGCCCGGACGCTCGCCGGCTGGGGCGGTGACCTGGAGGTCCTCGCGCCGGACACCGTCCGCGACGAACTGGCCCGCCTGGGCCGGGAACTCACGAGGACCTACGACGTTCAACCGACTGTTGGCAGGGCACCTGCGGACGTGCCATCGTGACGGCTCGACCACAGGTGACGACGGAGTCTCCAGCAGCGGGGAGTCGGGATGATGGACGAGACGAGCACCGAGGAAGCGCTGGCACTGGCCCGCGAACTCCTCGCAGACGTCGACCAGCGGTGGGCGCACGTCACCACAGCGGCGCGCACGGCCGCGGAGATCGCCCGCACCGTGCCCGCCGAGGACCGCGACCTGCTGGTCACCGCCGTCGTCCTGCACGACGTCGGGTACGCACCCGCACTGGAGCGCACCGGGTTCCACCCCCTCGACGGCGCCGACCACCTGAAGGGCCTGGGGTGGCCGCTGCGCGTCGTCGGTCTCGTCGCACACCACAGCGGCGCCCGGTTCCTCGCGCGGGCACGCGGTCTGGAGGACCTGCTCGACGTCTACCCCGACGAGGGCGGGCCCGTCGCGGACGCGCTGCTCTACTGCGACATGACGACGACCCCGGACGGGCTTCGCGTGCCGTTCGCCCAGCGGTTGCGGGACCTGCACGTCCGGCACCGCGGGGCACCCGAGGTGGAGCTCCGGGCGCGCGCCGAGCGCGAACCGTTCCTGCGCGCCGCGGTGGCGCGGGTGCAGGCCCGGCTCGGCCCGGTCCGCTGACCCCTCAGACGGTGGCGCCCTCGAACGCCTCGGCCGTCAGCTGCACCGAACGCAGCCGCGCCGGGGTGGACAGGGCCTGGTGGGCGACGATGAGCTCGTCGGCCCCCGCCTCGCGCGCGAAGTCCTGCAGGTACTCGCGGACCTCGCTCGGGGTGCCGACCGCGGAGTAGTGCTGCATCTGCTGCACGTGCTGACCCGCGGCGGTCTCCATGAGGATGTCGACCTCGGCCTCGGTGAACGTGCGGCCGCGGCCGAACAGGGACGTCGCGAAACGCCGCTGCACCTGCGCGAACGACTCCCGCGCCTCGGTCGTCGTGTCAGCCGCCACGACGTTCACCCCCGCGATGACGTGGGGTTCGGCCAGCTGGTCCGACGGCTGGAACTCGTTGCGGTAGGAGACGACCGCCGCGCGCAGCTGCTGCGGGGCGAAGTGCGAGGCGAACGCGTACGGCAGGCCGAACCGGGCCGCCAGGTGCGCCCCGAACGTCGAGGACCCGAGCACGTACAGCGGCACCGCGGAACCGCCGCCCGGCGTCGCCTGCACACCCGGGACGCGGGACGTCCCGGCGAGGTAGGCCTGCAGCTCCAGGACGTCCTCGGGGAACTGGGCCGACTGCGACGGGTCGCGGCGCAGCGCGTAGGTGGTGGCCTCGTCCGAACCGGGCGCGCGGCCGAGGCCGAGGTCGATCCGCCCCGGGTACATCGCCTCGAGGGTGCCGAACTGCTCGGCGATGGTCAGCGGGGAGTGGTTGGGCAGCATGACGCCGCCCGCACCGAGCCGGATGGTGGACGTGTTCGCCCCGACGTGGGCGATCAGGACGGCGGGCGCCGAGGACGCGATGGTGGGCATGTTGTGGTGCTCGGCGTACCAGACGCGGCGGTAGCCGTGCTCCTCCGCGGCCTGCGCGAGCGCGACGCTCGCCGCGATGCTGTCGCCGGCCGACTGTCCCGGGGCGATGGGGGCCAGGTCGAGGACGGAGAGCGCGAGCGACATGGTGCGACCTTTCGAAGGGTGTGGCTTCCGCAGGTGCCAACCGCGCGGACGTCCCGTCGATTCCGGGCCGCGGCCCCACCCCCTGCCAGACTCGGGCGCGTGGACGCCGAGGTGGTGCGACGACTGCGGGCGAGCGGGAGCGTCTTCGCCGAGCGCGAGGCCGAGCTCCTGCTCGCCGCCGACGGCGACGTCGAGACGCTGGTGGCGCGCCGGGTGGCCGGCGAGCGCCTCGAGGACGTCCTGGGCTGGGCCGCGTTCGGTGGCCGGCGCTGGGCCGTCGCGCCGGGGGTCTTCGTGCCGCGGCACCGCAGCGCGGCCCTCGTCGACGCCGCGGCCGCGCACGCCCGCCCCGGCGACACCGTGCTGGACCTGGGCTGCGGGACGGGCGCCCTCGTCGGGACGCTCGCCGACCGGGTGCCCGGCCTCGTCGTCCACGCCACCGACCTGCTGCCCGCGGCGATCTCCTGCGCCCGCCAGAACCTGCCCGGTGCGCACGTGCACACCGGCGACCTGTTCGACGCGGTGCCGCACGGGCTGCGGTTCGACGTGGTGCTCGCCAACGTCCCCTACGTGCCGAGCGCTGAGATCGCGCACCTGCCCGCGGAGATGCGCGAGCACGAGGACCGCCGGACCCTCGACGGCGGGCTGGACGGCCTCGACGTGCTGCGACGAGTCCTCGCCGCGGCTGCCGACCGGCTGACCACCCGGGGCCGGTTGTTCACCGAGCTCGACGAGGAGCAGACCGGCCCCGCGGCGGCGTGGGCTCGGGACCACGGGCTGGTCGCGGAGGTCCTACCCGTCGCGTCCAGCGACGACGACGATCTGGACGACGACGGGGACGGCAGCCGGGTGGTCAGCGTGCGGGTGGGGACCTCTCAGGTCGCCATGTCGACGAACCGCGAGTAGTGCCCCTGGAACGCGACGGTGATCGTGTCCGTGGGGCCGTTGCGGTGCTTGGCGACGATGAAGTCCGCCTCCCCGGCACGGGGAGACTCCTTCTCGTACATGTCTTCGCGGTGCAGCAGGATGACCATGTCGGCGTCCTGCTCGATCGAGTTGTGGACGGCGATGCCGTTGGCGACGAAGTTGTGGCCGCCGACGACGGTGGCGTCGTAGACCTGTTCCTCGCCGTCGGGTTCGATGGCGACGATCTCGTCCCAGAGCACGTCGTTGACGGCCATGACGTCCAGTTCGGCGCTGCCAAGGACCTGCGCGACGCGTCCGAGCCGTTCTCGCGAGGGAGCGTGCTTCCACAGGGTGCTGCCGCAGAAGGACGAGCCCATGGCCGCTGCGAACTCGCGGTGGCTCATCCCCTTCTCCGTCAGAAGTCGCCGGACGTCGTCCCACACCTGGCGAGGCACGGTGTCGACGTTCGTGTTGGCCGGGACGTCGCGGATGATGTCGAGCAGCTGCTGCGCCGAGACACCTCGCGCTCCGTGAACTCCGATCTCGTTCAGGAAGCGCCGCTGGTCGTCGACACCCGACACGTCGAGCGTGTAGCCGGGTCGGTGGTTCTGCTTCTTGGTCGTCTTGCGGACGCGCACGGAGATGCCGAAGCGGAGCAGCAATCGGGACACGTCGTCGACGAGACGCCGACTCGTCGAGGCGTAGTAGACCCGGCCTCCTCGGCCCCCCGTGGTCACGGTCACGCTGCCGTCGGTGGCCCACAGGTGGCGGAGGAAGAGCGCGATCTGCCGCTTGGGGAGGTGGAACACCTCCTCGGGCACGAACTTCTCGTAGCTGCGCCGCCCGAAGAGCCCGAGATCATCGAGCCACTCCGCCAGCGGATTCCGTCGGCCGTGGGTGAGGCGGTACGGCGCCGGGAGCCGAAGGGAGGTGCAGCGTGCCGCGGCGTACTCGTCCCGCACGGCGGTGATGGAGAAGGCGCTCGCTGCGGCAGCAGCCACCGCGGCCAGGTTTTCCTCGTCGACACTGGCGTAGCGCAACGGCTGACGCCGCACGAACGACCCGTCGCCGATGAGGTGTGCCAACAGGACGACGAGGTCGTCGGTCCAGGCTGCCACCTTCTCCGGTCCGGGGACGTGGCGGGGGACGGCGAGCCGGTCCGCCACGGCGAGATCTCCCAGGGGCTTCCACCCGTCGTACGTGAGGAACGGGTGGTTCGCCGTCGCCCGCACCTCCTTGCCGGACGCCGTGCGCAGCCGGAAGACCGGCTTCACACCGGTGGGGAAGACGTGGGTGAGGTGCCGCCGCACGTAGCGCAGCGACTCGTCGAGCGCCCACACGGGGACGTCGCGCGCCTGGAGGGCGAACAACTCCTCCATGGTCGTCTCCGCGCCGGTGTCGGCGCGCAGGACCCGGGTGTCCGCCGTCAGGCAACCCGATTCGCGAAGGTCCGAGACCATCGGCCGTTTGTCGGTGCGCTGCTCGGGACCACGGTTCAGCTGCGACAACGCGATGACCGGGACCTCGATCTCCTTGGCCAGGAGCTTGAGGGCACGGGAGAACTCGGAGACCTCCTGCTGGCGCGATTCGACGCGCTTGCCGGACGTCATGAGCTGGAGGTAGTCGACGATGACGAGTTTCAGGTCAGCCCGCTGCTTCAGACGCCGGCACTTCGACCGGATCTCCATGAGCGACATGTTCGGGGAGTCGTCGATGTAGAGCGGCGCCTCGTTGATCGAACCCATGGTGCGGGCGAACCGCGTCCAGTCCGCGTCGTCCATGCTCCCCTTGCGCATCTTCTGCAGCGGGACACGGGCTTCGGCGGACAGCAGGCGCATCGCGATCTCGTTGCGCCCCATCTCCAGGGAGAAGATGACGGACGCCAGGCCGTGCTTGATCGAGGCGGCTCGGGCGATGTCCAGTCCCAGCGTCGAGTTGTGGGTCGGGATCATCGTCCGACCCGCGAGGTACAAGTGCTCCTCGTTGGAGACCTCCACGCAACGCACAGGAACGGAGGGCACAGACCGCACGTCGGTGATGAACCGAGTGTCCCGACGGTGGAAGGTGCGCACGCGGCGGTCCTTGTGCACCAACCGTTTGCGTTCCAGCCGAAAGACATCGTCGTCGGTGCTGAAGGTGACGGTGTAGGAGATCGAGCTCTCCTTCAACCTGCCCCTGACCGGCTTCTCGCTCCATCCGGACCGGTACCCGAGACTGTGCACGAGCTCCCGGAACCCGCACGCGAGACGCCGTGACGTCACCGCGAACTGCACGACGCCCGAGGGCGCAACGGTGCCGTCCGTGTCGAGCAGCCCCGCCAGGAGGGCACGCCGCTGAGCCTCGGAAGCCCGCAAGTACTCGGTGGGAACGTTCTTGTCCCCGAGGACACCGATGGTCCTCAGCCGTGCCTGCAACGTTCCGGTCCCAGCACGACACGCAGCGCACAGCGCGAACCCGCTCGACCGACGCCCGCACGAGGGGCAGCTGGGCTGAACGCTCCAGCCTCCCACGAGCTTCGCTCTGCCCCCGCAGCTCCGACCGCAGGTCTTCACCTGGGAGGTGCGCGGAAGGAACTCGCCTCCGCACACGACGCACGCGCGCGCCTCCACGACGTTCTTGGGGAGGCACAGGGAGTACGAGAGGTTCCCGAGCGGTTTGACCTCGAGACCCTCGGCCTCGAGGTGCACGACGAGTTCCGGGTCCGCTGTGGTGACGCGCGCCGAGGCGCTGTGTCCGTCACCCAACCACGCCCCGAGGACGTAGGGAGGGATGAGGAGCTCGCGTTCGGCCAGAGCGAGCGGAGCCGTGAGGGGCACGGCGTGGTTGAGCCGGTGATCGGCGCTCGTCACCCGGAGGCTCGCCGCGATCTCTCCGGTCGTTCGCACCGAGCCGGGAGTCTTCGCTGCAGACCTCCTGGAGGCGCGAGTCGTCGTCAGCCACTGGTGCTGCTCGTCCGCGACGATCACGCTGCCGTCGGAGAAGTGCACCTCGTAGCAGGGGCGGTCGACCATGACGTCCGTCGCGGCCACGACGGTCGTGGGACGACCGTCCGCGCCGAGGAGCTCGTCGCCGACGGCGACCTCGCCCATCGTCGTCCAGCCCGTCGGCGTCGGCAGCGGCGTGTCGAGAGCCAGGGCCTTGCCCACAGCCGGCCTCGCCGCGATGACGATCATCTGACCGGGGTGCAGGCCGTTGGTGAGGTTGTCGAGGTCGGCGAAGCCGGTCGGCACGCCGACCATCCCCTCGCCGCGGTGCGAGCTCGCCTCGATCTCGTCGATGGTGCCCTCGATGACGTCCCCGAGGACCGCGTAGTCCTCCTTGGTCCGCTTCTCGGTGACGGCGTACATCTCGGCCTGCGCGCTGTTGACGACGGCCTCGACGTCCATGCCGTCGGAGCCGTAGCCCATCTGCACGATGCGGGTGCCCGCCTCGACCAGGCGGCGCAGGACGGCACGCTCGGCGACGATCCGGGCGTAGAAGGCGGCGTTGGCGGCCGTCGGGACGGTCGAGATGAGGTCGTGCAGGTACGGCGTCCCGCCGACGCGGGTCAGCTCACCCTTGTTCGTCAGCTCCGCGGAGACGGTGACGGGGTCGGCCGGCTCACCGCGGGAGTACAGGTCGAGGATCGCGTCGTAGATCAGCTCGTGGGCCGGGCGGTAGAAGTCCTGGCTCTTGATGACCTCGACGACGTCGGCGATGGCGTCCTTGGACAGCATCATCCCGCCGAGCACGCCCTGCTCGGCGGCGATGTCCTGCGGAGGCATCCGGTCGAAGGACTCACCGCGCGACTCCCGGCCGCGCCCGCCGTCCCGTCCACCGTCACGTCCGCCGCGACCGCGGCCACCCCGGGGGCCGTCGTCCTCAGGGGGAGGTCCGAAGTCGACCGGTGGCTCGTCGTACGTCGTCACAGCGGCAGGCCTCTTCCCTCGGACTTCCCTCGGAGACGTCACCGTGACGATCCCTCGTCGCAGGTGTAGCGGACGGCTCCGACACGTCCACGCGGCACAGTGACCGACGACCCGGGGACAGGTCAAACCACCCTGTGCACAGGGCGGTGGACAGGCTGTGGACGGGGTGGGGACCGTTGTGCACAGGGGGTGGACAACGCTGGGGACAACGCGGCGACTTCCCGGGGTGTCCGGGGCCGCGAGGCCGCTGACCTGGGACGATGCTGCCCACAGGTTGTCCACCAGGTGTGGAGACGAGTTCGTTCGTCCGGACGAGGGGAAGTGGCTTCGGTTGCGGTTCGGTAACGCTCTGTCAAGAGGGCTCAAGGTGACGGAGCGTGATGCCGAGATCCTCCGATTGGCCGTCCCCGCGTTGGGCGCACTGGTCGCCGAACCGCTCTTCCTGCTCGCCGACTCCGCCATCGTCGCCCGGCTGGGGACCCTGCCCCTGGCCGGTCTCGGCATCGCCGGGGCGGTCCTGGCGACCGCGGTGAGCGTGTTCGTCTTCCTCGCCTACGGGACGACGGCGGCCGTCGCGCGGCGGCTCGGTGCGGGGGACCTGCGGGGCGCGCTGGCCCAGGGCGTGGACGGTCTCTGGCTCGCCCTCGGGCTCGGTGTCGTCGTCGCGGTGGCGCTGCGTCTCGGCTCCGGCCCGGTCGTGGACCTCCTCGGCGTCAGCGAGCAGGCCCGGCCCTACGCCCTCACGTACCTGCACTGGAGCCTGCCCGGGCTGCCGGGGATGCTCGTCGTGCTCGCGGCCACCGGCGTGCTGCGCGGGCTGCAGGACACCCGCACCCCCCTCGTCGTGGCCGCCGCGGGCGCCGTCCTCAACGCCGGACTCAACCTGCTCCTCGTCCACGGCGTCGGCTGGGGCATCGCCGGCTCGGCCGTCGGCACGGCCACGACGCAGCTGCTCATGGCCGTCGCGCTCGCCGTGGTCGTCACGCGCGGCGTCCTGCGCACCGGGGCTCGGGTCCGCCCCCACCCCCTCGGGGTCCTGCGCAACGCCCGCGACGGCGTCCCGCTGCTCGTGCGGACCGTGACCCTGCGCGTCGCGGCCCTGCTGACGACGTTCGTGGCGGCCGCCCAGGGCGACGCCGGCATCGCCGCGCACCAGGTCGCGAACACGGTGTGGACCACCACGGCGCTCTCCCTCGACGCCCTCGCCATCGCGGCGCAGGCGCTCGTCGGCCGGTCGCTGGGGGCGGGGGACGTCGCGGGCGTGCGGTCGACGATCCGGCGCATGGTGCAGTGGGGCGTCGCGGTGGGTGTCGGACTCGGGCTCCTCGTCGGTCTCACCAGTCCCCTGCTCGCCGGGTTCTTCGCCCCCGAGGGCGAGGTGCGGGAGTTCCTGGTGGCCGCCCTGGTCGTGCTCGCGGTCTGCCTCCCGGCGGCCGGATGGGTCTTCGTCCTCGACGGCGTCCTCATCGGCGCGGGCGACGGCCGCTACCTCGCCGGGGCAGGCGTCGTCACCCTGCTCTGCTACGTGCCGGCCGCTCTCGCGGTGCTCTGGCTCGCGCCGTCGGGACGGTGGGGACTGGTGTGGTTGTGGATCGCGTTCGCCGGTCTCTACACGCTCGCGCGCCTCGTGACGCTGGTGCGGCGGGAACGTCGCGACGCGTGGATGGTCACGGGAGCGGTCAGCCCTTCCTGAAGCGGATCTGAAGAACCACGTCGACGCGAACCAACGGGCGGGATCCCAGGGAACCTGTCGCGTCCGCCAGGAAGCGTTGTCGCACAACGCATCCGACGTTCCTCTAGAAGAGCTCGAAACCTGGATCAGCTGTGACATCACCCACAACCGGTGCAGGTGGACAACTCCGACGCGCGTGGCAGGGTGAAACCTCGTCGCGACGAAGAGTAGTGATTCGTTGCGGGAAGTAATCAAACGACCGACAGTCGGATCGACCCGACGAAACCCGAGACGCCGTCCGTCACGCGCATCGAGGAGCCGCCGTGCAATCCCTGCTGAACGCCGCCCGCCGCTTCCCCCAGACCGTGAGCGCCGACCCCGAGCGCTACGCCAAGCTCGCCGCCCCGCAGCACCCCGAGGTGCTGCTCATCACGTGCTCCGACTCCCGGGTGGTCCCCGAGGCCATCCTCGGCTCCGGCCCCGGAGAGGTGTTCGAACTCCGCAACGCCGGCGGCATCGTCCCCGAGTACACCCCCGGCCGGCCCGGGGCGGAACAGGCCACCGTCGAGTACGCCGTGGAGGTCCTCGGCATCCGCGATGTCGTCGTGGCCGGGCACTCGGGGTGCGGCGCCGTGAGCGCCCTCGTGGGCCGTGAGGTCCCGCCCGTGCCCGTCCCGGAGGTCAGCGGCTGGCTGGCCCCGCTGCGCGTGCCGACCGACGACGACACCCCCGAGCGCCTCGACGGCGCGCCCCCGCTCGCCGTGGCCGTCCAGCAGCACGTCCTGCACCAGGTCGAGGCCCTCACGACGCACCCGGCCGTCGACGAGGACGTGACCGTCCACCCGTGGTTCATCGACCTCACCCGGGGTCAGGTCCTGCGCCACGACGCCACCGCCGACGCGTTCGTCGCGCTGTGAGCGCCCGTGAGGGCGCCGTGCCCACCCAGTGGCACCGCGCGACCGATCCCCAGGACGACACCCCCCGGCCGAGCCCGTGGAGCGCGTGGAAGCCCCACGCCGGCGCCGACCTGCGCGCCTCCATCGTCGTCTTCCTCGTGGCCCTGCCCCTGTGCGCGGGGGTGGCCGTCGCCTCCGGCGTCCCGGTCGAGCTCGGCCTCGTCACCGGGATCGTCGGCGGCATCCTCGTGGGCTCCCTGCCCGGCAGCAGCCTGCAGGTCTCCGGCCCGGCCGCCGGCCTGACCGTCCTCGTCGCCGACATCGTCGGCTCACAGGGCCTGAAGGCGCTCGGCGCGGTCGTCCTGCTGGCCGGCCTGATCCAGATCGGCCTGGGGCTCGCACGCCTGGGCCGCTGGTTCCGCGCCGTCTCGACGGCCGTCGTGCAGGGGATGCTCGCCGGGATCGGCCTCACGCTCGTCCTCGGCCAGGTCTACCTCCTCGCCGACCGGCCCCAGGAGGGCAACCCCGTCGCCAACGTCGCGGGCTACCCGGCGGCGCTGGCGAGCCTGCCCGGCGACCCGCGCGCGCTGACCGCCCTGGGGGTCGGTGTCGGATCGCTGCTGGTCCTGCGGCTGTGGAAGCACGCCCCCGCGCGCCTGCGGGTCGTCCCCGGACCGCTCGTCGCGGTCCTGCTCGCGACCGTCGTCACCGTGGGGGCCGGCCTGGACGTCGACCGCGTGGAGGTGCAGTCCCTGCTGTCGGTGGTGACGCCGCTGACACCCGCGTCGCTGGAGGGCCTGGCCCCGCTGGCCGTCCTCGGCGCCGCCGTCACCGTCGCGCTGATCGCCAGCGCGGAGAGCATGTTCTCGGCCTCGGCGATCGACCGGATGCACACCGGCCCGCGCACCCAGTACGACAAGGAGCTCGTCGCGCAGGGCGTCGGCAACGGCGTCTGCGGCATGCTCGGGGCCCTGCCCATGACGGCCGTCATCGTCCGCAGTTCCGCCAACGTGAACTCCGGCGCCAAGACCAAGGCGTCCGGCGTGCTGCACGGCGTCTGGCTGGCCGTCTTCGCCCTCGCCGCCCCCGCCCTCCTGGGCCTCGTGCCGATGGCCGCGCTGGCCGCCGTCCTCGTCCAGGCCGGGTGGAAGCTCGTCGCCGGCATCCCGTTCCGGGCGCTGTGGCGGACCTCGCGCAGCGAGGTGGCGATCACCGTCGTGACGATCGTCGCCATCCTCACGCTGAACCTGCTCGAGGGCGTCGCCGTCGGCCTCGTGCTGTCCCTCGTCAAGGCCGCCGTCCAGGCGAGCAGCCTGCGCACCCGGGTCCGCGAGGAGGCCGGCGAGGTGCACCTGGAGGTCTCCGGCTCGGCGACGTTCGTCCGGCTGCCGCAGCTGGCGGACACCCTGGAGTCGGTCCCCGCGGACCGGCCCCTCACCGTGCACCTGGCCGAACCCGACAAGCTGGACCGGGCCTGCCGGGAAGCGCTCGAGACGTTCGTGGAGCAGCGCGAGGCGCGGGGCGCGCAGGTGAGCGTCCGGACGGCGGGGCCGGAACCCGCGGGACAACGGGCCTGACCCCCCGAGAACGACGGAGGCCGGCCGCACCCCAGGGGTGCGACCGGCCTCCGGTCGTTCAGCAGACCCGACTCAGGCGGTGGCCTCGACGACGTCGATGGTCACCGTCGCGGAGACGTCCGCGTGCAGGCGGACGAGAGCCTTGTGCGTGCCGGTCGTCTTGATCGGCTGCAGGATCTCGACCTTGCGCTTGTCGATCGACGGGCCACCGGCGGCCGAGACCGCCTGCGCCACGTCGGCCGGGGTGACGGCGCCGAAGAGGCGACCACCGCGGCCGGCCCGGGCGGCGAAGGCCACCGTGCGGGACTCGAGCGACTGCTTGACGGCCTTGGCGTCGTCGAGCGAGGCGATCTCGCGGGCCTTGCGGGCCTTGCGGATCACGTCGATCTGCTTCTCCGCGCCCTTGGTCCACGGGGTGGCCAGGTTGCGGGGCAGCAGGAAGTTGCGGCCGTAGCCGTCCTTGACCTCGACGACGTCGCCGGGGGTCCCGAGGCCGGTGACCTCGTGGGTGAGGATGAGCTTCATCTCGTGACCCCTTCTCAGCGCGCGGAGCTGCTGTAGGGCAGCAGCGCCATCTCACGAGCGTTCTTGATCGCCTTGGCGATCTGACGCTGCTCCTGGACGGACACGCCCGTCACCCGACGCGCGCGGATCTTGCCGCGGTCGGAGATGAACTTGCGCAGGAGCGCCGTGTCCTTGTAGTCGACCGCCTCGATCTTGGCGGCCTTCAGCGGGTTCTGCTTCTTCTTGGGCTTGCGCACGGGCACCTTGGCCATCGTGGTGCTCCCCTCTCGTGAGAGCCCAGGCGTCAGACCTGGGATGGAATGGTGTTCAGAGCTGTCAGAAGGGCGGGTCGTCGTTCGACGCGCCGCCCCAACCGCCGCCGCCACCGCCCTGGCTCCCGCCGGACGGGCCGGTGGCCCAGGGGTCGTCCTGCTGCTGCGGTGCGCCACCGCCGGAGCCGCCGCCCCAGCCGCCGCCACCGCCGCCGTTGCCACCGCCGTTGCCGCCGCCGGAGAACCCGCCGCCGCCACCGAAACCACCGCCGCCGCCGGACCCACCGCGCGAGGTCTTGTTGACCTTCGCCGTGGCGTAGCGGAGCGAGGGGCCGACCTCGTCGACCTGCATCTCGATGACGGTGCGCTTCTCGCCTTCCTTCGTGTCGAAGGTGCGCGACTGCAGCCGACCGGTCACCACGACCCGCGTGCCCCGCGTGAGCGACTCGGCGACGTTCTCCGCCGCCTCCCGCCAGATCGCGCAGCGCATGAACAGCGTCTCGCCGTCCTTCCACTCGTTCGACTGACGGTCGAAGGAGCGGGGCGTGGAGGCGACCGTGAAGTTGGCCACCGCCGCACCGGACGGGGTGAAGCGCAGTTCGGGGTCGTTCGTGAGGTTCCCGATCAGGGTGATGACGGTTTCACCCGCCATCAGGCAGCCTCGGCTCGCAGCAGCTTGGTCCGCAGAACGCTCTCGTTGAGGTTCAGCTGACGGTCGAGCTCCTGCGCGACGGCGGGCTCGGTGGTGAGCTCGACGACGGCGTAGATGCCCTCGGACTTCTTCTTGATGTCGTAGGAGAGCCGGCGGCGGCCCCAGATGTCGACCTTGCCGACCTCGCCACCACCCTGGCGAACCACGTTGAGGAAGCGGTCGAGCGAGGGACCAACGGTCCGCTCTTCCAGCTCCGCGTCGAGGATCACCATGAGCTCGTACTGACGCGCGCTCATTCCCCACCTCCTTCGGTCTCAGGCGGCCACGGTCTCTCCGTGGCAGGAGGGTCTCGGTGCGTGTCTGCCCCCCACCCGCGCCCGTGGACGTGCCACGACGAGGAGGGGAACCCGACGAGTCTACCGGCCCCACGGCGTCCACTGTGCCGCCGCGTCGGCCCGCCCCCGCCCGGCCGTCCACAGGCCCGGCGACGCCGGGTGCTGGGGAGCCCGGGACGTCAGGCGACCCGGACGACGAGCGCGTCGGGCGCCCGGTCGAAGTCACCGCCCGTGGGGTCGTCCAGACCGCGGGTGGCGCGCACGGGGTCGTCCGCCGGGCGCCGCACCTCGCGGACGACGCACACGACCAGCCACGCCACCGCCGCCGTGCGGGCGAGCAGGACGGCCGAGTAGAGCTCGGGCGGCAGCGCGCGGTCGGTGTTCGTCTGTCCCGCGATGTAGAGCCAGACGGCCCCGAAGTAGGCGGCCTCCGCGCCCCACCACAGGAGGTGGTCGCGCCAGCGCGGCACGGCGAGCACCGCCAGCGGCAGCAACCACAGCGAGGCCTGCGGCGGGAAGGACGCGCCCAGGACGCAGAACCCGGCGACCAGCAGGAACGCCACCTGGGCCAGCCGTGGCCGGCGCGGTGCCCACAGGACGAAGACCGCGACGAGGAGCACCCAGACGACCCACGCCCCGAGCGTCAGGACGACCACGGCCCCACCGGGCAGACCCGAGGCGTCCTTCGCCCCGACGGACTGCTGGACGAGCTGGGGCAGCAGCCACAACGAGCCGTAGCCCGCCCGCTGGTCCAGGAAGGACCGCAGCGGGGCGGCCCAGGCGGTCGAGGCGGTCAGCGCGACGGGCAGGTTCACCGCGAGCCACACGCCGGCCGCCGTCCCGACCGTCGTCGCCGCCGCGCGGCGGCGCCCGGTCCGCACCGCCAGGAGGACCAGCGCCACGAGCAGCAGCACCGGGTACAGGCGGGCCGCGAGCGCCAGGCCGAGCAGGACGCCCGCCGCGACGGGACGGCGCCGGGCCCAGCAGGCCAGCCCGGCGGTGGCCAGGGCGACGGCCGCGAGGTCGAAGGACAGCAGCGAGGTGAGCACGAGGACGGGGCTCGCGGCGAGCAGGACGGTGTCCCAGCCGCGGCGCCGGCCGGTGACGGCGTGCAGGGAGACGACGAGGGCGAGGGCGGCGAGCAGGAGCAGCACCGCGGCGGCGTCGAAGTAGGTGCGCTGGGCGGCGACGGTCACCTCGTGCGGTGCCACCCGGGCGACGAGCCAGGACAGGAACGCCGTCAGCGGCGGCTGGTCGAGGTTCACGCCGGCGGAGAAGGGGCCGCCGCCGGAGGCCAGCCCGGAGGACGTGTAGACGACCGGCAGGTCGGAGTAGCAGGCGTGCACGAACTGGTCGGGGCTGTTCCAGCCCTGTGCGCGGCAGTGGTGCTTGGTGACGGCGCCCAGGGCCACGGCGACCGTGGCGAGCACGAGGGAGACGGGCAGCGCCCGCACCCACCAGGGCCCGTCCCCGCCGAGGCGTCGGCCGGCCGGGCCGCCGAGGAACTCGCTGCCCTGGCGGGCCAGGGCGTCCACCGTGGTGGGCGGCACGGAGGGCACCTGCGCCTCCGGGACCGGGCCGGCGTCGGGGGTCTGCGAGCTCACCCCTGCAGCTTCCCCTACCCGGCCGTCGCCGCGCCGCTCGCCGCACCACCGGCGCTCGCGGCGGCCGGGTCCGGCGAGGCGTCAGCGCGCGCCTGGTCCCGTCCCTGGCCCTGGCCTCCGGTGCCGTCCCCGCCGGTGGCGGTGGCGCTCGGACGACCGGTCTCGGTGGGCCGGCCGGAGCCGGACGTCGGCCGGCTGGTCGCCCCGCCGGAGGGCTCACCGGACGGCGTCGGGTCACCCGTCGGGCTGCCGGTCGGCGAGTCCGTCGGGGACTGCGTGGCGGTCTGCGTGGGCGTGTCGCTCGGCGTCGGCGCCTGCGTCGAAGAGGACGAGGTGGACGACGAGGAGCCCGAGGAGCCCGAGGAGGACGAGGAGTCCGAGGACGAGCCGCGCGAGGTGCCGACGTTCGCCCGGTCCGGGAAGTCGCTCTTCGGCGTGCCCTGGAGGGCGGCGCGCATGAACGCCGTCCAGATGCGGACGGGGTAGGACCCGCCCGTCACCTCCCCGCCACCGAGGTCGAGGGAGACGTTCTTCGTCCCGTCGGCCGTCGTCTGGAAGAGGGCCACGCTGGCCGCCATGTCCGGGGTGAACCCCGCGAACCACGCGGCGAGGTTGTCGTTGGTCGTCCCGGTCTTGCCGGCCGCGGGGCGCCCGAGCCTGCTGCCGGCGTACGAACCGGTCCCGGACTTCACGACCTGCTGCAGCGCGTAGGTCGCGTCGGCCGCGACGTCGCTGGGGAACGCCTGCTGCGTCGTGGGCGACGCGGTGTAGGTCCGCGCGCCGGTCGAGTCGTCGATGGTGGCGATGGTGTGCCACGCCGTGCGCTGTCCCTGGGCCGCGAACGTCGCGTAGGCCTGGGTGACGTCGATCGGGTGCGGCGCCGAGGTGCCGAGCACGTTGGAGATGTACTGGTCGCCCTCGAGGCCCGGCGTGTCCTGGGGGTAGCCGGCCGCCACCGCGACGTCGCGCGTCTTGGCGGGGGTGACCTCCTCGTTGAGCTGGCCGTAGACGGTGTTCACGGAGTGCTCGGTGGCGGTGATGAGGTCGATGCGTCCGAACTGCTCGTTGCCGTAGTTGCGGGCGGGCCAGCCGTCGATGGTCTGCGGGCTGGAGCCGTTGAAGGTGGTCCGCAGCGACATGCCGTCCTCGAGCCCCGCCACGAGAGCGAACGGCTTGAAGGTCGAGCCCGGCTGCGCCCGGGCCTGCGTCACGTCGTTGAACTGGTTGGAGAGGTAGTCCGACCCGCCGTACATCGCGGTGACGCCACCGGTCTTCGGGTCGATCGCCGACAGCGCCACGTGGAACCCCTCGGGCACCTTCGACGGCAGCTGGTCCTGGACGGCCTGGACGGCGGCGGCCTGCGCCTTGGGGTCGAACGTCGTGACGATCTTCAGACCGCCGCGCTCGATGTCCTCCTCCGACAGCCCGACCTTGCCGGTCAGCTCGTCCTGCACGGTCTTGAGCAGGTACCCGTTCGTGCCCCGCCACTGGGTGTTCGGCTGCTGCTCGATCGTCTCGGGCAGGCCCGCCTGGGCGCGGTCGGCCGGGGACAGCCAGCCCTCGGAGACCATGCCGTCGAGGACGTAGTCGACGCGGGCCTTCGCGGCCGCGGCCTGCTCATCCCCCTTGCGGGGGTCGTAGTTGCCGGGGCCCTTGAGCAGTGCCGCGAGGAGCGCACCCTGCGAGACGTTCAGCTGCGAGGCGTCCACGCCGAAGTAGGCCTGCGCTGCAGCCTGGATGCCGTAGGCCCCGCGCCCGAAGTACACGGTGTTGAGGTAGTTCTGCAGCGTCTCGTCCTTCGACTGCTGCTGGTCGATCTTCAAGGAGATGAAGAACTCCTCGAACTTGCGCGTGTAGGACTGCTGGTCCGTCAGGTAGTAGTTCTTCACGTACTGCTGGGTCAGCGTCGAGCCGCCCTGCGTCGTGCCGTCGCTGACGTTCGTCCACAGCGCGCGGGCGATGCCCGTCGGGGAGACGCCGCGGTTCTCGTAGAAGGTGCGGTCCTCGGCGGCGAGGACGGCCTTCTGCACGTGGTCGGGGACCTGGTCGAGCGTGACGTTCTCGCGGTTGCGCGCGGCGAACGTGCCGAGCTCGGTCGTGCCGTCGGCGAAGTAGACGGTGCTCGTCTGGGCGTCGGCCAGCTTGTTCGGGTCCGGAACCTTGACCAGCTCGTAGGCCGCCGCGAAGCCCCCGACGGCGAGCGCCACCCCGGCGACGAACAGCCCCAGGATCCAGCCCAGCACGGCCCGGCGACGCGGTCGACGACGGGCCGGCCGGCGACCGGCGCCGGCCCCCTGACGGGCGGCGGGACGGTGCGGCGGGACGGGAGCTGGGCGTCGCGAAGCCACGGGGGTCTGGTCCTCCAGCGGTGGGGTGGGGCAGCCTTCCATCGGCAGCTGCCGCTCCAGTATGCGTCGGAGGAGGGGGGTCGCCCGCCGTCGGCGAGGGCCCGGTCCGGTCCGCACGACACCTCCACAGCCCCGCCACGGCGCTCACGACGGGCGCCCACGGGCTCGCTACGGTGTGCCGGTGGCGGTCCTGCGCGAGCTCGGTGGACTGCTCCGCACACGCCGCTACCGGCACCTCATGGCGGTCCGGCTGACCGGACAGGCGGCCGACGGGGCCTTCCAGGCCGGGCTCGCGTCCCTCTTCTTCTTCTCCCCCGAACGGCAGGCCACCCCCGCGGCCGTCGCGTTCGCCTCCGCGGTGCTGCTCCTGCCGTTCACCGTCGTCGGGCCGTGGGCGGGGGTGCTGCTGGACCGCCGTCCGCGGCGCTCGGTGCTCGGGTACGGCAACCTGCTGCGCGCCGCCGTCGCGCTGGTGGGCGCGGGGGCGCTGGCCGCCGGGTCCTCCGACGTCGTCGTGGGGGTCCTCGCGCTCGTGGTGCTGTCGGTCAACCGGGCGCTGCTGGCGGGGTTGTCCGCCGCCCTGCCGCACGTCGTGACGCCCGACCGGTTCGTGCTCGCCAACTCCGTGACCCCGACGGCCGGGACCGTCGCCGCGGCCGCGGGGGCCACCGCCACGGTCGCCGTGACGGCGTCGCTGGGGACGGGGTCGGGCGCCGACGTCGGTGCGCTGGGCGTCGCGGCGCTGGCCTACGCGGTGTCGGGGGTCGTCGCCCTCGCCTTCCCGAGGACCCTGCTGGGTCCACCGCCCGGCGCGGTCGGCGCGGCCCGTCGCACCGTGCGGGACAGCGCTGCCGACGTCGTCGCGGGCGTCCGGCACCTGCGCGACCGCGTCCCCGCGGCCGCGGCGCTCGGGCTCGTCGCCTGGCACCGCTGGTCGTTCGGGCTGACGACGGTCGCCATGGTCGTGCTGTGCCGCCGGGTCCTGGCCGCCGAGGACGACCCGTCGGCGGGGCTCGCAGCGCTGGGGGTCCTGCTCGCCGCGGTGGCCGTGGGCGCGGGTCTGGCGGCCGTGCTCGCGCCGTGGGGCGCGGGCGGCGGCCGGGTGCACCGGTGGATCGCGGGGTGCCTGCTGCTGGCCGGGGTCGCGCAGGTCGTGCTGGGCCTGACGGCGTCGCAGCCGTTGCTGGCCGTGGCCGCAGGACTGCTGGGGCTGGGTGGCCAGGGCGCCAAGATCGGCGTCGACACCGTCGTGCAGCGCAGCGTCGACGACGCCTACCGCGGCCGGGTGTTCACGGCCTACGACCTCGTCTTCAACGTCAGCTACTGCCTGGCCTGCGCGGCCGCGGTGGTGCTCGTCCCCGCCGACGGGCGGCTCGGGGCGGTGGCCGTCGTGCTGGGACTGGGCTACGTCGGGTGCGCGCTCCTGCAGGGACGTGGCCGCAGCCGCGTCACGGTCTGAGGCGGCTCAGGGGGTCTGGCCTTCGCCCCGGGGCAGGGTCGGGTCGGGCGCCGTGCCCGTCTCCGTGCCCGTCGCCGTGCCCGTCGGCGTGGGCAGGGGCGTGACGGTCGTCGACTGGGTCGTCGTGGGACCGGGCGTCCCCGGCAGGGTCACCGGCGGCGGCGTCACCACGGGCGGCGTCACCACGGGTGGCGTCACCACGGGGGGCCTCCGCGTGGGCGGACGGATCGTCGGGGGGACCGTCGTCGGCGGGTTGGTCGTGGGCGGCGTCGTCGGTGGGGTCGTCGTCGGCGGCGCCGTCGTGGGCGGGTTCGTCGTCGGGGGGTTCGACGTGGGTCCCGTCACCGGCGGGATCACCCCGGCGGTCGGGCCCTGACCCGAGGGGGCGGGCGTCCCGACGGGCGCGGGCTGGCCGGGGACGCTCGACGGCACCGCCGGCGAGACCTCCGACGGGGCTCCGCTCAAGGGTTGCCCGGCCGACGTGCTGCGCCGGGTCGAGGGGGCCTGGCCGCCTCCGCCACGCGACTGCTGGGCGGTGCTCGGCGCGGCGTCGCCGGCCGTCGTCGCGGGCTGGGGCACCGAGCTGGTCGGCAGGGTGCTCGACTCCTGCGGGGGCTGGACGATCGCGACCGGGTTCGGGACGTCGCGCAGCGTGCCCTGCTGGACGGCGGTGATGGCCACGGCCGTGCCCGCGGTCGCGAGCAGCAGCGCCCCCACGACGACCACGACCGGCCGCTTGGGCAGCGACCGCGTCGCCCCCACCGGGGCGACGGGGACGAACTGCGTCGGGGCGGACTGCCCGTCGTAGGGGTCGAGGGAGGTGCGGGGTTCGACGAAGGCCCGCATGCCGTTGACCCACGCCGGCAACCGGTCGGGACGTTGCGCCGGGTCCGGCGACAGCGCCTGCAGCAACAGGTCGGCCAGGCCCGGGTGGGGCGCGGTGAGCGGGGCGGCGCCCAGCTGCCGGCGGACCAGGGCGGGGTCGACCACCCCGTCGGGGGAGGTGGCCGGCGCCGTGCCGGTCAGCACGAAGAGGGCCGTGGCGCCGAAGCCGAAGACGTCGCTGGCCGCGGACGGCAGCGCACCGGCGCGGACCTCCGGAGCCGTGTAGACGGTGTGCGGGGACCGCTGCAGCGGGCCGTGCCGCAGACCACCGAGGCTGGCGCCGGCGAGGCGGACCCCGTCGGCGGGCCAGAAACCGCCGAGGCGGACCGAGCGCGGGGTGATGTCGCCGTGGACGAGCGGCGGGGCGTCCTCGGAGCCGCGGTGCAGCTCGGACAGGACGCTGGCGGCGGTGGCCAGGACGGTGAACCGCTCCTCGACACCGGCTCCGGGGTCGTCGCGCAGCCAGTCGGCGACGGATCGGCCCGCGGCCTGCTCCAGGACGGCGTAGCTCCAGTCGGCTCCGCCGGTGGACGCCTGCCCCGGCGGGTGCGGCGCGGGACCGGAGAAGGTGTCGACGACCCCGGCCAGGCGGGCGTGCCGGACGCGGGCCAGGCCCGCGGCGCGTTCGCGCCACAGCTCCTCGGGCGAGACCTCCTCCGAGACCGCCTCGGCCCCGTCCTCGTCCTCGGGGTCCGGCGCGTGCCGCACCTCGAGGTCGTCGACGGCGCGCGGGCGCAGGGCGGCGAGGGTGAACAGGGCCTCACCCGCCTGGGCGCGGTGGTCGAGGACGTGCCACGCCTCGTCCGCGCCCTCGGCCTCACCCAGCAGCTCGTAGCGGTCGGGGTCCTCGACCGGCCCGGCGTGGTGACGCACGAGGGACGGGACGTCGGGGGAGGTGAGCCTGTCGTCAGGCCATCCCTCGGTCGTCACCTGCGGCTCCTCCGCACCTCGGCGGCGCTGCGCGCCCTCGCGGGCGGTGCGCCGTGTTCGGAGGCCCATGATGCCCCAACCGGGGCGTCCCGCCGACCCGTTCGGCCCATCCGAGGACCTAGGGGTTGAGATCCGGGACCCGGCACGCTAAGCGAGCGCGGCCCGGGCGGGCTCGAGCCCCTCCACCTGCACGGCGGGCCGTGCCCGGGCGCCCCAGTCGGCGGCCTCCAGGCGCAGCCGCTGGCCGACGACGGGTGCGTCCCGGCGGACCACGGTGCGCTGCCCGTCGTCGGTGTAGCCGAGCCGGCGCGAGACGCCCAGGGACGCGGGGTTGTCGAGGAAGGCGTCGCTGCGGGCGCGCACCGCTGCCAGTCCCACGAAGGCCAGGTGCAGGACGGCGGTCCGCATGAGCGTGCCCGTCCCGCGGCCCTGGTGCTCGAGCCCCAGCCACGACCCGGTGGTCACCTCGCGCAGCAGGCGGAAGTGGCGGGCCTCCAGCGACTGCGTGCCGACCACGGCCCCCGCGCGGCGGACGACGAAGTCGATGCGCCAGTCCTCCGGCGTCCACGAGGCCCAGCCGCCGAGCTGCCAGCGCAGCGTGCGCCGCGCCCGCTCGTCGGGGTCGCAGTCGCTCCACGGGAACGCGAAGGGCATGGCGTCCGCGGCGTGCACCCCGCGCGCGGCCACCCGGGACAGCTCGACGACGCCCTCGAGGTCCCCGGTGCGCAGCTCGACGTCCCCGTCGGGGCGGGGGACGGTCAGGCGCAGGGCGGCGAACGGGTGCAGGTCGGTGGGCAGCACCCTCCCGATGCTGTCCCGGGCGACCCGCCGGCCGCCACCGGATTCCCCCGGCGTCAGGACGGCTGGTCGAACACCGTCACCCGCGGCGGGGCACCGTCGAACGCGCTCACCTCGACGGTCGCGTGCTGGCCGGTGCAGGCCTGCGCCAGGCGCGAGGAGCCGACGTCGCGCGTGAGGACGTTGACGTTCCCGTGCCCGCACGTGACGCCGGCGGCCGCGCCGGCGACCGGGTCGAACCAGGCGCCCGTGGACATCTGCACGACGCCGCGGCGGACGGCGTCGGACAGCACGAGCCCTCCGAGGCAACTCCCCCGGCGGCTGCGCAGCACGACGACCTGACCGGCGCCCAGGCCCCGGGCGGCGGCGTCGTCGGGGTGCATCCGGACGGGTTCGCGACCGGCGACCTTCCCCGCCTGCGACGTGGCGCCGTGGTCGAGCTGGCTGTGCAGTCGCGTCGCCGGGTTGTTCGCCACCAGGTGCAGCGGGAACTCCGCGTCGGGGAGCTCCTCGGGCGCCAGCCAGACGGGGTGGCCGGGGCAGTCGTCGTAGCCGAAACCCGCGACGGTCTCGGAGTGCAGTTCCACGCGGCCACTCGGCGTCCGCAGCGGGAACGTCTCGGGGTCGGCGCGGAAGCTGGCGAACATCACCTTCTCGGCGGGTTCGGGCGGCAGCACGAACTCGCCGGCTGCGACGAACTCGGCGTACGGCGGGGCGGTGATCCCGGCGCGGGCCGCGGGTCCGGCGCGCCACTCCTCCCACAGGTGCTCGACCCACTCCTCGCCCGTGCGTCCCTCGGTGAACCGCTCGCCCGTGCCGAGGCGCTGCGACAAGCCGGCGAGGACGTCGTAGTCGTCGCGGGCCCGTCCGAGGGGTTCGTGGACCCGGCCCATGGCGATGAGCCGGTCGTCGTACCGGGCGGCGCCGATGTCGTTGCGCTCCAACGTCGTCGTCGAGGCGAACACGACGTCGGCGTGCCGGGCGGTGGCCGTCCAGAACGGTTCGTGGACGACGACGGTCTCGGCGGCGCGGAACGCGCGCTGCAACCGGGAGAGGTCCTGGTGGTGGTGGAACGGGTTCCCGCCGGCCCAGTGCACGAGCCGCAGGTGCGGGTACGTCTCGCGGCGTCCGTCGACGTCGTACTCCTCCCCCGGGTGCAGCAGGGCGTCGGCGATGCGGGCCACCGGGATGCGCACCCGCAGCGGGTCGGCGAACTGCGGGAACGTCGGCAGCGGGTAGGAACCCGCCCGCTTGCCGACCCCACCGGTCGAGGCGTAGCCGTGGCCGAAACCTCCGCCGGGCAGGCCGATCTGCCCGACCATGGCGGCGAACGCGACGGCCGCCCACAGCGGCTGCTCCCCGAACCGGGTGCGGGCCACGGACCAGCTGACGGTGACCATCGTCCGCCCGCGGACGGCCCGTCGTGCGAGGTTCCGGACGGTCCCCGCGGGGATCCCGGTGATCCCCTCGGCCCACTCGGGGGTGAACGGGTCGAGGGTGGCGAGGAACTCCTCCGAGCCCGTGGTGCAGCGGCGCAGGAACTCGGTGTCGTGCAGGCCCTCGGCGCGCAGGACGTGGCACATCGCCAGCAGCAGCGCCGCGTCGGTGCCGGGCACGACGTCGAGCCACTGCGCCCCGAGTTCCGCGGCGAGGTCGTCGCGCAGGGGCGAGACGAGGACGAACTCGGCCCCGCGCCGGCGGGCGCCGCGCAACCGGCCGGCCACCTCGTGCCGGCTGATCCCGCCGCTGGCGACCTCGGAGTTCTTCGCGGGCAGCCCGCCGAACGCGATGACGAGGTCGGTGTGCTCCTCGACGCTCGTCCAGGACGTCGGGGAGATGAGGGGTTCCTGGTTGCCGACGACGCGCGGCATGAGGACCTCGCCGACGCCGTGGCTGTAGGTCCACGACGAGCGGACCGCGCCGCCGAGGACGTGCGAGAACCGGTGCAGCTGGCTCTGGGCGTGGTGGAACCGCCCGGCGCTGGCCCAGCCGTAGGACCCGGCGTAGACCCCGCGCGGTCCGTGCTCGTCCAGGACCCGGCGGTACTCCCCCGCGACCCGGTCGAGCAGCTCGTCCCACTCCACGGGCAGGAACTCGTCGCGGCCGCGCCGCTCGTCCGGGCCCGGGCCGTCCTCCCACCAGCCGCGGCGCACGTGCGGGCGCAGCACCCGCGCCGTCGGTGTCGCCGCGACGGCGACGTTGGCGAGCAGGGCGGACGGCTCGGGGTCGTCCGGGTGCGGGAGGACCTGGAGGCCGCCGTCGGTCGGGACGGCGGAGAAGGCCCCCCAGTGCGAGGAGTGCGGGATGCTCACGCCCCCAGTGTCGGGCACCGGCGACTGCACCGGTCGGACGGTTCCGCTGCGCCGAACGGGTGATGAGGGCATCATCGAGGGAGGGTGGAACTCCCCGCCCGGCGGGCGAGAGAGGCCTCGATGTCCCCAGCTCCCGACGGCCCCCGTCGACCGCCCGCCCTCGACGCCAGCGTCCTGCCCGGTCTCGTCGGCTACGAGCAGGCGGCCCTGGACGCCGCCGGCGTCTCCCTCGTCATCTCCGACGCCCGCGCCGACGACGTGCCGATCTGCTGGGTGAGCCCGGCCTTCACGACCCTGACGGGCTACGCCGCCCACCGGGTGCTCGGGGCGAACTGCCGCTTCCTGCAGACCGACCAGACGAGCGAGAGCTCCCGGGCCCGCATCCGGGAGGCCCTGGAGCGGGGCGAGCCGATCCGCGAGACGCTGCTGAACCGCCGCGCGGACGGCTCCGTCTTCTGGAACGAGCTGCTGCTGGCCCCCATCCGCCACGGCGGTCGGGACGTCACCCACGTCGCCGGCTACCAGGTCGACGTGACGTCGCGGGTGACGGCGCACGCGGCGCACGACCGCTTCCTCGAGGCCGAGCGCCGCGCCTGGTCTCAGGCGGGCAGGACGCGCGCCTCGCGGTAGCGGTCCACGAGCCCCAGCAGGGCGCGCTCGGTGCTCACGTACCCGGTGAACCCGGCCAGCCGGCTGCGGGTCATGTCGGCCAGCACCTCGACGTCGCGGCCGAGGTCGGAGTCGCTGTGCCACCACGACGCGACCTTGGACAGGTCCTCCTCGACCAGGCCGTGCTCTGCCACCAGCCGGGCCCAGACGGGTTCGGCGTCGCGCATCTGCTCGGTGAGGGTCAGGGGTTCCTCGCCCGGTCCCTGCGGTTCGACGCCGAGGTGCCCGGCCAGCCGCGGCCAGAGCCGGCGCCAGCGCACGACGTCGCCGTTGACGACGTTGAACGCGGTGTCTGCGGCCTCGGGAGTCGTCGCCGCCCACAGCTGGTGGTCGGCGAGCTGCCCGGCGTCGGTGAGGTCGACGACGCCGTCCCACTGGGTGCGCGAGCCCGGGAAGACGAAGGGCCGGCCGGTGGCGCGGACGACGGCCGCGTAGGCCCCGAGGGTCGGGACGAGGTTCATGGCGTTGCCGACGGCGAACCCGGTGACGGTGTGCGCGCGGTGCACCGACCAGCCGAACCCGTGGCGCTCGGCCGCGGCGAACAGCTCGTCCTCCTGCGCGTAGTAGAAGTTCTCCACGTCCAGCCGCGGGGCGTCCTCGAGGAACGGGGTGTCCGGCAGGTTTCCCTGGCCGTACGCCTCGAACGGCCCCAGGTAGTGCTTGAGCCCCGTGACGAGGGCGGCGTGCCGGACCGACCCCTGCGCACCGAGCACCGCGAGCAGGTCGCGGACCATGCCGCCGTTGACGCGGACGTTCTCGGCCTCGGTCTCCTGCCGCGCCCAGGCCGTGACGAAGACGTGCGTGGGGGCCAGACCGGCGAGCTCGCGCTCGAGGCTGTCGCGGGAGAACAGGTCGGCGCGCACGTGCTCGACCCCGTCGACCGTGGGCGGGCGCCGGGACAGGCCCGAGGTGCGCCACCCGGCGGCGACGAGCTGCTCGGCCAGGGCGGTGCCGGTGATCCCGGTGGCGCCGACGACGAGGGCGTGCGCGCCCTCCGGAGGGGTCCGCACGGGGACGGGGGCACGGTCGGGGTGGGGGGAAGGGGCAGCCATGCTCACCACGGTAGGCACATCGACCCGACGGGCGCTCACTGGAGTGCTCACTACAGTGGAGGGGTGGACGACGACGGTACCGCCGACACCACCCAGGGGTTCGGCGCCCGGCTGGCTCGTGAGCTGCGGTCCGCCCGACTGGACCTCCGCCTGAGCACCGCGGCCCTCGCCGAGGCCGCCGGCGTCTCCCGGGGCGCGGTGCTGAAGGTGGAGAGCGGGGCGTCGCAACCGTCGGCGGCCTTGCTGGGCCGGCTCTGCGGACCGCTGGGGTTGACGTTGTCGGAGCTGTTCGCCCGCGTCGAGGGACCCGTGCGCGAGGACGAGCGGGTCGTGCGCGCCGCCGACGTCCCCGTGTGGACGGACCCCGCCAGCGGGTACCGCCGCCGGTCCCTGTCCCCCGCGGGCAGTCACCTCGAGCTCACCGAGATCGAGCTGCCGGCGGGGGCGGCCGTGACGTACCCGGCCGCCGCGTACGCCCGCATCCACCAGCAGGTGTGGGTCCTCGACGGCACGCTGGAGCTCAGCGAGGGCGCTGTGACGCACGTCCTCGCGACGGGCGACGGCGTCCAGCTCGGCCCCCCGGCCGACTGCACCTTCCGCGCCCGGGACGACACGACGGCGCGCTACCTGGTCGTGACCGCGCCGCGCTGACCTCGGAGTGCGACCATCTATGCACGCTTGGTGACGATTCGGCCACGATGCTGGATTCACCCGGTCGGAGCACTCAAGGAACGCGTCCCACCTGCCGAGGAGGTGGTCATGATCGCGAGACTGCAGCAGGACCGGACGGGTGACCCCGGCCGGGCCACCGGACCGGCTGCCCCCGTGCGCGGCGGCGGCATCCGGCTCGCGGTCACCACGGCGCTGCTCGTCACCCTCCTCACCGCGCTCATGCCGGTGCTGGCCCACACCAAGGACCTCTCCGAGGTCGTCTGGTGGCCGGCGGCGGGCGCGGCGCTCGGGCTGGCGGCACGGCGACCGGCCCGGCGGTGGTGGTGCGTCGCCGGGACGCTCGTCGGTTCGGTCCTCGCCTTCCAGGTGGTGCGGGTCGAAGGCATCGAGACGCCCATCTTCGCGAGTGCGCAGGCGCTGCAGTGCGGGGTCGGCGCATCGCTGATCTCCGCGCTCGGCCGAGGGGAGTCTGCGCGCTTGCGGCGGGGGCGGGACGCCTGGCGCTTCACCGCCGGGGCCGGGGCGGGGGTCGCCGCCGCGACCCTGCTCGTCCAGACCGCCGACCGCTCCGACGGCGCCCCGTACGCGCTGGCCCAGCTGCTCGGGATCCTGCTCGTCGCCCCGCTGCTCCTGCTGCCGCCGTCCTCCTGGACCCAGCGTCCCGCGGACGGCCGGCGCTCGCGGGCCGCGGTGTCGGAGTGGGCCCTCGTCCTCGTGCTGTCCGCGACCGTCTCCGGGGCCGTCTTCTGGAACCACTCCCGCGGTCCGTGGGCGTTCCTGGTGATCGTGCCGATCCTCTGGGGCGCAGCGCGCCTCGGGGTGGGCCGGGCCCTGTCGTGCCAGCTCGTCGTCGCCGTCGTCGCCACGACCGGGACCGCGCACGGCTACGGCCCCTACGGCATCGGCGTCCAGGGGGCGCTGGCCCTGCAGGCCCTCCTCTTCGTCTCCGGCGCCGTCGCGCTCGTCATGTCCCTCGTCGTCCGCTCCCGCGAGCGGGCCACCGTCACCGCCGAACGCCGCGAGGAGGTCTTCCGCCGCACGTTCGACGACGCCCTGCTCGGGGTCGCGCTGCTGCGACTGCGCCCGGACGGGTCCGCCGTGGTGGCGCGCGTCAACGAGCGCCTGCAGTCGATGCTCGGCACCGACGTCGCCGTGGGCTCGGACTGGGCCGAGCAGGTCCACCCCGACCACCGCGAGGTGTTCGTGGAGGCCGTCGCGGAGATGGCGCTCGAGGTCGGCGAGGGCCGCCAGGCGCACTGGCACGCCGAGCTCCAGCACGGCGACGGCGAGGTCTGGCTCGAGCTGGCCGCCGCCGCGTGGCCCACGCCCGGCGACGACGGCCGGCCCGGCGAGGTCGGCGCCGTCGTCCAGGTCGCCGACGTCACCCAGCGCCGGCTCGTCCAGCGCCGCCTGCGCGAGGCCGCCCTGCACGACCCGCTGACCGGGCTGCCGAACCGGACGCTGCTGGAGGACCGCCTGCGGCACGCACTGTCGGCCGCCGCCCGCAGCGGCGACCAGGTCGCGCTCCTGTACTGCGACCTCGACGACTTCAAACCCGTCAACGACACCGGCGGCCACGCGGCCGGCGACCACGTCCTCATCGACGTGGCCGACCGCCTCACCGCGGCCGTCCGCCCCGGCGACACCGTGGCCCGCCTCGGCGGCGACGAGTTCGCCGTCGTCTGCCCCGGCCTGCCCGACGAGGCCGCCGCCGCGGACGTCGCCGAACGCGTCGTGGCCGCCATGCAGGACCCGTTCCCGGTCGCCGGCTGGGAGTTCCGCGTCGGGATCAGCGTCGGCCTGGCGATGGCGGACGCCTCCCAGGACGCCACCCGCGTGCTGCAGCAGGCCGACCAGGCCATGTACGCCGCCAAGGGTTCCGGCAAGGGCCGCGTCCGGTCCGCGCCCTCCCCCCGCACGATCGACCTGCGGACCGCCGGGGCCTGAGGCTCAGCCGGGGAAGCGCGGCCAGTCGCCCACGGGCTCGGCCGACGCGACCCCGTCCAGCACGGCGGCGCGCACGACGTCGGCCGCCACCCGCTGCAGCTCGACCAGCTGCCCGACCCGCGCGGTCCGGTCGGCGGCCAGCGGCACGGCACCCGTGGCGAGCGCGAAGACGGTGTCGCCGTCGGCGAGCGTGTGCACCGGGTCCAGGGCCCGGGCCAACCCGGCGTGGGCCGCGGTCGCCGTCCGCGACGTCTCCGCGGGGTCCAGCGCGGCGTCGGTGGCGACGACGACGAGCGTCGTGTTGAGCGGGGCCGCCGGACCGCGCTCGGCGGGGCCGCCGGCCGGCACCCCGACCGCGTTGACGACGGCGAGCGCCGCCACCACCGCGTCCCCCGCCGGCAGGGCCACCCGGGCCGAGGCGGTCCCCACCCCGCCCTTCCAGCGGCCGCCCACGACGGCTCCCGTGCCCGCGCCGACGACCCCACGTGCCACCGGGTCCGACGTCGCGGCCGCGGCCGCCTCGAAGCCCATCTGCTCGGTCGGGTGGTTCCCGAAGACGCCACCGCGGCCGAGGTCGAACACGGCGGCCGCCGGGACGATCGGGACGACCTCCCCGGGCTCCGTGCCCACGGGGAACCCGCGGCCGCGGGCGGCGAGGAAGCGCTGCACGCCGTGGGCGGTGACGAGCCCGTAGGCGGACCCGCCGGTGAGGACGACGGCGTCGACCGTCGGGACGAGGGTGCGCGGGTCGAGGGCGTCGGTCTCGTGGGTGCCCGGGCCTCCACCGCGGACGTCGACGCCTCCGACCGTGCCGGGCGGGGGCAGCACCACGGTGACGCCCGTGAGCCAGCCGTCACCGCGGCGGGTGACGTGCCCGACCTGCAGCCCGGCGACGTCGGTCAGGGTTCCGGTCACGGCGAGCACGCTAGCCCCGCCCCGGGATGCGGACGCTTGCACGGCGGAGGAGGTTGAGCGCATGACCACCACCGACACCCCCGCCGTGCGGCCCACCGGCATCCACCACGTCCGGCTGACCGTGACCGACATCGCCCGGTCGAAGGCCTTCTACCAGGACGTCTTCGGCGTCGAGCCGGCCGTGGACTTCAGCGCGCAGGCCGGTGACCCGGGCGTCCGCGAGGACCAGGAGAAGCTCTACGGCGGGTGCGTCTTCGCCCTGGGCGACCAGCTCCTCGGCCTGCGGCCGGTGGCCGAGACGGGGGACCGCTTCGTGTCCACGCGCGTCGGGCTGGACCACGTCAGCCTGCAGGTCGGATCCCGCGCCGACCTCGACGACGCCGCCGAGCGGCTGTCCGCCCGCGGCGTCGAGCACGGCGAGGTCCTCGAGCTCGACCAGGGCATCGCGGTCCTGTCGCTGCAGGACCCGGACGACATCAACCTGGAGCTGACCGCCCCGCTGTGAGGCTCCCGCGGTGAGGTTCAGGGGAACCGGACGGCGAGGAGGGCGCAGTCGTCCTCGCCCCGGTTCCCGACCAGTTCCTCCAGCAGCGTGTCCAGCAGCACGTCCAGATCGGTGGACCGGTTGCCGCGCAACGACTCCCGTACCCGCTCGATGCCGCCCACGAGGCTGCGCCCGCGCTGCTCGATGAGCCCGTCGGTGTAGAGGACCAGCGTGGCCCCCGACGGGACGTCGACCACGTGCTCGTGCCGCGGGGCGTCGGCGACGAGACCGACGAGGAGGTCCGGCGCCCCGGTCAGCAGCTCCGTGCGGCCGTCGGGGTGCAGCAGCACCGGCGGCGGGTGCCCCGCGTTCGTCCACCGCAGGGTGAACCCCTCCGGCCCCTCCTCCACGCAGGCCACCACCAGCGTCGCGAGCGCGTCCACGCCCAGCCCCGGCAGCGCCCGGTCCAGCCGCTCCACCGGGCCCGTCGGCGACTCCCCGCGGTCCCAGACGAAGGCCCGCAGCAGGCCGCGGACCTGCGCCATCGTCGCGGCCGCCGCCATGTCGTGGCCGACGACGTCGCCCAGCACGAGCGTCACCGCGCCCTGCGGCCCGACGACCACGTCGTACCAGTCCCCGCCGATCTGCTCCTCGCGCGTCGCCGGCACGTACCGGCCCCGCACCTGCAGGCGCCCCGTCGACTCCGGCAGCCGGGGCAGCAGCGACTGCTGCAGCACCTGCGCACGTGAGCGCCGCTCGGCGTCGAGCATCGCCCGGTCCAGCGCCTGCGCCGTGAACCGCGCCAGCGCGCTCCACACGTCGGCCTCGGCCTCCAGCGTCTGCCGCTCGGTGGCCCACACCAGGCACAGCACCCCGATGAGCCGGTCCTGCACGAGCAGCGGCAGGTAGGCCGACGCCGCGAAGTCCGGCATGAGCGCCTGGGTCTCCACGAGCGGGTACGCCGCGCGCAGCTCCTCGACCGAGGCGAAGAGGATCGGGCGGCGCTCGCGGGCGGCCGCGGCGGAGGGGACGGGGGCGTCGAGGTCGATGGTCTGCCAGGCCGGCTCGGTGCCCGGGGGCAGGTTGTCGAGCGTCGTGAAGCGCAGCCGGCCGTGCCCGTCGGGCAGCAGCAGCCCGCTCCACGCCCCGCCGAGCTCGGTGCTCGTCACGCGGGCGACGGTGGTGCTGACCTCCTCGACCGTGCGCGCCCCGACGAGGGCGTCGCCGAGCCGCAGCAGCAGACGGTTGCGCTCCTCGAGCACGCGCAGCCCGAGCTCGGCGGAGCAGGCGGCGGCGAGGTCCTTGAGGACGCCGAGCTGCTCGTCCGTCCAGCGGCGGGGGGCGCCGTCGATGGCGCACAGCACGCCGACGACGGGGGACCCGGCCTCGGCCAGCCCCGTGCCCGGGTCCGGCAGCCGCAGCGGCGCACCCGCGTAGGCGACGACACCGAGGTCGGGGATGGCGAGGGAGTCCGCGGTGAGGGGGTCGGTCCGGGCGTCCTCGACGGCGAAGACGGCCCCGGACGTGACCACGTGCTGGCACAGCGAGTGGGTCAGGGGCGTCTCGCGCGCCGTCTGCCACGGTTCGGGCAGACCGACGGCTCCGGGGAACACCTGGCCGTGGCGGCTGACCATCGAGACGAGGGCCACCGGGACCCCCAGGGCGAGCGTCCCGAGCCGGGCGAAGCGGTCCAGGTCGACGTCGGGGTGCGCGGGGAGCAGGGTGGTCTCGGCCAGCCCCGTCCGGGTCTGGTCGGTCGCGCTCTTCTGCACCGGTGCATCATCCCTGTCGAGGGCCCGAACGGCACCCGGTCCGGTGGGTCCGGGTTGCCCCAGGGCCTGCGGGTGCCAGAGTTGGACCCGGACGAGCACGGATCGGGGACGAACGAGGTGGCATGACGCGTCTGGAGCTGCGGGCTGATCCGTCGGCTGCTCGGCGCACCCGGTCGTGGTTGCGCGAGCAGTTCGCGACCGTCTCCCTGCCCACCCAGGTCCGGCAGACCCTGGAGCTGCTGACCACCGAGCTGGTGACGAACGCCGTGCGCCACGGCGGTGAGCCCATCGAGGTCCGGCTGCGCCAGCTCGAGGGGTCGGTGCGCGTGTCGGTCAGCGACGGCGGCGCCGGCCGCCCCCTCGTGCGGCACGTCCCCCCGACGGCCACCGGCGGACGGGGTGTCGCCCTCGTCGACACCCTCGCCCACCGCTGGGGCCTGGACCCGGCCGGGGCCGGGAAGACCGTCTGGTTCGAACTCCCCCTGGCCTAGGCCGGGGCGCGGGTCAGCCGAAGACGTCGGGGTCCGGGCCGGTGCGCTCGTCGCGGTTCAACGCCGTCAGCGCCTCGACCTGCTCGGCCGACAGCTCGAACCCGGTGACATCGAGGTTCGACACGATGCGCTCGGGCGTGACCGACTTGGGGATGACGATGTTCCCCTGCTGCAGGTGCCAGCGCAGGACGACCTGCGCCGGGGTCCGGCCGGTCTGCTCGGCGATGCCGGTGACGACGGGGTCCTCGACGAGGCCGAGGCGCTGGGCCAGCGGGCTCCACGCCTCGGTGGCGATGCCGTGCTCGGCGTTGAACGCGCGCAGGTCCTCCTGCACGAGGTAGGGGTGGACCTCGACCTGGTTCACGGTCGGCACGGTGCCGGTCTCGTCGAGCAGTTTGCGCAGGTGCGTCTTCTGGAAGTTCGAGACGCCGATGGTCCGGACCCGCCCGGACGCCTTGAGCTCCTCGAACGCCTGCCAGGTCTCGACGTAGTCGTCGGCCTGCTGCGGCCAGTGGATGAGGTACAGGTCGAGGTACTCCAGGCCGAGCTTGGCCAGCGACGCGTCGAACGCCGCGAGGGTCTTCTCGCGCCCGTGCTCACCGTTCGCGAGCTTGGTGGTGATGAACACCTCCTCACGCGGGATGCCGCTGGCGCGCAACGCGTCACCGACACCCGCCTCGTTGCCGTAACCGGCAGCGGTGTCGATGTGGCGGTACCCCGCCTGGAACGCCTGCAGGACGACCTCGGCCGTCTGCTCCGGGGGGACCTGCCACACCCCGAAACCCAGTTGGGGGATGCTGACGCCGTCGTGGAGCTGGATGCTGGGAACAGTCACCCGCGAAACCCTACGGGGCGGTCTCGAGCCCGGCGAGGTGGACCGAGCACCAGTCCCGGAACTCCGCGGCGAGCAGCGGCCGGGAGTGCAGGAAACCCTGGGTCGTGTCGCAGTCGAGACGTCGCAGGACCCCCAGCGTGTGCTCGGACTCCACCCCCTCCCCCACGATCCGCACGCCGAGCTGGTGGCCCAGCCAGATCGTCGAGGCGACGATCGCCGCCGAGCGCGGGTCGGCGGCGATGTCGGCGACGAAGCTGCGGTCGAGCTTGACCTCCTCCACGGGCAATTCCCTGAGGTAGGCCAGCGACGACCAGCCCGTGCCGAAGTCGTCGATGGACAACCCGACGCCCAGCGCGCGCAACCCCTCCAGGACGGACCGGGTGCGCGGGGAGCGGCTCATGAGGACGGTCTCGGTGATCTCCAGGACCAGGGCCGCGGGGGCGAGCCCGTGCCGGGTGAGCAGGTCGGCGACGCGCGTCGGCAGGTCGACGTCGAGGAGGTTGGTGGCGGACAGGTTCACGGCCAGGCGCAGCGGTCGCCCGGGCAGGTCCACGGCCCAGGTCGCCGCCGCGGCGAGCGCGTCGTCGAGGACGCGGTGCGTCAGGTGCCCCATGAGGCCGTGCCGTTCGGCCTCGTCGAGGAAGGCGGCGGGGCCGAGCGTCCCGAGGTCGGGGTGGTCCCAGCGCACCAGCGCCTCCGCCCCGCACACCGTCCCGGTGGGCACGTCGAGCTGCGGCTGGAACAGCACCGTCAGACGCCCGCAGTCCGCCGGTGCGAGCGAGGCGTCGTCGGACAGGCCCAGCGCCGTCCGCAGCTGGGTCATGAGCGTCAGGCTGCTGCGCTGCCGGGCCGGGTCGCTCGCGTCCCCGGCGCCGAAGGCGCACACGGTGCCCCCGAGCGTCTTCGCCTCGTACATCGCGATGTCGGCGCAGCGCAGCAGGTCCGAGGCCCGCTGCGCGTCCGCGGGACACGTCGCGACGCCGATGCTGGCGGCCACGTGGACGCGGTGCCCCAGCAGGTCGTACGAGCGGACCATCGCGCGGTGCACGGCGAGGGCGTCGGTGAGGGCGTCGGCGGTGGCGTCGGCGGTGGCGTCGGCGGTGGCGTCGGCGGTGGCGTCGGGGGCCGAACCGGGCAGGACGAGGGCCAGTTCGTCGCCGCCGAGGCGGGCGACGAGGACGGGGTCGGGGGCGGCCTGCAGCAGTTGGTGGACGACCTGGCGCAGCAGCTCGTCCCCGGCCGCGTGGCCCAGGCCGTCGTTGACCTCCTTGAAGCGGTCGAGGTCGACGATGGCCAGCGCGAAGGGCGCGTCGGCCGCGCACCGGCGTTCCAGGTCGGCCAGCAGCGCGCGCCGGTTGGCGATCCCCGTGAGGTCGTCGGTGAGGGCCTCGCGCCGCAGCGTCGCCAGCTCCAGCAGCTCCTGCTGCGACAGCACGAGCCGGACGATGGCCGCGGTCGCGGCGCCGGCGGTGAGCCAGACCACCGATCCGCCGAGGGGGTGGACGTGCCCGAGGGCCAGCAGCAGGAAGCTCAGCGGGAGCACGACCGCGGGCGTCAGCACGATGGAGAAGCGGCTGCGCTGCAACCCACCGGAGGCCGTGCGGATGCGCAGGGCGCCGACCCCGAGGAACGCCAGACCGACCACCGCCAACCCGTCGACGCCACCGCCCGGGGTGTACCGGCCCGCGAGCGAGACGACCGTGAAGACCGTGTCCGCGAGGGCGAGCAGGCCGAACCCCACGGCCAGCAGCCACCACCGCCCCCGGGACCGGACCGCGGTCACCAGGGCCGCGCAGAGGAGCAGCACGTCCAGGACGACGAGCATCACCCAGCTCGCGACGAGCGTCGACGGGAGCCCGCTGGCGCCGACGACGGGCCGCACGACGAACTCCAGGGCGAGCGCGGCCGTGACCAGCACGATGCCCAGCGCCTCGGCGACGTACCCCACGCGCCAGCGGCGCGCGCCGACCCAGACGAGCCGGATGCCGGCGGTCAGCAGGGTCCCGTAGCCGACGACGTACCCCAGTTCGAGCCCGGTGGTCCCCTGCACCCCGCGGCCGAGGACGGCCTCGGCGACGTCGAAGGCGACCTCCGAGGCGCAGTAGGCGCCGACGCCGACGGCCATCAGCGTCCAGAAGGGGGTGACGCCGCGGCAGTGCAGGGCACGCCAGACGAAGGCCGCCAGGACGACGACCTCGACGGCGTTGCCGAGGGTGAGGTCGGACAGACGACCGACGCTCAGGGGCCACAGGCCCAGGGCGGACCCGGCGGCGAGGACCGCGTACGCACCCGCGAGCACGAGCAGGCCGAGCGCGGCGCGGTCGGCACGGCGCGCTGTGCGCCCGTCGACGACGAACTCCCCGTCACCCCCGCTCACCCTCCGAGAGTGCCGTACTCAGCGCAGCTGCGGTACGCCCTCGCGCAGGTCCAGCACCCGGGCGGCGGACAGGGTCGCGGTCAGGTGCTCCGCCGCCGTCCGCACCGCGCGTTCCCCGGCCACCGGCCCCGGTGTGGCGAGGACGTCGTGCGGCACGCCGTCGACGAGCACCTCGCGGGCGTCGACCCCCGCGGCCCGCAGCGCGGCGGCGAAGGCGAGCCCTTCGTCCCGGACCGGGTCGGCCCCGGCGACGACGACCGTCGTGGGGGCGCAGCCCGCGAGGTCGCGCGCTCGGGCGGGCGCGACGTCGCTGCGGTGCCGGGTCGCGCGGTCGGGGACGTACATCCGCCAGAACCACGCGAGGTCGTCCACGGACAGCCCGAGACCGTCGCCGTAGCGGCGGTGGGAGTCGCGGTCGAGGGCGTCGTCGAGCAACGGGCAGAACAGCAGGGCGTGGACCAGCGGCGGCACCCGCCCCGTGCGGGCGCGCAGAGCCAGGACGGCGGCCAGCTGACCGCCCGCACCGTGCCCCGCCACGACCAGCGGCCCCGTCAGCCCGGGCACCCGGCCCGCCGCCAGCGCCTCGAGCACGGCCGCGGCGTCGTCGAGCGCCGCGGGCCACGGGTGCTCGGGGGCCAGGCGGTAGGACAGGCTCAGGACGGTGACACCGGCCGCCGCCGCGAGGCGCCGGCAGAGCAGGTCGTCGGTGTCGAGGTCCCCGAGCGCCCAGCCACCGCCGTGCAGGAAGAGGACGGTGGCCGACTGCTCCAGCTCGTCGGGGACGTAGAGGCGCGCCGGCCGCGGCCCGGCGGCGCCGCGGACGGCGAGGTCCTCGGTGCGCACCCCGAGGCCCGGAGCGGCCGGGGCGGGGCGGCGGGCGCGGGCGCGCGCGACGGCCAGGCCGGCGAGGTGGCGCGGGGTGAGCGAGGCGTCGACGAGCGCGCGGGCGGCGTGGAGCCGTGCGGCCTCCGCGTCGGTGAGGCGGGGGTCGAGCACGGGGGACGTCGGCACGTCGGCCTCCTCGGTCTCGGGTCGGCCTCCCAGCGTGCCGCGCCCGGCGTGCCGATGGGTTTCGTCCGGGTGCCCGTCGTGTTGCGGTCGTGTTGCCGACCGTGCCGCCGACCGGACCGGCGGGACGGCGGGATCCTGTGCGGGGCAGGATCGCGGCATGGACCTCGACGCCTTCACCGCCGCCCTGCCCAAGGTCGAGCTGCACCTGCACCTCGAGGGGACCCTCGAACCGGAGCTCAAGCTCGAGCTGGCCCGTCGCAACGGGGTCGACATCGGCCAGAGCACGGTCGAGGAGGTGCGCGCCACCTACGTGTTCGACTCCCTGGCGTCCTTCCTGGCCGTCTACTACCCCGCGATGGACGTCCTCGTGACGCGCGCGGACTTCCGCGACCTCGCGATGGCCTACTTCCGCAAGGCCGCCACGCAGAACGTCCGGCACGCCGAGGTGTTCTTCGACCCGCAGGTCCACGTCGCGCGCGGGGTGGCCTTCGAGGACGTCGTGCTCGGCTACCACGACGCCGTTGAGCAGGCGCAGCGCGAGCTGGGGCTGAGCGCCGGCTTGATCCTCTGCATCGTCCGCGACCTGCCCGTCGAGAGCGCGGAAGACGTCGTCGAGCGGGTGCTGGAGTTCCGCGAGCAGGTCGTCGGCATCGGGCTGGACTCCGACGAGCGCGGGAACCCGCCGGCGAAGTTCGCCCACCTGTTCGCCAAGGCCCGAGCGGCCGGGTTCAAGGTGACCGCGCACTGCGACATCGACCAGGAGGACACCCTGGAGCACCTGCGCCAGGTCCTGGAGGACATCGAGGTCGACCGCATCGACCACGGCACGAACGTCGTGGAGGACCCCCGGCTGCTCGCGCTGCTGCAGGAACGCGGGACGGGGCTGACGTGCTGCCCGGTCTCGAACTCCTTCGTCACCGACGACAGCAAGGCCCCGGTCATCGCCGACCTGCTGCGCCGCGGGGTGAAGGTGACGGTGAACTCCGACGACCCGGCCTACTTCGGCGGGTACGTCACGGAGAACCTCGTCGCCCTGACGCGCGCGGCGGCGCTCGGCCCGGACGAGCTCATCCAGCTGCAGCGCAACGCCATCGACATCTCCTGGGCCTCCGACGACGTCAAGGAGGGGTTCCTCGCCGAACTCGACGCGTACGAGGCGCTCGTGGCGCCGCCGCTGTGATCAGCGGACGTTCGCGAGGAACCCGCCGTCCACGGGGAGGGTGTGACCGCTGATCCAGGCCGCGTCGGCGGAGGCGAGGAACGCGGCGGCCGCCGCGACGTCCTCGGGTTCGCCGACGCGGCCCAGCGGGTACCAGTCGGCCCACGCGTCCGGCATCCCGGGCTGGTCGTCCCAGACGCGGGTGCGGATCGTGCCGGGGGCGACGACGTTCGTCCGGACCCCGTGCCGGGCGTGGGTGCGGGTGAGGTTCAGCGCGAGCGCCCCGAGCCCGGCCTTGGAGGCCGCGTAGGCCTCGCTGCCCAGCCCGGCGAGGGCGTTGATGGAACTCACGAGGACGACGGCGGAGGTCGGGTGCTGCCGCAGCGCCGGCAGCGCCGCACGGGTGCAGCGGACGGCGCCGAGCAGGTTCAGGTCGAGGTTGGCCGTCCACTCCTCGTCGAGCGACTCCTCGAACTCCCCCTGCGCGAGGGCGAGGCCGACGACGTGCACGAGCGCGTGGGCGGCGAGGCCGTCGAACGCCGCGCGCACGGAGGCGTCGTCGAGGACGTCGACGGCCCGGGCCCGGTGACCGGTGCCCGCGAGTTGGGGAAGGAGCGCCTCGGCGGCCGCCCGGTCGCGGTCCAGGACGGCGACGCGCGCCCCCTCGGCGGCCAGGCGCACCGCACAGGCGCGGCCGATGCCGTGCGCGGCCCCGGTCACGACGACGTCGCGGTCGGCGAAGCGGCCGGGGCTCTGGGAGGTGCTCACCCGCCGATCCTGCCCGTCCGCTCGCCCCTGCGCGCCAGGCGGGTGCCGGCCAGCGCGCACAGGACCGGCAGGGCGGCCAGCGGAGCCACGAGCAGGTACCCGCCCCGCGCGCCCGCGGCGTCCACGACGAACCCCCCGACGACGGTGCCGAGGGCCGTCCCGGCCGTGATCGCCGTGCTCACCCAGGCGAGGGACTCGCTGAGCCGGTGGGCGGGGGCGGCGTCCTCGACGAGGCGGTTCACGGCGACGCCGAGGGGTGCGTAGGTGGCCCCGGCGAGGAAGCTCAGGACGAGGATCCCGACGACACCGGGGACGGTCGCCAGCGACGCGTAGCCCACCCCGAACAGCGCAGCGGCCGCCACCGCACCCCGGCGCGGGTCGGCCACGGGCGGCAGCACCCCGACCGCGAGGCCGCCGACGACGGCCCCGAGCGCTCCCGCGCCGAGCACCGAACCCGCGAGCTGCGGCACCCCGCGTTCGGTCGTGAGCGCGACCGCGGACAGGTCGGCGAGCCCGAACACCGCCCCCACGGCGACGCCGGCGGCCAGCACGCCGAGGACGTCGGGCCGGGTGACGGGCAGGCCCAGCCGCAGGCGCCCCTGCGGAGTGACGGTCGGGGCGCCGTGCCGCTGCACCGACAGCGCCAGGCACCCGGCAGCCCCTGCGGCGCAGGCCAGGACGAGGGCGAGCCGCGGGTCGGCGGCCGCCGCGACGAGGGAGGCCAGGGCGGGCCCGGCGACCCAGACGAGCTCGTCGAAGACGCCCTCGAGCGCGAACGCCGTGGCGAGCCGAGGATCGGCGGCCCCCTCGCGCCGCGGGTACGTGCGGGCCCAGCGGGTGCGGGTGAAGGACCCCACGGGCGCCACCCCCGCCCCCACGACGGCCGCCGCGAGCAGGACCACGGGAGCGGGTGCGCCCCCGGCGGTCACGGCGACGAAGAGGAGGGACCCGCCGACGCCCACGACCGCGGCTGCGCGCAGCGCCACGGCCTGCCCGCGGCGGTCTCCCCACCGGCCCAGGGCCGGGCCGACGAACGCCCCGGTGGCCACGACGACGGCCGACACCGTCCCGGCGAGGCCGAACTCCCCGGTGGAACGCCGGACGACGAGCAGCGCGGCGAACCCCACGACGGCCAGCGGGACGCGGGCCAGCAGACCGCTGACGGCCAGCAGCAGGTGCGCCCGCGGGCTGAGCACCTCGACGTACGACCGCACCGGACCTCCTGCGGCGACCCTGGCCCGTTGCGGCACCGGGTGTCAACGGATCGTCGTCCGGTGCCCGCCCGTCCGCCGGGTGGGGCCGTGCACGCTCGACCAGACTGGGGCGATGACGTCGAGCAGTGCGGCCGCGGACCGCGCCCCCTTCCACGCCGACCACGTCGGCAGCCTGTTGCGCCCGCCGGCCCTGCGGGAGGCCCGCGCGCGGCGCGCGGCCGGGGAGATCGACGCCGAGCAGCTGCGGGAGGTCGAGGACGCGGCAGTGCGCGACGTCGTCCGCCGGCAGGCCGACCTGGGGCTGCGAGTGGTGACCGACGGCGAGCTGCGCCGGCACTACTGGCACGAGGACTTCATCCTGTCCCTCGGCGGGATCGAGGCGAAGGAGGCGTTCACGCGGGAGTTCCGCACGCTGGACGGGCAGCCGATCGAGGTGCCGCTCACCCGCGTCAAGGCCACCGCCCCGGTCCACCTGGAGCACACCGTCTTCGCGGACCACCTGGCGTTCCTCCAGCAGGCCGCGACCGACCAGGGCGCCGGCCAGGTGCCCAAGCTGACGATGCCGTCGCCGAACCAGGTGCACAACTCCTTCATCCCCCTCGACGGCACCGCGGCCTACGGCGAGGGCGGCCCGGACACCGACGCCGACGCCCGGCTCCGCAGCGACATCGCCAAGGCCTACGCCGAGCAGTTGCGCCGCCTGCACGCCCAGGGCCTGCGGTACGCGCAGCTCGACGACGTGTCGTTGACGTTCTTCGGGGACCCGAAGAACGAGGGCGCTGCGCAGACCCGGCTGCCCGCGTTCATCGACCTCTTCAACGCCGCCATCGCCGACCGCCCGGCGGACCTCACCGTGGCGACGCACCTGTGCCGCGGGAACTACCGGTCCTCGTGGGCGCAGACGGGTGGGTACGAGCAGATCGCGGACGCGCTGTTCAACTCCCTGCAGGTGGACGGGTACTTCCTGGAGTTCGACGACGAACGCTCCGGCTCCCTCGACGTCCTGCGGTTCCTGCCGGAGGGCAAGCGCGTCGTCCTGGGTCTGGTCACCACCAAGGTGCCGACGCTGGAGGACGAGGACGCCCTCGTGCGGCGCATCGAGGAGGCTGCGACCTTCGCGCCGCTGGAGCAGTTGGCGCTCAGCGGGCAGTGCGGTTTCTCCTCGACCGAGGAGGGCAACGACCTCACCGAGGACGAGCAGTGGCGCAAGCTCGACCTCGTCGTTCGCGTGGCCGAGCGCGTCTGGGGCTGAGCCGAGCCTTCCACAACGTCGTCCACAGTCGACAGCGCGTGAACCTCTGTCGCACAACAGGTACGAGCCTGGAACCCCCACCAGCGTCGACAACCTCGTCCTGCTCTGCGGACGGGACCACCGCGCGCTGCACGCCGGCCGCCTCGAAGCGAGGTTCGGCGAGGACGGCCTCCCGGAAGCCCGGAGGATGCACCGTGACCTCGGGAAACTGATGACCTCCGGCCCGTGGACGCGGAACGACCACCCCGCCCTGCGGCAGCAGGTGGAGGAACTCAGCCGCGCCCTCGAACGGGACGACCGGGCCGCGTGAGCCGCTCCGCCCTGCGCTCGTGGTGGAGGCGGGCGATCCGATCCGCTGCCGCTGCCGCGGGTTCGTGCTCCCACACGCGCACCGGTAGCCAGCCGTGCGCGCGCAGGTGCGCGTCGGTGTCCCGGTCGCGGGCGGTGACGCTGGCCAGCTTCACCGCCCACCACGCCGCGTTGGCGCGCGGCAGGTGCAGGTGGACGGGACAGGAGTGCCAGAAGCACCCGTCGACGAACAGCGCGATCCGCGACCCGCGCAGCACGACGTCGGCCCGGCGGCGCCGGTTCGTCCCCGCGGGTGCGGAGTCGACGAGGTAGCGCAGCCCCCGGCGGTGCAGTTCCCGCCGCAGCGCCAGCTCCGGCGCCGTGTCCCGTCGCCGCGTCCGCCGCATGATGCCGGCGGCCGCCGGCGACGACGGCGGGGGTGCCGGGCCGGGCTCGGCCCAGTCAGGCAGGTTTCTTCCAGTCGAACGTCTCGATGCGCCAGAACATCCACTCGAACCACCAGCGGAGGTGGTCCGGCTGGATGCACGACCCCGTCGACGCGACGAACGCGCGGAGGTCCGTGTCGTCCAGCAGCAGCAGTTCCCGCCCCTCCCGGACGAGCCCGGTCAGCACCTCGTCGGTCTCGGACGCCAGCATCGCGGCCTGCTGGAACCACGGGTCCCCCTGTCCGAGGGCTGCGTCGCTGAACCATCCGCCGAGGACGGCGGTCAGCAGCGGCCACGAGGAACTCCACCGGGGAAAGCGCTCGTCCCTCGACGGGTCGACAGCGTTCACCCGCACGACGCGGAGGCGGTCCGTCCTCTCCAAGACCACCCCCAGGGCGTGGGACACCACCGGTTCCTCCTCCGCGGAGTCCTCATCCCCACGGAGAACCGCGCCCACCGGCGCGCCCGCGTCGACCACCACGAAGTCCCGCATCGTGGAGGTCTCCGGTGGTGCCACGCGCGCCAGTGCGCGCTGCACCAGGTCCTGAGCCCCGGGGGCCAGTTCGGAGGCGTAGGAGCGCCACCCTGGGAGGTGGTCCGGAAGGTCCACGGTGGAGGACGGATCATCGGCGACCTCGCTCAGCCGGATGTCCAACCACTCGGCCCACCGCTCCCAGGAGACTCCTTCCGGCGGCAGGACTGAATGGACACCGCTGCTCCGTGCGACCTCCCCCTCGACGTCACCGGCCCGCGCGCGGGACAGGAACTCAGCCCAGACGTCACGCTCCCGCGCGAAGTTCACGCCGTTCGTCGCGAGCAGGTGCTCCAGCCGCTCACGGGGACACAGACCCCAGTCCAGATCGCCGTACGCGAGGGGCACCAGGGAGCCGATCACGACCGGTCGTCCGGGTACGCCGTCAGGACGAACCACGATCCGTCGCGCGCTCTGCTCAGAACGACCTTCACCGTCGACACCTCAACCTGTTCGAATCCGCCATTACCGTCCTTCTGCCAGATGACACCTGCGCTCGACGGCGCGGGGGCCGTCACCAGCACCTCACGCGCACCCGACGCCACCACCGCGTCGATCTCGGACCGCTGACTCCTCAGCGCCTCCCCGATGACCGCCTCCGCCGTCGCCTGGTCCACGAACCGCGAAGCACGCGGTGGAGTTCTCGACCCCGTCACCCGTTCTTCCACTCGTCCCGTCTCCAGGCGCCGTTTCAAGAACGCATCATCCACGTCCACGTGCCGCCCCAGCGTGTGCGCCGGCAGGAACACCTCGCTCCGCCCGAGGTCCACACCGCCGCACAGGTCGTCCAGGCTCTGCGGCTTCGGAACCCCGTTCGGTTCGAGGTGCTTCCTGAGCGGATGCCCCTCCGGCAGCGTCTTGCCGAGCGCCGTGCCGAGCGGCTTGCCGCGCAGCCCCCGCCCGGCGACTGCCATGCCGAGCGTCGCCCCGGCGGCGCCGTACCGTCCGTCTCGCCAGTCGTCCCAGGCGACGGTGTCGGCCAACGTCCGCACCGGATGGGTCACCGAGTCCAGGACCGCGGAGGGGATCTGGCGGACCGTCGCGGTCCACCCCGCGCGGTCCCACGTCCAACCGGCGGCCAGGTACACGCCGTCGAGCAGCGCGCCACCGACCGTCCGGGCCGCGTCGTCGACGTGCTCGCCGGGGCGTCGGGGACGTCGGGGCACCTGGTCGACGACCGCGAACACCCGGGCGGCGAAGGTCTGCGTGAGGGTGTCGAAGTCCTCGAGCACGATCCGGCGGCTCGCGTCCCACCGGTCGAGTTCGGCCCAGTCCACGTGCCAGGCGACCAGGTCGCCGACCCCGGCGTCGAGACGGGCCTGCACCTGTTCCCGACCCGCGTCGACGCGCGCGAGCTGACCCTGCAGCATCCCGAGTTCGCGGGAGTACTCCTCGACGAGGTCGGCGCCGGCTCGGGCGACGTCCTGCAGCGCCCCCAGGTGCCGGTCGAGTTCCAGGACCCGGTCGGCGAAACCGTCGCGGGCGACGCCGTACCAGCCGCCGAGCGACTCAACGGCCCGGGCGACGTCGACGGCCACGTCGGCGGTCCCCTGCGCGGCGGCCCGGGCGGTGGAGGCGGCCGCGTCGGCGAGCGCCACCGACAACCCCGACAACTCGTCCACGCACCACCTCCTCCTCCGGTGGGCCGGAAACTAGCCACGCCAGGAGGACCGCGTCGTTCGTCGTCCACAGGCCGCCGCTCGGGGCCACGCTGCGTCGACCTGTCGTCGCGGACGCTGGTCGTGGGGTCCCGTTCCTGGTAGGACAGGCTTGCTGTCATCCACCTCTCGTCGTCACCGCCGACTCCCGGAGCGCACCCGTGGACACCACGCACCTCATCGACCCCGACATCGCCGGCGCCCTGGCTCTGCTGCCGCCGCTCGACCTCACGTCCGAGGGGCTCTCCGCGGTGCGCGCCGCGATGGCCGCGGCACCGACGCCTCCGTTGCCGGATGGCGTGACCGAGGAGGAGGTCCTCGTCCCGCGGGAGGGGGAGAAGCCGGTGCGGGTCCTCGTGCACCGCCCGGCCTCCCTGGCACCGGACGCCCCGGGAGTGCTGTGGATCCACGGCGGCGGGTACGTCTTCGGCAGCCCGGACGCCGACCGCGCGCTGTCGGGCACGTACGCGATGGCGCTCGACGCCGTCGTCGTCTCGGTGGACTACGGGCTCTCCCCGGAGAACGTCGCCCCCGGCCCGGTCGAGGACTGCTACGCCGCCCTGCGGTGGTTCCACGAGCACGCCGCCGACCTCGGCGTCGACCGGTCGCGGCTGGCCATCGCGGGCGCCAGCGCGGGCGGTGGTCTGACGGCGGGTCTCGCACTGCTCGCGCGCGACCGGGGTGAGGTGCCGCTCGTCATGCAGTTCCTCGTCTACCCGATGCTCGACGACCGCACCGTCACCACGGCCGACCCGAACCCGGTGACGGGGCAGTTCGTCTGGACGCCGACGTACAACGAGTTCGGCTGGCGCGCCCACCTCGGGACCGACCCCGGGTCGGCCGGGGTGTCGCCGTACGCCGCCGCCGCACGCGCCGAGGACCTCAGCGGGCTGCCGCCCACCTTCATCGAGGTCGGTGCGCTGGACCTGTTCCTCGAGGAGGACGTCGAGTACGCACGTCGGCTGGTGCGTGCCGGTGTCCCGACGGAGCTGCACGTCTACCCGGGCGCGTTCCACGGCTACCAGATGGCCGTCGACGCTCCCGTGACGCGGACGTCGTTCCAGCTCGGCGTCAGCGCCCTGCGTCGCGCCCTGCACCCGGCCGCCGCGCAAACTCCTCGACAGGACGGCACCGACGGTGCCACGGTGGACGGGTGAAGTTCAGCTGTCCGTCCTGCACGACGACGCCGGTCCACCTCCGGCGTCGCCGTCAGCGCTGAGCTGACGTCAGCAGAGCCCCGGGGGTCACCCCCGGGGCTCTCGTCGTTCCCGGGGACCCCCACGAACCCGGGAGGAACCCCGTGAACGACCTCGTGAACGACCTTGTGAACGACCCTGCACCTGCGGACCACTCGTCCGTCGGCCGCCACCTCGGCCTGTTCGACACCTCAGCCCTCGTCGGTCCCGGCCTACCGCTGTGGCTGCCGGCCGGGGGCGTCGTCCGCGCTGAGCTCGAACGTCTCGCCGTCGACCTCTCACTGGCGACCGGTTGTCAGCGGGTCAACACCCCGGTGCTGGGCAAACGGGCTCTGTTCGAGCGGTCCGGGCACTGGCAGAAGTTCTCCGCCGACATGTTCCCGCCCGTGCGCGTCGGGGACGAGGAGTACGTGCTGCGCCCGGCGAACTGCCCGCACCACACCCAGGTCTACGCCGCCCGCCCGCACAGCTACCGCGACCTGCCCGTCCGGTACGCCGAACTCGGCGCGATGTTCCGCAGCGAACTGTCCGGCGTCCTCACCGGGCTGCGCCGCGTCCGCCAGATCAGCCTCGACGACGCGCACGCGTTCTGCCGCCCGGACCAGGTCGTCGACGAGGTGCGCCTGGCCCTCGAGACCGTCGAGCAGGCCTACGCGCTGCTGGGCCTGCCGGTCAGCCGGTTCCGGCTCTCGCTGCGCGGGCCGGGGGAAGGGCACCTGGGCGACGACGACGCCTGGCGGCGGGCGGAGTCGTCGCTGCGGGAGGCCCTCGGGGACCGCCCGTTCGACGAGGCGCCGGGCGAGGCCGCGTTCTACGGTCCGAAGGTCGACGTCCAGGTGACCGACGCCGCGGGCCGGGAGGAGACCGTCTCCACCGTCCAGGTGGACCACGTCCAGCCGGAACGGTTCGGGCTCGAGTTCGTCGGCCGCGACGGCGAGCGCCACCGGCCCGTCATGGTGCACCGCGGCCTGCTGGGGTCGGCGGAACGTCTGGTGGCGATGCTCCTGGAGGTGGACGGCGGCTGGCTGCCGACCTGGTTGTCCCCGGTGCAGCTGCGGGTGCTGCCCGTCAGCGGGGACCGCCACGGCGAGCACGCGGAGCGGTTCGCTCGGCGGTTCCCCGGCCTGCGCGTGGAGGTCGACCACGACGGGTCGTTGCCGCGTCGGGTGCGGGCCGCCCGCGCGGCGCGCGTGCCGTGGGTCGCCGTGGTGGGGGACGCCGAGGTCGCCGCGGACGAGGTGGACCTGTCCGGACGCGGGGCTCGGGGCCGGCGGGTTCCCGCCGCCGCGGCCGAGGTTCGAGTCCGCGCCGACCTCGCGGCCCGGGAGGCGGTCGGCCGCCGGGCCGGCTGACGTCAGCCCGCGAGCACCGCCGCGCCCTGGCGCCGTCGCGCCAGGGCCGGCTGTGCGGCGAGGACACCGGCGAGGGCCACGGCCGCGACGAGCGGCACGATCCCGCACACCGCCATCCCGGCGCGGACGCCGACGTGCTCGGTGATCCAGCCGATGATCGGGCCGCCGATGGGCGTGCCGCCCATGAACACCAGCACGTAGAGCCCCATGACGCGGCCGCGGAACTCGGGGTCGACCCAGAGCTGCACCGAGGAGTTCGCGATGGCCTGGAAGGCGAGGTTCGTCACGCCCATGAGGACGAGGACGACCGTGAACGTCTCGAGGTTGGGCGCGAAGGCGGCGAGGGTCTGCGCCGCGCCGAAGGCCGCGCCGAGCAGCAGGATGAGCCGGAGCCGGGAGTGGCTGCGGCCGCCCGCGATGAGAGCACCCGCGATCGAGCCCACGGCGATGACGATGTTGAACGTCCCGTACATGCCGGCGCCGGCGTGGAAGGTCTCCGACGCCATCGCGGTGAGCACGACGGGGAAGTTCAGCCCGAACGTGCCGAAGACGCCGACGAGGGCGATGGTCCAGCCGACGTGCGGCCGGTCGCGGACGTAGCGCAGGGCCGAGCGCAGCTGGCCCTTCTCGCGCGGCAGCGGCGTGGTGCGGTGCAGTTCCGCCGTCCGCATCGAGGCGAGGGTGATGGTGGGCCCGACGTACAGCAGCGCGTTCACGGCGAACGCCCACCCGGAACCGACCGTCCCGATGAGGATGCTGGAGACGGCGGGGCCGACGAGTCGCGTCGTCTGGAACACCGCGGCGTTGAGGGCGATCGCGTTGCGGACGTACTGCGCGGGGACGACCTCACCGACGAAGGACTGCCGGGTGGGGTTGTCGAGGGCGACGACGAAACCACCGACGAGGGCCATCGCGTAGATCGCCCCGACGGTGATGTGGCCGGAGATCGTGAGGACGGCGAGCGTCGTCGCGACGGAGGCGCTGCACAGCTGCGTGACGAGCAGGATGGTCCGCTTGGGGTAGCGGTCGGCGATCATGCCGCCGTGCATCCCGAAGAGCAGGATGGGCAGGAACTGCAGCGCCATCGCGATGCCGACGGCGGCCGGGGAGCCGGTGAGTTCGAGGGTGAGCCAGTCGAGGGCGATGTTCTGCACCCAGACACCGGTGTTCGCGAAGGCCTGACCGGTGGCGTAGATGCGGAAGTTGCGGACGCGCAGGGCTGCGAAGGTGCTGCCGGTGCGGCGGGGGCTCTCGGGACTGGCGGGGGTCGACTCGGTGCTGGCTTCGGCGGCTGCCGGTGTCACGAACGGGTGCCTCTCGTGCTGTCCTTCGGGTGCTGACCTGGGGTGGTGGCCTCGGGGGGTGGTGCCGGTGGTGATCCCGGGCCACTGACGCTGCGTCACCATCATCGGCGACGCGAGGGGTAGGCTGCACCGCAGTAGGAGGCTTATCAGTCATCACGGGTCGTGATGAGCGCGCGACGGGGCGGTGGGCGTGAGCGCCGGACAGGGGCCGACGGGAACCTTCGAACCCGTGCAGCTGCGGACCTTCCTCGCTGTGGCGCAGACGCACTCGTTCACCCAGGCCGCAGCCCGGCTCGGCGTCCGGCAGTCCACCGTGAGCCAGCACGTCCGCAAGCTCGAGGACTCCGTGGGCCGCCAGCTGATCCACCGGGACACGCACTCGGTGACCCTGACCCCGGACGGCGAGGCCATGATCGGTTTCGCGCGGTCGATCCTGGCCGCCCACGAGCAGGCCGCGGCGTACTTCACGGGGGCCCGGCCCGTCGGCCGGTTGCGCATCGGCATGTCCGACGACCTGGCCCTGACGCGCCTGCCGCAGATCCTGCGCGACTTCCGGTCCGAGAACCCCCGCGTCGACCTCGAGCTGACCGTCGACCAGTCCGGGACGCTGCACCGGCGGCTGGAGAACGACCGCCTCGACATCTTCATCGGCAAGCGTCCCCGGGGGTCCGGGGAGGGCAAGCTCGTCAAGCGCGAACGGCTCGTGTGGGTGGGGAACCCGTCGACGCGCCTGGACCTCACCCAACCCGTGCCGCTGGCCGTCTACCCCTCCCCCTCGCTCAGCGGGACGGCCATGCACCAGGCGCTCGACCGCGTCGGCATCGGGTACCGCTCGGCGTGCGTGTGCCGCGGCGTGAACGGCCTCATCGCGGCCGTGGCCGCGGGGATCGGCGTCTCCTGCCTGGCGAGCTCGCTCGTCCCCCCGCAGCTCGTCGCCCTCGGCGCGCAGCACAAGCTGCCCGAGCTGGGGCAGATCGACCTCGTGCTGCTGACGAACCCCAAGACGCGCGACCGGCCCGCGTCGCGTGCCCTGGCCGGCGCCGTCCTGGCCAGCGGTCCCTCGGGCTTGTCGCCCAGCGGCTGACGGGAAGCGCACAGCCGATCCGGTTACGGTGCGAGGGTGCTCGACGGCCTCCACCGCCACCTCCGGGCCGTCACACGTCCCGACGTGGCCGGGGACGTCCCCGCGCTGCTGCGCTCGGCCGGCCGGGCCGCCCGCGCAGCCGTCGACGCCGACCACAGCGTCGTCTGCGTGCAGGGCGATCCCGCGCACCTGCCGCGCGGTCGCCTGTACCTCGTCGACGGGGAGGGTTTCCTCGACGTCGACGTGCCCGACCGGCTCGCCGCCCGGGCCGGAGGGGTCCTCGCCGAGCGCGACCTCGACGTCCCCGGTCTGGCCGTCCCCGCGCCGCACGCGCTCCTCGTCCCGCTGGGTGACGGAACGCCGGGCACCCTCGTCCTCACCCGCGCCACGAACTTCTCGGCCGACGAGGAGGAGGCCGCGGGCGTCCTGGGACTCAGCCTGGGGCTGGCGGTGCAGTCCGCCCTGCTGACGGTGTCCGAACGCGCAGCGGCCGGCAAGGCGTCCAGGGGCGCTCTGCTGGAACGGGTCACGGGTCTGCTGCAGACGAGCGCCACGACCGCGGAGATCACCGAGCGCATCCCGCCGGCCGTCGTGGAGGTGCTCGGCTGCGTGTCGTCGTCCCTCTACGTCGTCGACGGCGACGAGCTCGTGGGCGAGGCGCACCCGCCGCTGCCCGAACCGGTCCGCACACGGCTGCAGCGCGTCGACCGCTCGGCCGACACCCCGATGGGCGAGGCCGTGCGCACCGGGCGCACCGTCGTCCTCACGAGCACCGAGATCCCCCGGTACCGCGACCTCGCGGGCCTGGACCCCGAGCGCATCGGCGTCGCCCTCGTCGTGCCGCTGGCGGGCCGCGACGAGCTGGTCCTCGGCACCCTCACCGTGAACTGGGCCGAACGCTCCCCGCTGGAGCACACCGACCTCGACCTGTTCGCGGCCGTCGCCGCCCAGCTCGCCGTCGCCCTCGAACGCGCGCAGCTGCTGGACGCCGAACGGTCCTCGCGCGCCGAGCTGTCCCGCTCCCACGAGGCGCTGGGCCGCCTGGCCCGCGACCTGCAACGGGGGCTGCTGCCGCAGCGCTTGCCGCACCGCGCGGGGTTGGACGTCGCCACCCGGTACGCCCCCGCGCTGGCCGGGTCGGAGATCGGCGGCGACTGGTACGACGCCGTCGGCGACGGGTCGGACGGCTCCGACGTGGCGCTCATCATCGGGGACGTGCAGGGGCACAGCACCCGTGCCGCCGGGCTGATGGGCCAGGTGCGCACGGCGGTCCGCGCCTACGTCAGCGAGGGGCACGACCCGTCCGCGGCCCTGGAACGGACGAACCGGCTGCTCGTCGACCTCGACGCCGGACGCTTCGCGACGTGCTGCCTGGTCCGGCTGGACACCGCGACCGGTGTGCTCACCGTGGCCTCGGCGGGGCACAACGCCCCTCTCGTCGTCGACGACGCGGGGTTCCGTGAACTCGCGGTCGACCCCGGGCCGCCGCTGGGCGTCGACCACGGCGCCGTCTACCCCGCCACCCGCTACCGCCTGCTCGGCCGCAGCGTCCTCGTCCTGCACACCGACGGGGTCGTGGAGGTGCTGGGCGAGGGGTCCGACGAGGGTGAGCGGGCGCTGCACGACACCCTGCGCACGGTCGCGGGCCGGGCCCCGACCGCCGACGAGCTGGCGACGACGGTCATGGCGGCCATCCCGCACGAGCTCACCGACGACGCCGCCCTCCTCGTGGCGACGTTCGCGGGGGCCGACGTCGGTCGCCTCGACGCCTCGCTGTGGTTGCCGCCGGACATCCGGGCCGTCTCGACCGCCCGGGAGTTCCTGTGCGACCGGCTCACAGCCTGGTCGACCGACGAGCTGCTCGACGAGGCCGAGCTCGTGCTGTCGGAACTGGTGACGAACGCACTCGTGCACACCGACGGGGGCGCTGGTCTGGCGCTGCGCTTCGACGGGGCGGAGCGGCGCCTGCGGATCGCCGTCGAGGACTCCTCGACCCGGTCCCCCCACGGGCGCGACGCCCCGCCCGACGCGCTCGGCGGGCGGGGGCTGTCGATCGTGGACGCCGTCGCCGACACCTGGGGCGTCGACGTCGGCCCGGACGGGAAGACGGTGTGGGCCGACCTCGCCGTCGAGGCCGACTGACCAGCCGTCCCGCCCGTCCCGTCAGCGTCCGCCGAGCAGGCCCCGGATCTGCTGGACCTGGTCGTCACCGAGCCCGAGCTGTCCCATGACGCCCTCGAGCCAGTGCGGTTCGCCGTCGCCGAAGAGACCGCCGAGCAGGTCGTCCTCCTCCTCGTCCTCGACGGCCGCAGCGATCGCCGGCCAGAACCCGCGGGCGATCGTCCAGGGGGCGGACTCGGACAGGAGGCCGAGCGCGCCGAGGTCGGAGAGCCGCTCCCGCAGCTCCTCCACGGCCACGCCGGCGGCCGGGCCGAGCACGGCCGCGTTGTCGACGAGGGCGTCGAGGGCGGCGTCGTCGAAGGGCTTGCCGGTCACCGCCGAGGCCAGGACGGTCGGCAGGACGGCCTCGGCGATGGAGAACCCCTCGTCGAGGGTGGCCGGGTCGTCGAGGACGAAGCGGCCGACGAGCTGACGGCGCAGCTCGCGGGGTTCCGGGGTGGGGTCGAGCCAGCCGTCCGCCTCGGCGCCCGGCACGAGCAGGGTCCCGTCCTCCCCGTCGAGCAGGTCCAGGCCGAGCATGAGCAGGACCACCTGGCGCAGCCACGGCACGTCCTCGAGCTCCTGGGGCTCCCCCTCGGCGTCGGCCGTGATCGGGACGGGGTGCTCGAAGGCGGCCAGGATCGCGGTGACGTCGTCGCCGGCGAGCTCGGCGTCGTCCGGGACCTCCAGACCGTCGCCGACGTGGGCGAGGACGGCCTGCGCGGCCCGCACGGGGAACGAGGCGAGGACCGTCTCGTCCTCCTCGCCCTCGTCGACGTCCTCCGCGGCCGCCGCGAAGACCTCGGAGAGCTCCGGCGGTTCCCCGGCCACGAGGGTCAGGTTCGTCTCGAGGTCGCCGGCGGGCCCCTCCCACCGGCCCGTCTCCCCGAGGAACGTCAGCAACTGCCACCAGACGGCCTGCAGGTCCTCGGCCATCTCCTCCGGTTCGTCGGTCCCGGCGTCCTCGACCATCGCCGGGACGACGCGGGTGACGAGGACGTCGACGTCCTCGGGGGTGAGCCGGGTCAGCCGCGCCTGCGGGCGCAGCGTCAGCAGGCCACCCGCGCCGACAGTCAGCGCCTCGACGACGGCCTCGGGTCCGACCTCCTCGTCGACGTGCACGTTCTCGTCCAGCCACGTGGTGAACGGGGCGCGGAGGTCGGCCATGGCCTGCCGGCCGAGCGCGTAGGAGCCGGGTTCGAGGGTGTCGTCCACCGGGTCAGCCTGTCATCCCCGCACCGCTCGGCTCCACCGCCGACGGCGCCCCTGGCGTGAGCATCCCGCGAACGTTCACCCCGCGCGGGGGGCCGCGGTGGGGGCGTCGAGGTCCAGGGCGCCCTCGTCGGCCAGCCGGGTCAGGGCGACGTGCACCGACAGCTGCAGGCCGCGGACGACGCGCCACGGGCCGCGGCCCGGGACCACCCCGCTCGCGACGAGGTCGTCGACGCGTCCGGTGGCGACGAGGTCCCGCAGGCGGCGGCCGCCGGCGGCGACCTCCGTGGGTACGTGCGAGGTCGCCAAGGCGAGGGCGTGCGTCGCGACCGGGTCGTGCCGCAGGAGGTGGGTCAGCTCGGCGATCACGAGGCGGCGCCGGGCGAAGGCAGCGTCCACGGTGCGGGGCGAGTCCCACGCCGGCCACTGCTCCCCGCGACGCCCGTCGGGGGTCAGCAGTCCCAGAGCGGTCAGCTGGGCCCGCAGCCACGGAGTTCCCTGGGCCCGGCCACGCAGGACCTCCTCGGCGTCCCGGACGACGCGGGTCCGGCGCAGGGGCGTGAGCTCGACGGGCAGGCAGAGCCGCGCGGTGTGGGCGCCCCTCCCGAGCAGACCGCCGCGGGTCGCCGTGCGCAGCACCACCTCCAGGGCGGCGCAGCCGTCGGCCCCGCCGGTCCACGCGTCCTGTTCCCGGAGGAAGACCGCGTACCGACCCCAGAGGTCGGCGACGGCGCCGGCCTCCGCACGTCGGTCGAGCCCGTCCAACTCGGCCCGGCGGTGGGCGCACCGGACGAGGGTCCCGACGTCGGCGGCGTCGAGCGACGTGACCACCCGGTCGGTCCGTGACTCACCCCGCGCGTGCAGGAGGTCACGTCGCGAATCGCGCCAGGTGCGCAGGTGGGCGGCCAGTTCCTCGGTCCCGAGGTGCGGGAACTGCGCGGCGAGCCACTGCGCGAAACTCCCGTCCACCGCGCGCACGGTGTTCTGCTCCTCCACGGGACTCCCCTCGATCGGCGGAGCCCCACCGTAGGCGGGTACGACCACCGCCCCGGGGAGTTGTCCACAGGCCCGGCCGGGGGACCGGGCCTGTGGAGCCGGGGACGTCAGGCGTTCCCGGGGTTCACTCGCCGATCTTCTCGTCGGCCGCCTGCTGGGCCTTGTCCACCTGCTCGGCGTGGCCGCCGCCGGTCTTGGCGTCCGCTGCGTCGCCGGCCTTGTCGATGGCCGCGTCGCTGGCCTTCTCGGTGATGTCGCCGAAGTCGGGCACGGGGTTCTCCTCGGTCTCGTCGTGTCGTTCCGGTCGCTTCCGAGTGTGGGACGTGGTGCGCGGTCCGCACGTCGAAGTTCTGCGCTGAAGAGTTCCCGCGCTGCGCCCCGTCCGGGGAGGTCGTAGCGTCGGCCGTGGTGCAGCAGCCGCCGATCCGCATTCCCCGTCCCAGGAGCGTGCCGTGGCCCTGCCCCGCAACGTCCTCACCGGTGCCCGCGACGCAGCCGCCAAGCTGCTGACGCACGCGCGGGCGAACCCCGGTTCCTCCTCGCAGACCCTCACCCTCGAACGTCCGGCCGAGAGCGTGCTCGCCGCGCTGCGCGACCCCGCCGTCCTGACCCGCCTGCTCGGCGACCTCGGCACGGTGTCCGCGAACGGTTCCCGCTACGCGTGGACCCTGGGAGAGGAGACCGTCGAGACGGTCCTCACCGAGACCGTCGACGGACTGCGGTTCGCCCGGACGGACCCGGACGGTGTCGCCGAACCCGAGGACGACACCGAGGGTGGCGCCGACCGGGCCGTCGAGGCGTGGGCGGAGTTCACGGTCACCCCGACCCGCGACGGAACCCGGTCGGAGGTGCGGGCGCGGTCGCAGCTGCCCGGTGGCGCCGCGGACTTCACGTTCCTCTACCGGTTGCGCGCCCTGCTGCAGACCGGGGAGATCCCCACCCTCGGACCCCAGCCCACGACCCGGGAGGAGGACCGCTGATGCGCGCCCTCGTGTGGAACGGCGTCAACGACCTCGCCGTCGAGACCGTCCCCGACCCCCACGTCCTGAACCCCCGCGACGTCGTCCTGGAGGTCTCCCTCACCACGACCTGCGGGTCGGACCTGCACTTCATCGACGGCTACCTGCCCGGCATGCGCCAGGGCGACGTGTTCGGCCACGAGTTCATGGGCACCGTCGTCGAGGTCGGGCCCGAGGTGCGGGACCGAGAGGTCGGCGACCGCGTCGTCGTCCCCTCGTTCATCGCGTGCGGGAACTGCTGGTACTGCGACCGGCAGCTGTACTCCCTGTGCGACACGACGAACCCGAACGCCGCGGCGCAGCAACCCCTGCTCGGCTACCCCTCGGGCGGGATCTACGGGTACACCCACCCCTTCGGCGGGTACGCCGGGTCGCACGCGCAGTACGTGCGCGTGCCCTTCGCGGACGTGAACTGCTTCCCCGTCCCCGACGGCGTCGACGACCTGTCCGCGCTGTTCGTCTCCGACGCCGTCCCGACGGGTTTCATGGGTGCGGACTTCTGCGACATCTCCCCCGGCGACACCGTCGCCGTGTTCGGTGGGGGCGCCGTCGGCCTCATGGCCGCTGCCGGGGCCAAGATCCTCGGCGCCGAACGCGTCATCGTCGTGGACCGTCTCCCCGAGCGCCTCGCCGCGGCGCGCGCCCACGTGGGCGCGGAGACGATCGACTACTCCGAGGTCGACAGCGTGCAGGAGGCGTTGCGGGAGACCACGGGCGGCCGGGGTCCGGACGCGGTCGTCGAGGCCGTCGGGATGGAGGGCCACGGCACCGGACTGCAGAACGTCGTCGACCGCGCCAAGCAGGCCGTGCGCGCCGAGACGGACCGGGCGACCCCGTTGCGCGAGGCCGTGCTGGCCTGCCGCAAGGGCGGTGTGGTCGCCGTCCTCGGCGTCTACGGCCTCACCGACTCCTTCCCCACCGGGGTGGTCCTCAACAAGGGTCTGACAATCCGGTCGGCGCAGCAGCACGGGCAGCGGTACGTCCCGCGCCTGCTGCGCCACCTGGCCGAGGGCGAGCTGCAGACCTCGTTCCTCGCCACCCACCGGATGCCGCTGGAGGACGCGGTGGAGGGCTACCGGATCTTCAAGGAGAAGGAGGACGGCTGCCTGCGCGCCGTCTTCTCCCCCTCCTGAAGCCGGCTCAGGCCGGTCGCACCCAGTCCTGGCCGGGCTGCCAGTCCGCGAACGCGTAGTCCGCGAGCGAGACCTGGGCCCCGCCGGCCGTGGCCGCGGCGATCGCCTGGTCGCGGTCGGCGGCGGACCGGGCGTTGAGGTCGCGCAACGCGGCCTTGAGGTCCTTGACGTCCCCGCCGAGGTAGCCCTGGACGATGTCGCCGAGGTGCGGGCTGACGGGCTTCTGCGCCGCCTGCACCTTGGCGACCTGCGGGTTGCGGACGATGGGTTCCGGCGCCCGCTTGACGGTGTCGGCGAACCACCCGCAGAGCTTCTTGTACGGCGCGATGACGTCGGCCGACTCGACCACGGAGAGGTCGAAGGGCGGCTGGTCCATGCCGGCTGCCAGCCCCTTCTGGTAGTCCTGCGTCGTCATCGAGGCGATGACCGCGGTCGCCTGCTCGGGGTTCTTCGTGTTCCCGGCGATGAAGAACTGCGACGGCGGCGTCCCGCGGTACGTCGTCGGCGCCGCGCCGTCGGGCGTGAGGATCGGACCGACGCCCATCTTCTCGACGAAGGCGGGCACGACGTTCTTCGCGCCGCCCGCGCACCACGGACCGTCCGGGAAGTACCCGGCGACGCCGGACGCCCAGCGGGTGCGGGCGTCGGCCACGGTGAGGCTGCCGCTGCCGGCGAGGATGAGCCCGGAGTCGTTGAGCTCCTTCCAGAACTCGATGGCGTTGACGTACGTGTCGTCGTCGTACGCGAACTCCCCCGTCGTGTACTTCGTGCCCTGGAACCCGGGGAAACCGGCGGCCTGCGCCAGGTCGTCCATCTGCTCCCGCATGCGGGCGACCCCGCCGAGGGCCAGGACCATGGGCGCCGCGTCCGAGCCGCTCGCCTTGATCTTCTCCAGGTTCGCCCGGTACTCGTCGTAGGAGGCGGGCGGGGAATCCGGGTCGAGTCCGGCGTCGGAGACGATGTCGACGTTGAACCACTGCGCCGCGGCGTACTGCTGGTAGCTGAACAGGGGCAGCCCGTAGAGCTTGCCGTCGATCGTCGTGATGCCCTCGGTGTACGCCCCCTCGGGCAGCGCCGCCTTCGCCTCCTCCGGCAGGGCGATCTCGTGGACCCACCCCTCGGCGACGAGGGCGGGCAGCGGCAGGCCGACGACGTTGCTGTAGATGTCCGGCAGCTGCTTGGACTGGTTGGCCAGCTGCAGCGCCTCGGTGGACCGGCTGACGTCGTTGTACGTGTACTCGATGGCCACGCCGAGGGCCTGGGACTGGGTCTTGGCCCACTCCTTGTGGAACTTCTGCAGCGCGCTGAAGTGGTCCCACCACCGCAGGGAGGCGGTGGCGCCGGGGCCGGCGCCGCTGCCGCTGCTGCCACCGCAGGCGGCGAGCAGGGCGAGGGTGGACAGGCCGCCGCCGCCGGCGAGCAGCGAGCGGCGCGAGATCTGGGGCATGACGGTTCTCCTCGTCGAGAGTGGTCGTGCGGGGTGTGGTCGCGTGGATCAGGACTTGACGGCTCCGGCGATGCCTTCGACGAAGTACCGCTGGAGGAAGAGGAACAACGCGACGATCGGGAGGATCGAGATGACGCCGGCGGCGGCCATCCCGGACCAGTCCGTGGCGTTCTCCCCGACGAAGGCCTGCATGCCGACCGACAGGGTCCGCAGGTCCGGGTCGCTGAAGGAGAAGACCAGCGGGAGGAAGAAGGCGTTCCACGTCGACAGGAACGTCAGCAGGGCGACCGTCGCGGTGACGGGCATCGACAACGGCAGCATGATCTGGAAGAACACCCGCCCGAAGCCCGCCCCGTCGACGGTCGCGGCCTCCTCCAACTCCTTGGGCAGCTGCCGGAAGTAGCCGGCGTAGATGAGGATGGCCGAGACGTTGGCCGCCCCCGACAGGGCCAGCACCATTCCGGTGAGGGAGTTCAGCAACCCCAGCTCCATCGACAGCTTGACGATGGGGATGATCGTGTACCCGGTCGGGACGAAGAGCGTCGCGACGAGGACGCCGACGATGACCTTCTGCCCGCGGAAGCTGTACCGGCCCAGGACGTACCCGGCGAGGGCGCAGCGGACGACGACGATGACGACCGTCGACACCGTGAGGATCACCGTGTTCACCATGTACCGGCCGAAGTTCGCGTCGGTCCACGCCCGGGAGTAGTTCTCCCAGGCGAAGTCCTCCGGCACGAGCTTGAGCCCGGCGGTGAAGACCTCCAGCGAGCTCTTGAGCGAGGCCGAGACCATCCAGACGAACGGGTAGACCCAGACGAGCGCGAGGACCGCCAGCAGGAGGAGCACGCCCCACCAGGGCGCGCGCCGGGCGATGCGGCGTCCGAGGGACTCCGCGGGCGGGGCCGCGGTCCGGGGGGACCGGGTGAGCGTGGTCACGAGAGCTCCTTCCGGCTGCGCCGGGCCACGACGAGCGCCCAGGCCTGCAGCGCACCGACGACCATGACGAACAGCCCGAACAGGACGGCCGCCGCCGAGGCGAAGCCGAGCTGCGGGATGGAGGCGCTGAACGCCCAGCGGTAGATGTAGATCTCGATGATCTCGGTGGAGAAGAACGGCCCGCCGCCCGTCATCGTCTGCATGAGGTCGAAGGCGTGGAACGTGTCCTCCACCGTGAGCACGGTGATGATGAGCAGGAACGGCATGAGCAGCGGCAGCGAGACGTACCGGAAGATGTGGAACGACCCGGCGCCGTCGATGCGGGCCGCCTCGTAGAGCTCGTTCGGGATGGTCTGCAGCGCGGCGAGCCAGTAGACCATCGTGATGCCGAAGAACTTCCACACGTACACCGCGGCGGCCGTGACGAGAGCCGTCCCGGAGTCACCGAGGAAGTCGATCCCGGTGTCGGCCCCGAGCGCCTTGAGGAACGCCGTGAAGGGCCCGCTGGCGGGGTCGAAGACGAACTGCATGACGACACCGACGATGGCGGTCGTCGTGACGACGGGGAGGAAGTAGACCGTGCGGAACAGGTTCCGCAGCGGCAGCTTGGGCGAGTTGAGCAGCATGGCCAGCAGCAGGCTGAGCAGGATCCGGGCCGGCGCCACCAGCAGCATGAAGACCAGGGTGATCTTCACCGACGACCAGAACGCCGGGTCGGCCAGGACGGCCTGGTAGTTGCTGATCCCGACGAAGCGCTGGCTGGAGGAGAACCCGTTCCACTCCACGAGCGAGTACCAGTAGCTGGCCACGATGGGGTACAGCGTGTACAGGCCGTAGAGGACGATGGTCGGGGTCAGGAACGCCCAGATCCAGATCGTCTGGCGGCGGGTGTCGACGCCGCGCGGGCGGCGTCCGGTGGTCGCGAGCTCCGTCGGAGCCACGGCCGGAGGTGGGCTGATCGTTCTCGCCATCGAGGGTTTCCTCCCTACCGGATCTGGCTGAGCGAGAAGGTGGCCGGGTCGCCGCCGGTCCGGTGGCCCCGGTCCAGAGCGCTCACCGCCGTCAGCTCGTCCTCGGTGAGGACCAGTTCCGCGGCGGCCAGGTTCTCGGCCAGCCGCTCCCGGCGGCTGGACTTGGGGATGACGACGTGCCCGGACTGCAGGTGCCAGGCCAGGACCACCTGGGCGGGTGTCACGTCGTGGCTGTCGGCGATGCCGACGACGACGGGGTCGGCGAGGTCGGCGCCCTGCCCGAGCGGGGAGTACGCCTCCACGACGATCCCCCGGTCCCGGCAGGCGGCGACGAGGTCGCGCTGCTGGTACGTCGGGTGCAGTTCCACCTGGTTCACGGCCGGGACCCCGTCCAGGGCGTCCAGGTGCTCGACGAGGAAGTTCGAGACGCCCACCGCCCGGACCCGTCCGTCGGCGTGCAACCGCTGCAGGGCGCGCCAGCTGTCGGCGTACCGGCCGGCCGCCGGGTTGGGCCAGTGCACGAGGTAGAGGTCGAGCTGCTCCAGCCCCAACCGGGTGCACGTGTCGTCGTAGGCGCGCAGCGTGGAGTCGTAACCCTGGTCGCCGTTGCGCAGCTTGGACGTGACGAACACGTCCTCGCGCGGCAGGCCGCTGGCCGCCAGGGCGGCACCGACGCCGGCCTCGTTGACGTAGGCGGCCGCCGTGTCGACGTGCCGGTACCCCAGGTCGAGGGCGTCCTCCACGACGCGCTGCGCGTCGTCCGGCGGGACCTGGAACACCCCGACCCCCAGCTGCGGGACCGCAACGCCGTCGGCCAGCCGGACGGCGTCCAGTTCCGGGGCGGTCACCGCGGTTCCAGCACGAGGAGCGACACCGAGGGCAGCGGCAGCTCGACGGTGGCCGAGAACGTGCCCCCGCTGACGGTGACGTCGCGGGCGGGTTCGAGTTCCTCCAGCCCCTGGCGGGCCTTGACCGCGGCGAGCTGCTCGGCCGTCGGGTTCTGCGGGCTGCCCTGCTCCGTCCACACGGTGTGGGCGTTGCTGTGGGTGGCGTCGATGCGGTGGTGGTGCAGCGAGTACGTGCCGTCGGGCAGATTCTCCACCCGGAGCGCGACCGGGGTCGCGCGCTCGTCCTCGTGGTACTGGTCGTCGGTGTGCCGCCACACGAGGACGCTCACGCGGCCCGCGGCGTCGGCCGAGGCCAGGGCGTCGACCTCCTCGGCCATGCTGCGGCCGTCCCCGGCGTCGAGGTCCTCGACCGGGCTCATGGCGTCCGACGTCGCGGTGAGCCGGCGTCCGCCGAGGCGGGACACCATGCGGTAGGCGTTGAGCAGGGGCTTCTCGATCCCGCCGGCCGTGAGGAACGCGCGGGTCCCCTCGAAGTACCGCTCGCCCTCGAAGTAGAAGCTCCACGAGGTGGCCTGCTCGACCGTGACGGTCTCGGTCTCGTTGAGGTCGAGGATCTTCTTGAAGAGCTTGACCTGGAACACCGGGTAGTACTCGGTGTTCTGGAACTGGAAGTTCGCGTTGTCGTAGACGCTGTAGTGCGCGGGGACGCCCGCGTCGCACTCGTCGACGATGGCGGGCAGGCCGTGGTACTGCGGGAACTCGGCGACGACCCGCTGCATGCGGCGGATCTCGTACAGCATCTTGTGCGTCGAGGGGTTCTGCTTCTCCGGGGCAGGTGCACCCGTCGGGCCGTAGACGCGCCAGGGGGTGAACGCCGAGCCCTTGGTGTGGAAGGAGACGAAGTCGAGGGGGACGTCGTGCTCGGAGGTGTACGTGAGGAACGTGCGCAGGAACTCGACCCCACCCCCCGTCACCGCGGGCCCGCCGACCTTCGCGTCCGGCAGGACGCTTCGGACGGCCTCGGCCGTGACGCGGTACAGGTCGCAGAACTGCTCCGGGGTGCCCTTCCAGTAGAAGATGTCCGGTTCGTTCCACAGCTCGAAGAGCCACTCGCGGACCTCGGCGACGCCGTAGCGCTCGACGCAGTGCTGCACGTGGGCCGCGACGAGACCGCGCCACTTCTCGTAGTCCTTGGGCGGGTAGGCCCAGGCGCCGGCCTCGTAGTTGCTGTAGACGGTCGGGCTGGGGACGACGGTCAGCTCGTCGGCTTCCGGGGGCAGCAGGTCGCGCGGGGTGAACGCGATCTCCATGAGCACGTGGTGGCCCGCCTCGACGATGGCGTCGTACGTCTGGTCGGCGATGGTGAAGTCGTAGTACGGGTTCCCGTCGGCGTCCTCGTGGTAGACGTTCCCGTTGCCCCAGTGCGGGATGCCGAACCCGGAACCCGAGCAGAAGACGTAGTGGGGGCGGATGAGGAACGGCCGCGGCGACAGGTCGCCGAAGGTGTTCAGCAGCGTCCGCCCGGTGGCCGTGTAGGTCCAGTTGATCTCGTCGTAGCCGATGCTCTCCCACAACCGGGTGAGCGGCCCGCGGTCGCTGGCCGCGTCGACGACGACGGTGGCGGACTCGACGTGCGGGGCGGTGGGGTCGCTCGGCGCCGAGCGGGGGAAGTGGTTCGTGTCGGTCGACAGACCGGGGTTGTGAGCAGTGCTGGTGCTCATGGCGGGCCCTCCAGGGCAGGGTTCAGCCGGGTGACGACCGGCGAGTCGGGTGCGGGGGGTCAGGCGGGGGCGTCGTACGCCCCGAGGGCGCGGTCGCGCGCCTCGGTGATGTGGGCGGCCATCGCCGCGTGGGCGGTGGCCGGGTCAGCAGTGCGCAGACCCTCCAGGACGCGGGTGTGCTCGGCGACGCAGTGGTCGGAGTCGGTGACGCCCCCGCCGCCGAAGAGGCGGAAGCGCTGGATCTGGCCGCCGAGGGCCTGGTAGGCCGAGAGCAGGAACTCGTTCCCCGTGGCCTCGGCGATGATGCGGTGGAAGCGCTCGTCGGCTTCCCAGTACTGGCGGAACTCGTGGAACGCGGGCCCCAGCGGGGCGGTGGCGAGGTCGTGCACGGCCTGTTCGAGGTCGGCCAGCACCTGCGGGGTGAGGCGTTCGGCCGCCATCTCGGCGAGCGCGGGTTCCAGGACGAGCCGGGCCTGCATGAGGCGCACGAGTTCCTCCGGGGTCGCCACGGGCGCCACCCGGTACCCCTTGAGCGCCGTGCGCCGCACGAGCCCGGTGGACTCCAGCCGCGCGAGCGCCTCGCGGACGGGGGTCTGGGAGACGCCGAACTCGCGGGCGAGCCCGTCGATCCCCAGCGCCGCACCGGCCTTCAGCTCGCCGTCGATGAGGAGGTCCAGCACGGCGTCGTAGACGTGGTCCGCGAGCATCTGGCGGCTGGGCGCCGGTGCACGACGGGTCCTCGTCTGATCCACGAGCGTCATCGTAGACAGCCCTCCTGACGGTGGTCCTCGTCCTGGCGTGGGGCACTGCGGGGTGCGGCACGGTCCTCACCTCCCTCGGCGCCGCCGTCGGCGCCTGCTCCTCGTCGAGCCGTTCGTGATGTCATCGACCGTAGATCGTGCACGATCGACGGTCAAGAGAATCTCTAGACCTTTCTCGTCGCCCTTGCGTGTTCACTGCTGCGCGTTGTTCAATTTTCTTGAACGTTGTCCCTCGATGAACGGACCGGTGCCGTGGACGGTTGGCCTGAGGCGGTGCAGGACCACCTCCGTGAGCTCGGGGTGGTCGTCGAGGAAGACCTCGACGACCCCACCGGACCCGCCTGGTGGGTCGTCCTCCCCACGGGATCACGACACCGGTACGACGTGGTCCTGCGTGAGCGGCTCAGCACAGCCACCGCAGCGACGGTCCCGTTGTTGGACGGTCCGTCCCTCGTCGTGACGCGGCACGTCGCGGACGCCGCAGCGGAGGTCCTGCGCGGTCGAGGCGCGCACTTCGCAGACACCGCAGGCAACGTCCACCTGCGATGGCCGGACGCCGTGGTGGACGTCCGTGGACGTCGCCCGCCCACCTCTGAGGCCCGCCCGACCGACCGTCCCCTCCGCGCCTACAGCCCGCGCGGGCAACGCGTCACCTTCTCGCTCCTGTGCGATCCCGGGACCGTCGGGGAGAGCTACCGGACCATCGCTGAGCGCAGCAGGACGTCCCTTGGGACGGTCCAGGCCGTGCTCGAGGAGCTGCAGGGGCAGGGACACCTCCTGGTCGACGGTCGCCGACGGACGCTGCACGGGACGCGCCTGCTCTTCGACCGGTGGGTCGAGGCCTACGTCGTCCGCACAGCTCCCCGCCTCACCCGGGCACGCTTCGACTCCTCCGACCACTCGTGGTGGCGGCATGCGGACGAGGACCTCCGTTCGGACGGTGCGGTGTGGGGTGGCGAGACCGGAGCCCACCTCCTGGACGGGTTCCTCTCCCCTGCTGTTGCAACCGTGTACTCCGACGGCCTTCCGCGGCAGACGTTGCTCGCGCACCGCCTGCGGAAGGCGGACGGGGTCGGTGACGTCGTGGTGCGTGAGCGCTTCTGGAACTGGCCGACACCGGCAGAGGGCCATCCCCTGGCACCTCCACCTCTGGTCTACGCCGACCTCGTGGCGACCACCGATCCCCGCTGCCTCGAGGCGGCCGAACGTCTCCGGAGTGGTGATGCTGTCCTACGCCGACTCGACCTCTCCTGAGCTGTCCGTCCTGGCTGGTGTGCTCCAGCCCCTCCTGACGCGGGCTCGGACGACGGGCGTCGACCTGATGGTCGTCGGCGCCATGGCCCGCGACCTGCTCGTGCACCACGCGCAGGGGACCAGGCCGGACCGAGCCACCCGGGACATCGACATCGCTCTGGCGGTGGCGCGGTGGTCCGACCTCGACGACGTGATGAGCAGTCATCCACGAGTGGGCGACTCCCCGCACCGCTTCCTGGTCCGCGGCGTCGAGGTCGACGTCGTTCCCTTCCGCGGCGTGGAGACGTCCAGCAGGACGATCCGTTGGCCGAACGACCACGTCATGGCGGTGCTGGGTTTTGAGGAAGCTCTGCGCAGCGCCGTGCTCGTCGAACTCCCGGGTGGCGTCGTCGCACCCGTCGCTTCCCTCCCCGCCCAGTCCCTGTTGAAGCTGCTGGCCTGGAGGGACAGGCGACAGGACACCCGCAAGGACGCGGTGGACCTGCGGACGATCCTGGTGGCCAGCGGTCACGAGAACCACCTCGAGCAGCTCTACGACAACCATCCGGACCTGCTCGAGTCGTACGGCTTCGATCCCGGGGAGGCCGCGGCCCACCGGCTAGGTGCCCAGGCCCGCGCGCTGGTGGACCGCGACGCCGCAGCGACCGTCCTGGCACTGCTGGTCGACGACGAGTTCGTGGACCAGTTGACCGCCGCCAGCGGACCCTCCACCGCCCGCGGCCGGCTGCTGCTCCACGCCTACCGTCGCGGATGGGTCGAGGGAGTCTGATCTCACCCACCACCTCCGCGTGACGTCCCGAGGACACCACCGCAGGGCGGAAGCGCTTTCCCTGTGAAAGGGTCAGTCAGTGAGTGGAACGTTCCTCGACGGCGTGCGAACACTGGCCCGCGGAGTCCGCGAAGAGCCCCGCCCCTTCCGCATCGCGATCATCGGTTCGGCGATCTACGGCATCGGCAACGCCGCCAGCGGTTTCCTCGTCGGCCGGGTGACCAGCGACGTGGTGGTCCCCGCCGTCACGGGGTCGGGTTCCGTCGGCGTCCGCGACGTGTGGCTCGCCGGGGGGACGCTGATGGCGGTCACCGTCGTGCTCGTCGGCGGCGTCCTGCTGCGCCGGATCTTCGGCGGCGCGTTCACGTTCGCGCTCCAGGCCCGCTACCGCCGCCTCCTGGCCCGCCGGTACCTCGACCTGCCGCTCACCTGGCACCACGCCCACCCCGCGGGCCGGTTGCTCGCCACGGCCAGCTCCGACGTCGAGGCGACGTGGCAGGCGACCATGGTCCTGCCGTTCGCGATCGGCACGGCCGTCCTGATCTTCTTCGCGGGCATCGCCATGGTCGTCGCGGACCCGGTGCTCGCCGCCGTGGGGCTGCTCGTGATCCCGGCGCTGCTGGCGTCGAACATCGTCTACCAGCGCCGCATGTCCCCCCTCGTCGTCGCCGTCCAGCGGCTGCGTGGAGAGGTATCCGCGACGGCCCACGAGAGCTTCGAGGGCGCCCTCGTCGTGAAGACCCTCGGCCTGGCCGACGAGGAGGTCACCCGGTTCCGCGCCGACGCCGAACGCCTGCGCGACGCCAACGTCGCCGCGGGCCGCACGCGCGGGGCGTTCGACCCCGTCATCGAGGCCCTGCCCTCCCTCGGCACGTTGCTGGTCCTCGTCGTCGGGTCGGTGCGCGTGGCGTCGGGGGCCACCGACGTCGGCGACCTCGTCCAGGTCGCCTACCTGCTCAGCCTGCTCGCGTTCCCGGTCCGCTCCTTCGGGTGGCTGCTGGGCGACCTGCCCCGCACCGTGGCCGGCGACGCGCGCGTGCAGGACGTGCTGCGGGAGGAGGCGCGCACCGAGTGGGGCACGGACCCGGCCCCGGCCGGCGGCCCGCTCACCGTCACCACGACGGGATTGTCCTACCGGCACCCCGCGCCCGCCCCCGACCCGCTGGCCGACCCCGGGGTGACCCACCCCGAACCGCCGCCGGTCCTCACCGACGTCACGCTCGACGTCACGGCGGGCACCACCGTCGCGGTCGTCGGTGGCACCGGCGCGGGCAAGTCGACGCTGGCCGGGCTGCTCGTCCGCCTCGTCGACCCCTCCACCGGGGACGTCCTGCTCGACGGCGTCGACGTCCGTGGCCTGGCCGAGGGACAGGTGGCCGGGGCCGCCGCCCTCGTCCCGCAGTCGACGTTCGTCTTCGACGACACCATCCGCGGCAACGTCGCCCTCGGCCTGGAGGTGTCCGACGACGAGGTGTGGCAGGCGCTGCGGCTGGCCCGCGCCGACGGTTTCGTTGCCGCCCTCCCCCACGGCCTCGACGAACTCGTCGGGGAACGGGGCTCCACGCTGTCCGGTGGCCAGCGCCAGCGCCTCGCCCTCGCCCGCGCGCTCGTCCGGCAACCGCGGCTGCTCGTCCTCGACGACGCGACCAGCGCCCTGGACCCGGCCGTGGAACGCGCCGTCCTCGACGGGCTGGAGGAGTCCGGGACCGGGACGACCGTCGTGGTCGTCGCCTACCGGCCCGCGACCATCGCCCTGGCGGACGAGGTCGTCCACCTCGACCACGGCCGGGTCGTCGACCGCGGACCGGCCGCCGAGGTCGCCGCCCGCGACGAGGGCTACCGGGAACTCGTCACCGCCTACGCCCGCGCCGCCGCGGACCGGGCCACTGCCGAGGCCGCTGGGGAAGGTGCCGCGTGAGCGTCCAGGAGAGCACCGTCGACCGGGGGGTGATCGCCCGCGCCCGGGAACTCACCCCCGAGTTCGCCGAGGGGATCGGCGTCACCCTGGCCATCGCCGCCGCCACGACGCTCGGCAAGCTCGCCGTCCCCGTCGCCGTCCAGCAGACGATCGACACGGGGGTGCAGGCGCAGGGGGGCCCGGACGTCGGCCGCATCGTGGTGCTGTGCGTGGTCGCCGCGCTCGTCGTCCTCGCGACGGCCGGCACGGCGTGGATCGTCAACGTGCGGTTGTTCCGCGCGACGGAGGCGGGGCTCGCGACCCTGCGCGTGCGCGCGTTCCGGCACGTCCACGACCTCGCCGTCCTCACCCAGAGCGGCGAGCGCCGGGGTTCGCTCGTCAGCCGCGTGACGAGCGACGTCGACACGATCTCGACGTTCCTGCAGACCGGGATGCTCGTGCTGGTGCTGTCCGCCGGGCAGGTCCTGTTGGCGACGGCGGTCATGTTCTTCTACTCCTGGCAGCTCGCCCTCGTGGTCCTCGGCTGCTTCGTCCCGCTCGTGCTCGCGCGGCAACGGTTGCAGCGCCCCGTGACCCGCGCCTACAAGGCGGTGCGGGTGCGGATGGGCGACCTGCTCGCCGCGGTGTCCGAGACCGTCGTCGGCGCCGACGTCATCCGCGCGCACGCCGCGTCCGAACGGTCCTGGAGGCGGATCGACGCGGCGATCGAGGCGCACCGCAAGCAGGCCGTGAAGGCGCAGACGGCGACGGCCGTGACGTTCTCCTCCGGGGTGTTCGTCTCCGGGCTCGTCGTGGCGCTCGTCATCGTCGTCGGAACCCTGCTCGGTCTCGACGGGGACATCACCCTCGGCCGGTTGCTCGCGTTCCTGTTCCTGGCGCAGTTGTGGGTCGGGCCCGTGCAGGCCGCGACGGAGGTCCTCAACGAGTTGCAGAACGCCCTCGCCGGGTGGCGTCGCGTCGTCGACCTGATCGACACCCCCGTCTCCGTGCCCGAACCCCGCGAACCTCGCGCGCTGCCCCACGGCCCGGTCGACGTCCGCGTCCAGGACGTCGCGTACTCCTACCCCGGCTCGGCCTCGGTCGTGCTGTCCGGGGTGACGCTGCACTTCCCCGCCGGGTCGCGCACGGCGGTCGTCGGGGAGACGGGGTCGGGCAAGACGACGCTGTCGCGGCTCATCACGAGGCTCGTCGACCCCGTCGAAGGGAAGGTCCTGCTCTCGGGCGTCGACGCTCGCGACCTGCCGTCGGCGGAACTGCACCGCCGCGTCGTCGCCGTCCCGCAGGAGGGTTTCCTCTTCGACACGACCGTCGGGGACAACGTCCGCCGCGGCCGGCCCGGCGCGAGCGACGCCGACGTCCGCGAGGCGTTCGCCGACCTGGGCCTCGCGGCCTGGCTGGACGGGCTGCCCGAGGGCCTCGGAACTCCCGTGGGGCAGCGCGGGGAACGGTTGTCCGCGGGCGAGCGCCAGCTCGTGGCGCTGGCCCGGGCCCACCTCGCCGACCCCGACCTGCTCGTCCTCGACGAGGCGACGTCGTCGGTGGACCCGGCGACGGAGGTCCGGTTGCAGCGCGCCCTCGAAGGAGTTCTCAGCGGGCGCACGTCGGTCGCCATCGCCCACCGGCTGTCGACGGCCGAGGCCGCGGACACGGTCGTCGTCGTGGACTCCGGTCACGTCGTCGAGGTGGGCCCGGCCACCGAACTCGCCCACGCGGGCGGGCCGTACTCGCGGCTGCACGCCGCGTGGACGGCCCAGCACGCCTGAGGCGCGGGGGGCCGACTCAGTCGGCCAGCAGTTCCCGCAGCACCCGCAGGTTGTGCTCCTGGTGGGCCGCGAACTGCGCCAGCTGCGGCCCGCCGTGCGGGGCGGCGTCCTGCTCGACGACGAGCCAGCCCGCGTACCCGGTGCGGCGCAGCGCGTCGGCGACCCCGGCGAGGTCCACGTCCCCGTGACCCAGGGGCACGTTCGCGTCGGCCCACCAGTCCCGCAGCGACGCCGGCCCGGCCTGGCGCGCCTCCTGCAGGGGCGCGAGACGCACGTCCTTGACGTGCACGTGGTCGATCCGGTCGGCCCAGCGCTCGGCCGCCTCGACGGGGTCGGTTCCGGCCAGCAGGGCGTGCCCGGTGTCGAGCGTGACGCCGAGCGGGGTCGTGGCCAGGAGGCGGTCGACCTCCCACGTCGACTCCACGAAGGTGCCGAGGTGGGGGTGGAACGTCCGCTGCAGCCCGTGGTCGCAGGCGATGGCGACGGCCTCGGCGAGCAGGTCGACGGCGCGGGCCCAGGCCCGGTCGTCCAGCCCCGACGACCGGTCGTGCGGGTCGCGCGCAGCCTCCAGGCCGGGGGCGCCGTCGTCGGCGAGGACGATCCGCGCGGGCGGCGCACCCACCGCGGCCGCGCCGAGGGCGTGGCGGTCGACGGTGGCGCGCAGCGTCCGGCAGGTCAGTTCGAAACCCGCCCGTCCCTCGGCGGTCCACTCCCCCTGCGCCAACGGCAGGCCGACGTAGACCCCGGCGGGCGCGAGGCCGTGCGCGGCGAACACCCCCGCGGTCTGGTCGGGGTCACCCAGGAACCCTGTGTCCCCGAGCTCGCTGCCCGAGTACCCCTGCGTCGACAGGGTGCGCAGGATCGCGTCCCCGTCGCCGTCGGGAGCGCCGGCGTGCGGACCCCAGACCCCGAAGCTGACGGGCGCCCCGGCGATCCAGTCCCCGAGCCCGCTCATCGGACGAGCTCCACGATCCGCTGCAGCGCGGCCAGGTCGTGCAGGGCACCCTCGGGCGCGGAGTCGGGGTGCGGGGTGGACCCGGTGACGGCGGACGTGAACGCCTCGAGCTGGCGCTGGAACGCGCCGTCGGCTCCAGCGGGCGGACGGTGCGTGCCGTCCGGGCCCGTGACGGTCACCTGGCTCGTCGCGTCGAGGCGGTAGGGCGGGGCCACGTCGACGACGACCTCGCCGGCCGTCGTCGTGATGCGCACGGTCTCGGTGTAGTCGGGACGGTCCGGGGTCCACGCCCAGTCCAGGACGAACCGCGCACCGCCGGTGAGGCGGCCGGTGGCGAAGACCGTCGGCGGCGCTCCCCCGTCCCAGGCGAGCAGGTCCACGTGGTCGAACTCCGGGGTGCCGAACCCCAGACCGCGCAGCAAGGACAGCTCGTGGACGACGGACCCGCACAGCACCGAGCGGAACAGACGGCGCAGTTCCGGGGAGGTGTCGGCGCCGACGGACGCGTCGAGCGCCCGGTTCTCGGCGGCGTCGTCGGCGGCGATGAGCGGACCGGCGGACGCGGGCAGCGGGGCGGGCGGCGCCATCCGCAGGTGTTCGACCTGCGGCGCGTCGAGGGGGTGCCGCACGCTGATCTGCACGAGGCGGGTCTCGCCGAGGTCGGCGAGCGCGGCCTTGACGACGTCGACGGACCGGTCGTGGACCTTCATGTAGCCGACCTGCAGGTGCAACCCGGTCTGCCGCGCGACGGCGATGGCCTCGCGCACCTCCTCGGCGGAGAGGGCGAACGGCTTCTCGGCCAGGACGTGCTTGCCGGCGCGCAGCGCGGTGACGGCGTGCGCGGCGTGCCGGCCCGGCGTGGCGACGAGGACCGCGTCGACGTCGTCGGCGGCGAACAGCTCCTCCGGCGTCAGCGCCCGGGCGCCGTAGGCGGCGGCCAGCTCGGCGCACCGCTCGGGGTCGAGGTCGGCGACGGCCGCCAGCTCGTGACCGGGGAGCCGGGCGATGAGCGGCAGGTGGATCGCGCGGCTGATGGTGCCGAGTCCGAGGACTCCCCAGCGCAGGGTCACGGGCGTTCTCTCTTCGTGGAAGTGGTTCAGAACGGACGGTCGAGGACCGCGGGGGGTCCGGCGAAGAACGTGCGCAGCAGGCCGACGGCGTCGTCGTCGCCGTGCAGCAGACCGGCGTGCCGGGCGGTGGCCGGGTCGAGGTGCCCGGCGTAGAGGGAGGCGAGGTCGGCCCGGCCGACGCGCACGGACGGCGTGCCGCCCGGAGTGGTGGTGCCGACGCCGTCGGCGACGTCGAGGGTGAGGACACCGTGGTCCGCCACCTCCAGCACGACCCGGCCCGCGACGCCACGGGGGTACCCGCGACCGGCGAGGGCCGCCGGGACGTCGAGCAGTCCCAGCATCCAGGTGGAGTCCTCGACGACCTCGGTCTGCCGCGGGAGGTGCTGTTCCAGCAGGTCGCCGGGACGGACGAGCGCGTGCACCTCACGGGCGCTGGGTTCGTCGGCGGCGAGGTCGCGCCACAGGCCGAACTCCGCCGCGGGGTCGGCCCCGACGAGGTCGAGGACGGTGACGGCGTAGTTCCCGCCGTGGCCGGGGCGGACGGGGCGGCGCCCGAGTGCGCACCAGCCGACGACGACGCCGTGCCGTTCGGCGACGTACTGGCGTGCCGACCCGGTGCCGGTGTCGTGGTCGAGGACGCCGTTCGTGCGCTCCCCGTGGGCGGCGACGAGATCGGCGACGCGGGCCGCGTCCTGCGGCGTCGCCTCGCGGTAGGTCAGCGAGCGGTCGCGGGGCAGGTCGCGCAGGTCGTGGGTGCCGATCGCGTAGACCGACCGCCGTCCGGCGATGCCGCAGCCGGCCTTGCGGTAGAAGGCGTGGGTGGAGGGGATGAGCGCGACGACGTGCGCTCCGGCCTCCCCGGCGGCGGCGAAGGTGTCGGCGATGAGCGCACGACCGACGCCGCGGCCGCGGGCCGTGACGTCGACGGCCACCCCGGCGAGGGCGGCCGCGGGGACCCGGCGACCGCCCCACCACTGCCCGCCGAGACGCACGACGGCGGTGGCCAGGACGCGCCCGGTCCCCTCGTCGACCGCGACGCGGTGCAGGTACTGCTGCTGGTGCTCCTGCTGCTCGGAGTCCGGACCGTCCGGCGCCCGGCGCCCCGGAGGGTCGGCGGAGAACGCGGCCCCCACGAGGGCCCCGGTCTCCTCCTGCTCCTCCGGGCGGGCGGCGCGCAAGACGGTCCGCGACATCAGCGGACCGCGCCCTTCACGGAGTCGGCGACGAACTGCTTCGAGAAGGCGAGGAACACGACGACGAGCGGGATGATCGCCAGCACGGCGCCCGCCATGACGACGGCGTAGTCGGTGCCGCGGCTGACGTTGAGCTGCGACAGCGCCACCTGCAGGGTCAGCATGTCCGGGTTGATGAGGACGATCAGCGGCCACACGTAGTCGTTCCAGGCCTGGACGAACGTGTAGATGCCGAGGAAGGCCAGACCCGGCCGGATGACCGGCAGGACGACGAGGAAGTACTGGCGGAAGAACCCGCACCCGTCCATGACCGCGGCGTCCAGGATCTCGTCCGGGATGGACGTCGAGATGTACTGGCGCATCCAGAAGATGCCGAAGGCGTTGGCCGCCGCGGGCACGATGAGCGCCTGCAGCGTCCCGACCCACCCGATGTTGATCATGGTGATGAACTGCGGGACGGTCGACAGCTGGGCCGGGACCATGAAGAAGGCCAGCATGAGACCGAAGAGGAACTTCTTCGCCGGGAAGTCGTACTTCGCGAACGCGAAGGCCGCCAGGGAGTCGAAGAAGAGGACGAGCACCGTGACCGACACGGCGACGATGGCCGTGTTGGCCATCGAGCCGAAGAAGTTGATGCTCGTCAGCACCGAGGCGATGTTCTCCAGCAGGTGCGTGCCCGGGACGACCTTGGGCGGCGTCGCGTAGTAGTCCGCGTTCGTGTTCGTGGCCATGACCACGGTCCAGTAGAACGGGAAGAGCAGCAGCAGCGAGGCGAGCACCATCGGCAGGTGCGCCCACTTGGCCGCGTTGCGGACGCTCCCGCCCTTCTGGGCCGGGGCCGGCCGCGACGGACCCTTGCGGTCGACCGTCGCCGTGTCGTGAGCAGCCATCTCCGTCACTTCTCCGCACGGGCGGTGATCCGCCAGTTGATGAGGGTGAACACGGCGACGATGGCGAAGACCCCGTAGGCGATGGCCGCGCCGTAGCCGTAGTTGTTGTTGTTGAAGGCCTGTTGGTAGAAGTACAGGACCATCGTGAGGCCGGCCTGTCCGGGTCCACCGCTGTTCGGGTTGATCGAGGCGTTGGACCCGAAGAGGACCTGCGGTTCGGCGAAGGTCTGCATCCCGCCGATCGTCGAGACGACGACCGTGAAGATGATGACCGGCCGCAGCAGCGGGACGGTGATGGACCAGAAGGTGCGCAGCGGCCCGGCGCCGTCGAGCTTGGCCGCTTCGTAGACCTCGCCCGAGATGGCCTGCAGACCGGCGTAGTAGATGATCGCGTTGTAGCCGACCCACTGCCAGGTCATGATGACGGCCAGGACGATCTTGATCGTCCAGTACCCGTTGAGCCACTGGACCCCGGACAGGCCGATCGCCTCGAGCACCTGGTTCACGACGCCGACCTGGTTGTCGAAGATCGCCTTGAAGAAGATGACGACCGCGACGATCGAGGTGACGCTCGGCAGGAACAGGATGACCTGGTAGAGGGTCCTGAACCGCTTGACCGAGTTCAGCATCGACGCCAGGCCCAGCGACATGAAGAGCATGGGCACGGTGGCCATGATCCAGATGATGATGGTGTTGACGACGGCCTTGCGGAACGTCGCGTCCGCCACCAGGAACCGGAACTGGTCGAACCCGGCGAACGTGACCGGGCTGATCCCGTCCCACCGGTGGAAGGCCAGCCACGCCGAGAACGCCAGGGGGAACAGCCCGAACGCCGCGAACAGCAGGAAGAACGGGCTGACGGCCACGTACTGCGGCCAGAACCGCAGGGGGTTCCTCCTGGTTCCGGTCGCCGCCGGCTTCTGACCCGGGGGTCGCGACCGGCTGCGACGGAACCCTCGGTCGAGGCTGGCCGAGCTCACTTCACGCCCTGGCGCTGCGCGATGTCCTTGGCGGCGGCGACGGCGTCGGTCCAGGCCTGGTCCGGGTTCTTGCCGTTGGCCTCGACGTTGGTCAGCTCGTTGTAGTACGCGGCCGACACGGCGGAGTCGGAGGCCGCGACGTACTGCTCGGGGACCTTCTCGCCGGCGGGGCCGAAGATGTCGATCGTCTTCTGGCCGCCGAAGAACTCGTCGCCGCCGGTGAGGGCGGGCAGCTTCCAGGCGGCGGGGTCGGCCGGGAAGATGGTGGCGTCGGTGAAGGCCTGGCCCTGGTTGTCGGTGCTCAGGATCCACTTGATGACGTCGAAGGCGGCCTGCTTGTCCTTCGTCGCCGACGGGATCGTCAGGAACGACCCACCGAAGTTCGTGGGCTTGACCGGGTTGTTGGCCACGCGCCACTTGCCCTTGGTGTCGGGGGCGGCGTCGGAGATGTCGAGGGCGTGCCAGGCGGCGCCGAGGTCCATCGCGATGGTGCCGGCGGCCAGGGCGGGCCCGAGGTTCTGCCCGGCGTTGGCGTTGATGCCCAGCGCCTGCGCCTTGACCGTCGTGTCCCAGGCCTGCTTCATCTCGTCGCTGCCACCGGTGAAGGTGTTGTCCTTGCCGACGAAGCGGTTGGACAGCTGGCCCACGATGATCTGGAAGACCGTGGCGAGCGAGGGGACGGGGAAGCTGGCCGGGACCTTGCCGTGCAGCTCCTGGCCGAAGGCGTAGAAGTCGTCCCACGTGGAGGTGGCGGCGGCGAGGGCCGTGGGGTCGGACGTCAGGCCGGCCTGCTCGAGGATGTCGGCGCGGTAGAACGTCGCGGTCGGGCCGATGTCGATCGGGAACCCGAGCTGCTTGCCGTCCTCGGTCTGCGCCTCGGCCCACTTCCAGGCGAGCTGCGTCGACGCGATGTCCTTGGCGCCGAACTCGTTGAGGTCGGAGAACTTGTCGGCCACGGAGCGGAAGAAGGGCATGTCCTCGCCCTTGACGCCCGTGATCTGCGGGATGAAGGACCCGCCCGTGAGGGTGGTCTGCAGCTTCTGCTTGAAGTCGCCGCCGACCTTGTTGGGCTTGATGTCGTCCTTGGGGAACTGGGTCTTGGACGACTCGACGACCTTGTCGCTCAGGCCGCCGTTCCAGTACCAGAGGGCGAGGCCGCTCGAGGAGCCGCCTCCGCTCCCACCGGAGCCGCCGGCGCTCGTGGAGCAGGCGGACAGTGCCCCGGCTCCCAGGGCAGCCAGCCCCGAACCGAGGAGGAGGTTGCGACGGGACAGGTTCATGGCGAGACCTTTCTCGACATCCGGGCGCCGTGATCGATCAGTCATCCTCGGCAGCCAGCGCTGGGCTTGTTGCGCGAACGCTACTTGCCAGATGCGCGAACGCGCAAGGTATTCTGTCGATCGTGCAAGCAAAGGAGCGGCGCGAGGCCATCGTCGAGGTCGTCCGCCTGAAGGGACCGGTGGCGGTCGCCGAACTCGTCGAGCGCCTGGGACTGTCCGAGGCGACCATCCGCCGGGACCTCGTCAAGCTCGACGACGCCGGCCTGTTGAAGCGCGTGCACGGCGGGGCGCGCCCCGTCGACGTGCGCGACGACGTCTACGCCGACCTCGTGGACCGCCAGGCCGAGCCCAAGGAGGCCATCGCCCGGGCGGCGGCCGGCCGGGTCCGGGACGGGCAGTCGGTGCTGCTGGACATCGGCACGACCGTGGGCCGGGTGGCCAAGTACCTGCACGGCCGCCCCATCACCGTCGTCACCCGCAACCTCGCCGTCTACGCCGAGCTGTGCGAGGACCCCGTCGTGGACCTGGTGCTGCTCGGCGGCCAGGTGCGCCCCGCCCACCGCTCCCTCGTGGGGTACCTGACGGAGGAGAGCCTGCGCCAGCTGCGCGCCGACCTCCTGCTGCTCGGCACGAGCGGGATCCGCCGCAGCGGGCACTCGGTCGACACGGTGACCGAGGAGGTCCCGGTCAAGCGGGCGATGATCTCCGCCGCCGACGAGGTGGTGCTCCTGGCCGACGCCTCGAAGTTCCCCGGCAGCGGGACGGCGACGGTGTGCGACGTCAGCGCCTACCGGCACCTGCTGACCGACCGCCTGCCCGACGGCGAGACGAGCTCCGTCCTGCACCACGCCGGGGTCGCGGTCGAGCTGGTGGACACCGCGCCGGTGGCCTGACCCGCGCGGGTCACCACTCGAAGCGGAGGTCCCGGGTCGGGCCGACGGACGGGACGTCCCGCACCTCACCGACGGGGTGGTCCGCGGCGTAGGACGCCGGCCGGACCCCCACCGCCGCGAGCAGCGTCGGCGCGACCTCGTGGCTGCGCAGCGCCCCGACATCGAGCAGCTCCTGCGGCAGCGGCCCGCCGATGCGGTGCAGCAGCAGGAACGAGCGCCGCACGACGACCTCGTCCTCACCGTGCCCGCCCTCCGGCTTGTGCCCGTGGTCGGTCGTGACGGCGATCAGCCAGTCCTCGCCGAGCTGCTCGTAGCGCTCGGCGACGGCCTTGACGAGGTACCGCACGTGCTCGTCGGCTGCCGCGAGCGCCTCGAGGTACTCCGGTCCGGCCGAGCCGTGCCGGTGCGCGGCCTCGTCGGGCCCTTCGAGGTGGACGAACGCGGCGTCCGGTCCCTCGTGGTTGAGGGTCCACGCCGCGCGCGTGCGCACCTGACGGTCCGCCGAGCGGCACCCGTCGCTGAAGTCGGTGGCCCCGAAGACCTGGTGCTGACCGCCGACCTGCTGGTCCGGGCGGCTGTGGACGACCGGTCCCGGCCCGCTGGGGTCGACGAGGGCGGGCCAGGTGCAGGCGGCGAACGTCCGCGCGCGGGGGTCGGCGGAGAACACCTGGGAGAGCAGGTCGGGGCAGCGCGCGAGGCGGTGGCCCACGAACTCGTTCCACCAGACGTTGTTCTGCTCGTGCGTCGTCCCTGTGAGCAGCGACGACCAGCCCGGACCGGAGTCCGTCGGCGGGGTCATCCACACCGGGACGATGCGCCCGGCGGCCGCGAGCCGCGTCAGGGTCGGCGCGACCCGTTCGGTCGTGCCCTCCACGACGGGGGTCTGCCGGGGCGCGGCCCCGAACTTCGGGTCCGCCGGGTGGTCGGGAGCCGCGAACGCCGGGTCCCCCGCGACGACGTCGGGCAGGGCGAGGTCCAGGCGGACCCCGTCCAGCCCGACGAGCAGCAGCTTCACGACGAGGCGTCCGTCGGGTCCTCGTGCTCAACCGACCAGGACCACGTGTGCGTCCCGGTGGCGATGCGGTACGGCGGCAGTGCGTTCGGGCCGCAGGACGCCGTCCCCAGACCCCGGTGGGCCGCGTCGACGACGACCGCGTCGGCGTGGACGGTCACCGTGACCGGCTGGTCGAAGGAGAAGCGCAGGACCCCGGCCGTCGTGGTGACGGCGAGCTCGCGGACGTGGGTGCGGGCACCGTTCTCCTGCGGCCGCACGTACGGCACGGCCAGGTCGGCCACGGGCAGCTCGTGCCAGCCGACGGGGGCGGCGCAGCGGTCCGGGTACGTCTCCCACGGCCCGGTCCCGAACCAGCGGGCACCGGTCGCCACGCCGGCCAGCGGCACGCGGACCCCGACGCGCGGAACGTCCTCGAGCCCGTCGGGCAGCACGACGGTGTCCTCGCAGTGCAGACCCCGCTCGTCCCAGCGGAGGGCCTGGGTGTGCCGGACCTCCCCCGCCGAGGTCTTGAGCACCGACACGACCGAGGAACCCTCGACGGCGACGACGGCGGGCTGGGCGTCGCGCAGCCCCGCGGCCACCCAGCGCGCACCGTCGCCGGCGATGTCGTCGTTGTCGGTCGGATCACGCCACAACGTGAGCTCGGGCCGGGCGAGGCCCGGGAACTCCAGAGCCCCCGTGGTGTCGAGGACGACGGGCGACGAGGGGGTGGCTGCGCCCTCCGTCACGTCGCGGTCCCGGTCGGGCAACCGCACGCAGGGCCGGCTGACCTCGGCCCCCGCGGGGTTCCACGCCGTGCCCTCGGCCTGGGTCACGACGAGCTGGAGCCACCGTTCACCGGCCCCGGCCTCAGCGAGCTCGGCGGGCACCTCGACCACGGCCGTGCAGCCCGCGGCGAGGGTCGGGAGGTCGGCGGGGACCGTCAGGGACGTGCCGTCGCTCGCCTCCAGCACCCACTGCCCGCGGAGGTGGCCCAGCCCGGCGAAGTCGTAGGCGTTGCGCACGCGCAGCACACCGTCCTCGAGGGACAGGCGCACGGGCGAGGCGAGCTCGCGGTGCTCGTACATCACCGGCTTGGGCGTGCCGTCCGGCAGCACGACCCCGTCGAGGCAGAACGCGCCGTCGTTCGGGGTGTCCCCGAAGTCGCCGCCGTGCGCCCAGCGGAACCCGTCGGCCGGAACGCCGTCGGCGAACCGCCCGGCCCCGGCGCGCCCGGCGGGCAGCCGGTCGTCGGTGCGCTGCAGGATGCCGTGGTCGGCGAACTCCCAGATGAACCCGCCCTGCAGGCCCGGCAGCGACTCGATCGCCGCCCAGTAGTCCGACAGCGACCCGTTCGAGTTCCCCATCGCGTGGGAGTACTCACACTGGATGACCGGCCGCAGCGGCGGGTTCTGCGTGACGTGCTCGACCATCTGGTCCAGGTGCGCGTACATCGGGCAGACGATGTCGCTGGCCGCGAACCCCGTGGTCCAGTCGTCCTTGATCGCCCCCTCGTACTGGAGGGGCCGCGTGGGGTCGTCACGCCGGATCCAGGCCGCGACGGCGTCGTGGTTGGCGCCGTAGTCGCTCTCGTTGCCGAGCGACCACACGATGACGCTCGGGTGGTTGCGGTCGCGGCGCACCATGCGCGCCACCCGCTGCGTGAACGCCGGCAGGTAGGCCGGGTCGTCGCAGATCTCGTGCGCCCACGCGTGCGACTCGATGTTCGCCTCGTCGACGACGTAGAACCCCAGCTCGTCGGTGAGGTCGTAGAACGTCGGGTCGTTCGGGTAGTGCGACGTGCGGACGGCGTTGAAGCCGAACCGCTTGAGGGTCAGCAGTTCCTCGCGCACCTGCGCCGTCGTCACGACCCGGCCCGTGAGCGGGTCCCGGTCGTGCCGGTTCATGCCCCGGACGAAGATCCGCCGGCCGTTGACGAGCAGGTCCGGGCCCACGACCTCCACCGTGCGGAACCCGACGCGCTGGACCTCGGAGTCCACCAGCGTCCCGTCGGCGTCCCGCAGTTCCACGGTGACGTCGTGCAGGACGGGGGTCTCCGCGGTCCACGTCGCGATCCCGGGGAACTCGCCGCGGAACCGGGCCCGGCCGCGGTAGAGGGAGATGCGCTCGTCGTCCAGGTCGCGGGCGTGGGCCGCGGCGTCGAACGCCAGCGCGGTCTCCCCCAGGCGGACGTCGACGCGCCAGCCCTCGGGCAGGTACCCGCGGCGCGCGCCCTCCCCTCCGTCGCAGCCGACGCGGACGTCGACCGACAACCGGCCGTCGGCGTCGGCGACGGTCCGGACGTCGGACAGGTGCAGCACCGGCCGCGTGAAGAGGCGGACGGAGCGGGTGATCCCGCCGTGCCACCACTGGTCCTGGTCCTCGACGAACGTGGACGCCGACCACTTCACGACCGTCAGCTCGACCTGCACCGTCGCCCCGGGCGCGGCCCAGGCCGTGATGTCGAACTCGGCCGCGAGGTGGGAGTCCGTGCTGGAGCCGACGGGTTCCCCGTCGACGCGGACCAGCAGCGTCGACTCGGCCGCCCCCACGTGCAGCAGCACGCGCTGGCCGGCCCAGTCCACCGGGACGGTGACGTCCCGGCGGTACACGCCGGTCGGGTTGTGCGCGGTCGGCGGGGTCGGCGGCAGGTCCGGCCACGGCATCTGGTCGTTCGTGTACCAGGGCGGGTCGGCGACCTCCCCCCACAGCGAGGGTTCGGTCGTCCAGCACCCGGGCACCTGAGCGGTGAGCCAACCCGGCAGTTTCGCGGCCTCGGGGTGCGCCCGGAGCTGGAACTCCCAGTCGCCGTCGAGGTCGACGCAGGTGAACCCGTCGTCGGGGACGGCCCGTCGGAGGGTCCCGACGGGTTCACGACGGCGCCCGACGTGCTCGGGCTCCAGCCACTCCCTCACGCGCGGGCCAGCCGCAGGCTGAGGACCTCGAACGGGCGCAGCGCGAAGCCGACGGTGCCGTCCTCGAGCAGCGAGGCGACGCCGCGGGCGGCCGCGGTCCCCTCCTGCGCCGGGTCCTCGAGCAGGTCGACGACGGTGGCCTCGGCGATCGGGAACGACGTCCGCAGGACGCCCTTCGCCCGCGCACCCCGGGACTCGTAGATGCGGACGACGACGTCGCCGGAACCGTCCTGGGCCAGCTTGACGGTCTCCAGCGTCGACCCGTCACCGGTCACGGTCACGGGCGCCTGGGGCAGTTCGGCCGGGCCGTCGACCTCGCGCAGCGGCAGGTTGACGTCGTACCCGGTGCGGACCGCGTCGGCGATCTGCGCGCCCGGCACGAGGGAGTACGACAGGACGTGCCGGCCCTGGTCGGCCTGCGGGTCCGGCATCTTCGGGCCGCGGACGAGCGAGAGGCGCACGGTCGTGGTGGACCCGCCGTCCTCGCGGGCGGCGCGGGTCGTGTCGTGGCCGTAGGTCGAGTCGTTGGCCACCGCGACGCCGTAGCCCGGCTCGGCGACGTGCACCCAGCGGTGCATGGCCGTCTCGAAGCGGGCGTGGTCCCAGCTGGTGTTCGTGTGCGTCGAGCGCTGCACGTGCCCGAACTGGATCTCCGAGGAGCTCACGGCGGCGTGCAGGTCGAGCGGGAACGCCGCCTTGAGGAACTTCTCCTGCTCGTGCCAGTCGATCTCGGTGCGAACGTCGATGCGGTCGGACCCGGCCGCGAGCACGTACTCCTGCTCAATGCGGGACTTCTTCACGGTGCGCACGACGCGCACGCGGGCCCGCAGCGGACCCTCCTCGACGACCGTGACCTCGTCGGCGGCCACGAGGTCGACGACCCGGTGCTTGTAGTGCAGGTCGACGTCCCAGGCGTCCCAGTTGTTCGGGAAGTCGCTGTGCAGCTGCAGCAGGTTCCCGCGCGTCCCGGGGGCGAGGACCTCGCGGTCGTTCACCTCGTCGACGACGGAGGCCAGCAGCCCGTCGGTGTCGACGACGACCGTGAGGACGCCGTTGGCCAGGACGAGGGTGCCGTCGGCGCGCGTGACGGTGACGGGCGTCGCCGGCTCCTGCGCCGCGTCGGCGAGGACGACCGACCCGGACGCCGGCACGCGGACCAGCTGACCGTCGACGACCTCGGTGCGGTCGTGCGGGGCGGTGTTGAGCAGGACGCGCGAGCCGCTGCCGAGGGCGTGGACGGCCTCGGTGACGAGCGCCTCGAGGTCGGCGCGGACCTGGCCGTAGGTCTGCTCGGCCTCGCGGTGCACCCACGCGATCGAGGACCCGGGGAGGATGTCGTGGAACTGGTGCAGCAGCACGATCTTCCACAGCCGGTCGAGCTCGGCGTGCGGGTAGGAGTAGGACGGGACGTTGAGCGCGGCGGTCGTCGCCCACAGCTCGGCCTCGCGCAGCAGGTGCTCGCTGCGGCGGTTGCCGGCCTTGGTGCGCGCCTGGCTCGTGTACGTCGCGCGGTGCAGTTCGAGGTACAGCTCCCCGGCCCAGACGGGCGGCGCGGGGTACTCGGCGCGGGCGTCGGCGAAGAACTGGTTCGGGTCCTCGACCTTCACCTTCGGCGAGCCCTCGAGGTCGGCGAACCGGCGGGCGCGCTCGAGCATCTCGCGGGTGGGGCCGCCACCGCCGTCGCCGTGGCCGAAGGGGGCGAGCGAGCGGGTGCCGCGCCCCTTCTCGGAGTAGTTCTCGACGGCGTGCGTGAGCTCCTCCGCGGAGAAGATCGCGTTGTAGGTGTCGACGGGCGGGAAGTGCGTGAAGATCTGCGTCCCGTCGATGCCCTCCCAGCGGAAGGTGTGGTGCGGGAACTTGTTCGTCTGGTTCCACGAGATCTTCTGCGTGAGGAACCAGTCCATGCCGGCCAGGCGCGCGATCTGCGGGTACGCACCGGAGTAGCCGAAGGAGTCGGGCAGCCAGACGCCCTTGCAGTCGACGTCGAACTCGTCGCGGAAGAACGACTTGCCGGTGACGAACTGCCGAACGAGGGCCTCACCGCCGGGCAGGTTGCCGTCGGCCTCGACCCACATGCCGCCGACGGGGACCCACTGGCCGGCCTTGGCGGCGGCCTGCATGCGGGCGTAGACCTCGGGCGAGCGTTCCTTGACCCACGCGTACTGCTGGGCCTGGGAGCAGGCGAAGACGAACTCCGGGTACTCCTGCGCGAGCGCGGTGACGTTCGCGAACGTGCGGGACGTCTTGCGCTGCGTCTCGCGCAGCGGCCACAGCCACGCCGAGTCGATGTGCGCGTGCCCGACGGAGGAGAGCGTGTGCGCGCTGCCGACGGCCGGGGAGGCCAGGACGCTGGCGAGTTCGGCGCGCGCCGCGGTGGCGGTGCCGGAGATGTCGTCGAGGTCGAGGGCGTCCATGGCGCGGTCCAGCGCACGGGCGATCTCGTACCGGCGGGGTTCGGACTCGGGCAGGTGCCGCATGAGGTCGTCGAGGCACTCGACGTCCACCGCGAGCATCCACACCTCCTCGTCGAGGACGACGAGGTCGGCGACCTTCATGGTGTACAGGTGCTTCTCACCCGCGGTCGACTTGTCGCCCAGCGGGGTGGGCTTCATGTCGTCGGCCATGATGTCGGGGTTGGCCGCCATCTCCAGCAGCCAGTCGACGGTCTCCCCGCCCTGCGCGTCACGGACGACGGGCACGATCTTGTTGTCCGGCGCGACGCCCTTGATGGGCACCCCGTCGAGGGAGTGCACGAGCGCCTCGGCCTGGTTGCCCGGCCAGTCGCCGATGAACCCGAGGTCGAACTGCGCCTCGACGCGCTTGCCCGCCCACTCCGCGGGGACCTGCGCCTGCGCGCGGACCCACGTCGTCGACCACGGCCGGCCCCACGTGGTGCCGATCGAGAACTCGCCGAACTCCCCGGCCTCCAGCGCGGCGACGGCGTCGCGCGCAGGCACCGGTTCGTCCGGGACGAGCCACGCCGACAGCGTCATCGGGACGCGCTGCGGGTGGACCGCCGGGCGGATGCGGTGGTTCAGGACGCGCTGGACGCGGCCCTCGACCAGGGAACGGTCGTCGTGCAC